>JAGHVF010000002.1 GCA_018064425.1 Candidatus Colinaster equi | reverse complement strand
ATATATTAATCTGAGAAAGGAACAGTCGGCAGGCAACTGTCGTCACAAATAATACTCAAATGATTACAAATATAAAGATTAACCCAAATGACAATATATTTTTCAGAAACAATGTGGATTCATGCATCGGCACCGGACGCTTAGGTCTTGCACTCACCAAGGAATATCTTGATGAATTGCAATTTGTACAGGAAGAAATAGGTTTTAAACTCATCCGCGGCCACGGCCTATTTTGCGATGACGTTGCCATCTACCATGAATATGAAGAAGACGGTGTCACCAAGGTTGAATATAATTACACCTACATCGACCGCATTTTTGACAAATACTTAGAGCTAAACATTCGCCCGTATTTGGAGCTTGGATTTATGCCATATAAAATGGCCTCCGGTACGCAGACCATTTTCTATTGGAAAGGCAATACTACACCGCCTAAGGATTACAAACTATGGACCGATATGGTGATTGCGCTTTTGGCGCATCTAAAGAAGCGCTATGGCAATGACGTGCATGATTGGCCTATCGAAGTATGGAATGAGCCCAATCTGCCGGGTTTTTGGTATAAAGCCGACATGCAGGAGTATTTCAAGCTTTTCAAAGAGACATTCCTTGCCATCAAAGCATTTGATCCTGCCTTTAAGGTGGGCGGACCTGCCATCTGCGGAGTCAATGATGAGGAGTGGATTAGAGCATTCCTTGATTTCTGTAAAAAAGAGCATTTAGATGTGGATTATATTACACGACACCATTATACTGTCGATTTTCCGACGCGTGACGGTCACTATGACTATTCAACATTGGAAGATTCGGATATGCGTATCGCTAACCTCGCAACCAGCCGTGCAATAATCGACTCATTTGACGAATTCCGCTCTACACCGATGCATATTACAGAGTTCAGTACTTCCTATACGCCTAAGGGTGTCATCCACGACACCAATCTTAATGCTGCGTATATTGCAGGACAATTATCACGCCTCGGTGAATCCTGCGAGTTGTATTCATATTGGACTTTCGGTGATGTTTTTGAAGAACAGGGAGTTCAATTCACACCGTTTAACGGTGGTTTCGGTCTTGTAGCCGAGGGCAATATTCCCAAGCCTACCTTCTATACTTTCCAATTTTTCAAGAATCTGAAAAAATCTGGGAATCAATGTGTATATAGAGATGGAAATACGGTCATGGTAAAGGGAGAACAAGGCTACGCCGGCATACTGTGGAATGTTGACAGTGATGCATATACGCGCCACATCACTATCCCCGTTGACGCTTCCGAATATTCATTAATAGTAAAAAGCGTTGATGAGGACTGTTGCAATCCTCTCAAATTATGGCATGACCTGGGTGAACCGCACTACCTGACCGATGAGCAAAAGAAGTTGCTCAAAGACTCAGCCAAGCCACTAATCAAGAGTGATATCGTAAAACCGGAAGATGGCATAGCCGCAATCGATATAAACGTAAAAACAAATGCAGTAGTTTACTTCGAACTTAACCGCAGAGAATTTACACCCGATCGTGGCTATGATTATGAAAAGGTAATTAATTACCATTAATATGCATTGATTCACCGTGCCTTACTGCTTTTTGTAAGGTACGAATTCAATATTATCATTGCTTTTTACAACAAAGCTCTGATTGGGTATGCTGTATCCGATACATTCATAACGTGACGTAGTCTCAATAGACATCACTTTTTCAAAGCCGGCATCAAAGACCTCTGTCCGCATAGGGCCGGCTATCGCATAGCTACCGTCCTCCAGCGGATACATCTTTGTTATTGCCAGATAATCCTTGGATAACGTCGCCACTTGCTCAAATGTTGTCATATCATATATCTCAAGATCGCCATTTTGGAATGATATACAGGCATATTTGTTATCAGTCGAGAAGAATACACAGCAAATCATACCGATTTTGGCATCTACCGTACTAAGCTTATTGCCTGTGGAAGCTTCAAATATTCTCACATTATCCTCCATCGCGTTATAGCACATATAATACTTTTCATCAGCCGAGCGAATAATCACCGAATACATCTCATCCTGCGGTATATTCGCAATCTCGCCCGCACCGTACAGGTCATACACCGTATCCTTATATGAAATAAACTCATCTGTTGTAGTTGCATTCAAATATTCCTCAGGGTCGATTGATGTCTGTATCTCGCCGGTATCCGCACTACCTGCATACGAATGATATACCGACACATATCCTGTTCCCTGATACCAAATATATGCACTGTCTTCGGTTATCAGAGCATTGCTTACCTTTAACGAAGGTTCCACATAATAATCATTGAGTTTATCGCATGCTCCGGTAACAACGTCATAATACAATATCTGTCCGTCGAGTGTAACTACATACTGTCTGCCTGCGTCCGCCAATCTACCCGACACAACCGACATCGTTGTAGGAGATGCTTCTGCTATGCGCATTCCGGTATCTGCATCATATGTAACAGGTCCTACAGGAGTAAGAGCATATACATATCCCTTGCCCTCTTGACCCACGTAGTCAACATTTGCAAACATGACTTTACTTATATCGCTTTTCCACACAATATCACCGCTCTCCGCGCTAATCTTGGCAACATAAGAGTGTGTCACATCCGAAGTCTCATTCATATCGGTAACTGCCAAATAGAAGCATCCTTCCCCTCCTGTTACCGATACAACCGCTCCTCCGAGTTTTGCACCGCTTACAACTGCATTTCCGTCATTGGCATCTACTACCGTAAAACCATTGTTAAATACATCGGTGTCATCAACAACAAACATCTTTTGACCATCACACGTAACAGCACACTTACATCCCAGACTGCATGGTATGCTCACTTCAAAACGCATATCCATACTATCAAGATTGAATACCTTAAAATCTCCGCTACTTGTGAGGCACAAACTGTTGCTTTCCGCGTCAACTGTTATTCCCGAATACTCAGAGACTATACTTTTTGCTTCACCGGAATTCACATCAATAAGCAATACTTCGTTACCACTGTCACATATAAGTCTGTCATTATCTACAAATGCAGCATTACCCATCTGGCAATATGATTTGCCGGCTTCCTGCAATTCCTTTATTTCCTCAGTCTTGGTATCATATGCAAGCAATCGTCCGTTGTTATCGGATATAATCACCTTGCTTGCATCGTTAGATGCAAACATTCCAAGTACTCCCGTATCCAATCTGATAACATCCGTATTAACCAGAATTCCTCCCGGCGCATATGTAGCCAATGCCATATTCTTAGCATTCTGTGTCGTAGCATTGTCCTGCAATTTTATCGATTCATCAGACAAGCGAAGTGCCTCATCCACATCACCTTCGGAAAGCTTGTCCAATGCTTCGTTTGCCAATGCAATGGAATATCCCTCATTAACAATCTTTGACTGTCTCTTTATCGTAATAGCCATGGAAGTGCTGATTATTCCGAAGATTAGAAGCACTAAGGATACCACAGACGCAATCGACAACATTTTTTTCAATCTGCGCTCTCTGTGACGCTGTTTTAGATCATCATAAGCAACACCGAATATAGGTGCTGCCAATCTAAGGCTTTCTTCTTTTATCTTCTTCTTTATCTGTGCTTTATTGTTACCGCGAACATCTGCCGCAAGCGGTTCAACATTTCTTACCTTCACCACGGTATTACCGAATTCATCGGTTTCCTCATACTCCTCCGTGAGTAACTGTGTCGGCAATGATTCCTCCGGCTCACCCTCTGCCAGAACAGCAAAAATATTCTGCTGTCCGTACATTTTCTTAAAAGTCTCTATCTCTCTAATGCACCATTCGGATTCTTTAAGCTTGGGAGTACATATAACAACAAGGTATTCCGATTCACGCAATGCCTCATCAATAGACTTTGACAGGTTGCTTGACAGTGGCAATTCGTCTCTGTCTCGAAATACACGCTCAATCTTACTTTTTTTACCTTGTGCCATAAGATTCTTAGGTAATTTAAGGCTCTCAAGGGTCTTGTGTAATGTTTTTGCAACATACATATCAAGTGGTAAATGTCTGTAGCTTATAAATGCATCATATTTTTTCATATACGTGTACATATCCCAATCAAAATCATACCTTGATTGGAGTTATTCCTTTCTGTGTCATCCGACCGTTCGGTCAACAGCAATATTATAACATTATTTTACGACATAGTAATAAAAAAATGGGAGCAACTATTGTTGCTCCCACATTCTTATCAATCTTATCAATATTTAGAAGATACGTCTTACACAAAGTGGTGTACGATATGCCGCATTTGATACGATAATACCGGTCTTACTTGTTGACGCATGAACAATCTGTCCGTTACCGATATACAATGCAACGTGTCCTGAATAACATACCAAGTCACCCGGCTGTGCATTTGCCAATCCGCCGACATCATAACCGACATTTCTGTCACCTGCCGAAGAATGAGGTAATGATACACCAAAGTTACGATATACACTCATTACGAATCCCGAACAGTCTGTACCGTTTGTAAGCGAAGAACCACCGAATACATAAGGATTGCCGACAAACTGCAATGCGTAATTACAAACAGCCGCACCGGATCCGCTACCGGATACTGTTGTAACCGGGTTCTCCGGTCTATAACTTGTTCCTGCTGCATTCTGACTCTCTGTTGCTTCTCTTGCAGCTTCGTTAGCCTTTTCTCTTTCGGCCTTCTCCTTAGCAAGTCTTGTCTCTTCTTCTTCTTTGGATTCTGCTTTTACAAATTCTGTATGAAGATCGACATATTCATCAGATACGTATCCGTAACCTTCCTCTATATCAACCTTAACCCAACCGTCAAGCTCTTCCACTACCAAAAGTTCATCATCTATCGGAACAAGTCCAAGTACAGTTGCATCCATACCGGGCTCTTCCCTAACCTTAAGTGTTGTTGTATTAACTCGTGCAAGAAGTGTTCCTACTTCCTTGGCAAGCTCTACAGCCTCATCACCGGTTACACAATACTCAGCTTTAACGTATCCTGTACAACTACCGGATTCAATCTTGTACCAGCCGTCAACTTCTTCAATAAAGTTACCAACCGACTTATCATACAGCTTTCCGACAATCTCGCCCTCTTCCTCATCCGGGTAATCACGCACGTTAACGTAATCATTAACCTGTGCAATAACCAAATTGGAAAAATCTTCTTCAGCATCGGCTGCGATCTTATTCTTAGCTGTATCAGATATTGTAATAGGCTCAATCACCTGCTTGGAGAAATCAATCGTATCTGCCATAGCCAACTGATTAGCCGTCTCAACTACCGTAAGCTCTTCATTTGCATTTTTTTTATCTGCTATTACTTTAACCTGCTCTTTAACCTGCTTAACACTTGTACCGCTTTCAACAGCAAGTGAAAATCCTGCACTTGGTAAAGAATCTGATAATGTCGAAGCTGATACGGACATCGGATTCATTCCTACTACTATTCCGCATGCTGCTATCAACGCTATCGTCTTAGTCCATTTTCTCATCATATATTTGCCCCACACGACCCCTTCGTGTACTTAACCGCCCTTTCGGTTAAGTAAGTGTTGACTGATTGTAACACATTCAAATTGTTACAATTTTGTTACGCTCCGTAATAAAATATACCATTCAAAACAGTTATTGTCAACCATATATGAAAAAAATGCACATATTAACGACTGTAAGCAGTTAAAAAAACAATCATTTTGTATAATCTGACTTGTTGTAAATGTTGCATACCTTAACAATTAACAACAGTAAACACTACGCTTTAGTAATTTATATATATATAGAAAGGACCCATCTGAGTACATTCAAATCCCAATTCACTAAGGCCCGCCTTCTCTTCTTCATCCGGAAGATACATCACATAGTTGGAGTGTATATCATACGGCGTAGGTGCATAAAATACCAACTCATCTGTTCCTATGTTTCCGTTTTTTTCCAAATCATAATCATAAGGGCTAGTCTGCGTATATGCCAAATAGTGCAAATACGCCTCATTTATACCGCCTAAGAATATGCGTCTGTTGCCGATATCGTCACCGAGCGAATGTACATATTCAAGCGCCGGCACAGGATTCTCGCCAAAAAGTCTCTGCGGATATATGTCATCCGGGTAAACATTGAAATAGTAATTGCTAAATGATCCAAAATAGATAATATATGCGATTGCGGCCAATCCGCATATTCCGATTCCCCATTTTTTCAAAGTAGTAATCAGCCATTCCATCGCAAACACTATCATATATGCCAGTCCAAAGAATATGGAATTGATTCTGTAGGTCAATATTCCGTCAAGCAATAATGCAATCGCGACGACGCATCCCACATATACCGTCACAAAATCAGATATGTCGAAACGGCGACGAATCAGATTTTTCACAAATTTCACTATACTTAGCACAGCACCAAGCGCCAAAAACGGCACCGACACCGGATAGAGATTGGAATATCCCTTGAAATTGCTGAATTCCGAAATATCTGTCTTAAATATGCAGCGATACAATCCATGCACGTTTTCCCAAATATGACCGAATCCCACCTCGCCGGCGCGGTAATCAATTTGCTTGGTAAATGTAATCACGCCAAGCTTAAGCTCCGGCAAATCAAACAGATTGATAATCTGTACAATCAACAATGGTGTGCCAAGTATTACCACAGGCAGCAAAAGTGCAACAATATCCATAATACGAATGCGGCGCATCCATAATAACATTGCAATCGCAAGTACAAAAAACATTGGCAAAATAAGATAACTCAATGCATACGAATACAACGTCACGCCGGCAATCACACCGGTCCAAACATAAAGCGAGCGTTTCTTTGAAAGAATTGCCTTATGCAACACATCAAGCATCAATACACTAAGCCCCAACATCAGGTTGCAATCCAAACCTATTCTGCCCGCCATTGTAAAATACGGGAACAATGTAAATAGTGCAAGATATATGACTCCGGCTCTGTAACCTAACTGCCTTTTAATCAAGCGGTATCCGCATATGCAGGCCAGCATGGAGAAAATGATGGACGGAATACGAATGGCTACAGGCGTAATTCCCATTATCATAAGAAGAGGCATATCAAGATAACAATACAGCACACTCTGTCCGCCTCCGCAATTATTCAAATAAAGCGGCCAACTTGACAGATGTCGCTCAACGCCAAAATTCCCCAGGCTCCACGAATCATATGCCATCGCCATCTCATCAATATAGATACCTCTCGGCACTTCACTGATTCTATATATATGCAGAAAAAGCGAAAGACCTATGAATATAACAACCGGTATCAGTTTTACAATATTTTGTTTTCCCCAAGTTTGCTTTGATTCACTCATCAATCATCTTCCCTATGTTTTCTTTTTTCTATTATGTCCTATCGCCGGTAGACTCTTCAAGCTTTTTCATTTTATCAAATACTGTTATTATATGAAGTAGCACAAAAAGGAGCACGTAATAATGGATAAAAATAATTCTATAGCATATTATCACTTACCGGGACTTTTTGAGTTCTACGAATTATATAAATTATTTATACCTCTTTTTTACAACCATCGCGAGTATTTCTATGATTGGTGTCAAATCGGTTCTGTCTACGGTGCACCATCCGACTGTATCTGGGGTGGCGGTCGTATAGAGAATTGTGACGCCGACGCAAGCGATGTTCTTAATCTAATGCGCGAATACAATATCAGCGCCAGGCTGACTTTCAGCAATTCGTTGATTACCAAGGAACTCTTAGACGATGCAAAATGTAATAATCTTTGTCGTCTTTTTTCCGAAAATACCGCTAACGCTAACGGAATCATTGTTCATTCCGACTTGCTGTTGCAGTATATAAAAGAAAAATATCCGAATCTTTATGCCGTCTCATCAACAACAAAGGTCATAACCGATTCCAATGCACTTATTAATGAACTATCCAACGATGATTTCTCATATGTTGTTCCCGATTTTCGTTTTAATAAGTCCTTTGACTTACTCGGTCAATTGCCGCTCAACTTGCGAAAAAAGGCTGAATTTCTCTGTAATGAATGTTGCTACTACGGTTGCAACAGTCGCAAAGCCTGCTACGAAAGTGTCAGTCGCAAAATCTTAGGAGAATCCGACAATTTCGTTTGCAGTACGCCAAATGCAGGCAACACATATTCTTTCAGCGGAGCTATGAATAATCCCGGATTCATCGGTATCAATGATATCACTTCAGTCTATCTGCCAATGGGATATATTAACTTCAAAATAGAAGGTCGCAGCCTCGGCAGTGCCCTTATATTGGAGTTCCTTCTATACTATATGGTCAAGCCGGAATATCAGATACACGTACGCGAGCACATATATCTTGACAATATGCTTGATTTATTCTAGTGACCGTTACATTATATACCATTACACCCATTTTTGCAGACCACAAGTGGCGTTACCCAAAATACAGGCAATAAAAGTGGCCAAAGACCTCCTTGTCTTTGACCACTTAATTGAGGTAACAGTGGTAATACACGGAATATGCATTAATCACTGTATAACCAAAATATCTATGTCTTTATCCCTAAAATGTTAACGTTACATTCACGGCAAGTCAGGGAGTTTCTTCGCTACAGTGCCAAGTCGACATGTTGAATCGCGCCGACGTCCCCATTTTCCTTCAAATATATACCGGTTTTTCGAACAGCCCCCTTCACATTACCGGCAGCATCCCGCAAAGTAAAATCGGTACCGACGTTACCCAGAAAAATTGCGCCAACACCTGCATCTTTCAGCGAAATGATTCTATCATTGCCCTCTTCATCTTTTTGCCATATTTTCAAACGTGCAAACACATCATCAGCTTCATCAATCCAGCCGTTACCATCTGCGTCATACTCTGCCAGCTCTGCAAATCCATCGCCGGTTTTAGCGCCGAACAATTCCGAACCGTCGTTTACTTTACCATCTCCGTTTTTATCAAGTGTCACAAAACCGCTTCCACCGACCGCAAAGGATATTTCCTCCTCGACGCCGTCGCAGTTAAGATCAAATCGATACTTCTTATCGCTGATTGATGCAACATCCGCCCCAACGTTAATTGTCAATGGGTCTGTACATACACGCTTTTCCTGCGTTATATCGACATTTTTGAATATGCCTGCAAAACTGCGTGACATTGCAACTTCGACATTGAAATCAATCTCTCTTCCATCAGCAGTAACAGCCTTTCCGACAGATGCAAACACGGTATCCTCTTTTTCCCACATAGTTGTAGTTGTCGCAGTTACATTCGTCCACAGATTGCCGCCTTCGGAATTGGCCGACGTACGCATATCCAAGGCGGATACCGAACTGCTGCTTACACATATTTGTGCACTTTGGGCAAAAGTCATAGACATTGCACGTGCTTTTGCCTGCTCCAATCTAATCTTTCTGGGCCAATCAGATGGTTCAAATTTCTCACCGCGAAGTGCTGCAAGTATCCTTCTTAACACCTCTATCAATCCATCTGCGCAATCTACATCTTCATTTTTAACATCTGCATTTGCTGCCTCAGACGCCTTCTGTCTTGCAATCATCGCACTAAGATTGCTCACCTCGCGCTCTTTCTGTGCCTGCCTGTTTTCCTTTTCCTGGTCTTTAATCTTTTCTGCCAAATCAGACATTTTGAAATGCGACGCATTTTCAGACAAATCCAGAGTCGCAACTATATCATTCATATTTGTTTCAAGAGTTTCTTTGGTCGAATAGGAATGCTCCGTGTATTCCCGGGCCGAAGACATATTTATAGAACTATTCTTGATAATCATCTTCTCTCCTCCTTGAAATCAGGTGATCGTGTGTATCGTTACATAGTAGCTTCCATGCTACAAAATACTATTTCAATTCTAATATCGGATAATGCCAAGCAAAACTTTAGCATATTCACAAAAAAACATTTTTCCTGCAGATTATAGAAAAAAGCTGCAATTAACTGCCGCATCCGAATCGCAATCTGCCGACGCATCCGAATCGCAATCTACTGTTTTTTCCTGTATACAAAGCCAAAAACACCGCCCAGCACACCGCCGACAATGTGTGCCAGCTGAGAGACATTATCGCGAATCATCAACCCGTCAACTATTTGCTGTCCCAAATACAATGCCACCACCAATATTAGTGTTAACGGAATCTTGCCATCACGCATGCAAGTAGCTGATGACAGTACAATCATCATAAAAGCTATACCGCTTGCCCCGCACAATGAGCCGTTTGGGAAAAACACAAGAAAAATCAAGCCTGTTGCGACTGCAGTAATGAGCATCATAATCAGCAAATCCTGACTTCCATACTTTTCTTCAAGCATAGGTCCCACCAGCAAAATAATCATAATGTTGCCCATATAATGCGATATATCCGCATGACCCAATACATGAGTAAATAATCTCAAATATGTTAACGGATTAAAAAGCGACGATCTATACACCATAAAAAACTTTTCAGTTACAAAGCCTCGTGTAATCATTCCCAAAATTAGTGCGCCCAACGCAACAATTACAAACGTCAATATTACCGGTGAATTATAATCAATTCTTTTCTTCATTACTTTGCTCTCCCTAATTCCCAAAACGCTATTGCCGACGCCGAAGCCACATTAAGTGAGTCAACCCCCGCCGTCATCGGAATCATCACAGTCATATCGGATGCTTCCACTGTTTCATCTCGCAAACCATATCCTTCATTGCCTAAAAGTATTGCAACTTTTTCTCCTGTTTTTCCAACATTCTCGATTGATATCGCTCTATCATCCAGCGCCATCGCCAATGTCACAAAGCCGCGATTTTTTAACAAATTCATCGTATCCGCCACGTTGTCGGTATATGTCCAGGCCACCTGAAACATTGTACCCATTCCTACTCGCATCGATCTTTTGTACAATGGATTGGCGCACCCTTTTGACAAAATGAGTGTATCTATACCAAGTGCGGCCGCACATCTGAAAATTGCACCGAGATTAGTCGGGTTGGTCACCTCTTCAAGTACCGCAACTTTCTTCGCCGTAACAAGCAAATCTTCTACCGTCGGAAGTTTACGCCTGCGCATAAGGCAAACTGCCCCTCTTGTCATCTCAAAGCCCTGTATCTGCTTTGAAATATCACGTGTTACCAAATATACCGTCGTATCCTGACTGTATTGGTCAACGGCATCAAACGCCGCTTTTATCGTGTTTTTGTGAGCATCCACACGTTTAAGCAAGTATTCATCTTTGCTTTTGCCAAGTGCCTCATCTATCTCGTCCGGCAATGGTTGCAAATCATCCTCACACAGTAAAATGCTTATCGGTTCATATCCCGCATCCATAGCTCGCAATATTACATTGGGACTCTCTGCCGCAAACAGCCCCGGTTTCGGCTCATACATTCGCAGCAGTTCGGTCTCCGACAGGCGCATAAGCTCATCCAGCCTGCTATCATTTGCATCATCAATCTTATATATCATTGTTGTACCCTTCTTATGCAATTATATTCGACTAATTCTTTGTAATCAAATTATAATTGCTTTATCGTTGTATTTCCACTCACTCTTATTGTTATTTGACCATTCTCATCTGTCCTAAGTATTCTTATTCCTTTAGCATATTTTTCAAGTCTTGCCAAAGTTTCTTTATGCGGATGACCGTATGAATTATTTTCTCCGACTGATATCAATGCACACTTCGGTTTTACCCACTCAATAAATCCGGCACTTGACGAAGAATCGGAACCATGATGGGCCACCTTCAATATCTTACAATCATTGTGTAACATGGCATTTTGTATTATCCATTCTTCACCTTTTGCCTCTACGTCGCCGGTTGTTATCATCCCAAAATCCCCATAATCCACTTCCATTACAAGCGATGAATTATTAATGTCATCCACCGGCATATTTCTATATGGATACAATACACGCATACTAAGAGGGCCTTTGCATATAACCTGACCTCCGTACAGTCCTACAATATTCACCCCTTGTCTGTTTGCAAGCTCTCTCAGTTCACTATACTCATCAGCCTCAAGCATCCCTTCATAAACATATATGCATGCAATTTCAAAATTCTCTTCATTCATATTTTCCAGAAGTTCAACAATTCCGCTCATATGATCCGAATCAGGATGGGTTATGAATATTCCGTCGATTTTATTTATTCCCATAGCCTTGAGCAGCGGCACAATTCTATATTTTCCCACTTCACGCACGCTATTACTGCCCCCGTCAATAATATACTTCCCATCGTTGTGACAGATTATCATCGAATCACCTTGTCCAACATCCGCCATAGTTATCTGCAATCCACGTATCGGATGTACACACAGTAAAACAACTGCCACTACAGCTATACATATGCTTACAGCAACGCCTACCGCATCATATCTTGCATTGGCACTCTCCATACTTTCCGGCGCATCATATCTTGCATTGGCCTCCTCAGTATCCTTTTTTCTTTTTTTAACAATACGAAGCTGCAAATCAAACCATTGCAATATGTGTTTCCCCAGTTTCTTAGAAAAGAGTAACGCACAAATCAACAGGACGAAATATAACGCTACCTGGATTTTTGTCGGAGTCGCAATATTCACTCTTCCTATAGGTATACGTTCAAGAGCAGCACATGTTCCTTTATATAAGTATAATATTCCTGTAATTATCCACTTTGCGACATCTGTCAAAAGTGTCAGAAGTGCCTTGACCGTGCAGGTCAATATGTCTGTAATCCTGTGATAATGTGCGAAATCCCCCGTATTTATAGTGTTCTGAAGTGCAATTAATGGTTGTGCACAGATAAGTAATGCTATCCCGGCTACAAGCAGAACAGACATTAGCGGAATAACAAAAAGATTAAGAATTATGGAATAGAATGCTACCTCATTGTATGCTGACACAAGTGTCGGTAATGTAAAAAGAAAAACTAACGTCGATATTTGTAGCGTCATCAAATACTTAGGCGGCCGATAAACCCGCTCATTATATAACTTTGCGCCAAATGTTGCCGCCAAAACAGCCAGAAACGAAAGTCTGAATCCCGTGTCGTAAATTATATTTACATTTAACAAGCATAACGCTATTGCCGCACATGACATTGCTGTCAGGCTATCATAAGCACGTTTTATACACTTCGCAACCAAAAAGAATGCAAACATTACAATTGCACGAACTGTAGAAGTACCTCCTCCTACCATTATGCCGTATAAAACAATCAATATTCCGCTCAAAACAGCACTAATGCGCACATTGATATGCAAAACTACATTAAAAAAGTAGAACACACCCATTGCCAAGAATGATATATGTAATCCCGATATAGCCAAGATGTGTGCTATTCCGCTTTTTCTAAAGTCATCCTTTATTTGCGGATCTATCTCATTCTTATTACCAAGCAACATCGCCTTCATTATCGCAGCATCATCCGCTGACAAATACTCTCCCAATATGCTCTCACATCTTAGCCTGCAGCTGTACAAGGCATCTTTAATAACAGAATATTTACCGTCACTCGCATATACGCCATCGCAATTCACGCTAAATAACACACCTCTTCTGTTATAGTATGTCGCAGCATCAAATTGTCCCATATTGGTCGCTTTTGCAAAATGTTTCACTTTGCCCTTAATAACTATGCGTTCACCAATCTTTATTTTTGTTGTAACAGGAAAATGTACTTCTATTCTTTGACCCGCATAAGTGACACTCTCACCTTTAACGGTAGTGACATTGCCAAGCTCGGCAACTTTTGATTCTTGAAATTTTGTTTTCTTTACAGTTATGCTCTTTACAGTACCGACAAGTTTTACGGTACTCTCAGATACTATTTTATCGTAAGTCGGCCCATGAATACAGCCGTATCCGATTGTTCCCGGACTTTCACGGTCTGTATCTATAAGAGATACAAGCCACAACGCCGTAATAAGCAAAATACATAACGCGCACATCGGTCTGACACGCACCATGCACCGGACTTTTCTATATATTTCTTTCATCTTATCTTACCAAATCAAGATTCCTTTCAAACGGCACATTAAGTGAAATATTCTCACTAATACTAATCTCTGTCTCTCCGTCAACGCTGAACTGAACCTTATTTACATTAGGCAATTCTACCAATGAATTGGTTATTGAATACACGGTTAATTCGGGCACAACAATATTTTCAGATGTCAAAAATGCGCTATTTAGATTTACATAGCAGGTTCCGTCTTTGACAGTTACATTTATGATTTCCGTTTCAGGATTGATAACAGGTGCTATGTTATCGGACTCAGGGCCTTTAATCAACTGTTCCACCACCAGTTTTTCCATTGAAATATTACTGTTATACACTACAGTTCTCTTAGTCGGTATCAGTCTGTTACCGTCACGAGATGCAAAATAAAGCTTGAGTTCTACCATCTCATATGAATTAATCTCGTTACCGGTATTATCAATAAACTGTTCCGCACTCATAAGTCCTACAGGCTGCCCCAGCGCATCCAGCATATCTTCCTGTGAATAATGCATGCTGACATAAGAGATTCCTCGTACCTGAGTCAATGTACGAACTATGGCTGCTCTTACTAATATCTCGGTTGTCGGTTCGATATTCTTGTATTCCTCACTTATTTGCAAGGACAACTGCTTATCGCTAATCTCGTATGATTCAATCTCAAAATCGCGCACAGTTTCCCTAAGATTCACATCTTCAGGTGATGTACTAAGCTCACATATCAGCTCGTCAATCAGCAATTCTGTGTCCTTATTTGCCGAATAATAATCCTTGGACAGTATTTTGTTCTCTTCCCTATCCGGATAATACACGCTATATTTTCTTGTTCCAACCGGTATTTTTTCACGTCCGCAACCAGACATAATCACCCACATACATGTCATTATCAGGCAAATACCGACAATATAACATTTTTTCATCTGCTATTCCTTCTTGTATCCTGTATATATCAAAGGTATCGTTATTGTAAATGTAGTACCGACATCAAGCTCGCTTTCAATATCAACAGTTCCGCGATGCATCAACACAATATTACGCGCAATGGCAAGTCCCAAGCCGGTGCCTCCGATTTCTCGCGAATGTGATTTGTCCACTCGATAAAATCTCTCATATATTCTGTCAAATGCCTCTTCCGGAATACCAATACCGGTATCAGAGACTTTTACTGTAAAATTCTGATGATCGCAATCAAGTGTCACATGTACACTTCCGTGTTCCTTATTGTATTTAATGGCATTTTCCACAAAATTGGTGAATGCCAAAGTCAATTTCACTTCGTCCACCTGAGCCGCTACCTCACGGGCACTTTCAAATACCAGTTCAATATCTGTCTGTCGTGCTATCGGTACCAAACGCTTAAGAATACGCTCAATAATCTCATTAATCGAATAATCTGCTACCTCCAATTCGGCATTGGTCTTATCCAATTTAACAAGTTCAAGCAAATCGCCTATTACCGTATCTTCTCTGTTAATTTCGCCCACAATATCCTGCATGAATTCCTTATACAATTCCTGCGGAACATCATCCTGCATAAGAAGCGACTCCGCCAGCAACTTAATTGATGTAATAGGTGTCTTAAGCTCATGAGAAACGTTAGATACAAATTCCTGTCTGGACTGATCGATTGTTCTCATTCGACCGAGCACCTTATTAAAGGCTTCAACAATATGTTCCGTCTCTTTGTAATCAGGAACGGACAGAGCTTCATCACTGTAACCGCTCTTCACTTCATTTATCGCATCCGTAACTTTATTGAAAGGCTTGGCCAACATCCCTGAGAATAACATCGCAAGCACAAAGACAGCTACAAGCATGGCAACTTCTATTATCCATGCCGTTCTTCCTAAGATATCAAGTGTTATCGAAATAGTGTCCGTTGCGACACTTGTGAGCATTACACCACGTACTATAGACGTCTCCGTACCGTTTATTTCATCGGATATATTCTCAATAATGGGAATTGTCATTTCGATAAAGCCATTATCTTTATCATACTTTGTGGCATTCTCGCCCTTAAAGCAGCGTATTACCTCTTCCGAAATAATATTCTTCCCCACACTGATTCCATATGTATCTTTGATAATTTTGAAATTACCGTTGATGATGATAACACGACCATCATATAGATTGGATAGCTGCTCCAGCTCTGCATTGACAGCCTCGCTTGATTGATCCTGTAAATAGTTATACGTAATCAGATGATCGGCAATGATCTTCAGCTGATTCTGTACTTCGGATTCTCTGACGCTGATAGCACGAGCTTCATAGCTATACAGAATAGATTCACGCAGAACTATACACGGTATCAGTCCCACTATGAATACCACAATGAATATTCTGGCTCTAAAGCTTCTAAGTGATGTAATTCTTTTGATTTTATCTATAAATCTCGGCATTGAAATAATATCCCACTCCCCACTTTGTGAATACATAATGCGGAGTTCCCGAGTCAGGTTCAATCTTTTCACGCAAACGTCTGACATGAACATCCACAGTTCTTGCATCAGCAGGTGTGCCCTTACCCCATATCTCATGCAAGAGATCCTCTCGGCTGTAGACTTTATTAGGATTATTCAGTAAAAGCTCGAGAATATCGAATTCCTTTGCTGTCAGTTTTACTTCTTCACCTGCAAGTATCACACGACGGCTGTCAGATTCCAACGTTAATTCACCATACTTAATTATATCTTGCTTTAATTTCTGAGACTTTTTCCCATTTGTACGTCTCATGACAGCTTTTATTCGAGCCTTGACTTCAAGAATGTTAAACGGCTTAGTCATATAATCATCTGCACCGTACTCAAGACCAAGTATCTTATCCATATCATCGCCCTTGGCTGTCAGCATAATAATCGGCACATCGGAAAATTCACGTACCTGCTGGCATACTTCATAACCCGTCAGTTTAGGAAGCATTATATCCAACAATATAAGGCTGTACTCATTCTTTGTCGCCAACTGTAAGGCTTCCTCTCCATCATATGCACAATCTACAATCATGCCATCCTGTTCAAGATTGAATTTCAGTCCTTTTACTATTAATCTCTCGTCATCTACTACCAATACTTTGTTCATTTACTTAACCGTTATACTATCCTTTATTTTGTCAAAACCTGCCTGTTTAATACCCCTAACCTGCATGATGTCTTCGATCTTATCAAATCCACCATGTTCTGTTCTGTATTCAATTATCGCTTTTGCCTTACCTGCACCAATACCCTTTAGCGTAGTAAGCTTAGCCTCATCTGCCGTATTGATATTAACAAGTCCACCCTCATTACGAGCAGTATCGGAAGCTTGCGTAGCATTTATCGGCACAGAAACATAATCGCTCGGTGCTACAATATTAACAGCCTCGTTCCCGGCATCTGCGCTCTGCTGAACTTCTTCCATAGTAGGAATGTATACTCTGCTACCATCTTCGAGCGGCAATGCCAAGTTCAGTGCATCAGCACATGCATCCTCACGTAATCCGCCGGCTTCCTTAATGCCGTCAATAATACGACTGTCCACATCCAATTCATACACTCCGGCATTATTGACTGCCCCACACAAGTGCACAACAAGCTTACGCTCAGCTTCTACCGTAGATACTTCGATATATGCCTGTCTCTCCTGTTCACCCGAAACCGAATCCTCTTTTGTTGTATCAAAAGGCATTGAATCCTGCTCATTTTCTATGCTTACAGCTTCGCTTCCCGACAGTGAATCCATCGACTCCTCATATATGATCTGCTTGTTACCGCAAGATGCACACACACCCAGTACCAGCACGCTTACGACCAATGTTGCAGCCGCAAACACAACCTTCGCCATCTTTTCATTGGTCGCATGTATTCTTCTTATATTCATATTTGTCACAGCCTCCATCTCACCGATAGAGGATTTCCGTATAATGACACGTTAATTCTATATGAGATGCGTATATAATGCAACATATTTAGTTACTTTTTTCATTGACTTGCAAGCTTATTCTTTTGGCAACACCTTTGGGGGTACATCCTTTTTGCCGTTTCCGTTGCCGGAAATGGTAAAAATCCACAATCCCGGCATCCGAAACCAGGCAAAACAAGCATTTCCGTTGCCGGAAATGGCCAAAATTCACAATCCCGGCATCCGAAACCCGGCAAAACAAGCATTTCCGTTGCCGGAAATGGCAAAAATCCACAATCCCGGCATCCGAGACCAGGCAAAACAAGCATTTCCGTTGCCGGAAACGGCAAAAATCCGCAAACCCGGCATCCGAAACCAGGCAAAACAAGCATTTCCGTTGCCGGAAACGGCAAAAATCCACAATCCCGGCATCCGTAAGCCCCCAGCACGACCGACAAGCCCAAGCAAGCCCCAATCGGCAAGCCCGGATTATGCTCCCAAGAAAATATGAAAATATGCTATAATAAGTAGGTTAAAAAATAAGGAGGTGATATCTTGTACGATATAGCAATTATCGGTTCGGGCCCCGCCGGACTGACTGCAGGTATTTATGGCAAAAGAGCGGGACTTGACACAGTAGTAATAGATTCGGAGCCCGGCGGAGGCCAGGTGCTCACCACATATGAAGTTGATAATTATCCCGGTCTTCCCGGTATAAACGGATTTGATTTGGGTATGAAATTCAAAGATCATGCCACAGATTTCGGTGTATCCTTTGTAGATGATGATGCTACCGAGGTAGCCAAATCTGCCGATGGTTTCACTATCAAAACAGCTTTTGATACTATTGAAGCACGTTCTCTGATTATCGCTACCGGTGCTGCGCACAACAAGCTCAATATCCCGGGCGAAGAAGAACTTGCAGGCATGGGTGTAAGCTACTGCGCTACCTGCGACGGTGCATTTTTCAAGAATAAGGTGACTGCCGTAGTAGGCGGAGGTGATGTTGCACTCGAAGATGCAATATTTCTTGCCCGAACATGTACAAAGGTGTATCTGATTCACAGACGAGATACTTTCAGAGGTGCCGCAAAGCTTGCACAAACGGTTATGAACACACCTAATATTGAGATTATATATAATGCAATTGTGACCAAAATAGAAGGTAGTGACCATGTCGAAAGCATTATGCTGCACAACAATGTCGACAACACAGATACATCACTAACTGTTGACGGAATATTTGTTGCCGTAGGCACACATCCTAATACAGAGCTTTTCAAAGGCTTGGTAGATATGAACGATGCAGGATATATAATAGCCGACGAATCATGTACAACAAGCACTCCCGGCATCTTTGTCGCAGGCGATGCACGTAATAAACCATTGCGTCAAATAATCACCGCTGCTGCCGATGGTGCCAACGCTGCCACCGGTGCAGCCAAATATCTGGAATAAAAAAAGAAACGGTTTGCTATCTTTGATATATCCCTTCTTTATCGACATTTTGCATGTTCGGTAAAGAAGGGACATATCAGTAAGCAAACCGTTTTTCATTCAGGCAATCAATCTATAATAGATTATTCTTCCTCATTCATCGCCTCTTCTTTGAGAGCTTCCTCATCCAAATATTCAATTGATTCTTCTTCAGTTTTTGCCTCAATATATTCTTCCTGTACTTCGCTACCGGTAATCTGCATCTTTACCTGCTCTGACAATTCCTTCAGGCAACCCGAAGCATCTTTTCCCGACCATACCTTTGCGAATGTATCTTCCATCTTCAACCAGAAATTAGATGTAGCCATCATCTTGGGCATCGGTACAGAATACGTATATTCCTCAACAAAAGCATAAGATGCATCATCTTCCGCCACTGTATTTGATTTTGATGGTAATTTACCTGTTTTCTCATACAGAGTCGCCGCATTATCCATACACAGGAATCTGGCAAAACCGTTTGCATCAGCAATTTTGTCACTATAACCGTTTACTACCAATGCATTTGTAACCGAAAGGCTTCTTGTATCCATTTCATCATTCAAATCCGGTATCATCGTAAGACCGTACTCATATTTGAAATCTCCGGCCTGTGTAGCTTCCTTAAGCTTAGCCACAATATCTGTGGTAACAGTGGCAAATACCAATTTTCCCTGTATAAAATCCTCCACCACTTGATCATAAGTTACATCTTCGGATTCAAATGAAAAGAACTGGTTCATATCCTGATATACTTTCAATGCCGAAATTGCATCAAGATTATACAAATTGATGCTTTCGATATTGTCACCGTTAACGCCTCCCAAATCCACATAATTACCGATAAAGAAGAAATTGTAAAACAGATCTCGTACATCCCACTTAAACACTGATTCTACAGCTTCCGGAGCATTATAATCATTGGCGAAAGATAACAAATCGTCAAAAGTTACAGGAATTGCTTCATTCATTCTTATCTCAATCTGCTCATCAATAGGCAAATCGGTTATATCTTCCTGCGTCTCCTCGCTTTCGACTTCATCGCCGCCACCCTCAGTATTCTCAGGATTATCAGCATTCAAAGCTTCTACCGTATCAGATGCCATATCATGCAAATATGTCTTGTTGTATATTAGCGCACTCGTCTCAAAATAATACGGATATGCCACTTGTTGTCCGTCGTATGTTACGGCACTTAAGGCTGCCTGTGGAAAATTGGTCTCATTTAACACTTCGGACGTTTCATCTACCCTTATAGCCGTACCGGACAAAACTGCCTTTTCCAAAGCATCATTACTTACAATATATAAATCAGGTGCCGACTCGTTATCAATTGACGCATTATATATTGATTCAATATAATCGTCTCCGGACTGTAATTTCGGAAGTACTCTGATATGGTGCTTTTCATTATACTCCACAGCCATTTGACTCAAGTAGTCAGTCATTGTATCATCCGTATACCACACAACAAGTGAATCATTATTTCGATTAACAGGTTCTTCGCTGTCCATTGTACATGTCTTGCTTATAACAAGTGATGCTACAACCATACATATACACAATAATACCGACAAATATCTCTTACTTTCATTCATGGGGTTTTCCTCAATCCATATCGGTTAATACTTCATCCAAAATCGCATACATTTTATCTACATCATCGTTTGTAATAACAAGCGGTGGCAACATACGCAATACATTTGTACCTGCCGTTAACAACAACAAGCCCTTATCCATACATTTATTTACAACATCACCCGGCTTAACCGTAAGCTCCAGGCCCTGCATAAATCCCATGCCGCGGTGAGCGGTTACACAAGCATGTTTTGCTGTCAACTCATCAAGTTTCTTATTCAAATACGGTGTTACCGTATTAACATTCTCAAGTATCTTCTTTTCCTCAAACAGATCAAGGACCTTCGATACCGCAGCACATACAAGCGGATTACCTCCGTATGTCGAGCCATGATCGCCTGCTACAAGTGAATTCTTAGCCACTTTCTCAGTCATCATGAATGCTCCGACAGGAACACCGTTACCCAATCCCTTGGCCGATGTCACTACATCAGGCACAATGTCATACTGCTGCCAAGCATACATATATCCCGTACGTCCCATTCCACACTGTACTTCATCAAGAATGAGTAAAATATCTTTTTCCTTACATAATTTATATACGCCTTCAATGAATTCTTTCGTTGCAGGATAAATACCGCCTTCACCCTGAACTGTCTCCAAGATTATAGCACATGTTTTGTCATTGACTGCATCAGTCACCGACTGCAGGTCATTCATATTGGCAAAATTGACCTTACTTATAAGCGGCTCAAAAGCCTCACGATATGCAGCCTTACCTGTAACAGCCAAAGCACCGCATGTTCTGCCGTGGAAAGAATGATCAAGTGCTACTATCTCATGGTCATTTTTACCATCCTTATTGTATGCATACTTAAGTGCTGTCTTAAGCGCACCCTCAATAGCTTCCGCACCCGAATTGGTAAAAAATACACGATCCATCTTTGCGACCTTTGTCAGTTTGCAAGCCGCCTCAGCGCAAACATCTGTGTAATACAGATTGGATACGTGAATAATCTTGTCTATCTGTGCTTTAAGCGCATCCTTGTATTCTTCCACATCATAACCGAGAGCATGTACACCGATTCCCGAATAAAAATCGAGATATTCTTTGCCATCGGTATCATAAAGTTTTACACCTTTTCCATAATCAAGAACGACCGGAAAACGATTATATGTATGCAGCAGATGTTCTTCTGCCAACTCAATTGTCTTATTCATCACTATTCTCCATATATCTATTCATCAATAATTGCTGTACCGATACCACTGTCGGTAAATATCTCAAGCAACATGCTGTGAGGTATACGTCCGTCAAGGATATGCACATTACCTACACCGTTTTTCACTGCATCCGTACAATTATTAAGCTTTGGTAACATTCCTCCGCCAATCATGCCGGAAGCAATGAGCTCATCTGCCTCCTTAGCAGATATTCTCGGTATAAACGATGACTTATCATTAAAATCTCTGTACAAACCTTCTGTATCTGTCAAGAATACCAGCTTATTGGCTCCCACTGCCTTGGCAATGGCACAAGCCGCATCGTCTGCATTAATATTATATGTATTATAATCATCATCAAGACCGATAGGAGCGATAATAGGCAGGAAGTCATTATCCAAAAGATCAAATATCACTTTAGGATCAACCGCTTTTACATCACCTACAAATCCTATATCCTGACCGTCGCTGTACTTCTTGTTTACCTTTAACATACCGCCGTCTTTACCTGAAACGCTGACAGCTCTTACTCCAAGTTCTTCAACCATTCTGACTAAGTTCTTGCCAACTCTGCCAAGTACCATTTCGGCTATTTCCATAGTCTCTTCGTCAGTCACTCGAAGACCGTTTACAAATTTGGCCTCTTTTCCGCTTTTCTCAACCCACTTGGATATTGCCTTTCCGCCTCCATGTACAATTATCGGCTTAAAACCGACCAATTTGAGCAATGTAACATCCTTAATGACGTTAGACTGGAGTTCTTCATTACTCATAGCAGAACCACCGTACTTTACTACGATTATTTTTCTGTTGAACTTCTGAATATATGGAAGCGCCTCAATAAGCACTTCTGCCTTAGCCAACAACTTATCCATCTCTTTCTCGTTCATAATTCCTCCATCATTCAAAAATGTATTATCACTCAATATCTATTAGCTTCTGTAATCGGCATTAATCTTAACATAATCATATGTAAGATCGCATCCCCAGGCTGTTGCCGAAGCGTCACCTTCATGCATATCTATAAGTACCGTAACAGCATCTGTCTTCATAATATTTGTTGCCAGTTCCTCATCAAACGCTAATGGTGTACCGTGGTCAAACACTTGTAATTTACCGACATTGCTGACAAAGAAAAGTTCAACATCATTTTGGTCAAATGTAACACCGGAATATCCCATAGCGCATAAGAAACGTCCGAAATTGGCATCACATCCGTATATTGCTGCTTTTGACAAATTGGAGCCGACTACCGCTCTTGCAAGTACTCTCGCATCTTCTTTGCTCTTTGCATTGATTACCTTTGCTTCAAACAGCTTTGTTGCACCCTCTCCATCGCCTGCCATTTTCTTGGCAAGATACTCACATACAAAAGAAAGTGCTTCCTTAAATGTCTCATAATCCTCATTCTTCTTATCTATCACCGAATTGCCGGCCAAACCGTTGCACATCACCATCAATGTATCGTTGGTAGATGTATCGCCGTCAACCGTAATCATATTGAATGTATCCTTAACCACTTCGGAAAGTGCTTCCTGCAACAGTGACTTCTCAATAGCTACATCACTTGCAAGAAAAGCTAACATAGTGCACATATTCGGATGAATCATTCCGGAGCCCTTACTCATTCCGCCAAGAACAGCTGTCTTACCGCCTACGGTAAACTCAACAGCTACTTCCTTATTAATGGTATCCGTAGTCATAATAGCCTTACTTGCATTTGTGCCCGCATCTATACTGTCATCAAGTGTTGTTGCCATCTTCTTTACACCGGCTGTCAATTTATCTACCGGCAACTGCATACCGATTACTCCCGTTGATGCAACCGCCACACTCTTATACGATACGCCAAGGGCTTCTTCAACAGCTTTTGAAGTTGCTTCACATGCATCAAAGCCTTCTTTTCCCGTGCAGGCATTTGCTATTCCCGAATTAATAACTACCGCATGCATCGGTTCACCGCTTGCTACCAATTGCATATCCCACTGCACACATGCAGCCTTAACCACATTGGATGTAAATACTCCCGCACATGTACATGGCTCCTTGCTAAAAACAAGTGCCATATCCGTTCTGTCTTTATATTTGATATTTGCCTCGCAGCTTGTTGCCATATAGCCCTGTGCTGCTGTTATTCCACCGTTTATCTGCTTCATTTATCCACCCTCTGTTCCAAATCATTCGTTATATTTAATAATATTTTCCGTATTCAATGTAAAATCGTAATAATTGAGGTCTTCTCTCTTGGTCCAGCCTATCGTCTTCCAGAAAGCATTACCTATATCATTACTGGTAAAAGCGATAAGACTGACTTTGTTGATATGTTCCGCCTGCAAGGCCTTCATAGCCATAACAACCATCTCTTTACCTATGCCGCGTCTACGATAATCGGGATCAACGCATACGTGATACATACAGCCTCTTCTTCCGTCATGTCCGCAAAGTATCGCTCCGACCACCTTATTATCTTCAATAGCTACCACACTTGTGGTAGGATTACGTCTCAAGAATCTGTCCACGCCTTCTTTGGAATCATCAATACTTCTTATTGCGAAGCCTTTTATCTTCATCCACAAATCGCGAACACCATCATAATCATCTATTGTCATCACTCTAACCATATTATCCTCTTTCCGAAGCGACGCAACAAAAGGTGTACCTCTACCGCACCACTCCAACATATTATAATAACTCAGAATCGCCTATTTTTCAAACGTTCAATTATTTATGTGTCAATGCAAATGCCTCAATTGGGCATGTAATGAAATGAATGTTTTCTTATGATTATATTAAGAATATCCCCTATTATATTTTCATCTTGCATAATATGCAACAGTATTTGCATTTTATGCACATTTATTTGCATATTCATTTGGTTATTGCATAATCTTGCATATTAGAGCCTCTTTCTGCATAATTCCCGATATACTTCATTTTTCTTGCGAAAAGCACATTTTGTGCTATACTACACCTATGGATGTGATAGGATTAATAGCAGGATATCTGCTGATAGTTAATATAATAGGGTTCGCCCTTATGGGTATCGATAAAAAGAGGGCAATTAAAAGAGCTTTCCGTATACCGGAAGCTACTCTTTTTCTTATAGCAATCATTGGAGGCACCATAGGTTCAATCTTAGGAATGTATGTCTTCAGACATAAGACCAGACATGTCTCTTTTGTATATGGCATGCCGGCTATTTTGTTTATTCAAATTGCCGCTATTGTGGCTCTTCATCTGTCACCGTTGGAATTCGCATTTTTATAGAGGGTTATTATGGATACATCATTACGCATCGCCCTCTGTGACAGTAGCGTGGGCGACAGAAAACAGACAGAACGTCTCTTATCAAGGGAATCAGACCGCAGACGTAACACTACAGGCGTATTCTACGTTGACGTATTTGGCACAGCGGGTTCAATTCTATCCACCAATATGATATATGATGTCTATATTCTGGATGCCACCGAACCTGAATCCGATTCCGTTTACATTGCCAACGCACTACGTAATAAGGGCGTGACAACACCCATTCTTTTCTGTATATCCACCATAGACTACAGCAGTTCACCAAATATTCCCGACAACAGTCTATTTATCAATAAGCCGCTTATCGTAAACGAGCTGTCGAACACTATTGACCGAATAATTGAGATAAAAAAGAAAAACTATACACCCAAGATTGAATTGCGCAATAACAGCGAGACATTTTATCTTGAGCAGGACGAGATTGTATATATTCACGGAAATAAATATGATTCCGATATCCATTTGAAAAACGGCACCGTAAAAAAAGTCATTATGACACCTCAAAAGCTATGGTTTGAAATATGTTCATTTCCGGCATTTTTCGCTATCAGTACATCTACCATAGTCAATATACACCATATTGAATGCATATCTTTTATGCATGTGGTTATGCCGGACAAACACAAATATCACATAAAATTGAATTATATTAAGCCACTGAAAAGAAAGGTCAGATGCTATGAATCTGTATAATATAACGGCTAAAAAGGAATTCATGAACAAACTGCTTATGACGGATACCTTTGACTGCTTTCTTCTAAAAGAAGCAACAATCAAAACTGCCAACACCGTATCCATAAACGGCAAAGAGAATAAAGAATTCTATTCAGATGATGATGTTTCTTTAAGTCCGTATGAATATGCCGCATTCGGAAAGATGCGCCCGTTATTGCTCAATTTGATAAAAGGCCGCACAACACCGTTGCTGATAAAACTTGTAATGTATGCAATGCCTCCGCTTGCCGATAACATTCTTAATGATACCGCAGCATCGGTTGACTATCTGACACTTACCATTCAATATAGTGAAGGGCAGATGAGTGCAACCACAGCCGTTGCATATAACACCTTCACCCTGGATAAGGATGCCGATAACAAATGGGATACTTACGTATCACGTACATACTTTAACGATTAAGGAGATTAATATGCCCGTTTTTGATTTTAAAGACAAACCGGCAGATGGCGCAGTTGCTGTCTGCACATATACTGTTTTTTATTCTGACGCATCAATTGCCGACGATAAGCACCCAATAATGGTACTTGACAATACATGCGGTAAACTCAAGCATCACACCGGCGGCTTATTTGTCAATCCAATTAAGCGTACCTCATTCGAATTTGAGGATGAAGAGAAATACAGTGCGGACATCTTAAGAATAGATGCAAGATTCACAAGCCTTTTGAAATGGCTTGGTGAAAACCATATAAAAGTAAGACTCTCGGGTGCCGTGACAAGCGAAGGATATGCCGTATACAAAATACGCGAACAGGCATTTGGTAACAGCAACAAATTGTCCAGTGAAAACGGTTTCCTTCAGTATATGATTGAGAGGCTTCTTTCTTCCGATCCTCCTTCCGAAGATATTACAGACGAAGATGATAAAGAAGAGCGCGGAGATTCGATGAAGCTAACCAGTATACAAAGTATCACTGATTTTTTGGCATGTGCCGATACCACTCTTCCCGACAATGTCAAACTTTGGGCAAGACGTAATTTAAGCGTAGCCAAATCCAACGAAGTATCGCCGGAAGAACGCCGCCACGCATTACGAGCTTTATCAACGATGCTTAGTATCAAATGGAAAAACAATTACTTCACGGATATCGATCCGGTTGAAGCAAGAAAAATATTGGACGAAGAATTGTACGGTATGGATAAAGTTAAACAGCGTATCATCGAGACAATCATTCAGATTAATCGTACTCATACGCTTCCTGCATACGGTCTGTTGATTGTCGGTCCTGCCGGTACCGGAAAGTCTCAGGTAGCTTATGCCGTAGCCAGAATTCTCAAGCTGTCCTGGACTACTTTGGATATGAGTTCGATAAATGACCCCGAGCAATTGACAGGTAGTTCCAGAGTATATGCCAATGCGAAACCGGGTATCATCATGGAAGCATTTGCTCAGGCCGGTGAATCCAAACTTGTATTCATTATCAATGAGTTGGACAAAGCCAATGAAGGTAAAGGTAACGGCAACCCTGCGGACGTATTGCTGACATTGCTTGATAATCTTGGTTTTACGGACAATTATATGGAATGCATGATTCCGACAGACGGCGTATATCCTATCGCAACAGCCAATGATAAGAGCAAAATATCGGCACCTATCATGTCACGTTTTGCTGTTATTGAGATTCCCGATTATACTGCCGAAGAAAAAAAGATAATCTTTAACGATTTTGCACTGCCAAAAATTCTTAAACGTATGAGCATGAACAAAGATGAAGTGAAGCTCACGGATGACGGACTTGATGCGGTAATCGAACTATGTTCCGGCACTTCGGGCATACGTGATGTAGAACAGGTTGCAGAACATATAGCTGCCAATGCCCTATATCAGATTGAAGTTAATCATGTAACCAGTGTTACATACGACAGTGCCGCCATTCACGCACTAATAGATTAATTGCACGAATAAAAGCCGAATGAGAAATCATTCGGCTTTTATTTATCACAATATTATGTTGTAAGAATCCAATATACGCGTCATCTAAGTTCTGCGACCGATATCCTTACGGAAATCTTACTTTGTATTCTTCTCAACATTCTGCTTCATCATAGCTCTAACCTTCATTGAAAGTCCGAACAAATTGATGAATCCTGATGCATCTTTATGATCGTAAAGGTCACCTGTTGTAAATGAAGCAAGGCTCTCAGAGTAAAGTGAATATGGGCTTGTTGTTCCCTGCTTAATAATATTACCCTTATAAAGCTTCATCTTAACTGTACCTGTTACAGTCTCCTGTGTCTTATCAACAAATGCTGACAAGCTCTCTCTAAGCGGGCAGAACCACTTTCCTTCATATACAAGATCTGCAAACTTTGTAGCAACAAGCTTCTTGTAAGCAAGAGTCTCTCTGTCAAGACAAATCTCCTCAAGCTGTGTATGTGCTTCCATAAGAATTGTTCCGCCGGGTGTCTCATATACACCACGAGATTTCATACCAACCACACGGTTCTCTACAATATCAATAATACCGATACCATGCTTACCGCCAAGACGGTTAAGTTCACGGATAATATCGGATGTCTTCATCTTCTTTCCGTTGATTGCAACAGGAATACCTGCATTGAACTCAAGTTCAACATCCTCTGCTTCATCAGGAGCATTCTGTGGTGTAACACTGAGTACGAGCAAATCATCATAGTTTGGTGCGCATGCAGGGCTCTCAAGCTCAAGTCCCTCATGGCTGATGTGCCAGATATTTCTGTCACGGCTGTATGAATGGCTTGCATCAAAAGGAAGATCAATTCCGTGTGCCTTACAGAACTCAATCTCATCCTCACGTGACTGAAGTGTCCATTCAGGCTGTCTCCATACGGCAATAACCTTGATATCCGGAGCAAGAGCCTTAATTGAAAGCTCAAATCTGAGCTGATCGTTACCTTTTCCGGTTGCACCGTGGCAGATCGCTACAGCACCTTCTTCTCTTGCGATACGAACAAGCTCTTTTGCAATAAGAGGTCTTGCAAAAGATGTTCCAAGTAAATACTTATTCTCATATACCGCATTAGCCTTTACAGTCGGCATAATATAATCATCACACAATTCATCTACTACATCGCAGATATAGAGCTTCTCAGCGCCGGACAATTTTGCACGCTCGTCAAGTCCGTCGAGCTCGCTCTCCTGTCCTACATCTATACAAGCACATATTACATCGTAGTCATAAGTCTCCTTCAACCATGGAATAATGGCTGTTGTATCAAGACCACCAGAATATGCTAAAACAACTTTTTCCTTTGCCATAATATCATCCTCCTACATAATCTATCGACTCAAATGTTAATATACATCTCAAAAATGCATAATTCAAGTCTTTTTGGAATGTTTTGCAATATAAACATCCGTCATAATCACATTAAGCAAGACAAAAATGCATATTCTATGCATAATCTATGCATTATTACCGACTTGTGTGCCCTTCGTAGGCAACTGTACCAAAATCACGGCAATAAAGACAATCGCACATCCGACTATCTCATTTGCAGTCATTTTCTGCCCAAGTACAAGCCACGCGGCAATTGCCGAAGCAACAGACTCCAAGCTCATAAGCAAACAGGCAACGGTAGGCTCCACCTTCTTTTGAGCTACCACCTGTAAAGTATATGCCACTCCGCTTGACAACACTCCCGTATATAATATTGGGCCGGCACAATCAAGTACCGCCTTAATGCTTATTGCATCACGTTCAAAAATAATTGCACCGATACCGCATAACACACCGGTTGTAAGGAACTGAATGCTACTCATGGCTACGGCATTGGCTTTTGGCACAAAATGGTCGATTGTAAGGACATGGAAAGCCCATATCAATCCACCGCATATTTCAATAGCATCTCCTAATCCAATCGTAAAATCTTCGGTAATGCACATAATATACATTCCCGCTAAAGCAAGTATCGCGCCAATCCATATAATAGGGCGTACTCTCTTCTTGAAAAACACCTGAAGTATCGGCACCAGAATAATATAAAGTGTAGTAAGAAAACCTGCCTTACCGACAGAAGTATAGAGTATTCCTATCTGCTGGAGCATAACAGCAATTGTCAGCCATACGCCGCAGCACATTCCGCCTATTACGGTAGTCTTTCTTCTTCTGCTTCTATTTGCAATATATTCATCGTCTATTACAGGCTTCTTCGTTTTTTTCTCTATCAGTTCAAACACAAACACTACCGGGATAAGTACAATTCCGCCGATAAAAAATCGGATAGAATTAAATGAGAATGGACTAAGATAGTCCATTCCCAATGATTGTGCTACAAATGCAGTACCCCATATAGTTGCGGACAAAATTAATGCTAATACATACATGCGATTACTTCAACCTCACATAATACGTTCTTGGGAAGCTGTTTTACTGCTACGCAGCTTCTTGCGGGCTTATTCGGAAAATATTTCTCATATACGGAATTGAATGCTGCAAAATCATTCATATCTGCCAAAAAACAAGTTGTCTTTACAACATTTTCATATCCGCATCCTGCTTCAATAAGGATTGCACCGATATTTTTCATTACCTGTGTAGTCTGGTCTTCTATTGTTGTTGTCTCAACATTTCCTGTTGCAGGATTAATCGGTATCTGGCCTGATGCAAACAACATTTTATCTGCGATAATCGCCTGTGAATATGGTCCGATTGCTGCAGGAGCCTTATCGGTACTAACTGTCTTAATCATTTTTTATCTCCTTCTTCAAATGCTACCGTGACATATATTCCACGGGTATTTTCCTTAATATCCACTACATCGCCTTCTCTTACAAGCATCCTCTCCCTAAAAGGGACATTGGGTGACATGGCAAGAGACGGATCGATTGTATAATAGTAATTACTTGGCAGCACCCCTTCCGTAACTGTCACGTGATCGCCGACATTCAACAATCCGGGGCGCTCCATTTTGAATTCCATTTGTCTTAACATTTACTTAATCTCGCTATGATAAGTCTGCAATGACTTAACGCCTGCGGATGGATTATTCTTAACATATTTGATTCCTTCTGCGCTGGCCTTTGCAGCAGCAATTGTTGTAACATAAGGAATCTTAGCCTTAATGGCTGCCTTACGAAGATAACTGTCATCCTGAGCGCTTGTCTTACCGATAGGTGAATTAACAATAAGCTGTATCTCACCGTTGATTATCATATCATTGATATTCGGCTGTCCCTCGTACAACTTATTAACACGTGTTGATTTAATACCGGCATCATTAAGCACCTTGTTGGTACCGTCTGTTGCAATGATATTGAATCCGCACTCCTCAAATATCTTGGCTATCTCAATTACTTCATCCTTATCTTTCTTATTAACAGAGATAAGTACCGTTCCTTCAAGCGGAAGTTTTGACTGTATAGCTTCCTGAGCCTTGAAGAATGCCTCGCCGTAAGATGCCGACAATCCAAGTACCTCACCTGTAGAACGCATTTCAGGTCCTAAGATAGGGTCTACTTCAGGGAACATATTGAACGGGAACGCCGCTTCCTTAACACCATAGTTAGGAATAGACTTCTCTGTCAAACTCTTTACCGGACTTTCTTTTCCTGTAATTTCCGATGTAATAATCTGAGTTGCAAGAGGTACCATACGAATATTACATACCTTTGATACAAGCGGCACTGTACGTGATGCTCTCGGATTGGCCTCAAGTACAAATACCTTACCTTTTTCTATCGCATACTGCATGTTCATAAGGCCTCTAACGCCCATTTCCTCTGCAATCTTACGTGTATATTCCTTGATTGTCTTAACATTCTCTTCAGATATATGAACAGAAGGTATGATACATGCCGAATCTCCGGAATGAACACCCGCAAGCTCAATGTGCTCCATAACAGCAGGTACAAATGCATGAGCTCCGTCTGCAATAGCATCTGCCTCACACTCAAGAGCATGATTTAAGAATCTATCAATAAGTATCGGTCTGTCAGGAGTTACACCGACAGCAGCTTTCATATATTCTGTAAGTGATTCATCATCATATACCACTTCCATTCCACGACCGCCGAGTACGTATGAAGGACGAACCATAACAGGATAGCCAATCTTTGTTGCAATAGCGAGTGCTTCGTCAACATTAACAGCCATTCCCGATTCAGGCATAGGTATTCCAAGTTTATCCATCATAGCGCGGAACTGATCTCTGTCTTCGGCCAAATCAATAACCTCAGGTGATGTACCAAGGATATTTACGCCGTTTTTCTTAAGATCTGCTGCCAGATTAAGCGGTGTCTGTCCACCAAACTGAGCAATTACGCCAAGTGGCTTCTCTTTGTGATAAATACTGAGAACATCTTCAAGTGTAAGAGGCTCAAAATAAAGCTTATCAGAAGTATCATAGTCAGTTGATACTGTCTCAGGATTACAATTGACAATAATTGTCTCGAATCCGAGCTTCTTAAGTTCCATCGCAGCATGTACACAACAGTAATCAAACTCAATACCCTGACCGATTCTGTTTGGACCGCCGCCGAGAATCATTATCTTCTTATTATTGGTTGCAGGACTCTCATCTTTCTTAAGGTTATAGCTTGAATAATAGTAAGCATTGTCCTTTGTACCGCTTACGTGTACACCTTCCCAAGCCTCTACCAATCCGATTGATTCTCTCTTCTCTCTTATCTGTGCCTCATCTATCTTAAGAATCTGGCTTAAGTACTTATCAGAGAATCCGTCCTTCTTAGCCTTTGTAAGTGCTTCATCTGCAGGAACTGCTCCAAGGCTTGTTTTAACAAGTTGCTCCTCTTCTTCAACGAGCTCCTTCATCTGCTCGATAAACCACTTCTTAACCTTTGTTATTTCAAAGATTTCATCTACGGTTGCACCTTTTCTAAGTGCCTCATACATAATGAAATGACGTTCGCTTGAAGGTGTAACAAGCTTAGCTAACAGCTCTTCTTTGTCAAGAGTATCAAAATTCTTAGCATGTCCGATACCGTATCTGCCTGTCTCAAGTGAACGGATTGCTTTCTGGAAAGCTTCCTTATATGTCTTACCGATACTCATTACTTCACCAACGGCACGCATCTGAGTACCAAGCTTATCTTCTACGCCCTTGAACTTCTCAAATGCCCAACGAGCGAACTTAATTACAACATAGTCTCCATCCGGTACATACTTATCCAAAGTTCCGTATTTACCGCAAGGAATATCTTTAAGAGTAAGTCCTGTTGCAAGCATTGCAGATACAAGTGCAATCGGAAAACCTGTTGCCTTTGAAGCAAGTGCGGAAGAACGTGATGTACGAGGATTAATCTCGATAACAATAATTCTGTCACTGACAGGATCATGTGCGAACTGTACGTTTGTTCCGCCGATAACCTGAACTTTATCTACAATCTTAAATGCCTGCTCTTTTAATCTGTCCTGAGTCTCCTGTGATATTGTAAGCATAGGAGCCGAACAGAAAGAATCACCTGTGTGCACACCGATTGGATCTATATTCTCGATGAAACATACAGTAATCATATTGCCTTCGGAATCTCTTACTACTTCAACCTCAAGCTCTTCCCATCCGAGAATTGACTCTTCAACAAGCACCTGTCCTACAAGCGATGCCTGTAATCCACGTGCACATACTGTCTTAAGTTCTTCTTTGTTATATACAAGGCCGCCGCCTGCTCCACCCATTGTATAAGCAGGACGAAGTACTACAGGATATCCCAATTCATCCGCAATCTCAAGGGCCTGCTCCACAGAGTAAGCAACATCTGATTTGGCCATCTCGATACCAAGCTCATCCATAGTCTTCTTGAACTCGATTCTGTCTTCACCTCGTTCAATAGCATCAACCTGAACACCGATTACTTCGACATTATACTTCTCAAGCACACCGGCCTGATTAAGCTCTGAACAAAGGTTCAAACCTGACTGTCCGCCAAGATTAGGCAATAATGCATCAGGTCTTTCTTTGGCAATGATCTGCTCCAATCTCTCAACATTGAGTGGCTCAATATAAGTCACATCTGCTGTCTCAGGGTCTGTCATGATTGTAGCCGGATTGGAATTAACCAACACAATCTCGTATCCAAGCTTACGTAATGCCTTACAAGCCTGTGTTCCGGAATAATCGAACTCACACGCCTGTCCAATGATAATCGGACCCGAACCGATAATCAATACTTTGTGGATGTCTTCTCTCTTAGCCATAATTTCTCCTCATTTCTTCATTTTTTCTATAGAAAAGGAGAACATTAAATATGTTCTCCTTTGAACTTGCTTACGTCAATCACCATTCAATTCATTAATATACTGCTGCGATCTTGTTGCCATCTCTGTATCCGGGAAATTCTCAATAACTGCTTCATAAGTTTCAATTGCCTTAATGCTGTCTTCAGACTTACGATATGCATTCGCAAGGTTGAACAAAGCATCTCCATTACTATTATCATAAGCATAGGCCTTTGTCAAGTCAGCAATTGCATCTTCATACATTTCCGACTGATATTCCTTGATACCCGAATCATAATACTCAGAACCTACATCGGCACCGATTTTACCCATCAACATATTATATACATTGTTAAAATTCTCAGATGCTTTCGATAATGTATCAGCATCAATATTATCAAGAGCTTCTGCCACACCGGTAACAGCTTCGGGATTCTCTGTATACAACTCTACCGCTTCAAGCAAACTGTCCATAGCAGTCATTGCACCGCCTTCTCCGGTATATACATCAAGATCAGCCATAAGCTTCTCATTCTGTTTCTTGGTTGCATCCAAATCCTGAGAAAGTTCTGTAATCTCAGCTGTCTTGGCATCCAACTGCTCGTTTGTCTTCTTAAGGCTCTCATCAAGTCCTTCTTTTGCAGCTGATATTCTTGCAGGAAGAATCAACAAACAAGCCACCGCAACACCAATGGCAATACCAATAACAATATTAACAACCGTCGAAAGGGTCTTTGACTCTCTGTTCATCGGTTGAATAATCGTCTCATTATCAAGAGTGTACTTTACCGTCTCGGGAATAAACTTCTTGCTCTTTGTATCATTTACGTCATCATCAATGTCAAGAACTTCCGATACTTCTGCCAAATAACGTAACGTTAAGACATTGCCTACATCCGTTCTCTGACATTTATTCAACTCTTTTCTTGCACTTTCCCATTCTTCCGACTGAATATAAAGTAATGCAAGAAGTTGTCTTGCCTGAACAAATTTGGGATTAAGACTAACAACCTTCTTAAGCTGAATTATCGCCAAATCAAGCGTGCCCTGATAACAATAAGACAATGCCTGATTATATTTCTTTACTGCCTGACTGTATACATCAAGCTTAGTAGGATTCTCCTGCAGCATGCCGATGTAATCATCTGCAACATTCTTTGTAGGACGTAAATTCTTACTGATAACCCACTCATTTAAGGCTTCCACATATTCACCGATCTCAAAATACACAAGGCCCAACAAATTACGGGCATCAACATGATTCTTGTTCATCTTGAGACACTGACGCAAAGACTCAATCGCACCGGACAAGTCTCTTACATGTGCCTGCTCTAATCCGCGATTATAACACAGATTTGCCAAGCTCATTATTTTCTTATATCTGGCCACATCAGCTCCACAATTGGTACAGAAATCATTGTGGGTCAGAGTAGCTCCACAGTTATAGCATATCATGCTTATATCTCCATACTATTGATTGTCGCTTTTGGTTTCTTTATCTTCCTTGACCAGACTTACCAGCAAATCTGCCATATCCGTAAGATCCTGGTTGTATATCGCGTCTTCCGCTTCTTCTATTTCAAGTGATGGATGGAATTTCTTCAATTCCTCTTCGAAATTAATCATATGTTTGCTCCATTATCCGCGTGACTTAAGTTCCCCAATCATATACAGTGAGCCACACACATATATATAATCCTGCTTTTTACGTATTCTCTTAAGTGCATCAATTGCTTCTTCCACAGACTCATATACTGCGTAGGATTTACATACACTTATCAATTCTTCTAATTTTTCTCTTTTAATGCCTCTGCTACTATCAATATGAGCTGTAGCTACAAGCGAAAACAATTTCGAATCTGCGATATTCTGCAGCATAACATCCGCCTGCTTATCATCCACTGCCGAAAAAAGTAACAGTCGCTCACCCTTACAGCCATCTGTCGATACGCTGTCAATCAGTGCATTCACTCCGTCAACATTGTGAGCACCGTCATAAAACACCCCGTCTTCCACTTCTTCAAGTCGTCCGGGCCAAATCATTGCATCAAGTCCGCGCTGTATTGTTGCGGTATCACACGCCCCTCTATACAGCTCATCAACAGCCGCAATTGCAAGCGTTGCATTCTCAACTTGGTACAAAGCACCACTCTTCAAATAAAAAGTAGCATTATTATAATAACGAGATTCAAATGAAAAATCAATCCCCTTATTCTTCTTATTATATGTAATATTTTTAATAGCAGGTGTAACTATTAAAGGTGCTCCCACTTCATTTGCCCTGTCTGTTATTACGGACAACGATTGCGGATTATTGCTAACAGCAACTACCGGCACACCTTCTCGTATTATCCCGGCCTTCTCATATGCAATGCTCGCAATTGTATCACCTAAATATTCCATATGGTCCATGCCTATCTCGCAAATGATACATATATCTTTGTCAGGCAGGCTATTGGTAGCATCAAGTCTGCCGCCAAGTCCGGTCTCCCATATTTGCACCTGAGCAGCTTCAACGGTAAAGCACATAACTGCAATAAAGAAAATGAATTCGAAAAATGACGGATGATATAATGTACCTCTTGCCTCATTATATTCCTTCAAAATAGTACGTATTATCTGAAAATAAGAAAAAAAACTTTCATGTGAGATACTCACACCGTCAATTGCAATTCTCTCCACCATATCAACAAGATGCGGCGAGGTAAAAGTACCGGTCTTATACCCCATCTGTCTATGTATGGATGTCAAATAGCTACATGTACTGCCTTTACCGTTTGTTCCCGCCACATGAATTATCTTCGGTTTGTATTCACTTGTCTCATATTGGTTGTTTTTCAGGTAAATATGCACCGCATCAAGGAAAGCCACTGTGTCGGTCATCTCATTTTTACCCGAAAAACGCGGTATCGCATTAATATACGATACCGCCTCATTATATGTCTTTACATCTTCAATATTCATCGTTCTCACTATGTAGGAATCATTCTTCTTTCAATGATGCCGTTTCTGCATATATATTTGGCCATGCAATCCTGTTTAATAATCTTTAAGATTGCCATATCTATGGAAATAATCGAATTGATGAACACATCTCCTCTGACTACGATACTTGAATTGGCACCCACCGACATTCTATCGGAAATTATGTGTTTATCATCATCCAGGCTCTTTAGCGTGTCACATATTTCCTGTTTCTTCTTGTTGAGTTCCATAATCTCAGCTTTACTCTTATCATCTGCACCCTTCTTCTGTGCCTCTCGAAGCAGCATCGACATATGACTGACCACTTCTTCCATTTGAAGCTTGGCCTCGTTTTCCTTTGTAACAATATTCGTATACTCTTCATATTCTTCCGGTGTATATCCGGCATGAAGCACAGTCTTAAGTTCCAGATAATTGCCCGAATTACGTACCGATACACCTTTCAAACCATGCGCATATCCTCCGAGCACCACACCTCTGGTGCCGTCTACAAGGATTGTTCCTTTTGCATTCACATTGGAATTGATAATGGAATTGGCATGAACATCCTCACCGGCATCAACAGTAGCATATTCTATAAAATCAGCAAAAACATTACCTCTTGCAGATATCTTTGCTTTCTCGTTACCTTGAACGCCCTTTGACAAAACAATATCACCGCCGGCAAAAACTTTTGCTCCCGATACAGTTCCGTTAATCGTAACGTTACGACCGGCTCTAATCAAACAACCTGCTTCAACATTACCGTTTATTACAACATCTCCATAGAATTCAACGCTTCCTATGGTCAAATCGATATCATTGTTTATCTCATGAACGGTAAGAATCTCAACATTACCGTTTATGCATGATATTTTTCCCGTAAGAGTTGCCTTATATTCAAAAGTCTCTTCATTGTACTCTATATTCTTGCCTCTGAGCGGATTCAATTCTTTTGCAATTTTGGGCAACAACTCTGTTCCGGTAACATTATATCCCTTTACGCCCTGCACAGCGGGATGATATATAGCAATAATATCGCCCTCTCTTACATTGGCCAGTTTTCCCATTGACGAATAATCAACCGTTCCGTCAGGTCTGATCTCCGGGGTCTTATGCGCAGACATATCCACAGTGAACTCAAAATATCCGTCCTGTCCCTGCTCAACATCTTTACCAACAGCAACAGTAATCGGCTCTTCGTATATACCCTCATTCAGCATCTCCATAATATCGGAAGTCTTGAATCCAAGCACTACTTTGTTCTTACGCAAAGCCGCAACCACTTCAGGCACCGTATAATTGATATCATCATACGGTTTACCAAGTATTACCGATGCCGACATCTTGTCCTCGGATAAAATTACGCTGATAAACTTACCGCTCTCCTCCTTGAACTGTTCTTCCATGTCAGCTTCAACATTCTTGGCCTTCTCAGCTGCTTTTTCAGCATCCTGTTCCTGCTGCTTTTCCTGCTCATTCTTTAGTTGTTCGCGTAACTGTTTCAATCTGTCGGCAGACAGTTTCTGCATTTCGCTCATAGATACGCACCACCCCGTAAAGTTTGAATCCCTACTACTTTGTCATTTTCTGCAATTGCTTCTGCACTTCTCCGAGCATCTGCTCGTATTTTGCAAGCTTGTCTTTCTCTTCCTGTACTTTTTGAGCCGGAGCCTTGGAAGTGAATTTCTCATTGGAAAGCATTCCCGATGCTCTCTTTATCTCACCCTTGAGTCTCTCTTCTTCTTTGGTTAAACGCTCAATCTCCTGCTTGATATCAACAAGCTCGGCAAATGGCATATAAATATTGGCATCCGGTATTACAACAGACACTGCATCATCGGCAATACCGTTCATATCAGACTGAACGATAACTTCCAATGCATTCGCAAGTGTTGCAAAGAACAATTTTCCTGTAGTAAATGTCTCACATACATCCTTGTCCTTAGAAACAACATATACCGAAGCTTTCTTACTTGGTGCAACATTCATTGCACTACGAACATTTCTGATGCCTCTGACAGCTTCCTTGATTCTCTCAATATCCGCTTCTTCCTTGGCAAATGCTCTCTTTGTTGTATATTCAGGCCATTTTGAAATCATTATTGATTCTTCCTCGGACTGAAGTGTACAGAATATCTCTTCTGTTACAAACGGCATATACGGATGAAGCAACTTAAGTGCATCAATTAACACTGTCTTCAAAGTCCAAAGAGCGGCATTCTGACTTCCGGCATCGTCTGAGTTGTACAAACGTGGCTTAACCATCTCAATATACCAATCACAGAATTCATCCCATATAAAATCATATACCTTCTGTACAGCAATACCGAGTTCAAACTTATCCATGTTCTCGGTTACATCTTTAATTACCGTATTAAGTTTGGAAATAATCCACTTATCTACAGGCTCAAGTTCCGTAGCAAGAGGTTCCTTAACATCTTTGCCTTCCATATTCATCATAATGAAACGGCTGGCATTCCATACTTTATTGGCAAAATTTCTGCTGGCCTCTACTCTCGACATGTAGAAACGCATATCATTACCCGGCGCATTACCGGTAATAAGCGTAAGTCTAAGTGCATCGGCACCGTATGTATCAATAATCTCAAGCGGATCAATACCGTTGCCCAAAGATTTACTCATCTTACGACCTTGATCATCTCTTACAAGGCCATGGAAAAGTACTGTCTTAAACGGCTTCTCACCCATTTGCTCATAACCTGAGAATATCATTCTGATAACCCAGAAGAAGATAATATCATATCCTGTTACAAGCACATCTGTAGGATAGAAATACTTAAGGTCTTCTGTATTATTTGGCCAACCCAAAGTTGAAAATGGCCAAAGTGCCGAAGAAAACCATGTATCCAAAGTATCCGGATCCTGCTCAAAGTGTGTACATCCACACTTAGGGCACTGCTTCGGTGCACTTTTTGCAACAATCACCTCGCCGCAATCATCACAATAATATGCAGGAATTCTATGTCCCCACCACAACTGTCGGCTTATACACCAATCACGAATATTGTCTGTCCAGTTAAAATACGTCTTATCCATACGAGGTGGAATAAGCTTAATCTCACCGTCTTTTACTGCTTTTACTGCCGGCTTAATAAGCTCATCCATCTTAACAAACCATTGCTTTTTAATAAGCGGCTCGATAGTAGTCTTACATCTGTCATGTGTACCTACGTTATGAGAATAATCTTCAATCTTAACAAGAAGTCCTGCTTCATCAAGTTCCTTAACGATAGCTTCTCTTGCCTCATAGCGATCCATGCCTTCAAACTTGCCACCGTTTTTATTAATGGTAGCATTATCGTTCATAATATTAATCTCAGGAAGGTTATGACGCTTACCTACCTCAAAATCGTTAGGGTCATGTGCCGGTGTAATCTTAACAACACCTGTACCAAACTCCATATCAACATATTCATCTTCCACAACAGGAATAGCTTTGTTAACTATAGGAAGCCATACACTCTTTCCGTGAAGATATGTATATCTCTCATCCTTTGGATTGACAGCAACAGCTGTATCACCAAGCATAGTCTCAGGTCTTGTTGTTGCAAAAGTGAGGAATTCTGTCTTGCTGGGCTGACCGTTATCATCAACAATCGGATATTTTATATGCCAAAAATGACCTGCCTGCTCCTCATACTCAACCTCTGCATCTGAAATGGATGTATTACATACAGGACACCAGTTAATAATTCTGCTTCCTTTATATATCCATCCTTTTTCGTGCATCTTACAGAATACTTCCGTTACAGCTTCGTTACAGCCTTCATCCATTGTAAATCTCTCACGATCCCAATCGCATGATGAACCCATCTTCTTAAGCTGGTTAATAATTCTTCCGCCGTATTCTTTCTTCCATTCCCAAGCTCGCTCCAAGAACTTTTCTCTTCCCAGATCGGCTTTATCAATACCCTCTTTTTTGAGTGTCTCAATAATCTTTACTTCTGTTGCAATCGATGCATGGTCTGTTCCGGGCTGCCATAATGCATTATATCCCTGCATTCTCTTATATCTGGTGAGAATATCCTGCATCGTATTGTCAAGTGCATGACCCATATGCAACTGTCCTGTAATATTTGGTGGTGGCATTACGATGGTAAATGGTTTCTTATCACGATCCACCTCGGCATGGAAATATTTCTTCTCCAGCCAGTTGCTATATATTCGATCCTCAATGCCCTTAGGATCATAGGTCTTTGCCAATTCCTTACTCATAATTATAACGTCCTTTTTTCTAGCTTTTTACATAGTGAACCTAAATTACACTACTATTAATAATGATAGTTATTTGCGCCCTTTTTGTCAATAGAAGCAAACAGCTTCAAAGGGCTCATACAAGCCTACATATAGCGGCGCTCGCATAAACGCAAAAAGAGGGTTGCAATTATGCAACCCTCTCTTCAACATATACATTTAATGTGCCTATAATGTCCGTCTGTGCATATGTTATGCTTCCGGCATAATGATAGCAGCAATGATGTAGGCAATAATGCCACATCCGCCCATAAGAGTAAAAATAACCCAAAGAATACGTACTACCGTAATATCAATGTTAAAATACTCAGCAATGCCTCCGCATACTCCGCAAATCATTTTGTCCTGTGATTTTGTTAATTTCTTATCCATAATCGTAATCTCCTTTTCTGTAATACATGTTTATGATTAATAACTCTCACAATGCCATAGAATCAGAAGTCCTGTTGTTCAAACAGTCTTACACATTCTGCGCAAATGTAATATCGACACTACCCATCGAACAATCTATATTGTAATTTGAATTTGCTCCGTTGTCTACTTCTCTGTCACATGCAACCGTATTTGTCATAATATTTCCGATACGCATTTTTCCCATACCGACAGAGCACTCATAATTGTGGTCACCTTCACTGCTGTCAAGTTCCATTGTAATATCACCCATTGAGCAATCCAAGTTAAGTTCGTCTTCAATGTCACCTCTGTAAATCACTTCGCCCATAGATACCGATATATCGACATTATCCGTATATGCATTCGCAAAATTGATTGCTCCGGCAGCCAGGTTGCAATTAACCTTCTTAGCTTTCAAGCCATCAAGATCAACAGCTCCGGCGCTCATATCAATGTTGAATTCTTCACAATCAAGTTTTGTATCAACATTAATCTTTGCGGCCCCAACATCAATACTTACAGTATTTAAGCAAGTTCCTTTGGGAATATACAATTCAATAACTGTCGGATCATTGTGCTTCCTATTTTCGATGAATGAATCTTTTATATGAAGTGTTTCATCATCAACATATACCTTATACTTCATTTTCGGCTGATTCTTCACATCTACCTTTATTTTTGATGCATCACTTTCCATTACATACACTTCGGCTGCCGCAACATCAATTGTCAGGTTTTCCACGTCATTCTTATCAAAATCAAAGCTACGGTTCTCGGTATATTCCTCAAAAGCATCATTCCAGTCTTCGCCAAAACCGATAAGCCACTTGCCCTCATCAAAATCGTAATCCACGAAAGAGTAATCGCCGTCTTCAAGGATAGTCTTAGCCATATTGACGCCGCCGTTAAGTATTCCGACCATCAAAAGGATTGCTCCGACCGCAAGTGCAATAAATGTACTAAGTAGTATATATTTCCAACTCTTTTTCATCTTTGACTACGCCTCCTTTTCCTTTTTGCAAAAAAGGTTCTTAAGCCAGTTAATAAATTTTATACAAATATCTACGATACCTCTGACAACAGGAGGAATAGCCTTTATCAATCCCGTTGCAAGCAAGCAGGTAAACAAACAACCTATCGCAAGACAAATTACAGAACCGCCTATTATCACCATACCGCCCCAAACTCCGCCCGGGCCGAAAAGTGATAACGCTCCAATAACAATACCTACAATTCCGCAAACAAAGCCCGCAATTCCTATTGCAAAAAGCACTATTGCTACACCAGCCACCACTGCTATAGCTGCTACTCCCAAGCCAAACAATGTGCCAAGAATACCAAGTGCAACAGGTCCGAGTATAGGCAATGCAAATATGGCCAATATAACAATTAGAATTATCTTGCTTGCACTCGTTTTATTCTTGTTGACATTAGTGTCATTTTTTACAATTGCAGTTCTTTCCTGCAATGACTCATAAGTCTTTTCACTATCAGAATAGCCATTCTCAGTGAATTCTCCGTCAATGACATTTGTGTCATTATTTGCTAATCGGATTGTCTTCGCAAGCTCGGCTGCCGAGCCAAGTGACGCTATTGTCGCTTCTTCATTTTCCTCACCGCCGGCCTCAATGTAATCGCTGTAATATGCCAGCGCATCTTCTCTTTCCTCAGACGAAATATCAGATAGGCAAGCTTCCAGCTCTTTCAAATATTCATCTTTCTTCATTACTCATTTCTCCCTTCATAGGACTCACCACAAAATATTCCCGTTACTTTTGAGCTGTAGTTCAACCATTCACCCTTGTACAGCCCCAACTGAGCCGCACCTCTTTCGGTAATTTTGTAATATCTTCTGTTTCTTCCATTATATTGCTTATCATATGTTGCCAGACATTCGTCTTTTTGAAGTCTTCTAAGCACCGGATACAATGTTGATTCGGACAATTCAATAACTGTCCTGACATCCTGTGTGATCTTGTAGCCATACGTCCCGTCAGACTCTTTGGCTACTACAGCAAGCACTATTGCGTCCAAAAGTGCTGCACCTGTGTTAAATACCATAGAACACACTCCTTTCTATATTTTATCCAATATTATACGCGGTATAATATTGTTTTCATTTAATGTTATACGACATATAATATTGTATGTCAACACATTTTTCATAAATTAATTATTAAATTTGATTAAGGAATTATTTAGAAGTATTTAGAAGTGCTATTGCATAACAGGAAGAAGCAATACTAACGTTTCAAACCCGGGCTGTTTTTCATCTAAGTATTTTTAGCCAAAAAAAGACCACGATTTACATCGTGGTCTAATCTTAGCTATTTAACTTAACTGCAAATTATTCAGCATCTGTAGCTGTCTCTGTAGCTGTCTCTGTCTCTGTAGCTGTCTCTGCTACTGTTGTCTCCTCAACTACTGTCTCAACTGCTGTTGTTGTCTCAACTGCTGTTGTCTCCTCAACTGCTGCTTCTGAACCACATGCTACAAGCATTGTACCAGCTACCATAGCTGTTGCAAGAACTACTGCGAACTTCTTCATAATAAATTTCCTCCAATTTTTTCTTTTTTTATTATCTCCTCAGAAAGGATTGCTCTCGCTTTCCTCTCGACAATTGGAAGTATATCTTATGAGTCTCTCTTTGTAAATAGTTTTTAGCAAATTTATGAACGAATTGTTACATTGTTGGTATATTTGTTCATATTTTATTCATATATTAGTGTTTTTCACCAATTTGGCATCTCGAAAAATTGCTCATTTTATATATATTGCCTCGATTGTACTGTTTTGCAAACAATTTGCACACAATTGTTAGACAAAATATACAGTTTTACATATCTTGTTATGTAACCTAAATATATAAAAAACGATATCGAAACTAAAAATCTTCATTATTATACATTAGCTATGGCCCGATTCAGCTCATTTAGTACACGTTTTTTGTCGGTACTCCACATTGGTGCAATAAGTGTTCTCTTGTCTCCGTCTCCCGTCAGACGATGTACCACCATATCAGAAGGCAGCAATTTCAAACATTCTGTTACAATATCTATATATTCATCCATGGACAGGCACTCAAACCGGCCTTCATAATAATCTTTTGCAAGATCGGTTCCTTCTATAATATGAAGAAGTTGTAATTTTATGCCAAACCTTGCCGGAATGCTCTTATCATATTTTGCTGCCAAGTCTGCAACATAACGCACTGTATTTAGCATCTTCTCCTTGTCCTCACCCGGCAGTCCCAAAATCACATGCGTCACAATATGCACCCCGATTGTCGCAAGCTTATCTACAGCATTCGCAAATACCGGCAATTCATAACCTCTTCTTATATATATAGCTGTTCGTTCACAGGAGGTCTGCAAGCCGAGTTCAACCCACACCGGCTTTATTTTATTTATTCGTTCAATAAGTTCAACCACCGCATCGGATATACAATCCGGCCTTGTAGCAATTGCTATCCCAACAATTTCAGGGTGATTAATCGCTTCCATATATTTCTCTTCAAGCACATTTACAGGTGCATACGTATTGGTATATGCCTGAAAGTACGCAATATATCCGCCGTTTTCACGCCCCGCTTTATTGCCTATACGTTTTTTGCCCTTTTCAATTTGCTCTGTAATGCTCTCATGTCTGTCTCCGGCAAAATCACCCGAACCCGCACCCGAGCAAAATATACAGCCTCCGGTTCCTAACGTCCCATCTCTGTTCGGACATGTAAAACCGGCATCAATTGCAATCTTATATATCTTTTTACCGTATTTGTCACGTAGGTAATCATTAAGCGAATAATATTTCATGCCTTTTACACCTTATAGAAGCTTGCGCTGTACGGCGGCATCTCCAACGCGCCGTTAATCATTAAGGTTTCTCCATTGACCAAGTTAGTCAGCTTGTCTGTTCCAATATCAAAACAAGCCGTAAAACTATTTTCATCCGCATTAATGGCAACAAGCACGCGCTCGCCCTCAAAGCATCTTTCCATCACGCATTGTCTGTTTGTTAAAAATGCACTATTAAAGCTACCGTACATCAAAGCCTTCTGCTCGTTTCTAATCTTATTCCATGCCGCTAAAGTATCGGTAAGTTCTGTCCACTGCGGCTTATCAAGCTGCGGTCTAAGCGTAGGATCACCATCTTGCTTATTACCCTCTATTCCCCATTCGCTTCCATAATATATGCAGGGAATTCCGGGCATACCAAGCATAAGTGCAAAAGCAAGCGGAATATGATTCTTATTGCCAAGAATAGTGGCAATACGCGACACATCATGATTATCAACAAATGACAGTAACCATTTTCCGGTATACAAACACCACGGCTCCGATCCAAACTGTCGTTGTAAGCTATGATTTATCTCGAACAGATTCATAGAATTCAAGCTCGAATATATACCCTTATAGCACTCATAATTGGTAGCCGAATCTAACATATCAGGTGATATTAATTGATTATAATCACCATGAATCATTTCACCCACCAAGTAGAAATCGTTTTTCAAGCTGTTGCACATTTGACGCAAACGTCTCATATAATCTCTGTCAACCATATACGCAACATCAAGCCTGATTCCGTCAATATCAAAATATTCAATCCAATATTTTACGCTCTCGAGCAAATATGTTACCACTTCTTCGTTACGCAAATTGAGTTTGACCAAATCATAGTTGCCTTCCCAGCCTTCATACCACAATCCGTCGTTGTATGGACTGTTTCCGTCAAAGTTTATATAAAACCAGTCCTTATATTTACTCTCCCATTTGTGCTCCAGTACGTCCTTAAAGGCAAAGAATCCTCTGCCGACATGATTGAATACACCGTCAATCACAACTCTGATCTTTGCTTTATGCAATTTTTCAACCAATTTTTTGAAATCTTCGTTTGTACCGATTCTAACATCTATCTTTCGATAATCCCTGGTGTTATATCCGTGAGTATCAGATTCAAAAATAGGCGAAAAGTATATAGCGCCAATCCCCAATTTTGTAAGGTGGGGTATGTAATCGGCCACCGACAATATACTTTTTGCAAGTTTCCCGTCATTCTCAAACGGAGCGCCGCACAACCCTAACGGATAAATCTGATAGAACACACATTCATTTGACCACATATGTATCATTCTCCCTTCAAATTATTACTTCCCCAGAATTTGTCTAAATCCTCATCAATCTTTTCCATATCCGTCAATCTGATATTGCTCCATTCACGCGGATACAGATTTTTATAGCCGGAATATCTGAATCGATAATCAAGCAAGGCAACAACTCCGACATCATCAGCCGTACGAATAACGCGTCCGACAGCCTGCAACACCTTATTAAATCCCGGATAAATGTATGCATACTGCATTCCGTCCTCATCTCTATTATCAAAATATTCCTTAATCAGTTCATTCTCGGTGCACACCATCGGAATACCGGTGCCGACCACAATCGCGCCAATCAATCTGTCGTGCTGTAAGTCTATTCCCTCACTGAATATTCCTCCAAGTACGCAAAAAGCAACATGCCCTTTGTCGCTTGATTCTTCAAAAGCAGCAAGAAACTCTTCCTTCTTTTCTTCGCTCATACTTTCATCCTGGAGCAATACCTGAAAATTATCGTCCTCATCATATTTGCAATTATATGCCGTCCACACTTCCTGCATAAATGAATATGACGGCAGAAAAACCATATAATTACCCACTTTTGAACAGCATATATGATGTATATATTCAGCAATCAAATCATATTGCTTGTTACTTCTCATAGAATATTTGCTTGTTACATTGTCACAAATATACAATCCGCGTTTGGAGATATCGAAAGTCGAATTCGCATATACTTCGTAATCATTATCATCTCCGCCAAGCAGCCCTTTATAATAGCGAATCGGTAAAAGCGTTGCCGAAAACAGGATACTGCTTTTGCCTCGTTTCATGCATTCTTCCAAATTCTTCGAGGGATCAACACAAAAGAGCCGCACCGCAAAATTCGCATTTTTTTCGAAATAGCAATAGATAACATACTTCTCATCAATCAATTCATATATATATAAGAAATGTGATATCTCAAAATACATATCCAGCACATCATCCCTTACAGGACTGCTTTCATGATTTTCCAAATAGCTTTCCATTGCCGAATACAGCCTCTCAAGTGCTCTCACGAATATATCAAGGCTGTCCGTTTTCATTACATCAGTGCATTCTCTTTTAAGCAAAAGTAATTCGTGATTGCATTTTTCGAGACGCTTTGCGAGTTTTTCGTCATATACCTGTACTTTTCTCTTAAGCGTAAGAAAATCTTCCTTAACCAATTTGGCACTGTACATCGACCTGCCGCGATCAACCAGATTATGTGCTTCATCAATAAGAAAAATATTACTATTCCCCTTACCTTCGGCAAAAAAACGTTTGAGATAGACATGCGGATCAAACAAATAATTGTAATCACAGATTATCGCATCGCAAAAGAGTGATATATCCAGGCAGAATTCAAAAGGACAAACAGTATACTTTTGGGCGTATTCAAGAATTACCTCTCTGGAATAATCCTCTCTTTCGTTTAGAATCGCAAATAGCGCCTCATTTACTCTGTCAAAATGTCCCTTTGCGTAACTGCAATATTCCGGATTACAATCCGATTCTTCCATCAAACATATTTTTTCCTTGGCAGTTATTACTACACTCTTTAATCTCAATGCCTTATCACGCAATTTGGCAATAGCATCACATGCAACTGTTCTTGTAATCGTCTTAGCCGTCAGATAAAACATTCTTTCCGCTTTACCCTCACCTAAAGCTTTTATTGTCGGAAAAACAGTAGCAATAGTCTTGCCTGCTCCGGTAGGAGCTTCCAAAAACAGCTTCCTGCCGTGTACAATTGTATGATAAACATGTGTAACAAGCTCTTTCTGCCCATCACGATATTCAAAAGGGAATTCCAACTGCTTTATCGATAAATTACGCGTGTTATTCCATTCATTTTCCATCACGGCCCATTTTTCATACGCTTTTATTACTCCGATGAACCATTCTTCCACTTCGCTGTATGAATAGGAATAGGTGAAACGCTTTATATCTTCGGTATCCATATTACAATATGTCATTTGTACATTAATACTATCAAGGCCCAAATCTGTAGCATACATATACGCATAACATTTTGCCTGGGCCAGATGCACACCGTCAGGTGACTCCATCTTATCAAGTTTTCGATATGTTCCCTTTATCTCATCGATTGTTACCGTATCGCCTTCAATTATTCCGTCCGCACGTCCGTCTATGGTAATTTCAATTTCTCCATCACCTGTAACAAATGTATAACTAAGCGGCACTTCACTGTGATACTCGCTTCCCATTGACTTCTGTATCTTACGATGCAGTCTGCCGCCTTCCTGCATGGCATTGTCGGACATATGCGTTCTTCTATTGTCAATATCTCCCTCTCGCAAAATAAACTCTACAAGAGCTCGGACCGATAATTTTACCTGTGTCATTCTTTTTCCCTTAATATACAAAAATACCCACTTCCTATTATAAGAAGTGGGTATGATTGTTGTCCATATTTTAGTGTAATATTTAGCAAGCCAATGCAAATTGTGACAAATATGCCTCAAACGCCGGATCATAACCATGTATGGTAACAGTAAGTGTCTTTGTTAAGTCAAGGCCATACACTCCGAGTATCGATTTAGCATCAACTTCATATCGGTTATAGCATATATCGATATCGAGTGAACACTTAGAAGCAGTTGAGACAAAATCCTGTACTTCATCAAGACGTAACTTGATTTTGAACTTTCTCATCTAATTTTCCTCCTTTATCCATGCCAATGCTTTCCCCGTATTTCTCCAATACACTAAACCCATAAACCATTTCATCAGCGTACCTTATTATATGTGGTACTATCGTCTTGGTAAATTGACTATATATCTAAAAATTTTACAACGTAACAATATCTTTTTGTACGTTTTGTCAATCGCTTACTGTTGACCGCTAAAGCCTCGGGTGCTAATATTATTTAGTAAAAAATGCGATAGATTACGATATTTTGAGCTTTAGGAGGACATAAATATGGGCACAATCAACATTCCTGAAGGATACAGTTCAGCCCTCAACTTATATGATACACAGATTGGCATTAAGACCGTCAAAGATTTCTTTCAGAATCTTTTGGCAGAAAGAATGAATTTGCTTCGTGTATCCGCACCACTTTTTGTTACACCATCATCAGGTCTCAACGACAATCTTAACGGTATTGAAAGACCTGTTACTTTTGGTATAAAAGAGCAGAACGATGCGCAGGCAGAGATTGTTCACTCACTTGCAAAATGGAAAAGATATGCACTTAAAAAGTACGGTTTTTCCGAAGGTGAAGGTCTCTATACCGATATGAGTGCCATAAGACGTGATGAAGATACAGACAACATTCATTCCATCTATGTAGACCAGTGGGACTGGGAGAAAATTATCACCAAAGAAGAGCGTAACATTGATACATTGAAGAATACAGTACTTGATATCTACAAAGTTCTTCGTAAGACTGAGAAGTATATGGCCATTCGCTATGATTATATTGAGGAAATACTTCCTCACGATATATTCTTTATTACGACACAGGAACTTGAAGATATGTATCCTAACAAAACTGCAAAAGAGCGTGAGTACCTTATTGCAAAAGAGAAAGGTGCAGTATGTCTTATGCAGATAGGAGATATCCTTGCTTCCGGTGAAAAACACGACGGACGCGCTCCTGATTATGATGATTGGTCATTAAATGCCGATATCATAATCTACTATCCGGTTCTTGACATTTCTCTTGAAATCTCAAGTATGGGTATTCGTGTTGATGAAGATGCACTTGCAGCACAGCTTAAAAAAGCCGGTTGTGAAGACAGAGCAGAGCTTCCGTTCCAAAAAGCGATTCTTAATAAGGAGCTTCCTTATACAATCGGAGGCGGTATCGGTCAGTCACGTATATGTATGTTTTTCTTAAGAAAGGCACACATCGGTGAGGTCCAGTCTTCATTATGGCCTGACAATGTTACAAAAGCCTGTGAAGAACACGGCATAAAATTGCTATAATTGTATAGTTGTACACAACAACGAGGTAATATGAGTCAAAAAAATGATTTTATATCAAACAAAACAATGAATAACGAACGCGCTCCACTGGAGCGCGTTATTTTAGTGGCCGTCGATACAGGCAAGGAAGATACAGAATTATCCTTGGACGAACTGACACAATTGGTAGATACAGCCGGCGCAACCGTTGTCGGCAGAATGGTGCAGCCAAGAGACAGTTTCAACCCGGCCACATATATTGGCAAAGGTAAAATCGAAGAATTGCAACTCTTTATTAATACCGTACAAGCAACGGGAATTATAACCGATGATGAGTTGACACCTGCTCAGATGAAGAATCTTGAAGACATTCTGGATGTCAAAGTATGTGATCGAACAATGCTTATTCTGGATATCTTTGCCACAAGAGCTACCTCAAAAGAAGGTAAAATACAGGTAGAACTGGCCATGCTGCGATATGAAATGACAAGACTTGCAGGGCATGGTGTGGCACTTTCAAGACTTGGTGGCGGTATCGGAACAAGAGGTCCCGGAGAAACAAAACTCGAAACTGACAAGCGCGTCATACGCGGTCGTATCACGCATCTTAAATCAGAACTTAACAATATTGTTTCTCATCGTAATCTTACTCGTGAAAAACGTATTAAAAACAGTGTGCCGGTTATTGCAATTGTCGGTTATACCAACGCCGGCAAATCAACTCTGTTAAATACTCTGACAAATGCAGGAATTCTGTCAGAAGATAAACTTTTCGCCACTTTGGATCCAACAACACGCTCCTATTCTCTCTCAAACGGAACCGGTGTGCTATTAACAGATACAGTCGGATTCATCAACAAATTACCGCATCACCTTATCGATGCCTTCAGAAGTACTCTCGAAGAAGCCAAGTATGCTGATATAATCGTACATGTTGTTGATGCTTCCAACCCTAACCGCGATGCGCAGATGCAAGTAGTATATGACACACTTAACAAGCTTAATGTAATAGGCAAACCAATCATTACCCTATTCAACAAATGTGACTTACCTGACAGCGAGCCGGTACACCGTGATGCATATGCTTCCAAAATCATTGATATTTCGGCCGTCACAGGACAGGGACTTGACGAACTCGGTAAAGCAATCATCGATACCCTTCGTTCAATGCGTACTCTCATCGATGTTACTCTTTCCTACAGTGATGGTGCATTGCTTCAGGATATACGTACTTGCGGTGAACTGCTGCTTGAGGAATATCTTGAATCCGGTATCCACATCAAAGCGCAGGTTCCTAATAGGCTTGCCTATCTTGATACTTCTGCCCGGAAAGGTGATTTCGATTAAAAAAGTGACTCCGTACAGAGTCACTTTCTTAATATATTCAAATCTTTTACTTCGCACTTGCCTTAGCTTCCATAACCGCTTTTGCAAGCTGATCTGCACAGGACGTTGGTTTCATTCCGCAGGTATTACCTGCCAACTTCTCAGCAATTTCATCGGCTGTCATTCCATCGACCAATTTTGAAATAGCTTTCAGATTACCGTTACATCCTCCAATGAATTCAATATTGGTAATGATATCATTATTGATATCGAAATTAATCTGCATAGAGCAGGTTCCTCTTGTTTTGTATGAATATCTCATAAAAATACCTCATTTCTTATACCTATTTCTCGATATTGTTTATATGCATCACATCTTTTACATATAATACCAAGCTTTTCATGTAAATCTTATCATTTCATCCACTCTACGTCCATATGTGATATAATTAAATGATTATGAAAAAGATAAACATTCCAAATATTACAGACATAATGCTGGCTGCGGTCGGCTCGATATTGTGCGGTTTTGGCGTAGGACTTAACAATGGCGCCAATATGGGTTTTGATGGCATCGGAGTAATGTATGATGGTGTCAGAAACGTATTGGGACTCAATTCATCTCAACTTGGATTTGCAAGTTTAATCGTCAACTTGATAATAATTATTTTCCTATTTTTTGCTGCCCGCAAATATATCAGCCTCGGCACAATAATATATATGGCCGGTTACAGTGCGTTTACAGATATCGGAAGCTACACATACAGCCTGATTTTCCATGAGCCGACAATACCGATTCGCATCATTATTGCGCTCATCGGTTGTGCAATGCTGTATTTGGGGCTTGGGATATACGTCGCTATTGATATCGGTGTCGATTCATTTACGGGACTTGTTCTTCTTTTGCGAGACAAGACACATTTCGAACTAAAATATGTCAAGATTGCATTTGATATCAGCATGATTGTTCTCGGTGTGCTTCTTGGTGGTCAATTCGGTTTCATAACCATTGTTGCTGCCTTTTTAGGCGGACCCTCCATCCAGTTTACAGCCGACAAAATCCAAAAGCTCTACTTCAAGCGCAAGATAAAGAAATATAAAAAGGATTCCTAATCAGAAGCTTTCAGGCTTCCTATATACAATATCATTCCAAGTGACAGGCCGCCGAAAATGCCAATCATATACGGCTTCATCACAATACTATTCAAAGCATCGTTATGCATAATAATGTATATCACAATATTGGCACACGCATGAAAAAGATACGGATATAAAAAGCTGCCAAAGCGATAATATACCCAGGTAATCAATGTGCCCATCACGATGCCGTACAAGGCCTGCGGAATATTCCCATGATACAAACCAAATATAAGCGGTGATAAAATGAACGCCGCCACAGTTCCAAGTTCACGCAATGCTATTCTGAAAAAAAGTAATCTATATACTATCTCTTCTATGAAAGGTGTCAAAATTCCATAGAAAACAATTCCAACAAAGATAGGTAGCGACATTTGTCGTGACGCAATTCCTTCATATACTGTACCGATAGTCGTTATTCCGGTTAATGAAAAAAGGCAGTTGATAAAGATAGCAGCTGTTATTCCAAGTGCTATAGTCAAAGCAACATGGTTAAAAGGTTCTTTCCCTGCAATTAGTACCGGATGTTCCCGTCTAATAAACGGTATGAAGATAATCGAAGCTGCCACAATTGCAAGTATTCCGGACAAAACAGAGATATACGACGAATCCTCCACCAATATTCTGCTTACGGTCTCATTGTTTTCAGCCAACACCTTGGCTCCAAACACTGTAAAATACAATACAACAAAGTCTACAACTTCATATATCAGCAACGGAAGTAGCAAAAGTATTATCTTGTTAAACACACCGTTTTCTTTAAGAATTTCCTGCTTATTTATTGGTTTTAATGGCAAAAATGGATTATTCATAGTTATTTTTCACAAATTCCTCGTACTTTTTTTGTTAAAAGTGCTTGACTTTCATTTTGAAACGTAATATATATATAAATGTAACAAACAAATAAACATTTTGCTAGGGGTGACGACTATACGTCGTCTGAGATTAATACCCTTATTACTTGATTCGGTTAGTACCGGCGTAAGGAAGCAAACATTGTAAATGCATTCATAACTATTGTAGTTCATACCTTCAACCTGCGTTTACAATTCGACTACTTGCGATGGAGACATCGCTTTTTTTATACCTTTCTTGCCAAATATTAACATCATCGAATCGGCTAGGAGGCTTACTATGAATCAAACAACAAAACAAATCGTCTTTTCCGGAACATGCGTAGCACTCGCTACAGTGATTGCTACATGCATCAAACTACCGAGCCTTCCATTCGGTGGTAGTATCACACTTTTTTCCATGTTGTTAATATGCCTGACCGGTTATTGGTTCGGCCCCGTTACAGGATTTTGTGCATCTGTTGCCTTTGCATTGATGCAATATATTACCGGACCGTACTTTGTCCATCCTGTCCAGGTAATCTTGGATTACCTGTGTGCTTTTGGTGCACTGGGTACATCCGGTTTCTTCTGCAAAAGAAAGAACGGACTTACAATCGGCTATATCGTATCTGTTATGTTGCGCCTATTCTTTGCCTGTCTGTCCGGAATTTTCTTCTACACAGAGTATATTCACGATCCAAAAGCAGATATCTATGCCATACTAACGGGAATAATCTACAATTGCTCATATATCTTACCGGAAATGATTATAACGCTTATATTGATTAATATTACACCGGTAAAAAATATGCTGAATACATTAAAACAGATAGTCACATCGAAATAACCGTGCCGAGGCTGAATGAATAAATAATTCTTTCTTTAACTTTTATATCCATAATGCGTGTTATCGCCTCATCATAATAATCAAGCTGAGTCCGGTAACGCTTTATAAGTTCATCCGCATTTTTGACACTGTCTGTTTTATAATCCAGTAAAACGGCTTCTCCGTTTTCAATAAAGAATACATCGATTATACCTTGGATGAGCACTGTCTCATCCGATGTATAATCTTTCGATAATCTGTCTGCTCCGATTCCTAATACAAACGGTTGCTCCAAGTAAAGATTCCCTTGTTTTGCAGCGTCTATCATACGTTTTCCGAGTTTTGAATTGACAAAATCACAGATTCTACTTTGATTAACAAGAGCATATCCTTCCGCCGCAATTCTGCCCTCGGCAATCATTCTGTTCATATGTTCATCTAAAATCGCCTCGGTGTAATCCTCACCAGCCTTAAGAGTTGCATACGGTATAAGTTCCATCACTCTATGATATGCACTTCCTCGCATAGCACCGCTTGGGGTATCATTTGTTTCACCAATAAAGTCCGGAACATACTGCTGTTGCTCATGCAATTGCATAAATGTCTCCGGAACGGATTCAATTTCGCCGCTTATCAATTCATCATGAATTGAAGCCATTTTCAATTCCGACACACTTGTCTTGGTATATAATTTGCTAAGATACTCATATCCGTATCTCCAATCTGCGCGTTCACGCAACCTGTTAATCAGACTTTCATCACCTTTACCCTTTTTAATAAGTGCCCCAAGCTGCTCCTTACGCACATTGTCATCTACTCGATCACTTACTTCACCGGTAAATATATCCTCATATCTATATGTCTCAAGAGCTAATTGACCGTTCCAGTCATTGCGTCCGCGACTTTTCATAATCATATCCAGAAAACTGCCGCAAGACAATCTCTCAAGATACGGTAAAGGCTTTGAACCCCCGCTATTATCAGGCATACACGTTTCTGACACTTGTGTCACTTTTTCCAAATCCTTCACGCACGCCGTCATAATCAGCTTCTCTTTCGGTCTGGTCATCGCTACATACAGGATACGTATCTCTTCCGCAATACTGTCTGCCTTAATGCACTCAGATATATATTTTCTTCTAAGATCTTCCATCTTGGAACGTCTCTTTGCATCAATATATTTTAGTCCGATTCCGAATCTGTCATGGAATATGACATCTCCATCACCATCTTTCAGATTCAGTTGTTTGCCAAGATTAGCCAGAATGACAACAGGGAATTCCAATCCTTTGCTCTTATGCATAGTCATTATTCTTACTACATCTGCATTTTCATCCAAAATAGCCGCATCACCGTCATCATATCCATATTTGTGAAGCTTCTCGATATATCGATTAAAAGCAAACAAGCCTCTGAATCCGTCACTTTCGAATTTCTGTGCCTTATTAAGCAACATTGCTACGTTTGCATGCTTTTGCTGACCCTGAGGCGAAGAATCAATTGCGGTATAATAATTGTTATCCTTTATAAGCCTTCGAATAAGCTTATGGATTGGTGTGTACGGCACCAGTTTTCTGTATTCGTTAAACGCGGATAAAAAGACTGTTACCGCATTCTTTAATTGCGCAAGTTTCTCAGAATCAATTTGCGGCAATTTTTCAATAAGCTCTCCAATCGATGTTACATCAACAGTGTTTAGTGCTTCAACCAGGCAGTTCCCCGGCTGAAGAATGTGAAGTAATGTCACCTGTTCTTCGTCCATCGTACCAAACGGCCCCGTAAGTGCTCCAAACATCGGAATATCATTGCTCGGATTATCCAATATCGCCAGATAATTCAATATATCCACAATTTCAACAGCATCAAAATATCCGCTCTTTGATGTAACATATGCAGGAATTCCTGCACCCGTTAATGTATTGTACAAATTCTCCGCATATTCCGAACCACCTCGAAGCAATATTACAATATCTCTATAGGTACATTCACGCATTTCTCCGGTTGCTTTATCACACACCTTATATGTTCTAATGAGTTCATTTATTTTCTGTGCAATAAGCATGCTCTCCAACGCATCCTTGTCATCCCCCGAATCAGGTGACTGCTCAACCAGCATTAGAGTTGCCTTGGTATCCATGTCTGTCTCGGGAAAAGTACCTGCAGTATAAAGTCTGCTATCTTCATCGTATGCTATTCCACCCAAATCAACCGCCATCATCTTTTCAAACACGGCATTTACGCATTCAATAACGCTTGCTCTGCTTCGATAATTCTTGGATAAATCTATTCTGTAATACGGTGCGCCGGCTTCCTTGGAATATGAATCATATTTGTTCCTGAAAATATCCGGTTTGGCATTTCTGAAACGATATATACTTTGTTTCATATCACCAACAATAAATCTGTTATAAACATTCTCACTTTCGGACGACAAGCAGCTAAGCATCATCTCCTGTGTATCATTGGAATCCTGATACTCATCAATCATTATTTCTTTAAAGCCAAGTCTGTAATCAAGCGCAGTTTGCGTGGGCTCATACTCACCCTTCTCATTCTTGCAAAGCAAAATCTTAAGTGCCATATGTTCCATATCACTAAATGTCACAATATTTTTCTTAAGTTTTGCTTCCGTAAGCTTATTATGATACAGAGAAACAGCATCCATAAGAGCATTTATTACATGAGATGTTTTCTCCATACGTGTTGTCAGTTCATCATCATACAATTTCAACACATCAAATATCTTTTTATCCAATACTTTCTTATATGACTCTCGTTTGCTCTTTATTGCATTCCTTACTTCTTCATCAACACCCTTGATACTTGCAAGACGTGGCAAACTCACTGTTTCCGCCACCTTCTTCATAGCCGCATAACTTTCACATTCAAGTAAGGCTTTTACCACTTCTTCATCAGCATCACAAGTTGCCAAATAACCGTCATACCCACTGTTAACAATAACAGTTCTGAATTCTTCAATTGACGATAATACTCCCTGCAAATATGTATGCATCATTGCAAGATAGTCTCTCGCCCATTGTATTTCATCCAATGTACCTGTCTCATCAAGCGCATAGTCATAACGCCTGTTATCTATATAATCCTCGACAAACGGTGCATTACAAGCTTTAGCGTATGTCTCTGAAATAATGTTTTTAACCTTTGTAATATTGTCCTTGCTCTCAAAATAGCCAAGAAACTCATCTAAATATTCTATCGAATGACTACCCAGGATTTCTTCCATTGTTTCATCCAAGACTTCATCCATAATGAATTTCATCTCATTTTCATTGGCAGTACGAAACCCCGGTTCCAGCCCGATTTCCGCAAAATTGTTCTTTAATAGATTTAGGCAAAAACTGTCAATAGTAGTAATTTTTGCATTATAAACCAAAGCCTCCTGACGTCTCAAATGTTCATTGTCAGGATCCATCTGCAAAGCTTCGTCTATTGCCGCACTTATCCTTTGACGCATCTCACCTGCTGCCGCTTTTGTAAAAGTAAGCACTAAGAGCTCGTCAATATTAATCGGATCCTTCTCATCCGATATTCTTCTGATAATTCGCTCGACCAACACGGTTGTTTTGCCCGAACCGGCCGCTGCCGAAACCAGAATACTTGAACCGCGCGTATTTATTACTTTTAACTGTTCTTCATTAAAATTAGCCATTCTTATTTTCCTCTTTTGACAGCTCGTCTCTCATGGCATCAAATATCATGGCATCATCCATCTTAACTTCTACCTCTTTCTCATAACCCGAGACGTATTTATCAAATCCGCAAACATGATTATACTCACAATATGCACATGAATCCGTACCTGCATCAGATGCACTGTTTTTAACCACGGTCGGATTAATCGAAATATTACCGTCAAGCATTTCTTCCGCCAGTTTGCGTATCTTATAATCCGCATATTTGCCGATTAATTCCATATCTTCCGCACTATATAACGATGCCGCGCCGCCAAATTGCCCATTCTTTTGACGCTTTACCGCAATAACATCGGATTCCGCATCTTTACTGTTATCCAGACCTTCCAGCACCTCTTCCGAATCATCAATTACACCCTTAGCGCGAAGTCCCTTACGTATTTTATCCTCAATCATCTCAACGGTATCGTTCTGCGACGCGTCGATTATCGGATCATCAATATGGTAATATAACATTGCGCCGGGCACTATCTGCTTATCGGGATATTCGTTCTTTAGTTTGTAGGCGGCAGCATTCATATATACCACCATCTGCAACTGTAATCCTTTATAAAAACTCATCAGACTGAAATCTTTGTTACCCGACTTGTAATCTACTACTTTTACATATAATCGCTCACCTTTATCATCAACATCAAGTCGATCGATTTTACCGGACAATTTAAGTTTCTCTTCTTCGTTAAGAGCCAGATTGAGTTTACCCAAATTGTGCTGTCTGCTAAAGCTCATTTCATAAGCTATCGGTACATAACTACTCTTTCTCAGCTGATATGCAAGCGTATTAACCGTCCTACGCATAATGGCTTTCATTCTGTCTGTAATATATTTATTCTGCTCGCTCTCAAAAAGAATGGCATCCGTATATCTTACAGCCTCTTCCTCAACCGCCTCGTCAACAAGCTCTGCCGCTGTTTCTTCATCAAAATTGAACCAATTAAGTCCTCTTTTTTGCAATCCGTCAATAAAACGTTCCAGAACACCATGATAGATTGTTCCCATATCCGAATTGTCTATTCCATACTCTTTTCGCTTATTTAGTTGCAGCCCGTATTTCAAAAAATAAGAGTATGCACAACCTGCATAACGCTCCATTTTGCTGATACTTCCATATATAACACTACCATAGAGAAGACCTGCAACAATCGAATCAATAGTTTTACCGTTATATCTGTAAAACGCGTTGTTGACCACAGTAGTCAAGAATGCCTCATCATCCCCAAAGTAACTTGACAAGCTGATAAGTTCACTTATTTCCTGCTCATTAATTGTAGCTTTCGCATATTTACTTACAAGTCTTGCATAGTACAATGATGCTTCTTTTCTTGATTCCGCGCTTTCGATACCACGTGTTATTATACCATTTTCCGATATTCTGTCGTACATTTTTCGAATTCGATCAACCATATATGAAGGACGCATTGCAGTCTCCTCATTATCCATAGCTATGTATGACAATATCAATCCATCCGAAGGCTTGGTAAGTGTAAGATACAGATAAAATCTGTCTATATACATCTGCTGCCTCGGAGATGGAGCAAGTCTTGCACCGTTTTCCGTCAGATATTCTCGTTCCGAATCCGATATTATGCCGCCTTTCCCGCCTGCTTTGGGCACCCATCCGTCATTAAGTCCCAAAAAGAACAAATATTTGACAGGCTTCAAACGAGTTCTTTCCATATCACCTACAATAATACGGTCAACACTCTGCGGTATTGTTCCAACTTCAAGTTCATCAAAGCCCGCCTTGAGAATGTCATAGAACTCTTCAAGTGACATCTTTTCTTCGCCTATCAGATTATATATCTGCTCCAATAATTTGCAGGTCTTTACATATATCTGCGCATATTCCTTTTCCCTGGACGGATCGCCTTCATTTGCAAAATGCTCTTCGTACTCTGTGAGTTTTTCAAATGCCTTGTTTTGCACCATAAAATCATATATGGCGCGCACGATGTTACCTGCCTGCAATGTCGCATTGGCCTTCACACCGGCTGATTGTAACGGTGCAATTGTAGCCATAAGCTTCACACGTAAATCATCATATGCTTTCAACATATCAGGTACAGGTGATAACTCATTTTTCGCATTCTCCGCGTCGGCATCTCGTTTTCTGTTATACTCCGATTCTGCAAGTTTTATTGCACGTGTATATCTTGTAAATACAGAGCCGTACATTTTGGCTCCTCTTATACCCGTCTCCAATATGTAATTTTCAAGCATATCGGTTTGTGATGCGGTCAATCCCGCAAATCCCGTTCGTAAATATGCCAACACAGAATCAAAAGAAAAATCTTCGATTATCATTTCAAGCGCACATAGTACATACTCCACAAACGGATTATGTGTAATCTTCTTCGTTTCATCGATATATACCGGAATATCATAATCTTCAAATACATCGTCAATTTCCGATTTGTATGCATCCAGATTACCTGTTATTACGGCAATATCCCTATATTGCACATTTTTATCCCTAAGTAGTCTGCGTATCCCGTGCACCAGGCATAATACTTCATCCGAAATATTCTTGCACTCTGTAAGCTGCAGGCTGTCATTGCAGGTCCCCGTGTATTTCATAACAGGATAACTGTAGATATTGCGTTCCAGGAAACCAAGCATTTGATTATCTTTATATCTGATTCCTGCAGGCAATATTATATCCGACTCTATTTCTATCTGCTGCTCACTTGCAATTCTTTTTAAGATATCATATGTTTCTTTTGAAAAAGAGAACAGGCTTTTCTTCTTAACATCTTCATTAACTGATTCGCCATCCATAGTAATTGTGACAATCACCTTATCGCAGACATCAAGCAATGCTCTTATTACTTTATTCTGTATAGGAGTAAATCCCGTGAAACCGTCAAGTACTACCACACTATGTCGTACAATATTCGACTTATATATTTCCTGTGCCAAAATATCCATAGATTCCTCGGTAGTAATATAATTCTTACCTATATACTCCCGAAAATATCCATAGATAGTGTTAAGTTCTTCCAATTTGCCTGCCAACGCTTTTCTTCGACCGCTGTCTGCAAGTTTGACCAGGCTCTTTATGGCCTCATCATCCAGGTCATATTGCATAAATTCACTTATTGCAGACTTTACTTCATGAATATAACCGGCTTTATTCAATTTGCCGGCAAGATACGGTATCTTGTCGCTTACATCCTCTGCGCATTTGCGCAAAATAAGATTTTTACCGGTATCATCAAGCACCGGTCTGTTTCCTCCGCCGGTCTCTTCAAATACTCTGTGTGCCAGTCGCATAAAGCTTAGCACATCAATATTCATGATACCGCCACCCGGCATCATTCCACCGTTTGACGTCATTTTCACCATATCCGATTGTGTCTGCATGGTAAACTGATCCGGCACAATCACAAGATAAGACTGCTTAGGATTTTCCTTAGCAGCCTTAATCACATTATTATATATGTATGTACTTTTTCCCGATCCGCAAGGACCTAATACCAATTGTAATGACATATTCGTATCCTATCTATTTCTTAGCTGTATAAGCCGAATCTGCGGGATATCCGCCTTCCAATTTCTGCATGCAGTTCTGCAATGCCTCTTTACTGTTTTTCCAATCCGCGTCTTTATTCTTATAGTCAAATTTCTCTATCAGCCAAGACACATCACCATACAATCTCTCAAGCGACTCTGACATAAGCGGCAAAAAAACATCCGCAAATTCCTGTTGTTTACGCTCTGACAGATGATGAGCGGAGTAATCAAGAATATCCGCAAAATGTGGCAGGCAAAAGCCTTTGCTATGCTTTAATTTGTCTGCAAATTGCTCATCCTTTTCATACATCTCAAAAAACGTCTTAAGATATCTGTCGTAATGATCCTTAAAGCCCGCACATATAAAGCATGATTCCTCACGTTCTCTCACCCACTTGGTAACGGAATTTATACTGTCAGACTTATCCTTTTTCATTACGGACAACACGCCGTTTGGTGTCGTATGATAACCTGCAATTGCCTTCTTTGCATCATTACAGGTCTTTAACATATGAGTCTTCATTATCCATGCATTGCCAAGCGTATTGCCATAATCAAACATCTTCTTGTAATGCATCCTGCAGAAGCCTGCCTTATCGGTCTTTTCTCTTACATCACTTTCCATGTAAGATGAGCCCCCACCCAGAACAAAATCCATCATATCACGCTCTATAGCTCGTTCTATATAGCAAAACGGACATTCATCCCCTGCATTTACCGCGTCATTTATCGGAATTGTGTATAGTTTCTCGCTCATTTCTTATCCTCTCATCCTTATCGTGATGGGCGTCCGTCCTGTTGATGACACCTTAACTTATTGGCATACATCATATCATCGGCATCCCTGAATAATTTATTGTAAAAATCGATATCATCCTTGTTATACTTTCTCGTTGCATAACCGATAGCCGTAGAAATCTTGTTTTCACGATATTTATTACTCTTTTCAATATTTTTATTCAAATCATCCAATATAGTGAGTATTTGATCTGCATATCCTATAACTATGGCCGCAAATTCATCACCGCCGAGTCTGTACGTCTCCCCAATATCTCCAAATGTACGTTTCAAGCAATCAGCAAGTCCCATTAGAAGATTGTCACCTGCCTGATGACCATATTTATCATTAACCAGCTTTAAGTAATTCAAATCAAACATAAACAGAGTAACCGATTTGCCTTCCACCTTCATCTCTTCAATCGTCTCAAAGAAATGTTCAAAGTATGTTCTGTTGCCCAAGCTTGTCAATGCGTCGGAGAACGCAAGATTCTTATATTTTGCCACATATTTCTCTTCTTCAACCACTTTCATTATTCTGTAAGCAATAATAGCTAACAACGTGAAGAAGAACACCACCAAACCGCTGCAAAATACTATTGCATCATATCCCTTGGACGGTGCAATATAGAAGCATGTCAAGCCTGCCGTTGCGGCAATCATAAGCAATAATATACTGATTGTAATTACTCTGGCCGCTTTACTCTTCTTTCTTGCCTTAATCGCGCAGACAAGCATAATAATTATCGCAACTACATAATAGATGTGCGTAAATGGTAACAGCACCATTGGATCACATATTCCCAATGCAAAACAAAGAATATTGACAATAGGAAGTATCCATCCGCACAAGTAAACGCGCTGAACCAATCCATGCCAATCAACAAGTACCTGTCTGCAATATCCGACAAACGCCGGTCCCATCATGGCCAGATTGAGAAATGATATCAAACTGACAGCTTCATTATTACTGGTCACAAACTGCGGTAAATCCGAACTGCATATAACCCACGCAACTACGGTAAAAATGAAGAAATCAAAGAAAGTGAGAAGTTTGACATCTATCATCGCTTTGGAAATTCTCTGATACAAAAGCAAACCAAGTACCAAAAGAAAAAGTGTAAGCAATATCGAACATAAAATTAGTTTGGGAATATTTTTCATAAGAACATCCATCTTCAACTTGTCTGCCTGAGCAAACTGTGGAGCTGAAATGTCCATATGCTGATTGTAGAACGGTTTAACCGTAATAACAGCCTTATGGCCTGCCATAGTGCGGTCAATAGGAATAATCACGCGAATATTACCAATCAGATTGCCCACTGTCATCGGCTTTACCGAACCGTATGAGCCAATCTCTACACCATCCACATATACATGTGTCTCACTGTAGAGAGAATATATCATCATGGCATATTCATCACCGATATCTGTAGGAATATCACTTGTATAAGTAAAAGTCTGGCCTTTTTTACCATTGATATGATATGGTGTTTTCACAGAAGTATCATCAATAGATATATATGATGCTACAATTGCTTCCTTAGGCGAACGAATCCTGGTGCCTTCCGTTTTACCCAATAAAAAAGTCAGTGCCACAATAAAAATCACCGCACCGATTACGCTACGACGTACTATTGTCCCCAATCTGTCAAGAAATTCCATATACCCTCCAAGCATAACCCCAATTAAATATATTATAACATTTATATGCTATAGTTGGTATATACGATTAGAAATATATGGCATATATTGTGTTTTTCATTCAAATGCGCATTGTGTCGAGTGTATAGACAAATGTTGTATGGCAAGCAAATTTTTTAGATTTATTATGGATATATAATACTTTGTCCGATTGCTACTTTCTACTATTTTTTGCGATAAAAAACTCCCTACCGGACTTCACTTTGTCCGATAGGGAGTGTACTTATCATTGCCTATTTTCGCTTATGCACATACCAGATTCTTAATCACTGTCATGTAATCTCCAATCTGTTCATATAATGCATCCGGATTGGGATTATCCGATGCCATGTGTTTATCCGTAAGACCTCTTATTGTAAATTCAATCATATTTTCTATATGCATCATATCTACTCCGGATTTGATATTGGGCATCACTATGCCGGAGCGCAAACCATTAATCGTCTCAATATACTGATTAATCGCATCATTTGATTTCTCACGTATAGACACATTGCTTTCATGTATTGCTTTCTCAATAAAACCGGCCATATACGGATAATTACGTAATACGCTCAATTTTGCCTGTTCGTATTTCTCGTGGAATGCAAAATATTCCTTTTCCTCGCCGATTGCATACTGATACTCGTTCAACAAATATCTGACACTGTATTCCACCAAAAATCTATACAATCCCTCTTTGCTGATAAAATAATGGAACAACAATCCCTTGCTAATCTGTGCCTCTTTTACAATATCATCCGTGCTCGCATGTTTATAGCCGTTGCATGCAAATATTTTGAGTGCCGCGTTAATCATCTTATCCTGTTTTTCACTTGGCAATTCAAAAAATCTTTCATTCATATGTTCTTCCCTACCCTATACATTTTCATTAACTAACTTAGTCAATGATACCATTTTTTTATCTATGGCTCAACCGCTACATCTAGTGCATCACGCATATATATTGATTGTCAGCCGGATATCAAGGTAGTCGTCTTGTTATATCATGTGATTTTTATAAAAAAAATGCATTGCCTTACCCGCAAATGCAGGCAAAACAATGCATCTTATTAAAATCAATTTATACTTCGAAGCTTACTCCGGTAGGCTCTGCTTTTTCTTCTTCGTAAGAATAATCCTTACCCGGAAGAATAGCATTAAGAATAATACCAACCAATGAGCCAACAGCAAGACCTGAAAGTGAAATTGTAATTTCACCAACCTTGAATGCAATAGCACCTGCTGCTGAATAATTGATACCGATTGATAATACAAGAATCAAAGCGCCAATGATTGAGTTACGGCTCTTAGAGAAATCTACATGGTTCTCAACTACGTTACGAACACCGACTGCAGAAATCATACCGTAAAGAACAAGTGATACACCACCCATTGTAGCTGCCGGCATACATGTAATAACTGCTGCAAGCTTTGGACAGAATGAGAACAGAATTGCAAAAAGAGCTGCAAGTCTGATTACCATTGGGTCATATACCTTTGTAAGTGTAAGCACACCTGTGTTCTCGCCGTATGTTGTATTGGCAGGAGCACCGAAAAGTGATGCAATCATTGTAGCAAGACCGTCACCTGTAAGTGTTCTGTGAAGACCCGGATCTTTAATAAAGTTCTTACCTACTGTTGAAGAAATAGCTGAAATATCGCCGATATGCTCAACCATTGTAGCCAATGCAATAGGTGTAATAGTGATAGCTGCTGTGATAAGAAGTGATGTATCAGCATTTCCAATAAGTGAAAATACTGTTCTATTCCATGATATCGGTAAGCCAATCCATGCAGCATCCTTAACCGGTGTGAAATCTACCTGACCTGCAACGGCTGCACATACATAAGAAACAACCACACCAAGAATAATAGGAATAATCTTAATCATTCCCTTACCCCAAATGTTACATACAATAACAACTACAATCGCGATAACTGCTACCCACCAGCAAGTCTCACAATTTGCAATAGCTGATGCTGAAAGGTTAAGACCGATTGCAATAATAATAGGTCCTGTAACAATAGGTGGGAAATACTTCATAACCTTGCTGGTACCGAAAGCTTTGAACAAAGCAGCAAGGATAAGATAAAGAACTGCTGAACATGCAACACCGAAGCATGCATATGGAAGTAACTCTGCCTCACCGTTAGGTGCAATTGCTGCATAACCTGCGAGGAATGCAAATGACGAACCAAGGAATGCCGGAACCTTTCCCTTAGCCAACAAGTGGAATAACAATGTACCAAGACCTGCAAACAACAATGTTGTCGAAACATCAAGTCCTGTGATTGCCGGAACAACTACAGTTGCACCAAACATAGCAAACATATGCTGTAAACCAAGCATCAACACTCGACCTTTGCCCAGTGACTTTGCATCGTAAACAGCAACTTTTTCATCTGACTTACCCATTTTCTCCTCCAAAATATTATATTAATTTTTATACCATTCGTTCAACCCGAATGCCTACTGCACTATATAGTATCTTTATTCACTATACAAGTCAAGCAATACTTTTTATTAAATATATGATATATTGTATTTTCTTCACAACAAGAGTACAATATACATATATTGAACCGATATTAACCTATATATTTATACAGGAGAGCAATATGAATCGATTTTTCAGACGTTTATTTCTAATAGCCGGTATTCTTACAACCGTTGCCGGTCTTGCATATTGTATAACGCGTTTTCTTCTTGCTACCGATGTGGCTTCCGGTACCGATTCGGATACCAAGTTCGGCATAAAGCACGAGCCCATCAGAAGAAATTATACGCATCTTAATCTTCATCGTGATTAATTTTGAAGCCCGGTTTTCCCGGGCTTCTTTTTTACCGCACATCTGCGCCAAATCTCTCCACGATATTGTGAATATGAATCCTCCGCTATTTGTCTGTTGCCGGAAACGGCCAAAATCTAAAATCCCGGCATCCACGAGCCGTCAAAACAAGTGTTTTTGTTGCCGGAAATGGCAAAAATCCAAAATCCCGGCATCCACGAGCCATCAAAACAAGTGTTTCTGTTGCCGGAAACAGCCAAAATCTAAAATCCCGGCATCAGAGGAACCTGAAAACACATGCTTTTGTTGCCGGAAAAATCAAAAATCTAAAATCACGCAATAAAAAACAACTCAAAACAAGTGCTTTTGTTGCCGGAAACATCCAAAATCTAAAATCCCGGCATCCACGAGCCGTCAAAACAAGTGTTTCTGTTGCCGGAAACATCCAAAATCCAAAATCCCGGCATCAGAAGAACCTGAAAACACTTGCTTTTGTTGCCGGAAACAGCAAAAATCTAAAATCCCGGCATCAGAAGAACCTGAAAACGCTTGCTTTTGTTGCCGGAAACATCCAAAATCCAAAATCCCGGCATCCACGAGCCCAGGGCCAGAAAAATCGAAAAATCAACAGCCCCCAACAAAACAAGCAACAGCCCACAACAAAAAGCAACAGCCCCCAACAAAAAGCAACAGCCCCCAACAAAAAGCAACAGCCCCCAACAAAAAAGAGAACGTCGTATGACGTTCTCTTTTTTGTTATGCTTTGTTGTTTTTCATCTGGCGCATAACTTCTTCTTTGAGGTCGCGCGCCTTATCCTTCATACGAGGACTCGCTGATGCGGAACCAAGTAATGAAGCAATCATCTTGGCACTGACTTCGAAGTGTCCAAGTTTAAGAGCAAGTGCTCCGATAAGGTAATCAACTGTTGATTCATCCATACCGCACATAGGGAATGATTCATTCTGTCTGGCATTGATGAAACCTTCATATGCATTCTTGATAAATTCATCTTCAAGACCTTGTGCCTGAGCAATTGCAGTCTTATCAGCATTTTGATCAGCCTCAAGTTCTTCACGCCAACTACGGCAAAGCCATCCTGCACGAAGACAAATATATGCTTTTTCACTAGCCTTTGCCATCTTGACTACAGCATTGGCAAGTGCCAATTTGTAACGGCTGAGTGCTACATCGTATGGATATACTCCTTCAGGTTCAGGCTGTGCCTTATAGTTATTGGATATCTTTTCCATAACATTCTTACGCTGTGTAGGTGTAAGTGGCTTAAAGAATCTTGTAAGTGTTGTAAATCCACATTTTGGGCAAGAAACAACATCATACTTAAGCGGCTCTATGCCTTCGAATCTGGAACGAAGATCCATATCACTTCCGATAAGTCTTGCCTTACCTGTACGAAGCGCACGATTCTTAAATGTATTTGAGCAAACAGGACATTCATGTGTCTTATCAAGCAACATATCTTCCTCTTTAAGTACTACGACTCCTGCTTCCTTTTTCTCTTCTGCTTTCGGTTTTCCATCATCAAAAAGATTGTCCCCTGACAATCCGCCAAGTCCAAGTTCTTCAAGTCCGGCAAAAATGTTTGTATCCATAATAACCTCCGTAAATAATCGTCTAACGACAGTATTGCCTAATCTTCCTTCTTAGGTAATACAAAGGAACTCTTAAGTGACACTATTCTGTTAAATACCGGTGCCTCATCTGTAGAATCTTTATAATCCACACAGTAGAAACCGTTACGAACAAACTGAAAACTGTCAAATCCCTTTGCACCTTTTACATAAGGCTCTATATAACAGTCTTTCTTAACCTCAATTGAATTGGGATTAAGATTAAGACTACCGTCTTCATTATATACTCCCTTTTCTTCATCAATAAGATTCTCATACAGTCTGCATTCTGCTTTAACTGCCTGAGCGGCACTTACCCAATGAATCGTTCCTTTTACCTTACGTCCGTCAGGGCTGTTTCCGCCTCGACTGGCAGGATCGTAGGTACAATGAACAACTGTAATATTTCCGTTTTCGTCTTTCTCAAAACCAACGCATTTTGCAAAATATGCATGCATCAGACGCACTTCATTACCCGGGAACAATCTGAAATACTTCTTAGGCGGCTCTTCCATAAAGTCGTCACGCTCGATATATAATTCGCGACTAAACGGTACCTGTCGTACTCCCAGTTCTTCATTCTCAAGATTATTCGGAACTTCAAGCATCTCCACCTGACCTTCCGGATAATTATCAATTACAAGCTTAATAGGATCTAAGGCTGCCATTACACGTGCCTTTTTGAGTTTCAAATCTTCTCTGATACAATACTCAAGCATCGCATAATCAACCGAAGAATTACTCTTGCTTACACCGCACAAATCCACAAAAAGTTTTATAGACTCAGGTGTAAATCCTCTTCTTCTAAGTGCTGCGATTGACACAAGACGCGGATCGTCCCAACCGTCTACAATGCCGTCCTCAACTAATTTCTTAATGTATCTCTTTCCTGTTACAACATTGGTAAGATACATCTTGGCAAACTCTGTCTGCTTCGGAGCCTGTTCAGGTCTCTCCTTATATCCGGTCTCGATAAGTACCCAATCATATAAAGGTCTGTGATCCTCAAACTCAAGTGTACAAATCGAATTGGTAATTCCCTCGATAGCATCCTCAATCGGATGTGCAAAATCATACATCGGATAAATGCACCACTTATCACCCGTATTATGATGTGTCATATGTGCCACTCTGTATATAACAGGATCACGCATATTCATATTTGGAGATGCCATATCTATCTTAGCACGAAGCACCTTACTTCCGTCTTCGAACTCACCGTTCTTCATAGCTTCAAACAAAGCAAGATTCTCTTCAATACTTCTGTTACGGCTCGGATCGTCCTTGCCGGCCTCTGTTAATGTACCTCTGTATTCTCTGATTGATTCAGCATCCAAATCAGATACATATGCCTTACCCTTTTTAATCAATTTAATGGCATTTTCATACATCTGTTCAAAATAGTCGGAAGCAAAGAACAATCTGTCCTCCCAATCTGCTCCCAGCCACTCAATATCTTTCTTTATTGATTCAACGAACTCTGTTTTCTCCTTTGTAGGATTGGTATCGTCAAATCTCATATTGAACTTGCCGCCATACTGTTTTGCCAAACCGTAATTGAGCAATATACTCTTAGCATGACCGATATGTAAGTATCCGTTCGGTTCAGGTGGAAAACGTGTATGGACTGTATCATACACTCCTTCCGACAAATCCTTTTCAATCATCTGTTCAATAAAATTCTTACTCTCAGTACTCATCTATAATCTTGCCTTCCTAACAATGCAATTTGCACCTTTAATGCACATTACATCTTACTACTTCACTTCATCATAGGTCAACCCCAGTATCTCATGCTCAATGATATATATATCATGTTCATTATCTGTTCTGACGCTGATATAGTCACCCGGTTTACCTAACATATATGATTCTTCATCCCACTCTGTAAATATCTTCACATAGTGGTCAAGCTCTTTAACATATATCTGTGTTCGTCCGGTACTTACACATTTTTTTGCATATTCCGTAATATTCTTAACTTCACCGGTATATTTGCTGGTTATTTTCGGAATATATGTTGCTTTGACAGGTGAATCCTCCAAATGATACGCTTCATCAAAAGTCTGATATGAACGTTTAAATCGCTTCATTTCGGAAGGATATATCTCTCCGCGAACGCCTATCATAATAATAAGATCTTCACTTATCTTGAGTTCAACATCACCCTCCATTGTACGAATAATAATCGGTGTTCCGATAGGAAAAACATCTGTTGCCTTAACATATCCGATAGGCAGTTTTTTCTTTTCATACAATTTCATTGTGCTGATATCAAGAGTTGTCTCAGCAGCCTGAATAATCTGTGTCTCATCAAAATATTGATTAATTCGGTCTCCAAAATAGCTTTCCGAATGAACATGCGGATATTTTGCATCATATTTTGCACGGCTGATAAAACCTCCGGCCTTCTCCTTGTGACCGCCGCCGGAGCCGATGCCAAAGCAAATATAATCAGCCAACTCATTGGCTTTTACTTCTTTAATACAGCTTCTTACAGACAGTTTGAAGCCATCCTGTACTTCATTATAGACAACGCATACGTCCACGCCGTCCACCTGCAACAGGAAATCACTTATCACACCTAATATATTAGGGTCACACGGGCCGGCTTTAATAATAGTAAATCTATGTGTCTCGTTATATATATTTCTGATCAGCGCAATACCCGCTGTCTCCAATTCACTTAGGGAAATATTGGAATTACGGAAAAGTGTGATAAGGCTTCTGTTGCAAGTCACATCATCACGCATATCCAAATCTAACGGATTATATATTTCGGAAAATTCATTCGTATCGGTATACAATCCATAATAGAGAGCAGTTCCAAGAATATTATCCTTCTTGACATCAAATCCTGCTTCAACCATCATCTTCCAACAAAGCGTTGAACAACTACCCAATTCCGGATGTATCTCACACAACTCATTCTCAGACATTTCTACCTGATGGTGATCAATAACAGCTACTTTGTCCGCTGTAAATCCGGTCACATTACCTGTACCGTACTGGCAATCCACCATAATAAGCAGGCCTTTTAGCGGTTCACCGGGTTGTCTATATTCAATGGGAATATTCAATTTATCTATCATCAATCTCAGATTTGACTTCTGTATCTCAAACCTACCGCTATAGATAAACGAAACATCCTTTCCCTTTTCCTTAAAAAAGGTATACATTGCATAACCGGATGCAATCGCATCAGCGTCCGGATTGTCATGACATTGAATTGTAATCGGATTATATTGCTCAAGTTCTGTTAAATTCACTTTGTATCCCCACCATTAAATACATATTTTTTCTCAAAATCGTCTCTACTCATCGGCTTATCAAAATAGTATCCCTGGATAAGTCGGACATTCATACCTTCCAACACCTTGTATTGTTCCAAAGTCTCTATACCTTCAACGCAAATGCTAACCCCTATAACGCCTGCCAACTCACCAACCATCTTGATAAATGACTTCGAATAATCATCCTCTGCAAGTTCCTTCACAAATGACTGGTCAACTTTAATTACATCAAGAGGAATCTCCCTAATGTGATTAAGCGATGAATATCCTGTTCCAAAGTCGTCGAGCGCAATACGCACGCCAAGCTCTCTAATCTGTGACAGAATCACTTTCATTCTGTCCATATCATTGATTGCCAGGCTTTCCGTTACCTCCAAGGTGAGATTACGAGGATTAATACCCGTTTCTTCCACCGTCTCTTTTACACGCTCAACAATATCATTCTGCATCAGCTGTACGACCGACAGATTGACGTTTACTTTATAATTCGGATGTCCGTTATCATTCCAACGTTTACATTCTTTGCAAGCTTCTTTTAAAACATAATCGCCTATAGGATTAATCAAGCCCAAATACTCTGCAAGCGGAATAAAATCTGCGGGGCTGATAAATCCAAGCTCTCTCGAATCCCATCTGATTAATGCCTCCGCACCTGTACAAGGAGTTCCGTCAAGTGAAATATCAATAACCGGCTGATAATATACGAGAAATTCTTCAAAACCGTTATTGGTAGCATCACGCATATTCTTCTCCATATCCAAACGTTTGCTGGATTCGGTTAGCGATTTGCTATTATATGTTGCCACACGATTTTTTCCTGACTTCTTGGCTTCATACATTGCAATATCAGCCTTTTTAATCAGATCGTCAACGCCTTCACCTTCATCAGGGAATGTCACAATACCCATACTCATAGTACAATAGTAATCGGCGTCTTTAAGGAACCACGGCTTAGCAAAAATGCTCTTAACATTGTCCACTATCTCATTAAAAAATCTGTAACTGTGTGGCGGAATAATGATTACAAATTCATCGCCACCCATTCTGTAACAATTTTCTTCGATACCATGTACGCTCTTCATGGCACCCGCTATTGACTTGAGCAATATATCACCATACTGATGGCCCAAGCCATCATTGATATGTTTAAAATTGTCCAAATCAAGGTACATGAGTGCACCCTTCTGGTTTTCTCTCTTGGCCTCATCAATAATTCGTGCCAAGTCTCTTTCGCAGCACATACGATTAAGCAATCCCGTAAGGAAATCCGTATATGCCTGCTGTTCTATTTTTCTTTGATAATTCTTCTTATCTGTAACATCATATATTGCATACATTGCTACAGGGCGCGAATCCACCCAACTTATGTTGCTATGATGAATCTCATACCATGAGCCCTTCGAATATTCATAATATTCAATAATATCTTTGTCACTCTTCTTACGTTCCCATATAATATCCGAAAGTTCTTCGCTGATAAGCTCTGACGGGAACATACTTCTCATTATTTTATTCTGGAAAAGAATCTTATCATTCTTTACATCATTAACAATAATCGCACAACCAACACGTTCAAGAATCTGCTCTAAAGAAGCATATGAGCTGGCAAGCGAATTTTTTTGAATACGTTTTTCCAAAATATTCTGCAGTACTTTTGATGCATCATTCAAAAACTGCAATTCTTCTATTTTCCAATTACGCTCAACATTACTTTCTATATATGTTGCGTACAGATTGGTAGTCTGATTAATACTAACCGGCATCGACACAATCGCTTTGATTGATAATCCCGGCCACTTCTCTTTAATCGGTACAAGTGCCGATATTCCCGATGATAATACAATTGGCTTCTTACCTTCCAAAAAAGTGAATTTATCAATACCTGTTGTCTTATCAAAACCTGCATTCTCGCCCGGCAAACACCACTGTGAATAAACATCCATAAGCGGAACGCCCGATTCCCTTGTCTTAAGCAGGAAACCTTGTGTAACATTGAGATATTTAGATGTAATCTTAAGGAAGTCACTCATAATTGTCTCGGCATTTTTGTCACTGTCAAGATACTTCAAAATCTCAGTAAGTGCTTCCACTCGCTTAAGACTTTCCGCCATCTCGTGCGCTGAGAAAATAGATTTTCTGCTTTCTTCCTCATACTGAGCCAGAGACAATTCTGCACTGATACGATATGTACCTATTTCACGCATTGTATCAAGTGCCTTTAAGAACTGATTATATGTAGTCTTTTTTTCACACGACAAAAGATCAGCTTCAAGCAGACTGTTTTTATCGTCGATAATACCCAGACAAAACCAGACTTCTCTAACCTGACCTTCAAACTTTAATGAAAAAGCTGCAATTTTAACATTAGGAGAATCTGTATCCTCTACAAGCTGATCTTCTATACTGTCAAGAGACAATCTTGTAAACAGCTCCTGACGCAGCTCCGGCGTGACATAACGATTAAGCACCGGAAGTTCTTCTTCTGATGCTGTAAAATCGTTAATCATTTTTCCGTAATAATCGTAACTGCAAATATAGACATTGGCTGAATCGCTAAATTTTTTAAAGAAGCGAACAACCCTCTTATCGTCAGTTGGTACAAGCAGATTGCTTCCAATCATACCATCTCACCTCAACTACATTTTATGCGTCAATACTGTAATTTGGCGCCTCTTTTGTAATATGTATATCATGAGGATGGCTCTCTTTAAGTGAAGCTGCTGTAATCTTCACAAATTTACCATTCTCTTTAAGTTCTTCAATATTCTGTACGCCACAATATCCCATACCTGAACGAAGTCCGCCAAGCAACTGGAATACTGTATCTTCAACAAGTCCCTTATAAGCTACACGACCTTCAACGCCTTCAGGCACAAGCTTTTTGGCATTTGACTGGAAATAACGGTCTTTACTGCCGTTCTCCATACCTGCAATCGATCCCATACCACGGTATACTTTATACTTACGTCCCTGATAAAGTTCAAATGCTCCCGGGCTTTCCTCGCAACCTGCAAACATACTACCCATCATACAAACGCTGGCACCTGCTGCAATAGCCTTTGTTACATCACCCGAATATTTTATACCACCATCAGCAATAACCGGTATACCATATTCCTTTGCTACAGCATATGCATCCATAACTGCCGATATCTGTGGAACACCGATACCTGCAACAATTCGTGTTGTACAGATAGAACCCGGACCCATACCTACTTTAACGGCATCTGCACCTGCTTCGATAAGATCCTTTGTGCCTTCTCCTGTTGCAACATTACCTGCAATAACAGGAAGATTCGGATATTTCTCCTTAATCATCTTAAGGCATTTAATAACATTGGCGCTATGTCCATGTGCGGAATCAAGTACAACTACATCAACCTTGGCATTAACCAAAGCTTCAACACGCTCAAGAACATTAGCTGTAATACCAATTGCCGCACCGCAAAGCAATCTACCCTGACTATCCTTTGCCGCAAGCGGATACTTTATTGTCTTCTCAATATCCTTAATTGTAATAAGTCCCTTGAGATTATAATCATCATCTACGATAGGAAGCTTCTCTTTTCTGGCTTTGGCAAGAATCTCTTTTGCCTCTTCAAGTGTTATTCCCTCTTTGGCTGTAATAAGGTTCTCACTTGTCATTGATTCCTTAATTTTCTTGCTAAAATCAGTCTCAAATTTCAAATCTCTGTTGGTAATTATTCCAACGAGCTTCTTACCCTCTGTAATAGGTACACCTGAAATACGGAATTTAGCCATCAACTCATCTGCATCTTTAAGTGTGTGCTCAGGTGATAGCGAAAATGGATCGGTAATTACACCGTTTTCAGATCTCTTAACCTTATCAACTTCTTCTGCCTGTGCTTCAATAGACATATTTTTATGAATAATACCGATACCACCCTGTCTGGCCATTGCAATAGCCATTCTGTGTTCGGTAACCGTATCCATTCCCGCACTCATAAGCGGAATATTTAACTTAATTGTCTTAGTCAAATTTGTTGATACATCAATTGCATTTGGCACTACACTTGCATACGCAGGAATTAACAATACGTCATCAAATGTAATACCTTCCTTCACGATCTGTCCCATTTCATCCTCCTCATGTATAAAACAAAAAAATAACTACCTATTCCTTAAACACCTTTCTTGGAGCATTATTCCAAAATGCCTCAACAAGGCGAGTATCAGGCTCAATAATATATTTCACTTCCCCACTGTAAATAAGGGCATATTTGTTTGCATCATTCTCAGGATTACGCGAGCTGTAATCCACACATTTCAATGTACGATTCTTATAATCATCCAAATGATATGACTTTATCGGTGCACAAATCTCCATCTTGGACAAATCCAATGTAACAAGATGCTTTCTGCTCTGCTTATTGTAGACTACATCAATATCCAGCTCGTTCATGGTAAGTGTATATTCATATTCAATATCCTGTCTTTGACTAATAAAATAAGCTCCGGCACCTGCAGCAATAGCTGCGAGCAGAGCTATAAAACTTCCTGTAAGCAACAAAAGAACAACCGCCAATCCGGCGATTAAAATAAGTAGTATCTTTAATAATTTAATTCCAACGGAAGCCTTGCTTGCAACAAGCAATTCAATATGTTCGTTCATGTAGATTCCTTTCCTCTTCTCGCAGAATGGGCGAGTATATATAAAGAGTATTTTAATATATGGCGTACTTTTATTCAAGGGATAAAAGTACCATTTGCGTTAGTCTATTCTTCAAATAAGTAATCAATAAAGTCTATTGATTCGTCAATTCTGTCCGTTTCCATTACAATGCCGATATATGCTTTCCCCTGCGGATACCAGTTACCCTGTGCAACTTTACTTGCAAGCTCCACTTCGATTCCCGATATTTCATCATATTCCTGTCCGTTACTTGTCACTTTACATGCAAGAAGCTTGTCGGCATATTTCTCCTTTTCTTCAGGACTCAGTGCCAAATCAAGGTTCTTAAAATAGCCGTTACTTGCCATCCACATAAAATTAACTTCATCTGCCACAATCACATCAATACGATTGGCCGCGGTCGAATAAAATATCTTCTGTATCTGGTTGGAATCAAATCCGTTTTGATTATCATTGGCAATAACATATGATGCATCCATATATGTGCTAAGCTTATCTCTGTCATATTGAAGAGTGGCATCATACTCTGCCAAAACCTCATCAAAATCAACTTCACTGTTGGCATTAACGCATGCAATCTGCAAATAAGGCTGCTTATTTGTAAGAACAGTACTTACCACATATGTAATTACACATATCACTATTGCTGCAATAATCAAATGATATTTGTAATAGAATGCCAGGTACGAAAGCTTCTGTCCCAGTGTTCGTTCCCTAAGCACTTCACTTCTTTGTTCTTTTATTTCATCAGCTAATGAATCGGTATTTTTCAATCTGTTCACCCACCATATTTCTTATACTCTTATATGCTTATATCTTCTTAAGTATTTCCTTTAATTGTTCAACATCAAAAGTATAATCCGTATTGCAAAAATGGCAATTCATCGTAATCGGTTCACCATCATCTATCATTGCCTGCAATTCCTTTTTACCTATACTGATAAGTGCCTTCTCAATTCTGTCCCTGTCGCAATTACACGAGAATCTTACAGGCATTGTATCTGTAAATTCAGGATTAAGTCCCTCCAGTAAAATTTCAAGAATTTGCTCAGGGCTTTTACCATCGTCCAACATTTTTGTTACGGAATCAATCTTTTTAATATTTTCTTCCAACTTTGCAATTATTTCATCAGAAGCAAAAGGCATCAACTGCACTATAAATCCGCCGGCTTGTTTAACAGTAGCATCGTCTCTGTTCATAAGCACACCTAAGCCTACACACGAAGGCACCTGCTCGGAAGTTGCGAAATAATATGTCAAGTCCTCAGCTATCTCACCGGTCTGCAATTCAACCTGTCCGGCATACGGCTCTTTAAGTCCCATATCTTTAATAACTGTAAGCACGCCGTTACCGATAGAACCGCCCACGTCAAGTTTTCCGATAGGACTTGGCGGCAACATTACATCAGGATTGCCCACAAAACCCTTCACATTTCCGTTTGCATCCGCTGTGACAATAACATTCTTAATAGGACCGTCGCCTGCTATCTGCAATGTCAACAAATCGTCTTCATTTTTAAGCATGCTTCCCATCATTGCACCGCCGGTCAACAATCTGCCAAGAGCCGCACTCGCTACGGGACTGAGTCCATGCTTTTGTCTCGCTTCCTCTACAGTATCAAGTGTATATGCCGCAAAAGCTCTGATATTTGCATCAGCTGCCGTTGCTCTAACTACATAATCTCCCATGTTTTTCTCCTCATTATATAACCTAAAAGCCGAACCCATCATAGGTTCGGCCGTTTTTCTATAGATTAACTGCTTCGATAATCGTCTTAGCCATATAATCAATCATCTCATCTGTCATACCCGGATATACACCTACCCAGAAAGTATCACGCATTATTCTGTCGGTATTATCCAATGTTCCGACTACTCTAAAGCCCTCGCCTGTACTCCTCATTGTGTCAAAACAAGGATGTTTAATCAAATTGCCCGCAAAAAGCATTCTTGTCTGAATGTTCTTGCTCTCAATATACGGAACAACTTTATTACGCGAAGTGCCTTCTGCGCATGTCATCATAAAGCCGAACCAGCTCGGATCCGAATCCGTAGCTGCTGCCGGCAAAATAAGCTTGTCACTTACACACTCAAGTGCTGCTCTCAATCTGTTCCAATTTGCCTTTCTTCTCTCCACGAAAGAAGGGAACTTAGATAACTGAGCACAACCGATAGCTGCCTGCATATCTGTTGCCTTGAGGTTGTATCCAAAATGCGAATATACATACTTATGGTCATATCCCAAAGGAAGTTCACCATACTGCTTATCAAATCTGTGTCCGCACATATTATCCTGACCTGATACGCATACGCAATCTCTTCCCCAATCACGGAATGAACGGATACATTTATTAAGAAGCGGATTATTCGTATATACGGCACCGCCTTCTCCCATTGTCATATGATGTGGCGGATAGAAGCTGGATGTACCGATATCTCCTATTGTTCCAGTAAAGTACTCTTTGCCGTCCAAAGTATACTTTGAACCGAGTGCATCACAGTTATCCTCAATAAGCCACAAATTATGTTTCTCACAAAATTCTTTTACAGCCTTAAGATCAAAAGGATTACCCAATGTATGAGCTGCCATAACTGCCTTTGTCTTATCGCTCAACGCTTCTTCAAGCATTGTAACATCCATATTGTACTGTGGAATTGTCACATCGATAAATACAGGAACCGCTCCATATTGAATAATCGGAGTAACAGTAGTTGGGAAACCTGCTGCCACTGTAATTACTTCATCGCCTCTGTTAATGGCTCTGTCACCAAGCAGCGGAGATGTTAAAGCCATAAAAGCGCACAAATTGGCAGATGAACCGGAATTCACCAACGAACAATATTTTACATTAAGGTATTTAGCCAACTGTGTCTCGAACTGCTTAGTATATCTGCCTGATGTAAGCCAGAATTCCAATGAGCTGTCAACAAGATTGACCATCTCATCCGTATCATACACACGTGAAGCATATGATATTCTGTCGCCTTCCTCAAACTTCTTTCTATTATCCAAATGGAACTTTTGACAATATTCCTTTACTTCATTTAGAATCTGTTCCTTTGCCTGTTCCTCAGTCATTTTCTCAAACATATCATTTCCTCATTTTATCTAATGTTTTTCACCAGATTATAATACAATAAATCCCCCTGTAAGCAAAGTCAAATTACGAAACACTCAAATTTTTACCATGCTCACGAAGTACCATATATACCCTTTGCGTATCAGGTGTTACTTCTCCTCTTGTATCGGCATCAACGGATGATACATATTCAAGGCCTGCCTCTTTTGCCAGGGCAATCATCTCCTCGTTGGTGTATCCTCTTTGCAAGTGTACCTCATCCGATCTCCTATAAAGCACATTACCTTCTTCATCCGTACAATCCGCAATATACAACGTCAAATCATACTCATTGATACACGTATCTTCATCATAGTAATTTTCCCAGATGAAGCTGCATTCATCACGATTTTCAGCAATTGTGGTATTTCCTATCACATCCCTATATTTGTGTTTTGTATTAAAATCAAATACAAATATACCTTTAGGATCCAGATAGTTATTGACCAGTCTAAACATCTCAACTACATCATCCGGTTGTGTTAAATAGTTGACCGAATCACACACACTGACAATAGCACCAACCGTGCCGTATAGCTCGAACTGACGCATATCCTGATTCAAGTACAAAATGTGTCCGCTGTCATCATTCATCTCATCTACGGAATACTCATCGGACATATCACAATTTTCACCATACATGGTATCATCACAATCATCACCATATTCCGCTTCTATTGCGACATTCAGCATATCCTCCGACAAGTCGACACCAATCATATCATATCCCTTGTCTCTGAGCATACGTGTTAACACACCCGTGCCACAGCCAAGATCCAGCACCAACCCTTTAGGAATTCCATGCATCCGAAAAGATTCTTCTATATATCGGCACCATTCTTCATACGGTGTCTCATCCATAAAAATATCATATACTCCGGCAAAATCACTATATGCACTCATTACTTCAAATATTCCTTAAGAAATGCAATCATTTCATCCATCTGCTCATCAGTTCCTATTGATATTCTCAAATAGTTATCAATACGTGGCTTTCCCCACCATCTCATAAAGATTCCGTTCTTTTTAGCCGCTTCGAATATCTCCTTGGCAGCTACTTGCTTATGTCTTGCAAATATGAAGTTACTCTTACTGTCGGGGAACTCAAATCCAAGCTCACGTAAAGCAACTTTTGTTCTCTCTCTTGTTGCAATTACACGATTAGTCATTTCCTCAAAATACGCACTATCTTCAAGCATTGCCACACCCGCAGCTACCGTCAGACGGTTCATTGTATATGAATTGATTGAGAACTTAACATCATTCATATAGTTAATCAACTTAGGATTACCGAATGCCATTCCTATACGAACACCGGCCATGCATCTTGATTTGCTGAATGTCTGAACAACCAAAAGATTGTCATATTTGTCTATAAGCGGCAACATTGATTTTGCGCCAAAATCAACATAAGCTTCATCTATAATAACAACGCTATCCTTATTTTTGGAAACAATCTCTTCCAATGCTTCTATACTCTTCTCAACACCTGTCGGTGCATTGGGATTAGGAATAACTATTCCGCCGTTTGGTCTGAAATAATCTTCCTTTTTTATTCTGAAATCATCATCAAGCGGAATCATCTCGTACGGTATATCATACAAATCTGCCCACACATCATAGAATGAATATGTAATATCCGGGAAAAGTATAGGCTTCTTCCCTGCAAAAAAAGTCAAAAAAGCAACCGCCAGCACATCATCGCTGCCAACGCCCACAAAAATCTTCTCTTCGTCCACAGAATATACTTCAGAAAGCTTTGTACGCAACTCTCCGCCATTAACATCAGGATAAAGTCTTAAGCTGTCAATATCAAAATGCTCCAATGCATGCTTTACCTTATCCGATGGCGGATACGGATTCTCATTGGTATTCAACTTAATCACCTTTGTCTTCGGCTGTTCACCGGGCACATAAGGTACTACTTTTTTAACATTTTCTTCCCAGCTCATTTCTTATCTCCTCATTTGTATTACAAACCTCTTAGACTACCTATTTTAACAGATGTCATTTAACACTGCAAACCATGATTATGCATAAATGTATAATATACCCGGCCATTTGTATATAGCCGGGTATATTGCCTGTTTTATATTGCAAATTTATGCTTTTATCTAATAATTATATCCGCACATTTTGCTATATGAATTACCCGTACCTGCTCTTCGGGGAAATGGACAGATGCTTCTTCCTGCTTATGTATCAAGGCAAAAAGACAATTAAATGAAAGACATACATGAGTTGTGTCACACCTATCCCAGATTTTTTCCGACACTTCAATACTATATCTGTCATCTTTTGCGGCTACCCACAATACACCTTTAAGCCTCTTTTTGCTATCAGATACATAATTGTATATTAGCACACTCCTATACAGCAAAAACAATAGCAGAACTACAAGCAGAATGAGTAAAAGTAACAATAATACCAGCAAAACAACCTGCCATGGCTTTAGCATTTTGAGCCTATCCATAAGATTTTGATGTTCAAGCAACTTTGTCTGTGTCGCTTTATCTTTGGCTTTTGTAACCTTGTTTTTAATTATATTGCTGTTTTTCCTTAATCCGTCCGTACCCGTGGTATCGGACAAATCATCACCCGAATTATCATCATTATCATCTATATCTTCTTGTACCGATTCGGTCTGAGTCTCGCTCTCTGTTTCTTTCTCCTCTATATCATAATCATCTCCGTCATCTCCATCATCGCCCGAGTCAATATCATCTATGGATATCTGCTCGTGTGCTGTATTACCGGCCAAATCGCTAACCGTAAGCGAATATGTTCCGTTAGATGTAACCGTACGGGTATCATCCTTTGACGCAGCATCATCTATACTCCATTCATATGAATCGCTCTTTATACCTGATTGCATATCTTTGGCAACCGCATGTATTCTTGCGGCCGTACCATCATTAATCAATTCATAATCCAATTGCAGTTGCGGTTTTATCTTATCGATATTTGTGACTTTGACATCTGCTTCCGATACCTTATCTTTCAAATCACGCACTTTTACATGATATGTGCCGTTTTTAGATGCATAGATAGTATTCTTATCAGTCCACTCCGTTGTATCCCCATACATATAACAATCACTTGGCAATCCTATTCCATCACTGCCATCCGTGTTGATATCTTTAGCATGAACTGTAATCTTTGCATCTTTGTTGGTCCATTTATGCGGACTGATATCATATGTTATAGTTGGCGCAGCATCATCAATATTAGTAATCTGCACTTCCGCAACAGCCACATTCCCAACAGCATCCCTGACTGCAATATCAACCCTTCCGTTATGATTGACAAGTAAAGTATTCTCACTTACCCATGTTTCTCCGCCATCAAAGGAATAACCCAATTCAGCTATACCCGAGCCCGGCTTACCGCAGCTCATAATGTCATTGGCTTCAACCGCAAGTGTTAATTGCGGTACACCCAAAGTCTCATCATAGGACAGTGCCGTAATATTTGGTGCTTCCCTATCTATCTTCCACAATTCCACACTATATGTTGCCACATTATCCAAACTGTCTTTTAGCGTAACTTCATATACACCATTATTCTTACATAAAAGCCGCCCATCGCTTTGCCAGGTAATACCGCCGTCAAACGAATATGCCTCATTAGCCATTCCGACGCCCGGTTTACCGTCCGGTTGAAGATCGGCTGCCTGTACATTCAATACGACATTCTCTTTCGTCCACCCATCGGGTTCATACGTCGTCGCTACAATCTGCGGTGCCGTCACATCAATATTGCTTACCTTCATCACTATTTTGCTATCATTTGAATTGGAATTGCTGTCTGTTCTTAATGAATAATTATACGTGCCGTTTTTTGTAATCTTATATTTGGCTGAAGATGTTGCCACACCGTTAATAACATACGGTGATGACAATACTCTTAACCCATTGGTCGACCTATAACTGCAGGTACTGATTACTTCTTTAGTCCATTCTGTCGTATCAAGCGATACAGTAAAAGTACCCGTAACAGTTCCTGTACTCTTACCGCAATTCATATCGTAATATGTATATTCCCTGGTCTCTTCATGTGTATGCGGACAGCTTTGACCACTGCGATTCCCCGAATATGATGCACCACACCTATCACATTGAGATGTATTAAGATCCGGCCAATAATACAACGAACCTCCACAGTTGACCTCTTCGGATTGATATCCTGTCACTTCCTGACCGTAACAGCCTCCTCCGCTATCGGCATTACCTGTATGCAAATGTCTGATGTTAACCGTTTTGCTGACCGTTCCTCCCGATGCGGTCGTCACTTCATATTCATTCTCTGCTGCCATGGCAATCATATTTGTAAATATGGTACAAACAAACAATGCTATTGCACTATATCCTGCCAGCTTACTTTTTCTGTAAAAAAAAGAGAGGCCCTTACGGGACTCTCTATGACTATCTTTCATTTTAAAAATAAACATAATACCCCCTAGGTAAATAATATGTCGTTATACGCAAAACATACATTTCCAAGGTGTCTGTATTATAGCTTACTATACGCAAAATGTAAACAAAAAATTATTTATCCAACTGTGAACCGCATTTTTCACAGAATTTGTTATCAACCGAATTCGGAGCGCCACAGTTACCACAATAGCATTTTGATGCATTATCGACCGGAGCCTGGCTCTGTGTCTGCTGTGAACCAAGTATTTCTTTTTCCTTGACAGACAATGCTTCTATCTCTCTTCTTAACTGATCGATTGCAGCATACTTCTGTTCCAGTTCTGCTACCATATCTGCTACTATATCAAAAGAAAATGCCTCTCTGTTGGCATATACTTTCTCGCCGATTGCCTTGTACAAATCATTAATCTCTGTTTCTTTTGTAACAATCGCAGTCTTGAACTTCGATTCTTCCATAAAATTGCTTGTCTTTACATTAATTGTTGCCAACCCCTTGTTGACACTATCCATAAAACCTGCCATATTTCCTCCACCATTTTGTAAAATCGTTGTGCTCACACATCACAATATATTGTATCACTTGGCTATAAACTTGACAATAAGCATCATAATGAGATACTGAAGCGTCACGTTTTCTATTATCGCCTCACTTGCCAATAACACTCTACGCCTATTGGTACATTTTCTAAAAATATCTCTATTATCCATATTTACCGATATAATCTCAGTCACAGCTACACCAATCAATACAATCCAGCGAACAATCATCGCAATATCCGGCAATACAAACGTTTTCTCTACGCAGTCATCTACTTCAATCGTCTCAAAAATCGACAATTGCATCTTTTCGCAATATTTGCCGCACACATCATATGTATGCTGTATAGCCTCTTCATCCATATCGGAATAATTGGCATGCATAAATTGCCTCAATGTTTCGGGGCCCATCATATACATAAGCTTTGAGTATACAATCTCCTTCACGGCATAGCTTCCTGTTTCACCGTAAGCTACATCAAAACGAATCACATTCTTCGTATCATAATCCGTAAGTAATTCATCCATAGATTCGCTAAATACCAATCCGCATAAGCATCTATGCGTTCTCACGGCATCCTCAAGTTCATCCGGATCATCAACTATTTCAAAGTTATATCCGCCATATTCATCACCATTCTTATAGGAAGTATCGCTCGCACCACTTGATATAGTGCTCTCACATAATATCCGTGCCAATTCATCTCCCACACGACTTCCTTCATTGTATATGTACACAAGTGATGTATCTTCCATGGCATCAAGCATGTATTCGGTTATAAGCATTGTACAGGTTCCTATTACAATCACCAGATAGAATGATATTTTGCACAACATTCTCTTTAGCTGCAATATGAACCATTTTACATATATGTTTTTCATATCAGCTCTCTCTTTTTGCATCCTATCAATCTAATAATGAATAATATAAAAATGACCGCAAACAGATATACGAAAGTCTTCAATGTAATGCCACCCTCAAGTGAATCAAGCAATGCCCCCTGCCAAATTCCGACAGGCCATATACCTGCCATACCACGCATCAAAGGCGGCAAATAATATACAGATGACATGATTCCCGACGCAACAATCATTAGCAGACTTATCAATATATATATAAGTACTCGTTTTCCTCTGCCATCTATATATAAGGCGCACACTCCAAGCATACCGACAATTCCGCATGAAACAAGTAAAACAGTAAACATATTAATGCCTGCGACACTCTCAACAATATTCAAAGCATCCAGCTCACGTGCGTATCGATTCACACATCTGCATCCAATAATAAGTATCCATACCGGTAAACAACCGACCAATGCGACAGTCAGAGTTTTTGTAATAGTCAAAAAACATCTTTGCGAAACGCTTGGTGCCAACATTTTTTCAATCATTACATTTTCATCATCATACATTTTCATATAGCATACTGCTGCCAACAGCATTGCACATAGCAACACAGCCAAACAATAATACTGCACTGATGAGTGAGCACCATGCAAAGACAAATATTCTGTCTCAAAATAGTCATCTCTGTTCAAAAACTGCATAACATAGAGCATAGTCAAATCGGATTCCATCGTAGCGCGGTCCACTGTAAACGTATATTGTTCCATACTGTCATAACAGGATTGTATCGCGCTCTCCGTCGTCACCATCACATCCTCCACACCGGCAAGCAACCTTAAAATACGTTTCTGCGAAGTTGTAATATTCTTAGGTGTGTATATATCAAAAGAAGTCTCTTCCATATGTTGTGCCTTATCAACAAACTCATCCGGTATATCCATCACCAATGCAAGATTGCCTTTTTGCAGTTCATCTAAAGCTTCTTGCCTATTAAAAATCTCCAGTCTGCAGATACCCTGCAGGCTGGAGATACTATTAGCAAATCTAACAAGCATGCCAAAGCTGTTGTCTTCATCTGTTACAACACCTATTTTCAAAACGGCATTTTCACTTTTTGCCTGAAATATTGAATTGAAAGCAAACAGTATGGTTGACATAATCACAATCAGAGTAAGCAAAAGAAGTAATGCACGAATCATACATTTAAGTGCCATCTTCATTTCCAACTCAATCATTCTTATGTTTCTAATCATATGCTACCAACCGCTTAGCTTACTTTACAAAATATATGATAATTCATCCAATTCATCGCTGAGTTCATCATAGAGATCTTCAAAATCATCTTCGGATGCTGTACCAAGATCAAAGACATCACCCTTAATCTTGCCAAACTTTGCACCCTTGGTAATATCACATGTCAAATCAATATTCATTCCATCGATATCACCCGAATACTTGATAGTCACCTTCTTATCCTTGTTAACAAGGAAAGTTCCATCGAATTCCATATCATCGACTTCAATTTCAAATTCGCCTGATTTTTTGTCATATGAGTACTCAAGTACAGTCTCGTCTTCGACTTCAATCTCACCTGACTCTGTCGTACCATCAAGTTCGCTCTTCTTTACCAAAACTTCTTCATCATCTGCCACTACAACAATCTCAGAAGTTCTTGTATCACCACCGCGGAATTCTATTGATGCATCTGTTCCGTCTATATCAGCGCAAATAGCCGCAAGCTTCTTATCATATATATAGAAAACAACCTCAATATCATCAAAGTCATCTATTTCGTTGCCAAAAGTCTCATCAAGGATATCATCCGCATCTATACTCTCACCTGTAAGGGCTTCCAAAGCATCGGCAAATGCATCAAGATCATCTCCGTATACATCAACATATGCATCCTTTACTGCCTGAAGCATTGCTTCAATATTGTCATGCGTAATAGTAACTGTGTAGCCTTTACATTTACGATCTTTTCCGTCTATTTCAAATTCCTTCTTATCGGCATTCTCAATCTTAACATCCTTGAACACCTTAAGCATATTCTTGCCAACTGCGTCGTTATACTCTTCCTTTTCCATGCACAACTTTGCAGCTGTAGTAATAAATGTATCAACATCCTTCATTGTGCCATCGGTTTCATCCTCAATAAGCTCTGCAAGGAATCCATCGTTCTTACCGCCAACATTGTATTCCATTACCTTATCGCAAAGATCCGGTAATGCCAGCTGTATCTTATTTTCATCAAAATAGAACTGAAGTGATTCTTTTATTCCTGCTGCATCAAGAGTTGCCTCAGTATATACCTTGGCATTCTTACTGTCTGCCGCAATTAAGAAATCCACATTACCACCGACACCATACATTGATGCCTCAGCACTTACATCAAATGTCTGCTCAGTTGCTCCCAATACCGAAGAAGCATCCGAAATTGTTGAAATAAGTGTATCATCAGCCATTGTATTGCTAACAGCATTTACAATCTTCATTGCTTTACCGCCAAAAATGCCTGATTTGAAAAGTGCAACTGCTGCCAAAATAACAACAACCACTGCTGCAACAACAGCGATTACAGGTATAAACTTCTTTGCATCAACCTTTTTTGCAACTTCTCTCTTTTCAGTCGATGTAAGAACCATCTTTCTGACAGAATATATAGGCTCACCTGTCATTCCGTCAAATCCGGTGCGCTCTACGGCTACAAAACGAGGCTGTCCTGTTGCACCATCAAAACCGTTCTGTACCTTAAGCTCCACAACAGGCTCTCCTGTCATTCCATCGAAGCCGACATTTTCTTTGATAGCTTCCATCTTAGTAACATTTCCATCCATATCAACAAGGATTTCACATGTTTCCTTTGCAGTCTCAGTAGATTCTACTGTTTCTTCTGCAGTCTCAGCAGATTCTACTGTTTCTTCTGCAGTCTCAGTAGATTCTACTGTTTCTTCTACAGTCTCTGCTACATTCTCTTCAACCGCATCTGTCACAGCTGCAGAATTCTCTTCATTGTTTGTCATGCCCTGTTCTTCCTGCATAACATCATTGTTCATTTCTTCGCTCATCTTGTCCTCCTCATACTCAGTATCAAACACTCACCCTGTCCCTTGAATATGTCTCTATTATGCCATCATGCAAATAGTAGCATTTATCACACATTGCAAGTTCATCCTCTTCATGCGATACCATAATAATGTTTCCGCCTTTTTGTGTATAGTCCTTCAATTCAGCATGAATCATACGCTTATATACTATATCAAGCGAAGCTGTCGGCTCATCCAAAACAAGCAATCTCGGATGATTAACAAGCGCGCACGCAATAGCTACTCTTCGTTTCATACCTCCGGATAGCTTACTTACCTTCTGCTTCAATATTGTATCAAGCTCATATTGCTCAATGATATGAGCAATATTCTCCTTGCTGTCTCCCCACAGTTTAAGATTGTCGGCAACAGACATATCAGATAATAAAGGATTAATCTGCGGAACATAGCCTATATTTTTACCTGCTACAACTCCGGATACTTTTCCGGCATCCGGTCTCTCGACACCTGCAATTATTGACAACAGAGTAGTCTTTCCGCAACCGTTGCGACCTGTGATACCCACAATCATTCCTTCTTCCATATCAAAAGAAACATCTTTAAGTACCACCTTTTTGCCAAAGCTTTTGCATACCTTATCAATCGATATCATTGCACAATCCTCTTAGACTCATACTTAGACATTGTACCATACGGCATCGCAATTACCAAGTTCAAATGTTTTGATTTACTTTCCTGTAATTGCAAGCTTCTTATCAAGCCCTGTCATTGAAAGGATTGTCATCACCTCGGAATTTACATTTATTACAGAGAATTCCGCATTCACTTCTTTTGCTTTTCTGTGAGCTAAAACAATCATTCTGATTCCTGCAGATGATACATATTCAACCTTCTCCAAATCAAGTATCAGTTCATTTGCAGCATCTATAGTCTCTATTACATCGCCAAGCTGTGATGCGCTGTCATGATCCAACCATCCTTCTATAACCAACGTAACTTTTCCGTTATCATTCTTTTGTTCAATTATCATCACTAATCCTCCTTAAGATTCTTTATTATAACCAACTTGTTAATATCATTCTCATATTTATAACCTACACTGTCTGCTATGTTAAATGCAATAATTCTTCCCAAGCCGCCCAATTGTTCATCGGGATCATAATCGACATCCATATCCACATTCGTTGTAGGGTCATACGGAATACCATTATCTTCAAATTTTATCAAAATACGATTTGAATGTTCAAATGTAAACTTGATAAAGGGTTCTTTGTCCGATTCAAACTTTTCAAAAGCATAGGAACATATATTAACAAATATCTCTTCTGCGACAACACATAATGAAAGCTTCATTGAATGGTCTAATTCGGATTCCAGAATTTGATTTTTGATTTTCGCAAATTCCTTGGTATCGGGTTTCAATTCCAATGTTGTCCTGTGCTTAACAACACATGCCAACATTGTAATATCATCAAACTGTTCCGCCTTTCCCATAAAATCGACTACATCATTGTACACATACTTTACGATGTTCTTTTCATCGGAAACCACATATTCATTAATGATATTTTCAAGTCGTTTCTCTCCAAAGAATTTCTTATTCTCGTTTATGGCTTCTGTTACGCCGTCGGTATATAAGAATACAATGTCACCGTAATCCAATCGAATCTTTTCTTCTTCATATTGCTCGTCAGGATACAAACCAAGTACCAGGTTCTGTATACTTGTTAATGGCTTGGCTTTGTTGCTTATAATGTACGGAGGAAGATGTCCTGCATTAGAGTATACAAATTCCCTTGTTTCGGGATTGTATATACCGATAAATGCTGTGGCAAACAACATTCCCTTGTTATTGCGCGCAATGATGTTATTTGTTTCCCTAAGAATTTGGGCAGGACTGTTTCCTGCCGAAGCATACTGCTTCATAAATACCAATGTAACTGCCATATACATTGAAGCCGCAATACCTTTTCCCGAAACATCGGCAATGGACACAAATATTCGGCCGTCATCAAGAACCATATAATCGTAAAGATCTCCGCCAACGTTTTTTGCCGGTGTCATCATTGCAGCTATTTCACAATTGGCAGCTCTAAAACGACCCGGTGAAAGAAATCCCTGCTGAATAGATGAAGCAATGTCAAGCTCCGCTTTATGACTGGCCTGCGCTTCGTTCAGTTCCTTAATATTCTCAACGTAGGAATCCAGCTCATCAATCATTTCATTTAGAGAAAGTGCAATAAGGTCAAACTCGTAACTGCCGCATTCCTCCAGTTTATTCTCGGTTCGCTTACCGTCCTTTATATAAGCTGTCATGAATTGGCCGATTCGTTTTGCAGGTCGTAACACCTTACTTTTCATTATCAGGTAAATGCACAACATTAGTACAAAAAACATTACAATAATAATCAGTATCAAAGGCTTAAAATCCTCATTGGTATCATCATCCATAGCCTTTACCGTTATTGCAGCTCCCGCCTTTACGATATTTCCGAAGGAATCTTGCTGACTGCATACGGCACAAATTGTTTCATTCTTTTTGTCCTTAATACCGGAATCAGACAGTCCGCTAATCCATAACTCGAAGCTGTCATCATTTGGATAATCCAGTTCCTGCAGACGTTTCTTCTTTAATTCTTTGATTTCTCCCATGCTCTCATTTTGAGCTGACACGCCCAAAACCATAACCTTATTCTCTTCAGGACAAACTACATAGGTAAAAACATATGACACCACATTTCTATTGCACAATTTTCTGCCCAAAGTATCTATTATCGAGGCAGAACGTTCGTCAACCGGAATCCCCCTTTCTGCGGCTTGAGCGCATACGGAATCCAAGAAGTTGTTGGCAACAGCCTCGCAATATATTTTTTCCTGTTCATTAACCAGTCCGGCAACCGTATGATAGCAACACAAACTCGTTAACAGAAACATCGTTATCAGTAGTACTGCCATTCTGAATGTTAAAGATTGGGTAAGTGAACCTTTTCTTTTCTTGCCATTTCTCATAAAGTATCATCTCCGAAATAATCCAACGATAACAATCCGTTTAATACTCGTTCAAGGTAACTGCTATCCGGCAATACCCACGAGAATCCCAAACGATACAAAATATTTGTGGTGAATTTGTTATCGGATTCAACGCCGTGAATATCCGGGCGGTCATTGGTCATAAGTCCCTGAAGTTTTGCATTAATCTTAGCGTCACCCAGCATTTTGTGGTAATCGGCATAGTATTCCTCATCCGGTACCGGCGTAATTTTAACACCACATTTGTTTGCCGCCTCAATAAGCTGCCACTCATCAAATCTAAATCTGCTATCTGCATTAAAAGCAGTAAATTTATCATTGGTTCCGGCCAAAAGAACAACCGCCTTTGCAGTCATATCAACCGGTGAAAAACTCATCGGGTCCGTTGCATGGCTTATCGGTGATTTACCAATAGTCGCAAATCCTCTTACAGCATTTAAAAATGCGTTTGTCTCAAGATTAATCTGGAACTCACCGTCTTTCTGACGTCCCATAAGATTGCCGACACGGACAATTTTACCTCTCATACCGTTCTTAATTGCTTCCAACACCTTAAGCTCTGCATGATATTTGGAAATACTGTATTTATTTCCCATATCGTCCACAACAAACAGTTTATTTTCGTACCCTTTCAAGCTGCGTCTGTATGTTTCTTCCGTATGAGCACCCGGGATTGAAATTGTTGAAATCTGAACCAGTCTGGCATTTTTTGCCTTTGCGACTTTAATCATATTTTCAACGCCGCCAACATTTACTCTTTCCAAAATATCATCTGCGGCATAGTGTTTTACAATAGCAGCACAATTGATTATTGTATTAATCTCATAATCTGCAAGCAAATCAATTACATCATCCGTAATATCCGCATCAACAACAACTATTTGTTCTCTGATTGCATCTTCGTAAAGTTCGCCGAAGTAATACATAAGCATACTTTTAAGTCGATTTGTAGCAGACGCAAAACTTCCGCGTCTAATCAGACAAATAATTTTGCCTTCTTTACGTCTTATCAACTCATCAAGTATATGAATACCCAAGAATCCTACGGCTCCCGTAAGAAGAACATTACCAAGAGGTTCACGTTTAACTTCTCCGGCATATTCCAAAGTATTGTACTTTAGCTGCTCCGGATAATCCGAAACGATATCATCAGTACCGGAGTCAGTAACAGTATTCGAAGCTACCCTTCTGCTTCTTTCAATAACCTCAGCTAACCTTTCCGGTGTAGGATTGTCAAAGATATCCTGATATTCCACAGTCATGCCTCTTGACTGCAGCTGCATAATAATCTTTGAAGCCGAAAGAGATGTTCCTCCCTCTTCAAAGAAGTTGTCATCTGCATAAAATTCATCAAAGCCAAGCACATTTCCAAACAAATCGCACAATTCCTGCTCAAGTGATTTCTTCGGTGCTTTTCTTGATTTTTCCTTCTTGGTTCTCTCTACATTAGGCAGAGCCTTTTTATCTATCTTACCATTCGGAGTAAGCGGCATTGCATCCAATTGTTTTATCACATCCGGAACCATATAGTATGTCAGCTTGCTCTTTAAGTAGGCGGTCAGATCTTCAATATTAACTTCCGTATTGGCAGTAAAGAATGCTACAAGATAATCCTCAGAACCATTATTACGGACTACAACCTTACATATTTTGACATTGGCAAAATCGCAAATTGTCTTTTCGATTTCATCAAGTTCCACTCTGTAACCGCGAAGTTTAACCTGATTATCCATACGTCCACTGAATTCAAGCTCGCCGTCTGAATTGAATCTTGCTACATCACCGCTCCTATAGCCCCTTATTCCATCAATTTCCGTAAATACCTCGGCATTCTTTTCTGGAAGATTAATATATCCTCTTCCGACGCCTTCTCCACAGATAAGAAGTTCTCCTGTTGCATAAAGCGGCATTTTACGTCCGAATTTATCAATGATATAAAGCTTATAGTTGGGTGCAGGTCCGCCGATTGTTATTCCCTCTGCATTCGTAATATGCTTTGCACTGGCAGAAACGGTACATTCCGTCGGTCCGTATGCATTTACGATATATATATTCGGAGATACACTTACAAGTTTCTCATACAATCCCGCCGGAAAAATCTCCGCGCCAACCATTATTGACTTTATACCGCTAAGCGCTTTCTCAAAATACTCTATTCCGAGCATGTTCATAATAAACGATGGTGTACATGCCATTACATCAACATTATTTTTTAACATCAAATCCGTGAACGATACCGGATTATGTACTTCTTCCTCGGTTGCGATGACTACTGTCTTGCCGTTACACAATGGCAACAGAATTTCAATAATATGAATATCAAAAGAAACAGAACCTAACGCAATACCTGTTTCGCCACCGTTCTCACTATTGAACATATCCTTTGCAACAGAAAAAGTCTGGACAAAATTTGCCAGATTATGATTTTCAATCATTACACCCTTAGGCACACCTGTCGAACCGGATGTGTAAATACAATATGCCAACGCATCCGTATCCGGTGTATCGACAGGATTATCTGCCGGTTCGTCATTTTCAATATCTTCAAGTGTCAAAACCGAGTACTTTTTCTCATCGTTAAACAAACCTTGCTTATCATTTTTTATCTCATCGGTTGTAATCACAACCTTGCTTTCCGAATCAGCCAGGCAGAAAATAATTCTATCATCCGGATATTCCGGAAGTATCGGTAAGAAAGCACCTCCGGCCTTCAATATTGCCAACTCGCATACAGGGATATTGACGCTTCTTTTTAGTAACAATCCAACTATTGAATCTTTTGCAACTCCCATTTTGATAAGTCTTGCTGCCAGAACATTAGCCTTATCGTTGAGCTCTTTGTATGTCAGTTTTTCACCGGCAGAAATAACCGCAATCTTATCAGGATTAACTTCTACCCATTTTTCAAAAAGTCGAGCTGCCGAAATATTCTCAAAATCCAATCCGGTATCATTTATCATTTCCATACGAGATGCGGCCTCGGATGATAATATATCTACTTCTTCGACGCGCTCTTTCCTTGCAAATTCCGCCAGGACTCTATCGAATACTTCCAAGAAGCTTTCGATAAAAGCTGCGTTATAACGCTCACACTGATACTCTGCGTTCAACTCATATCTGCCATCTTTCAAAAATACGGTAATTGTAATCGGGGATTTTGCAGTTGTTTGCGTCAAATGAACAATTTCCGCCTTCTCGTTGCAGAATGTATCAAGCACAAATTCACTTCCCTGATAAGCAAACAATATGTCGGAACGAATTCCGTAAGCTGCCGATATTTCCGCAAAAGAATAAATGTCATTTGACATGCTTCCGATAAGCTGATCCTGAACAGCTTTAATCATTTCGCTTACCGCAATACTTCCTTCCGTGTGCACTAAAACGGGAAGGGTTTTAACTAACATTGTTACGGATGAAGAAAGTCTCGAGTCATTTCTTCCATTGTAAATTGTAGTATATACAGCATCCTCGAAATTCCCAAAGCAGCTTAATGTATAAGCAAATGCGGCATTAAAGTATGCATTTGCGGTAAAATTGTTTGTCTTACAATAATTAGTAACAGCTACGCTTGCGGTAGACGCATTGCGTGTCGCAAATCCTGCGCCTGTCTTTGTCTTTTCCGGAGCCTTCGGCGGCATACAATCCGGATCACATCCCTTGAAAATAAGGTCGAAATGCTCCTTTGCCAGTTCATGCTCCTTTGAATTGTACGTCGATTCTTCATCAAGCGCGACTTCATATCCGGTATATCGCTCTTTTGTAAGTTCTCTTCCTTCATATGCCTTTCCGATATCAGCTAAAAGAATGTTTTCCGACATACCATCAAGGATAATATGGTGGAAATCCATAAACAGATAATTTCCATCATTTGCTTCATATATTGACACTCTGTAAAGAGACTCTCCCAACAGTTTGAACGGTCTAATCAACTCAGCCGATGTCGGAATAGCATCGCACTTGATGCGGCTTACAACCGGCTCATTTTCATCATTTCTCGCTGCTCTTATTTCACCCTGATCATTAGCAAAAAGTGTGGTCTTTGTATATGGATGAGCATTAAGAGCCATCTTTATTGCATTGCAGAGCCTATCCACATCAAGGCCCTTGCCCAACTTCATCATTAAAGGAATATTGTAAGTTACGGTATCAGCATTTGAACTGCACTCAATATATATTCCCATCTGGGTTTTACTTAACGGATAGTCTTCAAAAATTTCGTATTCTTCCTGTGTTTCCAAACTGCAGGCAAACTCAGCCAGACTTTCTACCGTGCTGTGTTCTCTGATGTCCGATACTTTAAAGGAAATGTTCAAAGCTTTATCAAGTTCCACATTAAGTCGAATGATTCCGATTGATGTTAATCCGGCATCAAATAAATCCATATCAATACCGAACTCGCTATGGCCAAGTTCCTGACTGCATATATCATAAATTGTCTGCTGTAAACTATTTTGAGGAAGCTTTATATTCTCAACTTTTCTTTTTGGCTTCGGCAATGCACGCTTGTTAACTTTATGATTCTGGTTAAGCGGTATTTTATCAATCTGCATTGTTACCGCAGGAACCATATACGCCGGCTTTTCCGAAGCAATAAAGCTATTTAATGCGGCAATATCAACTTCTTTTTGGGATACAACATAGGCAGCAATATATTTCTTGCCCGAAAGATCATCAAAAGCCGCAACCGTTGCATCTGTTATGCCTGCAAAACGACGAATAACTTCTTCTATTTCCGCAAGTTCCACACGGAATCCACGAATTTTTACCTGACCGTCACGTCTTCCGATATAATCAAGCATGCCGTTTGGCAAAAATCTTACAATATCACCTGTGCGGTACGCCCAATTATTCTCTTTTTCCTTTGCAAACGGATTCTCTACAAAGACCTCATCTGTTTTCTCAGGGAGATTCAGATAGCCCTTTCCCACCTGAGGCCCTGCAATAACCAATTCACCCGGTGCGCCTACAGGTAACCGGTTAAAACTACTGTCTACAACATATCCCTTTATGTTCTCATTTAGCGTTCCTATTGGAATACGTAAATCAAAATCCTCAACCTTAATATTTGAAACATATACCGAGCACTCCGTCGGTCCATAGAGATTGTACATATCGAATCCCAATTGCGATGTGTCCAACGGAACCAATGTTTCTCCGCCCACTGCCAGCTTCTTTAAGTAAGGCGATTTTGTCATAAGTGCAAACTGTCTTCCCACCTGTGTAGTGAAAACGGCATAGCTTACTTTGTTTTCCGTATAATATTCGTCCAACGCCTTAAGGTCCAAACGAATATCTTCCGGAATAATATGTATTGTTCCGCCAACAGACGGTATTGTAACCAAGTCGTTAAAGCCGGCATCAAAGCCAAAGGATGCGTAGCCTGCATTAACAACATCCGAAGTTAATTCAAGTTTTCTCTTGTTATATTGAACAATAGCTGTTGCGTTTTTGTGGGTAAGCATAACGCCCTTTGGATTACCTGTAGTTCCGCTGGTATACAGCAAAACGCATAAATCATCGGGATCATTCTTAACATTTATTTTTGGTGCCTTTGGAAGGCTTGCAATATCTTCTATAAAAAGAATTTCCCCGGAATAATTTTTAATCATTCCCACCAGGTCTTTTGTTGCAATCAAAAGTTTTGCGTTTGCATTGCTTACCATGAAACCAAGTCTCTCTGACGGGTAAGAAGGATCAAGAGGTTCATAGGCACATCCTGCTTTTAAGACACCGTAGGTTGCCAAAATCATCCATTCGGATCTCGGAATCAGAATACTTACCACATCATTATTCTTAAGTCCCAGTTTTATAATATACTGAGCTATACTGTTCGCGATATCTGCCGTTTCCTTGTAGGTATAACGTTTTTCTTTGTAGACTACGAGTTCCTTATTCGGAAGTTTTTCTGCCCACTCATCAAAAAATTCCGTTATTGTTTTATCCTGAAGTTCGAACGTTTTTGCACAGAAGCTATCCAAACGCTCTTCCTGCTCTTTTGATATAAGATTTACTTCTTCAACAGTCTCTTTTTCAATAAAATCCGACACAGCACACGCATATGCATCTGCAAAAGCTTCCATAATCTCCAAAGAATACAAATCCGCTCTGTAACGGAAGCTGAATCTGTAATTATTTCCGTCGCTAAATACCATAAGTGTCAGTTTGTTCATGGCATCAGGATTATCTATTCCTCTAACCGGAAGCGCAATATCTCCAAGGTGTAATGTAGAAAAATTATCACCCTGATATACAAAAGAGAAATCATTTGTAAATCCGTATTTTCCCGCAACCTCACCGAACGGGTAAATATCATTTTTAATGCTTAACCTAAAGGTGTTCTGCAGTTTTCTAATATAATCGGTGATATCACTTTCTTCTTTAAGGTCCGTCGGCAATGCCAAGGTCTTAACCATCATTCCTGCAGTATTAAATGACATGGAAGTGTGTCGTCCGCTTTCACCTACACTCACCAAAGATGTGTCAGTTCCGTTGTATTTTGCAAGAACAAATGCAAATGCCGCCAAAAACAGAGAATTTTCAGTAAAGTTGTTTTCCTTAAGGAATTTCAACAATTTTCCCTGATCTAAAGTTATACTTCTATCAAGGCTACCTTGTTTTGCAATATTTCTATCTTCATAATCACATGGAAAATCATTTGACACTTCTCTTCCATCAAATAATTGGTCAAAGTATTCCCCTGCTTCTTTATATTCCTGTGTTGTCTTTAAGATTTCTTCATAAGTAGAAATGTCAAAGGCAGAATTTCTCTCTTCATATATGTCTTTACCTTCATAACATTTTGAAATCTCACCTAACAAAATAGAAAGGGTAGTTCCGTCGAATACAATGTGATGTGCATCAAAAGCAAGAACTTTCCTTGCTCCGTCATCAAATATGCAGGCACGAACAAGCTCGCCGTTTTCCAAATCAAACGGTTCCACAAAGCCTGTCAACGCATCTTCCATATTCTTTGTTGTACATTTTTTTACTGCAAAAACTCTGTCACACGGAACCATACAAGGCTGTCCGTCACAAATGCTTATGTTACAGTGATATGCCCCATGATTGTTAACCGATTTTTCAATGGCAGCAATGAGTTTTTCCACATCCACTCCCTTTTCAATTTCTATCGAAACAGGGTTGTTGTACATCAAAGTATTCGGATTCGCCTCCAACGCCAAATACACTCCCAACTGTGACGCTGTGAGCGGATAAACATCTTTTTTTACCTTCTCAAAAGATATGCCGCCGGTTCCGCCTTTTTCAATCAGGGCAGCAATATCTTTAGGTGTCCTTCCGGCCATAAAGCTTTCGGTATCCAAAGGCAAATCGAATAAAAGATTTATAGTTTTGATAGCTTTAATTGAGTCACCGCCAAGCAAAAAGAAATCATCGCATCTTCCCAATTTGCCGCACTTAAGGACGGCCTCCATTGCATTGCAAATTGCCTCCTCGATTTTGTTTTCCGGCGGAATGTATTCGCTTTTGAAAAGAGAAGCATCCGGTTTCGGAAGATTGATTCTGTCCAGTTTTCCGTTTGGATTTAAAGGCAGACTGTCCATTTTTATATAAAATGCAGGAACCATATATGAAGTCAGATTGTTTTTGCAAAACTCTTTGATTTCCTCCGACGTCAGTTTCTCATCGCAAGCATAATATGCCGCAAGATATGTAAGTCCGTTATCATCCGAAAAGTCCTTCACAGCTACTTCCTTTATGCCAGGGAGTCTTCGAATGGTTTTTTCTACCTCAAGAGGTTCCACACGCTGACCGTTAATCTTTATCATCCAATCTTTACGTTCAATAAACACCAAATTTCCATCCGGCAAACGTTCTACAATGTCACCGGTTCGAAACATTCTGTCATATCCGTCTATGTTTTTAAAAGGGTTCTTAATAAAGGCCTTCTTCGTTTCCTCAGGTCTGTTTAGATACCCCTTTGCTATATATCCGGATACACAAAGTTCACCTCTTTGTACTTCGTTATTCTTGTCATCAAGAACGTACACCTTCTCATTTCCGAAAGGTACACCAATGGGAGTATTTTCGTATTTCTTATCGATTTTGAATGCTAAAGTTCCGCCGAAAAGCTCAGTGGAACCATAACCGTTAATTACAACGGGCTTATCATCAAAATATAAATTTGTTATTCTTTCCGAACCAACGGAAATCACTTTTAAAGACTTGTTATTTTCCAGCATAAAGTTAACCATCCTCGGTGGAACAAAGGATGATTCTATATTGTTATCATCATAGTATTTTGCGAGTTTGAACGGATCACGTCTTATTTCATCTGAAACAATTACCAGATGCTTTGAAATGGACATGGCAGAAAGAAACAGCCCCACCCCGACAATAAAAGTAAATGGTGCTACAAGACCTACAACATTGTTTCTCTCTGTATCTTCCGACTGATCGTGAACAGCATTTCGATTAGCCACCTCAGACATTGAATAGAAATCATGAATAACACCCTTTGGATTACCTGTAGATCCCGAAGTATAAATGACCAAACCGTCGGTTTCCATATCCGCTACCAATGGGGTTGCTTTTACGGACATATCCATGTTTTTGATAAAGTCTTCATCTATGATTATCTCATATTGAGAATCTTTTTTAATGTAATCAAGTCTGTCCTCCGGATAATCATCCGAAAGCGGTATTGCTACCGCACCCATAAGCCAGCATCCCATTAAGCATCCGGCATATTCCTTACATCTATGTATTTCTATTATTACTCTGCTGCCAAACTGTACTCCTTTACTTTTTAGATTGCCGGCAACAATCAGACTGTAATCAAGAAACTCTGCATACGAAAATGTACCGAATTCATCTGATACTGCCGGTTCATTTCCATGTTCTTCTACTACCCGTAAAAATTTAATAATGAAATTATCCATTACATATCTCCTTAAACACATCATTTCTTGTTTCGCATTGGCATATTCTGTATGATTTTGGCCAAAATGCAATTTTACAATTCTTTGCAACAAAACAACGCATATTGTTTGGAATTTTCGTAATAATTATATCATTATGTGACATTTTCCACCAACTGTTTTCATTCGCAAATATCTGTGTTTTCCATAAAATAAAAAAAGTGCATCGGACAAATAATCCGATGCACTGATTCTTAAAACCAAATGAGCAATTATGCCTCTACTGTCGGCTGCTGTGCTGCACTATTACCTTTAATTCTGTGATAGAAATTCATCTCAGTAAGTGCGATATATGGTGTAACATAAATTGCTGCAATACCGAATGTTACAGTAACAAGCAAAAGCCAAAGAATGAATGAAAGCTCAAGTACGAAAAGATCCCACTTATGACCCTTCATCATTTCTTTACTTGCAGAAATGCAATCCATTACGCTCATATCAGGATTCTCATTAAGAATATTGAGTGCCTGTGCGTATGAGTATGCCTTGATGATACCAGGAACAACCAAAAGTAATGACCAAAGACAAATAAGAATACCCTCAACAAGCATAAGGCCAACTGCCTTCCAGTAGCACTTCTTGAAAGGTTCAAAAATCATCTCAATCTGTGGCTTCTCACCGTATGTCATATTCATGATAACACATACACAAAGTCCCATCATAACAGGATAACCAATGAAGATTATACCTACACCAAAAAGTGCTGATGATGCAGAAGTAATCAAACCTGCAACTAATGAGATGAGAAAATACATCCATACATTCCCCTTAAGCTGCTCTTTTGCCTGAGCTTTAAGCTCTGCTCTTGTAAAACCCATAATTTTATCCTCCTTCATAAGTCTTATGATTTACATAAGCTTTTCTTATAACATTATCTACATATTGTACTCTTTCGTCAACATTTTCTTTAATGTAGTTTCTGTAAAAGTAAATCAAAGCAAGATATCGTAAAATGTGTTATTATAGTTATTGCGTTTTGAGCATATATTCGCTCGGAAGGAGTATATACAATGGATATATCAAAATTTGAAGAAAAACATGTTTCTACAAAAGAGATTTATAACGGTGCCGTGTTACACGTAATCGAGGATGAGATTACTCTCCCTGATAACAGACGTGCTACAAGAGAGCTTATCAGACATATAGGTGCCTGCTGTGTCATCCCGGTAACGGATGATTTGGAAGTCATTATGGAACACCAATACAGATATCCGATAAAAAGTGTGGTCCTTGAAATACCGGCCGGCAAGCTTGATGCCCCGGACGAGGACAGACTATCTGCTGCCAAGCGTGAGTTGCGTGAAGAAACAGGCTATATTGCAGATAATTGGACAGATATTGGTCTCTACTATCCGGCGCCTGCATACAGTGATGAAAAGATCACTATGTACCTCGCAACAGGATTGCATCCGGGTGTAACAGATCTTGATGATGATGAAGTTATCGAAATAGAGAAAATCCCACTGCAAACATTGGTTGCCCAGGTAATGAACGGTGAAATTACAGACGGCAAAACACAGATATGCGTACTAAAAGCAGCCAAATTGCTGTTAGAAAAAGACGGAGAATAAAATGCGAGCAGCCAAATTGCTGTTAGAAAAGGACGGAGAATAAAATGCGAGCGGCAAAAAGCGAAAAGGAAAAAGCTATACGCGAAAAAGTAATTGAAGAAACATATGCAAATGAATACAATAAATTCCTTGGATTTGAGATTCTGGAGCTCAGTTCCACCTACAGCAAATCAAGAATGAAGTGTGATAACAGATTACACAATACCTACGGAAGCATGCACGGAGGTGCATTACTCTCTTTCGTTGACGTTATGGCCGGTGCAACGGCATGTATGTGCGGTTATTACGCAACTACAGTATCTGCTAATCTCAATTTCCTGCTGCCCGGTGTAAACACAGAATATATCTACTGTGAATGTCTCAAATTAAAAACCGGAAAGCATATGTTAGTATATGATATCAGAATCACTGATGATGCAGGCAACTTGTTAGACAGCGGTGAATTCTGTTATTTTGCAAGTAAAGTACATGTAGTCGATAGTCCCAAATTTCTGGGATAAATTTATGTTTACGGAGGTTTCTATGAAAAAAATATGTCGCATTTGTCGCATTCTTTTAGTTACGCTACTATGTCTGGTATTGGCAGGTTGTGATACATCATATGCCATAGACGAATACAATATGGATTCAAAAATTGCATCCCGTAGTGACCATTGTAGTATAATGGCAAGCAAAAAGTCAGTGTTCTCATTCAGCTCCAGCTTCAAGGCAAAACAATTCGCCGGCAACACTACAATATATCACTGTGCCGTTACAAAAGAAGGCCTTACCAATATTACCTGCTCACTTTCTTTGGAAAAAGGAGTTGCAAAGCTTGTTTATGTTGATAACTATGACACAGTAACAACTTTGGTTGAATGCACTCCCGATACTCCGGCCGTTTCGGTTGTTGTACCGGTAAATGTCGAACTCGGCAAATGTCGAATCAAGTTAGTCGGATATGACTGCGAAAATGTAGCAGCCGAAGTTGAACTTGAAAACTAATCGAACTTTCACCGGCTCTCGTATCATTACATGCCTCTCTTGACTATATCCTTGCCCATTTTTTCTCTTAGGATATCCATTGCCCTATCGGCTTTTTCACGTTTTGCATTAATTGATACGTCAGCCGTGTCTTTCTCAATACCGACAGCCGAATTGTCCATATCCCATATTGACAATTGCTCATAGCGCTCATTTGTCACTTTCGTTGCACGTACGCCAAGCTGTCTGACCGGTGTATGTCCATCCCATATCGCATTAATCAATTTGCAAGCAGTCGCATATATATCTGTCGTATTGGATGTCGGTGTATCAACAATCATCTGTTTACCGATATGTGTAAAATCAGAATACCGTACAGATACCGATATACATCCGGCATATACTTTATCTCTTCGCAATCTGGCCGCAACATCATCCGACAACTGTAACAAGATTCTTCTTGCCGTTTCCATATCCACAGTATCCGTCGGTGTAGTAGTACTTTTTCCGTACCCTTTACGAGTCATCTCTTCTTTATCTTCCGGTTCAATATCAGCACCGTTGGCATACTCCCACAGAGCTACTCCGAATTTCCCCAAATTACTCTCAATAACCGACAAATCTGCATGCGCCAAATCTCCGATTGTTAAGATTCCGAGCGTTCTAAGACTTTTTGTCATTGCTTTTCCGGCATACAGCAAATCGGACACCGGAAGCGGCCACATCTTTTCCTTTCGCTCATCCTCAAACAGCGTATGTACCTTATCCGGTTTTTCAAAATCACCGGCCATTTTTGCCAGAATAAATTGCGTAGACACACCGATATTTACCGTGAATCCAAGTGTATCCTTAATCTCATCCTTGAGTTTGTATGCAAACTCGACCATATCGCCATACACGTCTTCATATCCGTCAAAAACAACCCAGGCTTCATCAATACTATATTGTATTACATTATCAGAATATTTATTCAATATATCCATGAAAGCTTTGGAATATCTTCGATAGACTTCGAAATCAGATGGTACAACAACAAGTCCCGGACATTTTCTTCTGGCCATAGCAATAGGCTCGGCCGTCTCAATCCCATACTTCTTGGCAGGCGTCGATTTAGCCAACACAATTCCATGCCTGGCTTCTTCATCGCCTCCTATAACAGAAGGAATACTGCGCAAATCCTGCGTTTGTCCAAGTTCTCTTAATCTGTATACCGCACTCCATGACAAAAATGCGCTGTTTACATCAACGTGAAAAATATATCTCATACTAGCCTAAGCAAACACCGTTCCTATCAAAATACTCTTCCAAAATCTTTACTGCCATGCCAACCAATTCCTTACATGGTCTCTTTTTGTAATATTCCTCTGTACGTTTCTCGGGAATCGGTGAATCACTCTTTATTGATAAGCCCAATAAATCTCTACATACAATCGAACCGTTTTCTTTTTCAAATGCATGAGCAACTTCCTGTACTTTCTCATAGTGCTTTGCCTTAATATCACCTTCGCCGATACCATCATAACCTTCAACCAGACCAAGCACCATTGCCATACCGCTAACGCAACCGCATACCTCACGCATACGACCCAATCCGCCGCCAAAAGAGCAGGACATTTTTGATAACATTTCATGATCCAACGGCAGCACATCTTCGTACGCCAATACAACCGACTGCGCACAGTTGTAGCCTTCTTCAAATATTTTCATTGCTCTGTCAATTCTATTCATAAATTACTATCTCTCTTCCGCTAATACTGTATCTATCATTACATTCAATATCTATGCTATATTGCCACGCTTTTCTTAGGCTTATATTTCCGCCATGCAACAGCATAGAAGCATATCATATGCACCGTAAAAGTGAGCAGCCAAGATATGGGGTATGAGTAATACAGACATTCAGGTGTATTTATTACTCTGAAAATTGTAAAAATCCAAATGATTCTAAATATGCACGCACCCATTAGTGATACAATCATCGGCATTATTGAATAGCCCATTCCTCTGATACTGCCAACCATTACATCCATCACACCGCATAAGAAATATGACAGCATAATAACATTCAGTCTTCGTAAGCCAAATGCCACAACCTGAGCTGCATCTGCTTTATCTGTATATATTGATAATAATTGTCTTCCGAATATAACGGACGCTCCACCCATTACTACACCTGTCACCGTAACACAGGCAAGACATAACCACATTATCTTATGTACACGATTATATTTCTTTGCTCCCATATTCTGTCCGGTAAAACTGATTGCCGTTTGATGAAATGAGTTCATCGAATTATAAACAAATCCCTCGATATTACTGCTGGCCGTATTTCCCGCAACCGCAATTGCACCAAAACTGTTAACCGATGATTGAATAAGTACGTTAGATATTGAGAATATCGCGCCCTGAAATCCCGCCGGCAAACCGACACGTGCAATACGAAGCACCTTATCCTTGCACAATTTCAATTGTCTCAAATCAAGATGAATACATCCATCACTGCGTATCAATGTATATACAACCAATATTGCCGATATTGTCTGAGAAATGATCGTGGCCCATGCCACTCCGGATACTCCCATTCCAACATTTATTACAAGGAACAAATTAAGTCCGATATTAATAACACCGGCGACCGTCAAAAAGTACAACGGTCTTTTTGTATCTCCCACCGCTCTAAGTATTGCGGCTCCGAAATTATATACAAGCATGGACGGCATTCCAAGAAAATAGATATGCATATAATCAACAGAATGCGGAAGTATTTCATTAGGCGTTCCCATCCATGTCAACATTGGCTTGGCCAGTACATATCCTATTACAGATAATATCACTCCACACACTAGTGCCAATGTAATTGTTGTATGTACGGTATCATTAACATCCTTATCATTCTGTGCACCGTAAAAATGCGCAATGGTAACATTTGCTCCCACTGACAATCCTAAGAATACGTTAATAATCATATTAATAAGAGAGCTGGTCGCACCAACGGCCGCAAGTGCCACACTTCCCGCCCATTTACCGGCTACTACCATATCAGCCGCATTAAAAAGCAACTGCAATATTCCGGACGCCATAAGCGGCAGGGCAAACATTAATATTTTGCCAAGCAACGGTCCGTTACACATATCCATTTCATATTTTCTCTTTTCCATTTTCTTCACCATAATCCTTCACTTGATTATAGTCCCATTTACATTATCTGGAAATATGCATTTATAACAAAAAAGGCGGTAGCCAAAGGCTACCGCTTATAATCAATTATTCTACTTTTCCGGAATACCGTAATGTTCAATTACATAATCCATATCCTTATCACCACGGCCTGAAAGATTAATCAAAATCGAACCTGTATCCATTGTCTTAGCCAATCTGATTGCATGAGCAACTGCATGAGCTGATTCGATTGCAGGAATAATACCTTCCATACGTGAAAGTGCAAAGAATGCATCGATTGTTTCCTTATCATCTACCATATCATACTGTACTCGACCAAGGTCTTTAAGGAACGCATGCTCCGGTCCTGATGATGGATAATCAAGTCCTGAAGCAACTGAATATACAGGTGCAGGCTCGCCATTCTCATCTTTAAGCATAATAGAATTGAAGCCATGCATAACACCCTCTGTACCAAAATTGAGGGAAGCAGCATGATCACCGAGCTTCGGTCCTCTTCCAAGAGGCTCAACACCATATATATCTACAGGATCGTTAAGGAATCCCGCAAAGAAACCTGCTGAATTGGAGCCACCGCCCACACATGCTGTAATAGCATCCGGAAGATGTCCTGTCATCTCAAGGAATTGCTCTCTTGCCTCAATACCTACGATTGACTGGAAGTCTCTAACCATAAGAGGGAAAGGATGAGGTCCGAGTACCGAACCGATACAGTAAATACAATCCTTATATTCCTTTGAATATGCAGCAAAAGCAGCATCAACAGCTTCCTTAAGAGTCTGTGCGCCCTCTGTTACTTCTACAACATTTGCACCAAGTATTTTCATACGTGCTACGTTTGGTGCCTGCTTCTTAATATCAACAGCGCCCATGTAAATATCGCACTCAAGTCCGAAGTATGCAGCTGCAGTTGCAAGTGCTACACCATGCTGACCTGCTCCTGTTTCTGCAATAATCTTCTTCTTGCCCATATATGTTGCCAAAAGTGCTTCACCCATACAATGATTAAGCTTATGTGCTCCGGAATGATTGAGATCTTCTCTCTTGGCATAAAGCTGAACACGACCAAGCGAATTGGACAGTCTCTCCAAATGAGATATAGGAGTCGGACGACCCTGGAATTCTTTTCTGATACGTCTGAGTTCTGCTATGAATTTTCTGGACTGACATATTGTATAGTATGCCTCCGTTATCTCTTCCATTGCACCTTTTAACTCATCAGAAACATAACATCCGCCATATTTTCCAAAATATCCGTTTTTATCAGGATAATTCTTAAAATAAGTCTCAAAATTAACATTGTTTAAAATCATAATAAGCCTCCTTTTTTCAAATAAAAAACCCGGCAAACCAATAATGATTTGCCGGGACAAAATACTAAAGATTCTGCGGTACCACCCTGCTTGAATCGACCCTGTCGATTCCACTCATGCATACAATCATATGCCAACGTTGTTAACGGAGTATCTACTCCGGCTCGCATACTCGGTCACCCTTTCAACTCGCCCTCAGAAGTCCATTCGTCTTAGCATGCAATATTGCCTTCCAGCCATGGGCAACTCTCTCTTATTGCACCCTCTAAGATTACTTACTCTTCCTCATAGGTTTATATAGAAGATAGCACAGCACCATATGAGTGTCAACACCCAAAATTAAAAACTTTTTATCCATGCACTGTAGCATACATCTATAGCAAATATGTGTCGGTAACATATCACTATTTGCTTTCATGATATTCAGTCTCTGTATTTACCGACCAAATATTACTCTTATCTTTTGTTCCGCTCAAAATATTCTTAACAGTCTCAAAAGATGTGCACATAGAATGATCCAGATTATTGTATCTGTGCTGTCCGTTTCTTCCTACGCAGTACAAATTATCAATCCCGCTAAGATATTCAACCAGCTCATCCATTTGTGCATACGTATCAAAATATGCAGGATAAGCTTTCTTAACTTTCTCTTCATGATAATCAATAACATCGTCCTTACTATCAATAAGTCCGAGGTTAACCATATCGTTAATGGCAAAATCAGCAAATTGCTCTTCTGTCATATTCCACCAATTATCGCCTTCATAGCAGAAATACTCAAGTCCGACCCATACAGTATTCTCAAGGTCCTTAACCATGTACGGTGACCAGTTGTTATATACCTGGAAACGTCCCATCTCAATGCCTTTATCATGCACATATACCCAGTTATCCGGTATAATATTGCCGATTGTTTTAAGCTTTGTCTTATTCTTAAGTCGAAGCTTCGGTACCAATACGCCCAATGTAATATAATCTCTGTAAGGAAGTCCCGATGCAATCGCGCGCTTATCTTCCGGCACATCATTCATACCCTCAACAAGGTCTTTAACAGGCATCGATGATATCACATAATCACCTTCAAAAGTCTTAACCCCGTCAGAAGTCTCCACCTTCACGCCGGTCAAATGATTGTTTTCATCCTTAATCACACCTACTACTTTATGATTTTTAAGTATCTTTCCGCCTTTTTTCTCAATCTCAGACGCAGTTACATCCCATAACTGTCCCGGTCCAAGCTTTGGATACTTGAATTCCTCAATAAGCGAAGTCTCAACTTTTCGATTCTTACTGCCGGGTAATATCTTACCGAACATATCCTTCAATATTGCAATAATCGATAAGCCCTTTACTCTCTGTGAGCCCCAGTCGGGTGCAATGACGCTTGGATGTCTACCCCACAAATTCTCTGTATAGCGTTCAAAAAACATGCTATAAAGCTTCTTTCCGAATCTGTTGATATAGAAATCCTCAAGCGAATTCTCTTTTCTCTTGTGTATAACACTTGCAAGATAAGAGAATCCAACTGCCATCGTTGTGAAAAATCCCATATTGGCAAGCGTCTCAAACTTAAGACTTATCGGATAATCAAAGAACTTTCTGTTAAAGAAGATTCTTGATACTCTTCTTCTTGTAAGCATTGTCCTGTCTTCCTTCTCAGGATCCGGACCGTTAGGTGCAAGCTCTACATCTACATCAAGCACCTTATAATCATATGCTTTGGCACCCTGCATAGGGAGCATCTTATCCCACCACTCATTTACCTCATCTACTTTTGAGAAAAATCTGTGGCCTCCCATATCCATACGGTTGCCTTTATATGTAACAGTCTTCGAGATTCCACCCATATGCTCACTCTCTTCGAATACCGTCACCTCAATATCATCACTTTTATCAAGTAATTCATAGGCTGCTGTAAGTCCCGCCGGACCTGCACCAATTACCAATGCTTTTTTCATATCTTCACCTTTAATAATTTTGTTTGCGCACAACGCAAGCTATATTTTACCATAAAATGCATACATTATCAAACATCGACGCATTGTATATACACGCCACCTGACATATTTTATGCATCCTTTTTTTCATCTACAATATTGTTAAGCCATACATTACTCTTTACAAGTACATAGCCTATAGACACTTTAACAATATCCGAAAAGTTCACCATTGTAAAAATCGGTTTAATCGGCCAATCCGTAAGTCTTGTCAATAGCGCAACCATAGGAATCATAAGTACCCATGTATATACCGAATCAAACAAGAATGTCACCCATGTCTTGCCACCGCTTCGAAGCGTAAAGTATGAGCAATGCGCAAAAGACCACAACGGCATCACGCATGCCTGTATTGATATAAAATATGTAGCAAGCGCTCTAATGCTGTCCTCTGTGTTATATAAGAAAGGAAAGGCTTTGGCTATCGGCAACATCAACACAGCCACACACATACATGCCGTAACGCAGAAGAATATCAGCTTATTATCCAAATCTTTGGCTTCTTCCAATCGGCCTGCTCCAAGTGCCTGTCCTACAACAATCGCAATACTGGCTCCCAACTGAATATATATAACGCTAAACAAATTCGTCATTGTACCTGCTATATTCTGTGCGGCCACTACTTCCAAGCCTCTGTACGAATAGCTCTGTGATATCACTGCCATACCGGCCGCCCAGAAAAATTCGTTGCACATTAACGGTACACCCTTTATTATCATCTGTTTCATAAGAGCTGCAGGAATCTTAAATCCTGAAAAAAGGCCGATTATATACTTGTTTCTCTCGGTCTTGACATGCGCCCATACCACAACCACCAAAGCTTCTATTGTTTTTGCAATAACCGTTGCCATAGCTGCGCCCGATACTCCCATTTGAGGTAATCCGAGTTTACCGAATATCAATCCGTAATCAAGTATCAAATTGATACCGACCGCAGAGAACGAACCTATCATCGGAATAACAGTCTCACCGCATTCTCTGACTACCGACGAATATGCCTGTCCTATGGCAAAAGGAATAAGACTGAATATCATCACAGCCAAATATTCCTTACCGTATTTGAGTGCCATCGCTATATCGCCCGAACCGCCTGCATCCGTTAAATACAGAGAAATCAACTGCGTATCCGCAAAATGGAATATAAGCATAGCAATTCCTGTGATTACTGCCACCAGAAGAAGTCTGAATCTAAATGTATACTTCTGTCCCTCGTGGTCGCCTTTTCCATAAAACTGTGCTCCGAATATTCCCGGTCCGGATACCGCTCCGAATATTGTAATATTGAATACAAACATCAGCTGATTGGCTATTGCCACTCCACTCATCTGCTCCGTACCTATCTGTCCAACCATAATATTATCAAGAAGGCTTACAAGATTTGTAATTACATTCTGTACAATCATGGGAACAACTAATCTTATCACTCGCGAATAGAATTCCCTGTCGCCAATATACTTTCTCTTCAATCTGTTAATCATTTCTGTCTCCTACCCATTACTAATATGTCAAATCGATTGCAAACTATCTCCCCATTTTTTTACGTATTCTATCCATTATATCAAAAGCCCCGCTATAAGCAAGCCTATAGCGGGACCATTGGTATTGGGTAACATTATGAAGTTAATAAACGTTAAAACAAAATCACAATATTATTTGTGATCATACGGACTGATTGTCTTAATTGTACCGTCAGCATTATATTCAAGCTCGGTATATTTTACAGTCCTTCGATGATTAATGCCACCTGAAAGCTCGCAATCGTGATAGAACAAATACCACTTTCCGTGATACTCTACGATAGAGTGATGTGTTGTCCATCCGATTACCGGTTCAAGAATCTTTCCACGATAGGTGAAGGGTCCCATCGGATTCTCGCTCGTTGCATATACAATAAAATGAGTTGTACCTGTAGAATATGATAAATAGTACAAACCATTATACTTGTGCATCCACGGTCCTTCAAAGTATCTTCTCTCTTCGTCTCCGGCTTTGATAGGATTACCGTCTTCATCTAATATTTTAATTTCAACAGGCTTAACCTTATATGACTTCATATCCTCATTCATGATACCGCACACAGGTCCATATGCAGGTGCATCTTTATCAGGCTCTGTTCCGTTTGGATCAAAGGTTCTTGTCTGCCACTTCTCTAACTGTCCGCCCCAAAGGCCTCCGTTATACACATATACTGTTCCGTCATCGTCAACAAATGATGCCGGATCTATACTGAAGCTTCCTTCAATACAATTGTCCTCAGGCTTAAAAGGTCCCTCCGGCTTATCAGACACTGCTACTCCCAATCTGAATATTCCCTCTTTATCTCTTGCAGGGAAAAACAGATAGTACTTACCATTCTTATATGCCACATCAGGTGCCCACATCTGATCACGTACCCACGGAACATCATTCATATGAAGTGCTTCGCCGTTATCTACACAGTCAGCATCAAGATTGTCCATTGAAAGAATATGGTAATCCTGCATCTGATATTCATCACCGTTATCATTATCTTCTCCGTCATGAGGTAAATCATGCGACGGATAAATATATATCTTGTCATTAAAAACATGTGCAGACGGATCTGCAGTAAAAATGTTGGTTACAAGTGGTTCCCTCTGTTTACTCATAAGTTTAGTCTCCTAAATTTCTTTATCATACATAAACCGCAATTAATACATGTAATATTAATTTAAATATAATGTATCACTATGTGCTTCATAATTCTTTACAATTGTTGTTTCTTGATTATTAATTCTTGCTTTGCATTTTATCAAAATCAGAGTCTATTTGTTGACGATTTACATTTTTTGTACTGTTTTTTAGTATATTATGCACAAAACGCCATATTTTGATAGCAATTATTAGCAAAATAGTGGCAATTTTTATGTACATAAAAGCATTTTTTGATATTATTATATTAGTATTCAATTATCAAAAATTGTGCTATCTCCTAATAATTGCACAAATGTGGTTTTTTGTGACATTTTTGATGCATCAAGTATAGGAAGAAAGAGCAATTGATTGTTGCATTTTGTTTTGTAACGCTAAAAAGGAGCAAGAATATGATTGAGACACTCAATGGCATATTTGAAACAGTCAATTATAAGCAAAGCACTTCTCTGAAACTGTATGATAACGGTGAGACAGAGAATTACCCTGCTCATTGGCATCCGGTAGTTGAGATTATTATGCCGACGGAGAATATATATACTGTAGAAACCGGTGAGCAGACAATCACACTGCGTGAAGGCGATATTATCATACTGTGTCCCGGATGTATTCATACACTTTATGCTCCGCCTAAAGGTCAGAGAATTATCTTCCAGCCGAGCACAACATCTTTGCGTTTTATGAAAGACATTGAGACATTGCTTACAATAATGTCTCCTCTTATAGTTATTACGCCCGAAGATTACCCGTCAATACAACCGGTTATCAGTCAGATTCTTATTGATATTCGTGATTTGTATGCAAGTGACACACCATTTTCGGAGGTAGAAATATATAGCAAAATATTATATATGTTCACTCTGATAGGTCGTAATCTGTCACGTCAAGCCGATTATATTGCTGTCGGCGACCGTGGCAAGCAGGACGAATACCTTGAGAAATTCCTGGACATATGCGATTACATAACAGAGCATTGCGCCGAGGATCTCACTTTAGATGATATTGCCAATATGAGTGGTTTTTCAAAGTTCTATTTCTCAAGACTTTTTAAACAGTTTACTAATGTATCATTCTATAAATATGTTAATCAAAAGCGTATAGCTATGGCAGAACAGCTTCTGATTGAGCCGCAGAATTCAGTAACCGATGTAGCACTTAACTGCGGATTCTCTTCACTGTCATCCTTTATCAGAATGTTTAAGATTGTTAAAGGATGTACGCCGACAGAGTTCAGAAGCATGTATAAATCTGTATATTAAAGCGATATTGTATCCACAATACACTTTTAAAATAGTAGATTAAGAATCGAGGGAAAAGATGAAAAAGGAATTGAGTGTCGCAATGTTATTTTGTGACGGCATGGTATTGCAACGAGACAAGGAAATCAGCATTTGGGGAACAGCGGCTCCGAGCACCACAGTTAGCGCATCCATATCAGATGCAAACGGCAATGTCTTAACCGACGGTAAAGCAGAAGCTACCACAGACGGTAATTATATGATTAAATGTTCTGCACTTTCTGCCAATCGTGATTGCACTCTTAGCATCACCGCAGCAGAAGAATCCATTACAATATCCGATGTGATGATCGGTGATATATGGTTGGCCGGCGGACAGTCTAACATGGAATTCTTTATGAAATACGATAAGGACTGGGAATCATTAAAAAACGAACCTTCCAATCCAAATATACGAATGTTCAATGTACCTCAGGTTGCATTTGAAGGTCATACAACACACTCTCCCGAAGGAAGAGGTTATTGGTTTACCAAAGAAGACAATGGATTTCAATTTTTCTCGGCACCCGGATATGCATTTGCGAAAAATATCCAGCCTACTATCGATGTACCGGTCGGCATCATTGGATGTAACTGGGGCGGTTCAAGTGCATGTACATGGGTAAGTCGTGATGTACTCAACACACCTGAGCTCGACTACTACCTCAAAGAGTATGATGATGCTATCGCCGGAATAGACGAAGAAGTCTTACGCAAGAACAGCATGGAGGCATGGGCATTCGAAGAATCCGCACAGCACGGTGCTGATTTTGAACCGCTTATGTACGGCAGAGACCGTGATTGGCAGGAGCAGTTCCTTAAAGACCATGCAGGCGAACCTGTCGTACCGATGGGCCCTTACAACTTTAACAGACCTGCCGGATTATATACGCATATGCTTCGCAAGCTTATCCCATATGCAATAAAAGGTGTTATTTGGTATCAGGGCGAATCCGATTGCGGTGGAAGATCACACACATATCATACTTTGTTTAGTGCGCTTATTAATAGCTGGCGTAAAGAATGGAACGATGATTTCCCATTCATTTTTGTACAGCTTGCTCCTTTCGGAAAATGGTTGGAATGCGGCAACGATGATTACAAGATCGTACGTAGTAAGCAGGAGCATGTAGCCGAGACTGTCAAAGATGCATATGTAACTTCTATTATGGACATCGGCTCATATTACGATATTCACCCCAAGACCAAGCAGGAGGTCGGCAGACGTCTCGCACTTCTTGCTCTTGGACATGTATATAATCAAAATATTTTGTGTGATTCGCCTAAATTCACAACAGCTACCTATAAAAGTGGTCAAATTATCGTCACTTTTAAGCACGCAGACGGATTGCATATTTCAAATACAGGTAGTACAATAGTAATAGAGATTGACGGATGGAAGTACGAACCGTCAAAAGTTGAAGCCATAGACGACAGATTGGTTATCACGTTGCCGCAGGACGCAGCAGCAAGAGACATCACTTCGATGAACCTGTCTATCGGGTATGATGATTACGCTACGATATATATTCTAAACAGTCAGGATTTGTGTGTTCTCCCCTTCACAACGTCCGTTAGACTGTAGTTTGCAAAACCCTCGGAATCATGGAATCCGAGGGTTTTTTATTAGCATTATTTTCTTTTGGCATTTCGCCCGACAATTCACGGCATTTACAAGCTTCCCATAATAGCCGCATATATTTTCAAATTCGTATCATTATCATAATGCAATCCATCAACAAGCTTAAATCCTGCCGTTTGCAAATATGAATGCGTGTCAATGTATTTCACCCCAACCAACGAGCCAACCATTGTTGCATTGAAGCTTTGTACGGATTCTTCCGTTGTATATGGATTTTCCCATACAGGATTAACCGATACGAAATACGTTCTCGCTCCTCTTGCCGCCCAGGCTGCTGCATATGCATTAACCATCGCAGCATATTTGGCAGCATGTCCCGTGTCATTTACTCCCATACATATAACTACTTTTGAACCTTTTCCGACAACCGCATCAGCTCTTGGAATTGCTGTTTGTTCAAACCAATCATATTGTTTACCGTTTTCGCAAATCCATGTACATCCGCCGCCTGCTACCGATTCACACATCTGCACGCATCTTGAATCTCCAATCATTATGACACCCGCAGGTGCTGCAACATTAGGAGTAATCGGTGCGACGTTTTCCTGCATAGCAGCACTTTGATGTGTATCATTCTGCGCTACCGCATCCTGTGCCGTAGGCTGTGTAGATGCGTTGTCATCTGTTTTCTTTACTTCCTCTGCTTTTGACATCTCCATCGTATTATCTGCTTCGGAAACACCCCGGCTTACAGTTTCATCCATTGATTCACTCTCAGTCTCTGAAGTCATACTCTCTTCCTCTGTCATAGTCGCTACAGTCTCGCTCTCAGCTTGCATAATATCCTGCGTATCTGTCTCAATAACAGTAGTCTCTTCGCTTGACGTCTCGCTTTCAATCGGTACAGTATTCTCACCGCACGCCACAATCGTACACATTGTCATGGTTAATACCAAAGCACACACAATCAATTTTCTTTTCATCATTCACCTTTTCATACATTTTTCATATATTTTATCTGTTACATACGAATATAACTCACCGATTAATACACCTGCTGCCACAGTCACCGCTGCTGTAATGCAGGATGCCGCAACATATCCGATATTCTCCAGTTTCATCATAAGCGGCCAAAATATCGGTGCATTAAGCAGATACACAAACAGAGTATTTTTGCCAAGCAAGCCAAATTTCCCACTCTTTGCGTTTTTCATCAAATATGCCAATGCCAAAAATGTAATCGTTACAAATACATTAAGCACCATCCGAACCTCAAACCCTCCTACCGGATTATCTTTTCGGATAAGATATATCATTATGCTTGTAAATGCCGTTCCGATTAAACCAATAGCAAGCGTAATAACATGCGTCACCTTCTTAACCACCAAAGAACACTTGCTCTCTATGGACGCAGCATATATTCCAAGCAAAAATGAAGCATTGGATAATTGCCAAAAATCCTTCATTCTCAAATGATACAAGTAAGCACTCAATCCTGCCACAAACAAAGTAATCAGCAAATGACGGCACTTACCGATTCTCCATATCAGCATAAATGCAATATACATCATGAACAATACACACATAAACCAATAATCTCTACCGGTTAGATAATGAATAATTGTCCACCCATCCGCTTCCGCGAATGTACCGTCAAGCAAATATATAATGCCCACCACTAATATATACGGACAATATACGGTTAATATTCTTTTAAACACAAATTGCCATGTAATACCGTTTTTTCCCGTAACCTGGGCATTCTTTGCAGCACTCTTTACCAATCCGTAACCTGACATGGCAAAAAATATATCAACCCCGACAGGACCGATATATGATAACTGCGTCTTAAGTATAAGCCATGTGGCATCAACATACATCCATCCGGCAAAATGACTTATTAGCACTAATATTATCGCAATAGTGCGCATTATCTTAGAAGTATCGGATGATATCATAATCTGAATAATTCCCTTATCTGTTCATACAGTACAACACTGTTATCATGCAGGCATATATTTTCTCCCGGACCTACAAAGGTTAAGAACGCATACCCAAGTCCCATTAACAACGCTATCGCACACAACCTTCTTACCAAAGAATAGCTTACGTTATCGGTTCGTAGTCCCACAAGCCATACAACCAACGCCGCTATCACCATTCCCGGAACAAAATCACACGTGTATCTATACAATATACCGGCACCGTTCACATCAAAGGCCGCAATAACAACAGCCGGTAAAGCAGTAGTTAGTATCATAAACTTTGCATCCGCATTAAGCTTCTTTTTGCCAACCGCAGGTGCAAATATCGCAAGCGACATAACATTGGTTGCAAATATTCCGCCATATGTGAATTCAACCAAATTCTTTCCCATATATGCGGAATCAATGGCAGCAGAATCCATAAAAGAAAAATCGTGTGTCAATACAGGCGGTTGCAGGAAGAAACTATACAAACCGCGCAACAATCTGTCAATGTTAAATCCTCTGTGATTCATATCATTGCTGGTCATGCTGTAAGTTGCTCCAAAATCAAAGATATTATTAAATCTCGCATAATTGTACGCACATACCACTACAGCAACAATCACAAAAGGAACAACAAGCGCCACCGTCTCTGCCGCTTTATCTTTTCTAAATACAACGCCTCTTGCAATAAGCAAGATACCGATTATCGCAAACAAGCACATCTGCGGTCTGCAGCCGGCAATCAATGCCATACTAAGCGATCCGAGCGCTGCAAGCACACACACTGTAACACGCGAATAGCCACTTTTGCCATCGCATATATTAACGGCAGCCGTCCACAGTCCTATGCCCCACCATAAGCACGCAGTTGCCATCATAACCGGAATATTGTAAATATCCGGATTAGACATAAGGTATACATTGTTGGATAAAAGTGCCATCGCAACAGATATGAACATATACATACCAAACGTCAGCTTCATTTGTCCTTTGGAATCTACGCAGAATTTACGTGCCAACTGCCATACAGTATAAAAAATTCCCACAATCAGCATACTTGATAGCATCCACATTACATGATAATTGGGCAAATCATTTCCGGTTATCAAATAATACGGCAAGTAGAACACCACTTCGGGAACAATGCCAAAATACACATAATACGCTCCGTCATAATATGCGAAATCCATATTATACGGTATCTGCTCTATCATGAGTGCACTCGTATCATACGGATTTTCCTTTTGCAACAATCTCTCGTCCACTTCTCTGTCAAGCAATTTTACATTTCCGTCTTTCAGATAATGAGCCAACTCGGCATATTGCTTATGATGCGGCCATGGGCAGCTTACCAGCAATTCGTTGGAAGTCGATAACCATTTGGCTACTAATATAAGTGCAATCACAGCCACAATTACAATAATACGTTTGCTTACAGTATTAAGGCAGGCATCCGTAGCATTCAATCCGTCATCTGTCGCAACAGTACATATTAAAATAATCACCGCAATCAAAATAAGCAGCCTAAGTATGTGAATCTTAAAAGGTTTAACAACATTCAACCTTATTGATTCGATATTTGCCGCAGAACCTTCCGGCACATCAACAGATACTCTGATTGTCTTCACTTTCCCATAAGGATGAATGTCACAATATCCCGTTGTTTTTACCTGTGGTACAACACGATATGACGGGAGCTCATATTCATAGGCATCACCTTCATCGGAAAGCATCACTTTGACTTCGGCGCTCTCACAATTTGTAAGCGCAAGCTGTACATCAACATTACGAACATAATCATTAACTTCTATTGTCTCTCCTTCGTAATGGCCGGTCGCATCGGTTGCGGCATTCGCTTCAGTGTCAATCAGAGAAACCGGCGTATTACGCAGATTGCTCCAAAACGAGAGATTACACAAAAACACCTCTGCTGCAAGCGCAATTGCCACACAAATGACAAGTTTGAATATCAAACCTCTATTCAGTTTATTGCGTAACCTGTCAAACATATTATTCCTCACATTATGTACAACAATATCCAAGCAGGAAACCCACTTGGATATTTGTTTTTACTTCTTTCTAAACATATACTGGCGCGCACCATAATGTGTGTCATCGCCGCTTAACACTGCATTAACAGCATCCATTCTAAGTCCCGCATCAATAAAATCACAATGCTTACAGAATTGATAATTCTGACGTCCGCCCTTTAACAGCTTACGTACCTTCTGATATTCCTCACTATTCCATGCATCCTTAATCTTCGTCGTCTTAAGATCGGCAAAGGTTGTTGCTTCAAAATTGTCACAACAGCATATACCCATTCGTCCATCAGGGAAAATGAAAATATCTGTATACGGCATAAGACATGTCTCTTTCACAATCTTTACCGTCTCAACTTTATTCGGAGCCGAGCCTGCACGATTGGTCAGCACCGCTTTAACATAGCGCATCTGAATAAGAATCTCAACATCCCCAAATTCCTCCGGGTGAGCCTTCACATATTCATATATCTGCTTAACATTATCATGCAATTTCATATCTTCACAATAATTGTTAATAATCAGCTGATCAACATACGGAACAATCTGTTTTACTTTATCAATATCCAAAAGAAGACCATTGGTCGACATGAATATGAATGTATCGGGAAGCTTCTCCCTACAATATTTATGGAATTCAACAATTCTTGTATCAAGCCACGGCTCATTGTTACCATACAATGTAAGGTGACCTTTGAATCCCCAATCAGCCAAATCATCTATTATTTTATAGAAGAGTTCCTCTTCCATTCGCATATACGGTCTTTTCTCAGCATACTTATTGGCCGTACAAAATGCGCAATTGCTGTTGCAACGATTAATCGTCTCAAGATTAACAACAAGCGGCATCGGTGGCTCTTCGCCTTCCTTAAACAAATCTATATACTTCTTCTGACTCTTTGCTCTGGTAGCAAATTGCAATTTCAAATATGCATTTGCCGATAACATCGGACACTTCTTCTGAAGCTCCCATCCCAAACGGCCCATAAAATTATGGATTCTTATTGACATATCTACACACATTACCTTTTCAATTTATTAATTTTACCACGCGAAGTATAGCATTTTTGACCGTCTCTTGTCAATAAAACGCCCCACCCGGTCACGTCATTCAAAGTTGCAATTACAGCAATTCAAGCGGGCGAAGTCGTGGTTAAATCACGATTTAGCAACATGGTGGGTTTTCCACATCATAAGTGACATAAGAACACATATACGGAAGCATACATCACAGAAGCCTATATTTACGACAATTTACATTAAATCACATTTTAAACTTATCCACATATACGCATAATGCGATGTGGATAATATTCTTCATGCGTATATTTTCCATCACATTACTGTCATAATTAGCGAACAAAATATTCTCTTTTTCAAAAATTTGCAAGATATCCTGCGTGCTTGTATCTGAATATGGCAAAAAATAAGTTGCAAAACAGTCATCCAAACCATTTTGCAACTTTTCCTTGCGAATTAACACCTCAACCTTGAATTTATGCAATTGAAATAATGACCTTATTTTTCCTTATCCGGTGTTTCAATCACATTTAAATTATCACGTTCCGGCAATGATGCTTTATTACTTCTAATATCGATAATCGGCCCGCCGACGCCCTCAACATAATCTTTTGTAATAGTTACGCGTCCGATGTTGTCATCTTTTGGTATCTCGTACATTATATCCAGCATCTTCTCTTCAATAATAGCTCTTAAAGCTCTGGCACCCGTATCTTTTTCCAACGCTTTTGCCGCAATAGCATGCAATGCGCCGTCATCAAATTCAAGTTTAACTTCATCAAGCTCCAATAATTTCTGATACTGTTTGAGTATTGCATTCTTAGGCTCATTCAATATCTTTACAAGCATATCTTCTGACAAGCCTTTAAGTGTACATACAATCGGCAAACGTCCGAGAAACTCGGGAATCATTCCGAACTTCTTCAAATCCTCTATTGTTACTTTCTCAAGAATATCTTTATCATGATCAAACTTATCCTTAAGCTCTGCACCGTAACCTATAGAGGTCTTCTTGCGAAGTCTCTGCTTGATTATCTCATCCAAATCCGGAAATGCACCGCCGCAAATGAATAGAATATTGCGCGTATTAATCGTAGTAAGCGGAACCATTGCATTCTTACTTGAAGCACCAACAGGTACTTCCACATTAGCTCCTTCAAGTAATTTGAGCATTCCCTGCTGTACGGATTCGCCGTTAACATCCCTCGAACCATGGTTATGTTTCTTGGCAATTTTATCTATCTCATCAATGAATATTATACCTTGTTGCGCTCTGTCCACATCATTATCGGCAGCCGCCAAAAGCTTTGACACAACGCTCTCGATATCATCACCGATATATCCGGCCTCAGTTAACGAAGTGGCATCCGTTATTGCAAGCGGTACGTCAAGAATCTTAGCAAGCGTTTTTACCAAATATGTCTTACCGCTTCCTGTAGGGCCAATCATTAACACATTTGATTTCTCTATTTCTATATCATCCATCGTGTCTGTCGCAACACGTTTATAATGATTATATACAGCTACAGAGATGATTTTCTTGGCTTGTTCCTGGCCAATTACATATTCATCAAGTCTCTCTTTTATTATATGCGGTGCCGGAATATCCTTTAGTTCAATTATCGGCTTATGTTCCTTGGGCTTCTTTACTCTTGTTCGCCCCGGATCACCGCCCATCAAATCAGACATATTCAAAAAGCTTATTCCGGGCATACCCTGAAAAATGTTAGCAAACGGTGTTCCCTTGCTTTCATTAGCGTCTTCCTTATCGTCCTTATCCTTTTTTTCGGCATCGTCACCTACATGCTCGACATCTTCAACAGTCTTGGAAGCAGACGAATCAACCGTTTTTTCATCATCTTTCTCTGCTTTTTCAGAAGTTATATCCTGATTTGATTCGCTTGTATTGTCATTTTTCTTTCCAAAATTGTCCATTCCAAACATTGATAAATCCATATTGCTCATCATATTATATGCCTGATTCATACAATCATTACATATACATACTCCTTCAAACAATTTGGTCATCTTCCCTGCCTGTTCTTCATTTCGATGGCAAACAATACAAATATCCTGATAATCGCTCATAACGCTTTGTTCCCTTCTAAATATCGTTACCTATTATAGCATAAAAATAAGGGGTAAAACTATGTTTAACCCCTTAAATAATTGTAAATTATATATAAATGTATATTATGACCATCCAGTCAGTCATTAATCATTCGGAAGGCTATCGCCATCCGAAAGCTTAATCGTCAACACCTCATCAACATAGTCACCGCTCTCAAAACGAGCTACAGTCACTTCCACTTCTTCTCCAGACTCATAGTAGGTCAGTTCTTCACGCAATTCCTCCATAGACTTTATGGATTTACGTCCGATCTTTGTAACAATATCACCTGACAACATGCCGCCCTCTCTTGCACCGGTTCCGTCGTATACATTTCGAACCTGCACACCTACAGGCATACCATACATCTGTGATGCTTCTTCAGTAACAGTAACACCGGATATTCCAAGATATCCCTGTTCAGCCTCAGATACCTTTACTCTGTCTTTACTTGTTACTATATCACTAAGAATAGGTTGTGCACTGGATATCGGGATTGCAAATCCGACACCGTCTACAGTGGCTCCACCTATCTTGCTGGAATTGATACCGATTACTTCACCTTTGATATTTACCAAAGCACCGCCTGAATTACCCGGATTAATGGCAGCATCCGTCTGAATAAGACCTGTGGCAACCGCACCGTCCTGCATATCAATCTCTCTGTCAACCGCACTGATAACACCTGTTGTTACCGACTGTCCGTATCCCAATGCATTACCGATAGCAATAGCAGGCTCACCCACTTTAAGATTCTGGGAATCACCAAGCTTAGCCACTTCTATGCTCTTACGAGTCTCAGCTTCCACATCTTCCAAATCAACAATTATAACAGCCAAATCCATATCTGCATCTGTTCCCTTTATTTTGGCATTTGCTGTCTTTCCGTCAATAAATTGTACTTCCAGAGATTCCGAATCCTCTACCACATGGTTGTTTGTTGCAATCAACAACTGCGTATCTGTCTTGGCAACAATAATTCCGGAACCGCTTCCTGTAGCTTCCTGTGAATATACCTGGCCAAAGAAATCCTGGCTTGTTACAACATAATTGCCGTTAATCGATACAACCGACGGCATAACGGCGTCTACTACCTGTGTCACATCGGTAACGGTAGTTGCACCGGCTGATGAGTCCGCTATTTCATTCTCTGCCTTACCAAGCTGTATTTCCGATTCCGGCTCGGGTAACGTAACAGGTTCCTTTTCACTTTCTACTGCTTTATCAGCTGTTTGCGGCATCGGTTTGTTTGCTTTAGTCACGCCGGTGGCCTCATTCATCAAATACAAAGTCACACCCGTTACCAATCCGAACAACACGCCAAAGCCGATTGTAGCAAATAACTTGCCCCAAAATTTTCCGTGTCTTTTTTTCTCTTTCTTTTCTTTCTTCTTTACAGCTTCCGAAGTATTGGTATCCACCGTTTCAGGCACTACTTGCTCACTTTCATGCACTGTAGTATAAACAGGTATATTTTCATTTCTGTTTTCATCATCATATCCATACATTGATTTGACCTCCATCAATTTTTTATGGTCAGTTTAATACTTAAATGTGTTCATTCTGTGTTTTTTCTATTATACAATTATGAAAAACTTCACATTTTACTCAAGATATGCCGAATTCATCGCACACCTTTTAACAAATCCGCTCGGTAACTTCTTATAGTTTTTTCCAATCAAAAATCCCAAATACTTACAACCTGTAAGGTAAATGTAAGGAATAACCTTTAGCGGCTGCTTACTGTCTATCATCTTGCGAATAGTGGTAATTACCATCTTTTTACCCTCGGATTCGCTCTTAACCGTAGCAAATATATTAGGATTTTCTGCCTGCGATATGCCAACATCAACATTTCTGTGAAACTGTTCCTTTGCGGAATAATTATGTGAATGATACACTTTGGCATCGGCAGCATAAGCTATTTTGTAACCGTTTTGCATCGCAGTAGCCGCATATATCATATCCTCATTGAAAATTGTATGATTAATAAATCCACCAACCTTTTCAAATATTTCTCTGTTATATGCGCAACAGACATTTGAGCAAAAATATGTCTTAATGCCTAATCTGTCAATGTCATCAATGCTCTTTACCATACTTTCTTTTGGGTAATTGAATTCTCGTGTGATTTTCTCCGCAATTGAACTTCCTTCTTTTGCAAGCTGACGTCCGTATGATGCAGCCACTTTTTCTTCATTAAGCGGTCTTATAAGGCAATCAATAAAGTCATTCTCCACCGGCACGGCATCCTGCGTCATGCAGATAAAATATGGAGCAGTCGATTCTTTTACGCCCATATTTCTGGTTTTGCCATGGTCAAACTCTGACTTTGAAAGATGCACAACCTTAACCATACTTTGATCAATGGTTACGTTTAGTTCTTGCAAAAACAAGTCAAAATACGCTTTCTCCGTATTCATAAGTATTATTTTGTTTGGCTTAACACTTTGTGTAAGCAGGCTGTTTAATAAATCAACCAACTCCTGCCCCGGCTTATATACCGGAATAATCACATCAACCACCACGTATTATTCTCCCATAATGTAAAAGAAGGCTTCTAAATTAGAAGCCCTCAAAAAGCTATAATTAATATCCTGTATCGGCAGATACCTTCTTACTGTACTCAGAAACCTGAGCCGATGGAACATATGCATTGTTATCAAACAGGAATTGCTGAAGCAATACAACATTCTGCTCAAGATTATTAGGAATTACACAAGAACCTGCTTTTCCGACTTTTCCGGTTGCACGATTGCTCTCAAACGGGAATCCGTCGCTGGCTGTAATATTGTATTTGCTTACCTGTCCGAGCATTGATACCATCTCATCAACATCAAGTGATGTCGAAACATAAGGAAGAACCTCGTCAAGAACCTTCTCAAGTTTGGCAGGACTCACTTCCTTCGCAGTATTCATAACTTCCTGCAATACAGTTCTTTGTCTCTCAGCTCTCTGGAAATCACTACCTACATATCGAATACGGCAATATGCTGTTGCCTGAAGTCCGTTCAATTTCTGCTTACCGGACTGTGTTACTGCGGTATAATCTTTTCCTTCGGTTGCATAGAAATGCTCATTATCATCAGATTTTCCAACCATACTGATCTGATAATTGTTAAGATGAGCTATCTCATCCTCGGCAACATCGATAGACACGCCGCCAATCTCATCTATTACCTTCTCAAGACCTGTAAAACCAACCGTTACATAGTCTGTAATATTCAAATCAAGATTCATATTCAACATATTAATGGCCTGCTCCGGACCACCCTTCGCATATGCCGCATTACACTTACTGTATGAATCGTTACCAAGATTAAGGTATGTATCACGGAATACCGAACATAATCTTATATCACCTGTATCTTCGTTAATTGAGGCAATAATGATTGTATCGGAACGATTACCCTTACCAAGTGACTTATCTCGGGCATCCACACCGAACAATGCGATATTTCTGTATCCCTTCATCGATTCATTAGCTTCAACATTCTCGTTGATTACGATATCTTCCTCGTTAATCTTAACCTTCTGAATCTTTGTACCCTTGAACAACATAAATCCTACGGCAACAACTACTACGAGCAGTACTATTTCCACCGTAAAGAGAATAATACGTTTTCTCTTCTTTTGTGCTCTTCTTCTTGCGGCTGCCTGTCTCTTTGCCGCTTCGCTTCTTGTTGATCTTGAAGCACCATCACGACGTGGTGATTGTGATCTTGTAGCCATTATCATACTCTCCGTTTTTCTTTTAATTTATTTAATAGGCATTCTCATTGATGAATCCCTTGAATATGGTCAAAAACATAATCTTGAAGTCAAAGCCCATTGACCAATTCTCAATGTAATATATGTCATAATCTATTCGTTTGCGAATAGATGTATCACCTCTGTAACCGTTTATCTGTGCCCATCCCGTAAGTCCCGGACGTACCTGATGTTTAATCATATACCTCGGCACCTCTTCACGGAATTTCTCGACAAACTGAGGTCTCTCAGGACGCGGACCAACGATGCTCATATCGCCCTTAAGTATGTTAAACAACTGTGGCAATTCGTCAATACTTGTTCTTCTGAATACTTTTCCGGCCTTTGTAACTCTCGGATCGTCCTTTGTAGTCCAACCTTTCTTCTCTTCAGCTTCCGTCTGTACGTACATCGTACGGAATTTGTACATTTTGAAAGATTTATTATGGAGTCCTACTCGCTCCTGCTTATAAATAATCGGTCCCTTGCTTGTGCACTTAACAATAATAGCAACCACAAGTAAAAACGGCGATAAGACGATAATACCGCACAACGAACCTACTATATCAACCAAACGCTTGAATATCGCATTAAAGGTATTACTAAGCGGTACATATCTGATGTTAATAACAGGTAAACCGTTCAAATCTTCAGTATACGGTTTATTGGGAATTAAGCTGTTATAATCCGGGATAAACTTGGTATGTACACCGGATTTCTCACACAATCCCACCAATTCTTCCAATCTGTCATAATCGGCAAGTGCAAGCGTTACCGCTATCTCGTCCAATTGGCTGATTGGCAAAATAATATCGAGATTATCAATCTTACCGATAACTTTAACGCCCTTGTACATTGTACCTCTCGGTACCGTGTCATCCAAAATACCTCGTACCACATATCCCCATTGAGGATTGGAATTGATACGATTGATATATTCCTCTGCTGCCCTCGAATAACCGACAAGCAACACATATTTCATATTATAGCCCTTTGAGCGAAAATGTCTTAGTGTAGACCTTATCAGACTCTTCTCCAGAAGCTGTAATATAACATTTACCACAAAAAATAGTCCGATCAATCCTCGCGAAAAATCGCTCAATTTGAATACGGCTATAGCAACCAAAAACATTAATGCTCCAAAAACATTGGAAGATAATATTCTGGCAAGCTCGCTCTCTATTTTCTGCGTACGTTTCGGAGTATACATCTTATTGATATAGAATACAATAAGATAGCCCGGAATAAGAAAATAAAGCGCAGAAAAATAAAACTGCATAGTATATGCACCGGCAGTTTTATCTGCAAAAGGTCCTTCAAACTTCAAAAACCAAGACAATATGTATGAGGCAGCCACAACTATTGCATCAAGCAATACATGCAGCCTGTTAAAGTATTTCTGATTGTCTTTAATCATAGCTTTACTTCCACTTCAAACTACTAGATATAATATCAGTATATGCCGATTTTGGCAAGTTTATACAATATATATGGATTCACACAATACAAATATAACATTCTATCCAACCAGTCTTCTAAATAGGTTAATCCACAATTCGAATTGTATCACCACATAATTACCGAGATTACGCCATCTGAATCTTACTTTGTGTGAACGCGTATCCATATTCAGACACATCAAAATGCCGCGTATCACACCTCGCAAATATATTTTTCCGTAACCTTTTACGGCAAAAAATGCCGCTTTTATCATTATTCCGAGCAATATGAACGGCAAATTCAACAAAAACTGCAAAAACGGCATGTTCTTGTATATAAGAAATATGCTGTTTCTCGATGATAAATTTATCTTGAACTCATTATATCTCGAACCGCTGCTGGCACTTCCCGCATGATAGCACACAGCTTGTGGTGTATACACATTTTTATATCCTTCAATCGCAGCACGATATCCCAAATCAACATCTTCAAGATAAGCAAAATGCGCTTCATCAAACAATCCTATTTTTTCAAGAATACTCTTTTTATAGATTGCCGCGCCGCCGCATGATGAAAAAATCTTTCTTTCCTTAAGTCCGAATTCCTTCGTTTTCTTTCCTTTACCATATGCGAATGCCCAACCAAGCGCACAATAAAAATCGCCGGCACCGTCGATATATTCCGGCCTATGCATATCTACCATCTTAGCCGAAGCACTGAAAACACGTTCATTTTCAACAGCCTTAACCATAGCAGTAACAAAATCAGGTTCAACGGTTGTATCATTATTAAGAAGTATCACTGTCTGAGTCGTGGCGGCCTCTATGCCTCGATTAACACTTGCGGCAAAGCCACTGTTAGCATCAGATGTCAACAATGTAATCTTATCTGTCTGAGTCTGCAAATAAGCAACACTGTCATCTGTCGATGCATCATCAACCACAATAATATCAAAAGGCTCACCTTTGCAGGCATATAATGACTCAAGACATGGCTTAATATACTCTATTCCGTTGTAATTGGGAATAACAACAGTTGTCTTCATCATTCCTCCGTAATAAGGCATTCCGGCTCATAATATATTACATAGCCTTCCATATTTACTGCCATACACAGTTCCACGCTTGCCTTGAGATAGTCGTTGTTCTCATATTTAACATCACTTAACAGCTCAGATACATCAATATACGGCACATTGAGTTTGCCGGCCTCGTTAAGTGCAAACAACTCTGTAATTAATTCCTGATTAAATAAATATCCGTATTTCTCCGCACAGGTAATTTCTTTCAGGCAACCCAACATTTGCTCCGCAAGCAGCATATTACGAACATCAACAGCCATAGCCTTCTGCTGCAATACCGCTCTATGCATATATCCGCTGTAATGTACATTCATTCCTTCATAAGTACAGGTCTTGGTGCTATCAATGATACCACCCGTTATCTTATTCTTCTGTACTATCGGTCCGCCAATTGCTCCGATATCATATCTGTTTAAGAATGTACGATATGCAAGAGCACCTCTGCATGTGGCGGTATACTCATTCATAATCTTTTCCTGTTTACTTCCCGCAGGATATACATAATTATCCTCATATTCGACTCTATAGAATCCGTTATGTTTGGTGTGAGTAACTTTTGCCGCAATATTCTGTGTCTTCAAAAAGTCCGTCACAGCTCGAAGTCCCGCATCATACGCATACTGTTTGCTCATAGGATTGGACGCCGTACTGTTCTCATGACAGCGCCAATGATACAGCACTTTTGCCACATGTCCATATGCCTGCACCTTATCGGATGACATCTCATGCGTAACAGCATAAGCTCTAAGCACAAGATCGTGATCCTGCGCGCCGTCATAATCAGGTCTAAACATCAACTTATGCATAACATCACTTCTCATAACAAGAAAATGACAAATATAATTGTTGGACATAAGCAAATCAATATCGAATTCCGGTTTATAGTGCGGTTCAAAGAATTCGTTACCTGCCGTATTACATTTATCTTCATTGGAATACACAAATACATAATCCAGTCCGTTTTCCACACCGGCGGCTATCTTGTATGTGCATTCATATAAAGCATCCGGAGTGAGAACATCATCGTGATCTAACAATCCGATATAATCACCCGTTGCCATTCTAAGTGCTTCGTTGGTATTAGCACTGATTCCGCTATTCTCATTAAGATGCGTATATTTTATTCTTGCATCTTTATATTCGCTTACAACACGTGACACCGCATCTGATTTGGAAGCATCGGCAATAATAAGTTCCAATTTGCCATATGTCTGATTCAACACAGACTCTATCATCTCTCTAAGGAAAACTTCTTTTGTCTCGTATGTCGGAACCAATATACTGTATAAAATGTCAATTTTGAATTTATACTTCCTTTGATTCTTCTTTGCTTCCTCAGTAACAGGCTGATAACTATATGCCTCTTTGTTGCTCAAACGCTCCATTGATGCATAGAAAGTATCCTCTATTCCATTGTGCTGCATATAATGATATGCCTTTTTAATACTACCTAACATCCTGTATACTTCCCAATCATATTATCCGTAGTTTCACGATACAATGGTTAGACGTCACCGCAGACGTCTAACCATTCACTGCAAAATCTTTTAAATAAGGGCTTTTAACTCATTAGTCAACTGTTCATTCTTTGCCTTTGCATCTTCAAGGCTTGTACCCTTAACACCCATATAGAACTTAATCTTTGGCTCTGTACCGGATGGACGTGCACAGCACCAAGAATCATTTGTCAATTCAAAATAGAGAACATTGCTCTTTGGAAGTCCTGTAGGTGTTGTAGCGCCTGTTGCAATATCAGTCACAACATCCTTGTCATAATCTCTCATGGCAATGACCTTAAGATCTCCGAAAGCCTTAGGCGGATTAGCACGAAGCTTATCCATAATTGCCTGTATCTGTTTGCTTCCGTCAATGCCTTTTAATGTAATAGTATAGAGATCTTCCTTGAAATATCCGTACTCTTCGTACATTTCAAGCATTCTGTCCCAAACAGTTTTTCCGTTTGCCTTGCACCAAGCTGCAACTTCACACAAACACATAACTGCAACAACCGCATCCTTATCTCTTGCATGAGTACCTGCCAAGCATCCGTATGATTCCTCAAGACCGAATACATAGTTATTGCTTCCTGTCTGCTCGAAGAATTTAATCTGTTCACCGATATACTTGAATCCTGTCAAAACCTCTATTAATTTAACACCATATTTCTCAGCAATAGGATCTGCCATATTGGTAGTAACAATTGTCTTAACAAGAGCAGGATTAACAGGCATGGTACCTGTAGCCTTACGCTCTCTTAAGATGTAATCGGCAATAAGCATACCTGACATATTACCTGTAAACGGCACATATTCACCACTCTTTGTATCGAGAGCATATATTCCCAGTCTGTCGGCATCCGGGTCTGTTGCAAGTACTATATCGGCATTCTTTTCTTTTGCAAGCTTAAGTGCAAGAGTAAATGCCTTTGGATCTTCAGGATTAGGATATTCCAAAGTAGTAAATTTCGGATCCGGAAGTTCCTGCTCAGGTACAACATATACATTCTTAAAACCAAGCTCTTTAAGTATTCTTCTGACCGGCTTATTACCTGTACCATGGAAAGGTGTATATACAATCTTAATATCCTCAGCCATCTTTGTGATGATTTCCGGATGAATAATCTGTTTCTTAAGCTCAGCCATATACTTATCATCAATAGCCTCACCTATTACTTCATACAAGCCGGCAGCTATAGCTTCTTCCTTTGGCATAGTCTTAACTGTATGATAATCGGTTACTGCCTTAACCTCTGTGATAATCTCTTTATCCTTAGGAGCTGTAACCTGTGCGCCGTCCTCCCAATATACTTTATAACCGTTATATTCCGGCGGATTATGGCTGGCTGTTACAACAATACCTGATATACATCCCAATGTTCTAAGTGCAAAGCTAAGCTCCGGTGTAGGGCGAAGTTCATCAAACACATAAGCCTTAATACCGTTGGCTGCCAAACAAAGTGCTGCTTCATCAGCAAATTCGGGACTCATAAATCTTGAATCGTATGCAATTGCAACACCCTTTTTCTGTCCATTCTGCTTAACAATATAATTAGCCAATCCCTGAGTGGCTTTTCTTACAGTGTATACATTCATTCTGTTGGTTCCTGCTCCGATTACACCACGCAAACCACCTGTACCGAATTCAAGTTCCTTGTAGAATCTATCCTCAATCTCTGCTTCATTATCTGCAATTTCTTTAAGTTCCTTTTTGGTGGCATCATCAAAATATGCATCCTCCAACCAAAACTTGTAATCATCCATGTAACTCATTTTCTTTCTTCCTCCTGTTTTTCATAATGTTTAAGTCTGTACCCATCAAACTATTTTAACTGAATAATCACTTCGATCCAATGTGAAGTTTGGATTATAGTACGGGTCACCCGCCTCTAAAACGGCCGCCCATTTTGTTCTGAATTTCTCAGATTCCTTATTATATCTTTCAGCGTTGGCTCCGCTATTATCCAAGCCCCTGCTGATTGATTCGTAATGATAAAGCTCCGCAAAAGGAGTAAACACATTAAGATAACCCTTTGCACGCAATCTCAGACAAAAATCAACATCATTAAGCGATATTTCAAAATTCTCATCAAGTCCGCAGAGCTGCGAATACAAATGTTTCTTAACCATCAAACATGCACCCGTTACCGCAGATACATTCTGTGCATAACATAACCTGCCCATATATCCGAGATTCTCATATGACTTACCGTAATGAGTATGTCCTGCAGTTCTGTGTGCACCCAAACCGATTACAACACCTGCATGCTGAATTGTTTTATCCGGATAATACAGCTTTGCTCCGACAGCGCCGACATCCTTGCGCTGTGCATACATAAGCATTTCTTCAATCCAGTTAACCGTAATTACCTGAGTATCATTGTTAAGCAGAATAATATATTCACCATCTGCATAATTAACTCCCAAATTGTTAACCTTAGAGTAATTAAACTCACCTTCATATTTGACTATCTTAATCTTCTTGCTCTCGATTTCCTTATAATAATCAAATATTTCAGTAGTAACAGAATTATTCTCAACTATAACAATCTCATAATTGTCATACGTTGTACGCTCCGTAATAGAATCTATACAACGCTTAAGATCTTCCTTATGATCCTTATTGGCTATAATAATCGATACCTTTGGACGAGAGAAAATCTCATACGATATTTTGAATATCGTCTCAAAGGCTCTTGTACTTGTAATGGTGAAATTCTTAAAACCGTGCGTTCTAAGATGATCGGCCACAGCATTCTTGGCAGCATCGATAGCATAGCTTTTGGCGTTAATATCACTTGCCACACTTCCCGCATGAGAACGCCAATAATACAAAAGTTTCGGCACATGAACAACATTCTTAGCCTTATCCGTAAGACGTAATATCATATCATGATCCTGGCTGCCGTCAAATTCACTCCTAAACAATTCCATGTCATTGAGCAGCTCCTTTTTAAAGCAGCTGAAATGGCATATATAATTGTTTGCACGCAAATTATCTATTGCATAATCCGGCTTAAAATGCATGGTGATCATCTTGTTTATATCACCACGATGGAAAGTCGTCTCATCACAATACAAATAATCCGCATTCTTCTCATTAATCACCTTGACATACTCATAGAGAACTGAAGGATGCAGAATGTCATCATGGTCAAACAATCCGATAAATGTACCGCTTGCCATTTTGTAGCATTCATTCGTATTGCCGGATATACCTTTGTTCTCGGTCAGTTTCATGTATTTGACACGCGCATCTTTATCGCTTATATCTTTGCAATACTCACCAACATAAGCATGTTCATCATCCGAACCGTCCGCCAGGCACAACTCCCAATTGCCATATGTCTGCCACAATACAGAATCGATCATCTCCTTCAGAAATTCCTTCGGAGTATTATATAACGGTACAAGAATACTGATTAGCGGCATCTGCTCAAATACCTGCCCGCTTTCATTTGCACGTCTTGAAGCATCGGGAAAACTGGCCGTTCCGTAACTTTTCTTTGCCTTGCTTTCACGTATCTTGTACAGCACCTTATCATAAAAACCTCTCGGTCCGCCGAGATTGCGAATACGCTTTTTTAACTTAGCGCTCTTTAACATCATATCTCTGATGCCTTTGGTGCATTTCCACAAAGGATTGTTATGAATTCTGTCCAGTCGAAATTGTAACATGGCATTCTCTTCTTCAAGCTTTGCCACTTTTGCAATGTATTCGGCACATTTCTTCTGTTCATCTTCATACATCTTGCGATAATCGTCGCCCATAGTATTACCTCATTCTCACATTACAAATGCAAATATCTTCCCGTAAATCTACAAAGTACAAGTCTGGATGCTTTACCTCTTGCAATAACTCCCACCTGATAATCTCCTTTAGGCAGTTTATCCGTTTCCGGCATAAGTGAAAATCCGCACAATGCAGCATTCTCTTCCACATCAAGGTTAATCTCCAAATCCGGTCTGTACAACTTATTGGCCGGCAGTTCATATATACCGTCAGCTCCCTTTAGCAGAATCTTGAAATCAAAGCATGCATTATCGCTTCCCGCTACAAACGAATACCCACCGATATATATCTTATCCTTATCACTTTGTTTTGCTTTCTTGGGACCTAGCCAATACTCCAATGTGCCACACTGTTCAAGACTGATAATCAAGCACTCATTATACCATTCATCCTTAATTGTATAACCAATCTTTTTGGGTGTGACTTTTATATGTCTTGTGACAGCATCATCATATTCATAAGCATATGAATAATTACTGTCCAGTATATCGTTTGTTAGATAGTCATGATAATACGGATCTATTGCATATAAATTCGGATGCTTCTCATATAATCGCACACGCTCCGACATCAGTCTCTCAAGTTTTTCCTTTGACTCATCATCTCCGCGGCTGAGCGATTCATAATGCCACAAATGTGTTGTATTAACAACAACATTATGATAACCCGCCTCATACAATGCATAGCACAAGTCTACATCATTGAATGCAACGGCAAAATCTTCATCAAAGCCACCGATATCATCGAATACAGTCTTTCTAATCATCAGACACGCGCCTGTTACGCCAAGCACATTACGATCAACATCATTGACGTGGTCATAATATACGTGATTGTCTTCCTTATACTGAAGCTTATGAACAGGTCCCAATCTCAAATTGGTTATTCCGACATGCTGAATCATTTTACTGTCAGGATACAACAATTTTGCGCCGACAGCTCCGACATGATCCTGACCGGCATATCTCAACATCTTGCAAAGCCATTTACTGTCTCTTATCTCCATATCATCATTAAGAAACAGAATATATTCATTCGTTGCAAAAGAAGCACCTATATTGCACATACGTGAAAAATTGAATTCAATCGGAAAGACCTCATAATCAATTGTTTCAAGCCGGTGCCCATGTGCCTCTGAGAGCGACATTATGTCTACCTTCATTTGTTTAATCTTGATTTGATTCGTCTCGGAAGAGCCGTTATCTATGATAACTACGCTATATTTTACATCCGTCGTCATTTTAACCATAGACTCAAGTAGTTGACGTAATACATCCGGGTTATCCTTTGACGGAATCACAATCGACACCTTCGCATCAGCCGGTACATCATACGCAAACCTGTTATCATTCAAATACAATGCCTTTGAATAATCATTGTGATACAGCACATAATCAATATGCCTTACCTGTTCAGCCGACATACCTTCTGTAGACTTAACAACCAATTCATATATATCCGATGCACCTTCAGGTATCGCATCCTTGCGCATAGCGACAACATTACCCATATACATATAGCTACGCAATGTATCAGGCGACCATTCGGGTCTGAATAAAGGATTCATTCGCACTGTACGGTTGGAATTGTATTCATCTTCATCTCCGTATACAACTTTAACGTTATCATCTTCATTGAATACCGAAACGACCGCGTACAAAGCTCTGATTGCGAGCTTACTTCTGTCTGTCGTAAAGAGTATTATATCTCCGACATATTTTACTTTTCCGATATCACCATACTCAACCACCTGAATATCGTTTGTATTCGGCTCGGTTCCCGCCAAAAATTCAAGCTCTTTCTGTTTTATCCAGGCATCATAGGATACATACTGATTATCCAATTCGCTTTTATATTTTTTATCTAACCAAATTATCCTTGGCATTTTAACAAGAGTCTTTAATGTATCAAGCATTTTCTCATCTCCACATTAGAATCTTATTTTCTTTTGCAGCTCATTCTTGAGGCTCTTAACCATATTTCCCGGCAATTCGCCTGTTGTCATACGCACTCTAAGCAGATTCCCCGTACTTCTGACCTTGTCCTTTACTTCCACAACAATGTTAGGATCGTTATAGTAGAATACGCAGTTAACACCGTTTTCACTTTGCAGTTTCTTGCCGTTAACATATACTCTCTTATTATCATGAATATCAAGAACTTCACCGTTTAATGCAATCTCATGTACTTCTGTCATACAATAATCCATAAAAGGATCAATACGCACTTTACATGCCTTGCTGTCAATCGGCACAGAGAATTCTATATAATTATCCGCATTATATACTTCATCTACGAAGAAAGAATCATCCTCGTTAAAGCCTCTTCCGTAATCTTCATATATCTGTACAGTAGATCTAAGCTTATCTGCACCACCGGCTGTCAACAATTTATCCGCCATAAGAATAGGTCCGCCGATAAGATTACGCAATTCACCCATGCTAAGTCTCTTGCCGGTTACCTTCTTTTGGAAAGCGGCCTCCTGCAACCTATATCCTTCGGCTTCATCAGGTGTTATACCCAGTTTTTCAATAATTAATTCAAAATTAAATTTATTACGCTCCTCATTTTCAAGCAAATAACAGTATAAAGCTCTGAATGCAATCTCTTTGGTAGGTATCTTCTTTTCTTCAACCCATTCATAGTCAATGACCGTCCATGTATCACCATCAACAAGTATATTTGAAAATACCAAATCCAAATCGCTTACATACTCATCATTACCATAATCAATTCTGTTAAAGTATTCATCAAAAAGAGAAGTGAATCCTTCCACATCACCGTTTGCAAGCAATTCATCAAACATCTCCGACAATGGTCTTCCGGATACATATGGGAAACTTACAGTTCCGTTCTCCTCCTGCTTACATGGCACTATCTGCAATTTACTTCCCGAATATCTGTCAGCAAGAAGTTCACCGTATCTAACCATATTATTCACATGGTTATGTCCCGAACCCGGGCCGTCGTTTATTGATAACGCGTGTTTTTTTACTATCTTACCATTCTGACCTTTACTTATTCTCGTACTCAGGCTATACAATGAAGCTCTGTCACTTGAGTATCTGATATAGTCCGTATCCGGTCTTGCTCCAAGTACCACAAGATATGAATTGGAGAAAAACGGAAAATGTCCATCTTCCAATACGCCGTCAAAAGCAGCCTGCTCATCGAACAACAACATTCTGTCCTGATCAAAATTGCGAAGATTATTATACAATTCACCCTTTTTGGGCAATTCGTCATCACTAAAAAGTGTTGTCATAAACTTATAATCAGGATATGGATAATAGAAATGGTATTCATTCTCACCGGTACTCTCGAAAATCTTTTTCAGACCGTTTTTAGAGAAAGTTCTTACACCGCCGCCATTCTTATAACACTCAATTGAAGAAAAATATGTACCCAAATGGTCTTCTTTGCATCCTGCAAAGTATTTCATACCATATCGATTCTCAATAGCTATAACAATGCTTCCGCCGGGCTTAACATGCTTTCTAATTATCGTAAGAAAATCCTCATACGGCGTCTTTCCACCGATATAACTCTGTCCGTATTCGAATACTCCGATTAACAAAGCATAGTCATAATCAGTATCCAAATCCGGTTCTATATCACTGAAATTGCCGACATTTATCGTGATATTATCACACTCTTCGTGTCTGTGAGCATTGATAAGGCTTCTCTTTCTGGACAAATCAACACAGGTAACTTCTTTTGCCATATCAGACAATACACCTGTTATCGCACCGCATCCTGCACCTATTTCCAGCACCTTCATGCTCTTATCTATTGGCAGCCAGCTTACAATATTCTCTCTCTGCGTTGACAGATGATACAACACAGGCCAACTCTTTCTTTCTTCAATTATCCTGCCATACTCAACAGGCGAATATTTTGTCACTATATCAAGGATTTCATCTTCAACCTCACCGTCGCAATACAAATCCTGTCCCGAATAATGACTGTAATCCAGTTTTACCTTACCAATAACTTCGTTTTCCATTAATCCTGCTCCAACAATTTATTCAACTGTAACTTTGGAATTCATATCATAATATCCCACAGTATTCTTATCAGATACCACCGTCACATTAAGTACATCATACAATCTGTGATATACCTCAAATTTATCCTTTTCGTATCCGGTAACGCCCAATGACAACAAATACTCTCCACCCTGTAAATTCATATCCTGGGTAAACGTAATCGTCTTGGAATCACCTTTTGCTACAGATTCCAAAAACGCCTTTTCATACATCGTATTTGTACCCGTTATCTCTGTACCACGAATATTTTTAACGGTAAATGCAAAAATCGGTGCCTCAATATCTCTCATAAAATCAACCGAAAAATGTATCGTAAAAGGCTCACCTTTGATTATTGCAGTAGTTCTTGTACCATTCTTATCCGTCACATAGTAATCATGAATATTGGCATCCAACGTACCATATTCAAGCAATTCGGGATTAACACCGTCAGCTGCTTTAGCCGCCATATCCTGAATCTGCTCATCATCAAGAAGGCTTTTTTGATTGTCAGGCACATTATACTGACCGACGAGCACCTGTTTATATGCATCTATCATTTCCTTAGGCGCGCCCTCATTCAATTTTACACCCTTATTCAAAAGCACAACTCTGTCACAATATTTGGCAATCGAACTAAGATCATGACTAACAAAAAGTATCGTTTTTCCCTGCTTTTTGAACTCTTCAAATTTGTGATAGCACTTTGCCTGAAAGAATACATCACCTACGGAAAGTGCCTCATCTACGATAAGAATCTCCGGTTCAATATTGATTGCCACCGCAAAAGCAAGTCTGACAAACATACCGCTCGAATATGTTTTGCACGGTTGATAAACATAATCTCCGATATCCGCAAACGATAATATTGACTCAAGTTTTTCATCAATTTCTTTTTTGGAAAATCCCATCATGGTACCGTTAAGATATATATTTTCGATACCATTGTATTCCATATTAAAGCCGGCTCCCAGTTCGAGCAAAGCACTGATTCTGCCGTCCACCTTAATATCTCCTGAAGTTGGTGACAAAACGCCGGTAATTATCTTAAGAATTGTACTCTTTCCGGATCCGTTTGTACCGATTATGCCTACCGTTTCACCCTTATATATTGTGAGATCCACATCCGTAAGCGCATAATGATCCTTACTTCTGCGCTTTCCGCCCGGCAACAGTGCTTCCTTGAATCTGTCGGAAGGCTTATCGTACAATCTGTATATCTTAGTTATTTTATTGGCCTTAATTGCTATATTCTCGTCCATTATTCAATCCTTATAATACATCAGCAAAATGTGGTTTCAATTTCTCGAATACTCTTCTTCCAAGTAAAAATACAATCAACGTAAATACCCAGAAATACACTGTTCCCCACACATCCTCGAAGAACCACGCTCCGCCGCATACGGAGTTACGATAGCCCGTAACCACATATACCAATGGGTTGATACTCACAATTGCTCTTGCTGTCGGTCCAATCTGTGCAATATTCCACAAAATAGGCGTAGCCCACATACCCAACTGAAGACATATTCCGATTATCTGTGCAATATCTCTGAAGAATACCATAACCGCACTTGTAAGGTAAGATATACCAAGCACAAGCACAAAAGTACAGAAACTGTAGTAAATTATCTGTATTGTATATAAGCTTGGGTAATACCCATAAATGCATGCCATAACAATCATCACGCAGATAAAGAATGCGTGAATAAATATCGCAGCAAGCACCTTAATAACCGGCAGTATTGTCACATTGAAAACAACCTTTTTAACCAGGTAATTATACTCAACCATAGCGCTTGTTCCGTGCGTCAATGCTTCCGAAAAGAAAAACCACGGCACAAGACCTGCCGTCAAAAACAATACATACGGTATAGAGGTTGCTCTCGGACCACTCTGTGCACCGGCTCCCATAATAATATCAAACACTACATAATACATAGCGATTGTAATTACCGGCTGAATCATAGCCCATACAGCTCCCAAATACGAACCGGCATATCGTTTTTTAAAGTCATTTTTCGCAAGCGACCATATTAAATTACGATTTAACCAAATATCTTTCATATTTCTATCTTTCTGTACTACTACAGATTACGTTCTTTCTTATATTCTTCGATACCGTTCCACTTAGTATCCTTTTCTGACATTATCAGCTCCATACCATCCTCAATAGGCCACTCTACGCCGATAGTCGGATCATCATAAGCCAGTCCGCCCTCATCATCCGGATGATAAAAGTCTGTGCATTTGTAGCAAAACTCCGCATAATCGGATAACACAAGAAATCCATGCGCAAAATTCTTCGGAATAAAAAATTGCTTCTTATTCTCTTCCGACAAGTGCACGCCAAACCATTTTCCGAAAGTTGCGGAACCCGGTCTTAAATCAACCGCTACATCATATACTTCGCCCTTTATTACTCTTACGAGTTTATCCTGCGGATATTCCTTCTGAAAATGTAAGCCTCTTAATACACCTTTCTTTGAAGCTGATTGATTATCCTGTACAAACACTTCCGCAATCCCTGCTTCTTTAAAATCATTATAATTGTAGGTCTCCATAAAATAGCCGCGATTATCACCGAATACTGTAGGTGTTATTACCTTTAGCCCTTCGATTTCGCATGTCTCTACACTTATCTTACCCATTACTGCACCTCTTTATTTTGTTTATTTTTCATAGAATCATCTGTTACAGTTTCCTGCTTGGAATCATCTTCATTATCATCTATATCAGCCTTTTCAGCCTTTTCAGCTTTATTTCCATTGCTGTCATTATCGATATCCAAATAACTAAGATTCATATCCACACGGCCTTCAATACCGTTAATTCTGCCGGCTGATGAGTATTGCCACATTTGATATGTACCGCCATAGCTTGGTGCATCCGCATACTCAGCCAACCAAGTAACATTGTCACCGCTTAACTTAGTTATATCCAATCTATTGTTGAACCAATTCTTGCTGGCATATATACCTGCAGTATATCCACCGCTTCGTATTGTCTCGCAGAAAGCCTGGCATATTGCACTTCTGTCCGCCACTTCAACAGCATCTGCACGTCCTGCACCACCGGCGCCTTCCGTATCAATAAATACCGGATATGTAATATCATAATCTTTAATCAAAGTTAACACCGCGCTCGCTTCTTCAACCGCTTCAACAGTATTTACTGCCTGTGTAAAGAAATATACTCCGACCGGTACACCTGCCTCATTGGCCTTTTGCATATTTGCTGCAAAATAGGGGTCAACAACAATCGAACCACTGCTTGAACCTCTATATCCGGCACGAACTATCGCAAAACCGACGCCATCACCTTTAACCTTCGCCCAATCAATATCTCCGTTATACTTTGATACATCTATTCCGAAAGTAGCTCCCTGGGCAGTCTTTATTGCTGAATTGCCGGTTGTCTCGCTCTCGGCATCATTTACCGCAGTATCATCCTTTTCAACATCAATATCCGCTTCTGTTTTTATCAAATATGAAATATCCGCTATTGCCTTATATTCCACCTTTGCCTTAACAGTACATTTAATTGGTTTATCGGGTGCCATATATGTGCCGGCATTACACAACACCAACTCATACTCCGCAGGATCGAGATTGGAAATAGTAATAAAGCCATCCCTGTCACTATCTCTGTATGTCTTATCATTCGACAACTTAATCTCAAAAACAGTACCTTTCACCGGTTCCCCGTTTTCATCAGCTATCTTGACACGAATATCCTTCTCAACAGACCCTGCGCTAAGCACCACAGCCGATGATTCAAGCATTGCATCGGCATATTTGGCAATTACACCATCTTCGTCGAAGAAAGTCTCATCGCTCATCCAGGCGTAAATATCGCTGCCGATAATCATTCCCGACTCATCCACATCGCACTCTGTTACAGTTTCGGTCTGCGGTTCAATATTTTGTTGCCTTGTTGTACCATATCCGTTCAGAATTAACATGAGTCCGAATACAGTCAACACAAACAACGTTACGATAAGTAACGCTATTTTCATAACTTTAGAGTCCATTTGCGACCTCTACCAAGTATTTACCGTAATCAGTCTTCATAAGAGGCTTTGCAAGCTCCATCAATTGCTCTTTATTGATAAAACCTCTCTTAAATGCTATCTCTTCTATGCAGGAAATATATAATCCCTGTCTCTTCTGAAAAGCACAAACGAAATCGCTTGCATCAAGCAATGAATCATGATTACCCGTATCCAACCATGCAAATCCTCTACCCATAGTCTCAACTCTGAGCGTACCTCTGTTCAAATATTCATTATTAACAGCAGTAATCTCAAGTTCGCCTCTGGCTGAAGGCTTAATGTTCTTTGCTATATTCACTACATCGTTGTCATAAAAATACAAGCCCGGTACAGCATAATTGCTCTTCGGATGTTCCGGTTTCTCCTCAATAGACAGTGCTTTACCGTTTTCATCAAACTCTACAACACCATACTCTCTCGGATCTCTTACATAATATCCGAATATTGTTGCGCCGCTTTCTCTTGAAGCAACTTCTCTCAACAACTTAGAGAAACTCTGTCCGTAGAAAATATTGTCTCCGAGTACAAGAGCCACTCTGTCATCTTGGATAAATTTCTCTCCGATAATGAATGCCTCCGCAAGTCCGTTAGGTGCTTCCTGAATCGCATATTCAAGTTTCATTCCAAGCTGCGAACCATCGCCCAACAGTTCTTTAAACACCGGCAAATCCCTTGGTGTAGAAATAATAAGTACCTCTCTTATTCCCGCAAGCATCAATGTTGACAATGGGTAATAAATCATCGGTTTATCATACACCGGCATAATCTGCTTAGATATCGCCTTTGTTAACGGATACAATCTTGTGCCGGAACCTCCGGCAAGTATTATTCCCTTCATTTCACATTCCTTCTTTGTTCTTTATGCTTTATACATATCTGCATAGTATTTCTGATAGTCACCGCTTGTTACGTTTTTCATCCAATCCTCGTGTTCAAAGAACCACTTGATTGTAAGCTTAATTCCGTCTTTAAACATTGTCTCCGGTTCCCAACCGATTTCTTTCTTGATTTTATCGGGTGCAATAGCATATCTTCTGTCATGTCCCTTACGGTCCTCAACATATGTTATCAAATCCTTCGTTACAAGAGCCTTTCTCGGATCGTCATCCGAAAGCTCTTCTCTGAGTGTCTCTATAATAATATTAACTATCTCTATATTACGTTTCTCATTGTGTCCGCCGATATTGTAAGTCTCAAACAAACGACCTTTTTCCTGTACCATATCAATTGCTTTGGCATGATCTTCAACGTACAACCAATCTCTTACATTAAGTCCGTCACCGTATACAGGCAGTTTTTTGCCTGAAAGAGCATTGTTGATAATAAGCGGTATCAACTTCTCCGGGAACTGATAAGGTCCGTAATTGTTAGAGCAGTTGGTGATATTGGCAGGGAACTTATACGTATCCATATATGCCTTCACCAACATATCAGAACTTGCCTTGCTGGCTGAATACGGACTATGCGGTGCATATGGCGTTGTCTCATAGAAGAAAGCGCTATCATCATCCGGCAATGAACCGTATACTTCATCAGTCGAAACATGTAAGAATTTGTGATCTGCCTTGAATGTACCATCCGGCAATTCCCATGCAGCCTTTGCACAATTAAGCATTACAGCCGTACCGAGCACATTTGTCTGTACAAACACCTCAGGATTACGAATACTTCTGTCCACATGGCTCTCGGCAGCAAAATGAACAACTCTGTCAATATCTTCAGATGCAAAAACTGCTGCAATTGCTTCTTTGTCTGTAATGTCAGCCTTAACAAATTTGTAATTGCTTCGATTCTCAACATCCTTAAGATTCTCAAGATTACCTGCGTAAGTTAAAGCATCTACATTAATAATGCGTATGTCATCTCCGTACTTTTTGAACATGTAATGAATATAATTGCTTCCAATGAAGCCTGCACCTCCGGTAACTAAATATGTATGCATTTTTAATCTCCTTTTCCCATATTGTATTCGGTCAACAACCGTAATTAATTCATGTAACTTATATTCATATCAACCTTACCGCTGATACCGTCTATTTTGCCTGCACTCGTATATTGCCACATATCATAATGTCCGCCGTAAGTCGGCTGCTCTGTATACTGTGCCAGCCAGATTCTGCATCCGCTAAGACCGCCCGGATTAAACTTCTGTGTAAGCCACGTCTTATTGGCATACACTCCGGCCGAATATCCGCTGTTGCGTATTGTCTGGCAATATGCATTTATTACCTTTGTTCTTGTGCCTGCATCTATACCATCGCCTCTGCCGCCGCTGGACTCAACATCCAAGAATACCGGCAACGATAGTCCGTATCCACCGATAAGCGACAATGTCATAGACGCTTCCTCAACAGCTTCCACTTCATCGGTAGCCTGTGTAAAGAAATATACACCTACCTTAAGTCCTGCCGCAGTTGCACCCTTAATATTACTTCTGAAAGTCGGATCCTCAATCAATGCTCCCGTTGTGGAACCACGATATCCGCATCTGATAATTACATAATTAACACCTGCGTTTTTTACCTTGTTCCAGTCAATCGAGCCATTCCATTTTGATACATCAATGCCCATACTGCCGGAACCTTTTTGCAGATATCCGTCGCCGTCAAATGTATATCTGACTCCCTGGATTACCTGTTCTCCGGTCACCTTGTTACCATCCTTATCGAAAAACATGGTGTGACCATCAATATCCTGCCAACCGGTATACTTGTAATTCTCAGACGAACTCTTAAGATAGAATTCGCTGTAATTATTGTAATCTTCTACCTTGGCTTCGTAATACTCGCCGTCCCTGCAGATGTACACCTGATTGCCCGATCTGTCCTTAAGCGGTGCAGATGTATCAACATCCTTTTTCTCCGGCGCGGATTCTTCTGTTTTCTCTTCCTTATGTTCCTCGCTCGTAGTCTCTGATTCCTGCTCACTACTGTTTTCGGACTCATTTGGTACAACCTCGGCCGTCAACAATGCTATTTGTGCTCGCGTCAGAGTCCCAAGCGCTGCGCTGGCATACGGATCGGATATCTCATCCTTGGATATAGCCGAATAACTGACATCACCGTCAATAAGTGTCTTTGTCGACTCAACCCATTCCACAGTGTCTGCAAGAGCCTGTCCGCCGGCTTCCTTTTTAGCTGTATCCTCTTTGGCTACATTAATCTGTGATTCCTTTTTCACCTCATCGGATACATCAATTTTCTTATAATCAAGGTTTTCTTTTATTGTTACCTTCACACTATCGGTTGATATCTTATATTTATCGTAACCCGACAATGCATGCATCTTAACGCTTGCTTCTCCCGGTGTCATCTTCTTCAAATATATGACGCCGTCTTTGTCATCATCCGTGTATGTCTTGGTCTTTTTGGCCGCATCGGTCACTTCAACCTCAAACGGAACACCGGCAATTAATTTCTCCGATGATTTGTTAACAAATTTGACCTTCAAATCTTTAACAACCGACTGGGTAACCAGCTTAACCGTTACTTCATCATCCTCAAGCTCTTTTTCTTCATATTCAGCTACCGAATACTCTTCTTCTTCGAGTGCAAGTCGCTTGTTATCTGCCATTGTAAGCAATGTGCTCTCACCTGCTATACCAATTTCAGACAACTGTGCCCCTATCGGCTTGAATCCGTCCAGCATCCTTGTCTTGGTCAAATTATTTGAATACATTATTCCGACTACAACAGCTGCCGCCACAACAACTATTCCCGTCGCAGCAATTATATAGTCAATCGCAGACAACTCCTGCCAAAATGATTTCTTCTTCCCGCGCGAAGATTTCCTTGATACGTTCTTGCTGCTTTGCTTTACAGATGCAGCCGATGCGCTTTTCTTGTGCTGTTTTACGGGTGCGGCTTCTACTCGTTTCTTTGATTTAGCGGGTGCGGCCTCTACTCGTTTCTTTGATTTAGCAGATGCAGCCGTTGCACTCTTCTTGTGCTGTTTTACAGGTGCGGTCTCTACGCGCTTCTTTGGTTTGGCAGATGCAGCCGTTGCACTCTTCTTGTGCTGTTTTGCAGGTGCGGTCTCTACCCGTTTCTTTGGTTTAACGTGTGTGGCTTCCTTAGGTTTAGTATTAACAGTTGCTGACGCATCAGCTATACTGTCATATTCTGTCATTATACCATCAACAGCCTGTTCCACATCCAGCTGTCTCCATCCGGCAGTCACATCCAAGTCAAGCAAATCTATGTCTTCTTTTTTCATATTTCTCCACCTGTGCACATAATATTCTTGTCTAAAAAGTACGCAAATATGCACAGTAAACCTAAAATATCATAATCTTCATAATTATATCATTCTATTAGTGTATATACAAGTTTTACGCGCGCTCTTATACAAGAATTAAACGTCTCAAAGAGACAAACGTTTCATAAGCAAATAAGGCAGTAAAAAGCCGCTTCTTGCAATTCAAGAAACGGCTTCTTACTGCCTTATTTTATATACTTATGTTTATTCTTCCTCGTCTTCGATACCTAACGCCTTCTGAAGATTCTCCTGCAATTTGGTCCAATTGGTTGGCTTAAGCAAATATCCAAAGGGATTTTTCTTCATAAGCTCGACAATTGTATCTCTATCATCCATGCTTGTAAGGAAAATAATCGGTACATCTTTTCCATCGGGAAGCTTTCGGATCTCGTCAAATACCTCCGCGCCATTCATTACCGGCATCTCGTAATCAAGCAAAATCACATCGGGCTTAATCTCCGGAATCATCTTCAAAGCCAGTTTACCGGAAACAGCAATCTTTACATCATATTTTATTTGCAGAAGTTCCTTCATGCTTCTTAGCACCAGTCCGCTATCATCGACTACCAATACAGTATACTTATCATCAACCATAACATATTCCTTCTATCTTCTATTGTTCAAGACGCTCTATCAATTTCTGAACTATCTCATCAACTTTATCAAGATCAATATTCACTACAGCCTGTTTCAGAGATTCCATTGTCGACGTATCGATACTTCCTTGTCCGTCTTTTTCTAATCTTGTCATAATCTTATCTGCGCTATCAATATCCATTTGCGAAAGAATATCATTCAATTCATGCAGCATATCGATTAGTTCCTGAACATCACATGGATTACCTTCCTGCAATGCATCATTATCGCCACCTAATGCTTCTTTCATATGCGCAGTCAATTTTGCCCATTCACGCAAAAATGGAAGCGTTACACTCTTAATATTGTCGACATTCTCATCTCTTGCGGAATATTCAAGGAATTTGGCCAAATTCGCTACCATCACAGCACCGATAGTAAGTGCCGAACTCTTCATACCATGTACCTTAACGCGATAATCGGCAACCGCCTTATTAACCATATCACTTGATGAATTCTCGTCACTAATAATATCAAAACACCGCTTCAGGTATTCCGCTTCGCCTGCAGCGCCATTCATAAATATATGCATTGTATCAAGCACAAGCTTTGGAGACGATAGATTCTTAAGTGCCACTTCATTATCAATATCCGCTATTATCGGTAATCCGTCATCTGCATGTAGGTCCTTATTCGTTTTGACCTCCCTATGATCCGACGTCTTGCTATCCGCAGCTGTCATCTCTTTTGGCTTATTCCCTTGTGCAGAATCATCTTCGCCGTATATTACAAGCTCTTTTGGTAAATACGTAGCCAATACTTCTTCAAGTCTGGCCGGATTAACCGGCTTTGAAATATAATCATCAAAGCCTTCTTCCAAATATTCTTCTTTAGCTCCGGTAATTGCATTGGCTGTCATACAGATTACCTTTGTATCCTTATTCAGATTGTTCTTATCTGAACGAATTCTTTGCAAAGTCCTAATTCCGTCCAGGTCAGGCATCATATGATCCAACAAGATAAGGTCATATACCATCTCGGATGTTTTCTCCAGGCACAGTAATCCTCCATCAGCCTGATCAAAATGAATCTTTGTCTTTTTCAAAAGTGCGATGATAACTTCACGATTCATATGATTATCATCTACAATCAGAATATTGGCATTGGGTGCCGTAAATGACGATGCATAATTGGTCTCGTTTCTGTATTCCAAAGAACGTTTACCAATATCACCTATCGGCTGTTCGCGCATCACTTTTTGTTCAATATCAAAGCTAAAACATGAGCCCTTTCCGTATTCGCTTTCAACATTAAGCTTTGAATTCATCATTGAAAGAAGACTGATAGTGATATTCATGCCCAGCCCTGTTCCTTCAACATTATGATTGCGCTCTTCCTCAATACGAGCAAACTTCTCAAATAATTTACTCATATCTTCAGGCTTAATGCCCATACCGGTATCACGTACCTCTACATGAAGAGTCTCATACTCACCGTTACGGGTTCCGCTTATTCCCAATGATACGCAACCGCTTTCCGTATATTTGACGGCATTATTCATCAAATTGACAATAATCTGACGTATTCTTACATCATCACCGTACAACCATGACGGAATATCCCTATCAACATCCACCTTGACACGCAGTCCCTTTTCCTCTGCCTTCATTGTCATCATATTAACAACATCAAGAATAAGGCTGCTCAATTCGTACTCTACATTGACAATATTCATCTTACCGGATTCAATCTTGGACAAATCAAGAATATCATTGATTATCGCAAGCAAATTGCTTCCGGCACACATAATATCGTTTGCGTATTTTATTATTGTCTCATCTGCGGACTCTCGCAGAATCATCGTATCAAATCCAAGAATTGCATTAATAGGAGTTCTTATTTCATGCGACATGTTAGCCAAAAATGTCGACTTTGCCTGATTGGCAGCTTCAGCCAGTTTACGGTTTTCATCCACGCTCTTAACCATCTCATCGAGTTCGGCATTGGCTTCCTCAAGTTCCTTGGTGGCAGTAGATATGTATTTTGCAAATCTGCTTACGAAGCTCTTACTTGTCTCATTCTCAATATCGGAAATAACAATCTCTTTATCGTCCTCATCCGGCTCGCCTTCTCGCATTGCCACAATCACCAAAGTCTCATTATGATGATAGAGCTTATCATTCTCCGTCAATATTTCACCGGATGTATAAAAACCGCATGTCGGTGCAAGCCTTTGGAAAATGAGAGATTCTCTGTCAATATCATCAGCCCAGAATGCACGTCTGGCAACACAGGAGAACAACATAATCGCATCAGGTTTGAATTTGCTCAACCCCTTGGCTTCAGTCAAAATGCAATTGCTAATAATATTCTTATCACCGTAAGAAAGTCTGACGCTGTCAAAATTATCTATCTCGGAGAACATAACAATAGAGCCGTCCGATTTTGATGATATCGGAGTTCTCATTACATCTTTTCCGTCATCGGTTCTACACATAAAAGGAAACTCAATGGCATTATCTTCAAAATTCTCATCATTTTTAATATCAAGATATCTTGAATAAATCTCGAAAGCCGGCTTGTCATCAAGAGTCTTCAGCACATTACCTTCTACCGAAGTAATCTTGAATCTTCGTCCGAGTGCCTTCCAGCCGCTGATATGTCTTGCTTCAAAATGCAATGCTTCACCCGAAAACAGCAAAACAATAAGTGCTTTACTGTCAGGTTCATATCCCTTCGCAAATACGAAAGAGTCTTCATTACTGTCTCCCGTATATGCACCACCGCCATATACCAAAATACCGGAAGATCTGTATTTCTCAAACGTCTTAGTCAGATTACTTTCCATCATTCCGTACGAAGATACCAGAGCCTCAACTGCTTTTACATTAGGGAATAACACTCTTATCTTAGGTATTTCTTCAAGCATCTGATGAGCTGAATAACCTTCCAGCGTCTGATGCCACACATTAACCTTTGTCGAAGAATCGGTAAACAACGTAATAATGATACTAATTCCATTCTCCAAAAACTTTCCGTCAAGTATATTGGAATTGGTCGTACATCCTACATACAATGTATCCGGCATTTCTCTTTCAATAATCCCACATACATTTCTAATCACATTTTTATCTGTATTTGTAGAAAAAATACGTATAAGACTGTTAGACGCCTTAATTCTGTTATACTCATTCTTTACAATCTTAAGCTTTTCAATAAGCGCTTTATCGTTTTCATAGACATATTGATACTGAATCATGATAGTTAGTCTCCTTTATATTTAACAATCAATTCATATATGCAATGTGTTTTGTCTGTCCAAAGATGTATATTATCATAATTGTATCAATAATTTGCGCATGTGTCACGTATTGTATCATATATTTTTGATAAAAAAAGCCTATGTCACTTATATGACATAGGCAAAATTCTATATATGACTATTCCGTTCTTCATCTTTACTCTGTATTATAACCGTATCCATATATGTACGCCTCGGATAAGATTTGGATGTATCGAGAAAGACTTCGTTCAATCTCGCAATACAAAGCGGAATCACGATGCCGACTGCAAGATATATCAGCTTATATGCATTGTGTCCACCCGGCACGTATGTATAATACACATCCAGGCCAAACAGCTCCATATCAAAATCACTGCACGCAACACCGCTTAAATACAATAGGCAAAACACACCTTTAACTAACATAAATGCAATCAGCTGATGCATCATTACGCTAAATGTATTTGAGCCAAAGTAATTAACAAATCTGTAAATAGCTCTGTTCTTTGTAACAAATCGCGCCAACAATTTTGATATCCTTAACCAGAACCATATACCAGTTAACATTGTAATAAACGGTGTAAGCGGTGTATTGGCAAAGCCTGTCACCCAAACCACACTGTATGCCAATCCTCCATGTGTATGTCCCAGTATTGCATTCATGATACACAATAACGGAATAAGAATAATAGAAGGAACAGTATCCCATTTCTCCAATTTACACTTATACAAACGTCCCAATGCAAGTGCCGGTGCCATCACCATAATTCTACCGGGTATTTTGTAATAGCCGTACACACTGCCTCGCATTGCCATATATACGGCGAAGCACCCTATCAAAAGATAAAACGCAGCGAGTATCCATTCATTTTTAATTTTAATAAGGTTCAAAAGTTTTCTGCCGATTACATTACATGTCTCAAGTAAAAATAGAGCCGGTACAAACCATGCAGGCGCATTATACATAAATTGGTGTCCGCCTATAAACGGTTCTACAAACAGATTCCAAGGTGTCATATCTGCACCGATTGATATGCCCACGCAATGTAACAGCAATGTTATCGTACCGTATATAATGTTCCAAATAAAATACGGAAACAGCAATGTTGTCGCTTTATGTTTTATAAAGCCCCTAATATCTTTTTCATATTCGGGCTTATAAAAATATCCTGAGATAAACGGAAATATCAACACATGGAAAGAATAGTACGGAAAAAGACCGCCGATTGTTAATATTCCATAGTCAAGGTGTCCCATTATTACCAAGAGCATTCCGATTGCTCCCAATATTGTAAACTCAAGATTTCGTTTCTTCTTCATTCCCCTTGTTCTCTTTTCCCCTCTTGCAATAATTCTATAATTTTATCAATTTTGCAATACGTGTCGCAATGGCTTTTGCACCATCATCGTTTATATGATAATCATCATACAGATATTTATCTCTGTTCTCTATATTGACAGCTCCGTAGTATATATCCACAAATGAAGCTCCGACATTGGTTACGGCAGTAAGCTCCATAGTCATATATTCTGTCAATGTTCCGTATCCCAAATCAAATTCTTCACCATCCACGAAGAAATTGTCGATTGTCTTACCGCAACAAGGTGTTGAAACAAATACAATTCTGATATACGGATATTTTTCCTGTATTGTCTTAATCGACGTACTGACAGCTCCGAAAACGCTTGTGGGACTATACTCATCATTGTCATCAGCAAGCGGTCTGTGATCAACGTAATCCTCAATATCATACATAATCATAATGCAATCAACACTTGACATATCTATGTTTGGCAAAGTGTTGGCAACAGTCTCGGCCTCAGGCGAAGTCAAACTTGCTGCCCTAATCACATTGTCATACTCACCTGTAGCAAGAGCTTTGCTCACTTCGCACAAGCTTATTCCGTCACAGGAACAATCTTCTGTACATGTTACGTATTTTTGCGTCAGATAAGAACCCGGAATAGCTGCATTAACAACATTCGCATCCATTGTCTCCGACAGCGCCTTTGCAAGATTGTTATCAGGATAATTGTCGGCAAAAGGAGAATTACCCAATAGCAATATCGTATTTACACCATCATCAACTTTTCCCGCCATCTGCTCGCCTGATAACGGCTGAATATAGTCTGACGGTTCCACATCAAAGTCTTCAATGTCAAACGGATCGGATACAACTTCCGTTCCTCTGTTCCAAATTACTATTCTCACAATTACAGCAACTACAATAAGTAAAATAACCGCAATTATAGCGATATGTATCTTACTGTCGCTTCTTCTGCCATGACGAATTTTCTTACTGTCATTTGACGTTTTTTCATCAAATTCGAATCCATACTCATCGTCTTCGTCAACAGGTACATCTACGTCTACATCTATATCCATTAGATTCTCTGCATCTTTTTTCTTCATAGGCTTTCTACTCCTTTTACAAGGTATACACTAATCTCTCTGCCATCTTCCGCTTGCACCGCACGGTAACACAAGTCCCGAATCGGTAACAGGCAATCCTATTTCATCAGCTTCCATGTGACCACCGTATTTTTTTCCGACAGTGGTTCCAATCATATAGTTTAATACCGCCGGCTGCAAACCGGTTGTATACGAATTGATAAGATAGAAAAGCGGATTGTCTGAAAGTATCTGCATTGTCAACTGTACAAAAGGATATATGCTATCCTCTATTTTCCATATTTCACCTTTAGGCCCTCTTCCGTATGACGGCGGGTCCATAATAATTGCATCATACTTATTTCCGCGTCTTATCTCACGTTCTACGAATTTTACGCAATCATCAACAAGCCATCTGACAGGTTTGTCGGCAACGCCGGAAGACATCGCATTCTCCTTGGCCCATCCGACCATACCCTTGCTCGCATCAACATGTGTAACCTGAGCACCTGCTGCCAGGGCAGATAAAGTTGCGCCACCGGTATATGCAAAAAGATTGAGTACTTTAACAGTACGTCCCTTTTGTACTTCCTCTTCAATAAGCTTGGAAAACCAGTCCCAATTGGCTGCCTGTTCAGGGAAAAGTCCTGTATGCTTAAAGCTAAACGGCTTTAAGTTGAATTTAAGTTCCCTATATCCTATTTGCCATTCTTCGGGAAGCTTATGGAATTCCCATTCACCACCGCCGGCCTTACTTCTATGGTAGTGCCCGTTCATCTTTCTCCATCCGGGATTCTTCTTATCGGATGTCCAAATAACCTGCGGATCCGGTCTTATCAGAGTATACTCACCCCAACGTTCAAGTTTCTCACCCGCAGATGTATCCAACACTTCATAGTCTTTCCAATTATTTGCAATCCACATATAGATTAATTCTCCGTTTCTGTCTCTGTCTCAACATCCCAAAACGGTACCCTCGTGTTGCGATATACGTAATAATTCTGTGTTGTACCCACAAGATTAGCACCCAACGCCTCCAAAGATCCGTCAATTGTCTGTGTTTTTTCAAGTATAATATAATTACAATAATATTTCGTAGCTTCACTAACCAATGCATCGGCATTTATCACATCCTGAAGATACAAATCATACAACGGATTGTCGATATGATCCCATCCCGGCACAAGGTTGTCTCTTCCGAACGGCATCTGTATCGTTGTTGTATACTGTCTCACATAGTGAATCATACTTATCGGAAAAGATGCCCATACTCGCTCTTTCCCCTCTGCCGGCTTTATCATATCGCAGACTTCAACAACTTCATCCGGAATATGATATACATTCTCGGCACGAGAAGCATTTATTCCCGAATATACCCATGTACCGCTTAGTACCAGAATAATCGATACAATTATGAGTCCTGCCTTCGTATACGAACCTATTACCTTACATGCAGCATATGCAATCACCAAAGTCATGGGCATCAGCCACAATATTCTGTAATAAGTACCTTCATCAAGCGAATTATATCCCATATAAAAATACGGAATAAAGAACAGTACCTGAATAATTGTGGGTACTACGCATAAAATCAATTTTAAATGTCTGTCCTCTTCTACAAACCACAGATACAAAACAGCTGCCAAAAACAACAGGCAATAATATCCCGTACCGTTATAAGATTTGAAGATTTCCAAAATCTCTGTCATAAATCATCCTCACGGATTTACTAAACATCTATACCATCAAAATTCTTTTGTAAAATTTAAATCAAAATAAACATTGCTCCATATATCGCTAACGGAGTACAGGTAATCATAAGTTTAAGCGGAATCTGAATATTCTTTTTTGCAATGCCTAACACAATTCCCGATAAGCCAAGCAGCATAGCTACCAAAAAAACGCTGGCAGTCGAACACATTGCAGCCAAAATATTTGTGAAAAAGAGAATAATATAATATCCCAGTCTCCACTCCTTAACAAGCCTCTCTGTTTCAAACAACGCAAGTAATATCCAAATCACAGTAAGCAACACAAGATTGGCCAGCATTGCCTTACCCTGCCAGGTACGCGTCATCATAAATGTTGCATTGGTATATATTGATACATTACCGAACATATACATAATCCATACAAAAATCATAAAAATCGGCAATTTTTTACGTTCCTTTCGAAACAGGATACGTCCGCATTGATAATAAATCATATACAAAAGCGGCAGCATCACAATAGGAACAACAATATGAGACACAATAGTGGAATGTATACCTGATATTCTTGCAATATATGCTATCCAGACAGGCATCGATGCCATTGCATGTCTCAAATCCATCCCCGTCGACAGTCCGGTATACGGCTTAATCCTGTATAACGTATCCGTCTCATTGGTAAGCAATGATTCAACAACATAATATGCATCGTCACCGTCAAAATACTGCATAAAACATGAAAGCAATATCTGAATAACCACCAATGCAATAAATATTATCCAATATATCTTCTCTTCTTTTGTCTTCGGAACAGATATCTCATCGGTGCGATTTATTGGTGTACCGTATTTTCGCACCTCGATAGCGACCAACGCAATTCCTACAACGGATAATACTCCGGTGATAATAAGAAAAAGTGTAATAATTAGCCGAAAGCCATCGCCCTTGTTAATAATCACAGGTACAGCAATCAATTGAAATATTGCCAAAGACACAATCATACCGAATACATACACAAGCGATATTCTTCTCTTACGTCTGTCGATAAAATATGCCGGCACCAAGCCTACGCAAAACGGCATTATTACTAATATTAAGATAAGTAAAAAAATCGATACTATCATGGTACCTCTCTACAAATCAATACTGTCATAATCATAATCCATGGCCAAACCACGAAGCAATTCCAACTCCGTATCCAGATTGTCCTTTGTTACTTTGTTTTCACCGTTACTAAAACAATCCACCATCCAATCACACACTTCAGGTCTGTAATGTGTATAATCCGCATAATTGTTAAAATCACAGATTATCTCAGCACGGTTCTGGAAAAAGAATACTTCCACATTATCATATTCAAGCAACCGATTCGTCATATAACGATATTTCTCTACTATCGTATCTATCTGCTGCTGTCTGTATGCATCATACCAATACAGAATACTGTACGGAGGATAAAAAACGGTGAATGTTGTATCCGGATGAGCCTCGATATACGGTAAAATGTTGGCATCAAAATTAGCTGCAATTCCGTCTAAGTATTCTGACACAGGTGTCATATCTACTTCTTCCGGAGCCGGTGTATAATACAGTCTGATATTTGCCAGATTATAATGCTGCGGTTGCCACCACATCTTATATATCGTATTCCAATCCGACGCATCTTTCCTATCAACAGCAGGTCGCATTACATAATCAAGTAACACATCCTTGTTGAATATATAATTGACATCATCCAATATATTGTCATTATACAAATAGTCCGTTATCGGATATTTTGTTTGTTCTATATCAGCCGAGTAATTCAGTTCATCAATCCCTAAGAACACTCTGTCAACGCTCGTTGTTCGCCCTGATTCTTTTGCCGGTTTTGCATCGAACAATATCTGCATAATATTACTCTGGTCTTTCGGATACGCACCGTTATAACTCAACTTCTGCGTCTTCAGTCCCATCTTATCGGCAAATTTTGAAGTATCAAAGGCTACTGTCATAGATGAACCCAGTAAAACACTGTCATAATCCATATGCCTGGCCAGTCCCGGATTCATATCCACCTGATCATCTACCACGTACGGAAAAAATGTGAGTGGTCTGTGATAATGAAAAAATGGATCGACATATACAATTAGTGCGGCAACACAAATAAGTGCTCCCATAGCAATCATCAAAAAGGTGATGAAAAATCTCTTTAATCCGTTATTCATATCAGAAATTGAAATATAAGAATGTACTTACGCCCGCAAAGGACATTACACACCATACAAACAATATTGCCAACAACACAGCCGTACCTGTACGATACTTTGTTTTATCCGCAAGTTCATGCACATTTTTCCCAAAGAAGGTAAGCAACAATGTACCGACTGCAAAAATAACCATTAACACATATTTACTGAATGCAAAATCGGTAAGATGTGCAATCTTCATCACATACCATATCTCAGTCAGATTAAATCCATCCGCAAAATCGGCACATGGCAGAGCCATACCACCGTTAAACACTTTTGTAAGCATCATATTTGCATCACCTATCGACGGAGCTCTGAAATATACCCATGCAATATTTACAAAAGCAAATGTAAGCAATGTACAAACAACCGTTACAATAGGATTTTTCTTACTCTGTACGGCTTTTCCTTCATTTACTTTCTTTCTCCACAGCTGCCATGCTCTGGTAATCACATAGAGAACACCGTGCATACAACCCCACAGTACAAAATTCCATCCGGCACCGTGCCACAATCCGCTTAAGAAAAATACAATAAACAAATTGACATACATTCTGGCCGCGCCACATCTGTTTCCGCCAAGCGGAATATAGATTGTTTTGGTAAAGAATCTGCTAAGTGTAATATGCCAGCGTTTCCAAAAATCAATAATATTAACTGCTTTATACGGCGAATTGAAGTTAATCGGAATATCAATATCAAGCATAAGACCCAAGCCTATTGCCATATCACAATATCCGCTGAAATCAAAATACAGCTGTATTGTATAGAACAATATTGCAAGAAACGCTTCAACCGAATTAATCCCTGCCAGATTTGCCCAGGCATAATCAACCGTAACGCCGAACGTATCTGCAATCAGGACTTTTTTGCCCATACCAAGTACAAATATGTATATACCTCTCGCCATCCTTGCTGCGTCAAAAGGTTTCTTTCCTATATTCTCGAATTGAGGAATCATCTCAGCATAATCAACAATCGGTCCTGCAATCAGCTGCGGGAAAAAGCTGACAAACAAAGCATAATTCACAAAATTACACTTCTCAATCTGCCCCCTGTATGCATCCACTAAAAAACCAATCTGTTGGAACGTAAAGAAGCTTATACCGAGCGGAAGCAATATTCCCTTAAGCGGCATCTGCGTACCGAACAGGGCATTGCAGTTACTGATAAAAAAGTCGAAATATTTAAAATAAAACAACACCAAAAGGTTAACAATCACTCCGACAATCATCACAAGCTTACGCTTATCTGTCCTAATCATCAGCCGGTACATACAGTAATTGAACAAAATGGAGAATATCATAATAACAAGATATGTCCAGTTAAAATATCCGTAAAACCATAATGATAATCCGATGAGCCAAACTTTTGCTGCCGTCGGCCATTTCTTTCTCATCAGATAAAATCCGATGAGACACAAAGGTATAAATGCAAAAATAAATATGTAGCTGTTAAATAACATAACTCACTCTCCGTGCACTAATCTTCTATGTTGTAATATTCTCTAAACCATACTGCAAATCTGCCAAGTCCGTCCTCAATACTTGTATCCGGTTTGAAATCAAAATCCTTCATAAGTTCAGACACATCAGCATATGTTCTGTATACATCTCCCGGTTGCATAGGAAGGAATTCCTTCTTTGCTTCTCTTCCGAGTGCTTTCTCAAGTGCCGCAACAAAATCAAGCAATTTCTCAGGTTTGTTGTTACCGATGTTATACACCTTGTATTTTGCACCCAAATCATCCGGAGCAGGCGGATTGCAAAGAGTATTCATTATACCTGTTACAATATCTTCTACATAAGTAAAATCTCTGTACATATCACCGTTATTGTATATCTGTATAGATTCACCTGCCATTATCTTCTTGGCAAACTTATATGCTGCCATATCCGGTCGTCCCATTGGGCCGTATACCGTGAAGAATCTGAGTCCGGTTGCTGCCATACCGTAAAGCTTACAATACGAATATGCCATAAGTTCGTTGCTCTTCTTGGTTGCTGCATAAAGTGATACAGGTCTGTCTACCTGATCTGTTGTCTCAAACGGAATTTTTGTATTACCGCCATATACGGAACTTGAAGATGCATATACAAGATGTTTGACATCATGATGTCTGCAACACTCCAATATATTGGCAAAACCTACAAGATTGGACTGTATATATGCATCCGGATTGTCAATGCTGTAACGAACACCTGCCTGTGCCGCAAGATTAACAACTACGTCCGGCTTATATGTATCAAATACTTCCGTAAGCTGTTCCTTACATGCCAAATCTCCTTTGATAAAGGTAAATTCACCGGTCGTAACCTTTTTTAACTGCTCTAAACGATGTTCCTTAAGTGACACCTCATAATAATCATTCATATTATCATAGCCGATAACCTTTGCTCCGGCTTCCATAATTCTCTTACTCAAATAAAAACCGATAAATCCGGCAGCTCCGGTTACAAGATATGTATAATTCTTATCAAATTCCTTCATTTTATCTATGGGTTCCTTTCTCCAAAAAACCCTGCCACACTCATGCGGACAGGGTTAATCTCAATATTTTATCGACCTATGCTGTAATACTCAACACCGGCAGCCTTCATATCTTCAACTGCGTGAAGATTACGTCCGTCATATACAAGCGGCGTACGCATAAGTCTCTTATAATCCGCCGGTTTTACTGCCTTAATCTCGCCCCACTCGGTAAAGATAAAGCATATATTGGCACCCTCAAGCGCAAGCTCCGGAGTATCCACATAACGCATAATTCCTCTGCTTATCTCTCCCTCCGGGAACTGCTGCTTAGCTCTCGGTACACCGGCAGGATCGTATGCATATATCTCCGCACCCTGATCCAACAATAATTTGATGTTCTCACTGGCAGGTGCCTCACGCAAATCATCCGTACCCGCCTTGAATGTCAGACCAAGTACAGCTACCTTAAGACCTGCAAAAGTAATCATACGGTCTTTTGCCTTTTCAAAAAGTCTTGTCTTCTGTAATTTGTTGACCTCTACGCAGGCATCAACTGTCTTAAGTTCATATCCATGCTGATTGGCCAAGAATCTCAGTGCTTTAGTATCCTTAGGGAAACAACTTCCTCCAAATCCGATACCTGCATTAAGGAATCTCTCACCAATACGCGCATCATAGCTCATACCTTTTGCAACATCTTCAATATCAGCGCCGACCAATTCACACAAATTGGCAATATCATTCATATAACTTATCTTAAGTGCCAGGAAATCATTACAAGCATACTTAATCATCTCGGCACTTCTTCTCTTAACGGATACAATCGGCAAACCGAATGGCTCATATATCTCCATAAGCTTATCTTCTGCTTCTTTTGACTCTGTACCGATAATGATTCTGGCTGCATGCAAAGTATCTCTTACTGCAGTACCCTGTGCTAAGAATTCAGGATTGGAAGCAACTTCAACCTTCACATCACGTACCAAGAAATCCTTAATGAACTGTTCAACTTTATCATTGGTACCAATCGGTACTGTAGACTTAACTACTACCAAACAATCATGCTCAACATTCTCTGCAATCTGTCTGCACACTGTGGCCAAAAAGCTAAGATTGGCACTACCGTCAGGCATTTCCGGAGTACCTACTCCGATGAATATTGCATCGGCATTCTTGTATGCAGAAGCATAATCGGTTGTATAATGCAATCTGCCTGTTGCATTATTCTTCTTCATCAGTTCTTCAAGTCCCTCCTCATATATAGGAGACACTCCGGATTCCATAAGTTTTACTTTCTTCTCATCAATATCCACACATGTTACATCATGTCCCACTTCCGCAAAACATACTCCTGCAACAAGTCCTACATATCCTGTTCCGGCAACTGCTATTTTCATCTTTCTTACCACCTTTTATATATTATTCACTCTTCATCGCTTCACTCTTATGTCTGTGAAGTAAAATGAGATCCATCTCAAATTTCTTACGATTTTCCTTGGCAATATTATCAAGAATCATACCTGCAAAGAAGCTCTGTACTCCGGCAAGTCCCACAAATCCGCATGCAATAAGCGTTGGGAACTTTGCTACCTCTCCTGTCTCCAAAAATCCGATGAATACAGGTACAAAGAAACCGATACTCAACGCCAGCAAAACCAAAGCAAGCAATGCAAAGAAACTGAAAGGTTTGTATTCACGGAACAGTCTGATAATTGTAAATATTACTTTGGCTCCATCGGAATAAGTACTTAATTTACTCTCACTTCCTTCAGGTCTGTCTCTGTATTCTACAATCACATTCTCAACCTGCATGTTGTTATTAACAGCATGTATTGTCATCTCTGTCTCAATCTCAAAGCCTTTACTCATTACGGGGAAAGTCTTAACAAATTGATAACTGAAAGCTCTAAAGCCTGTCATAATATCTTTGATATCACAATCAAACAAAGAATTGATACTTTTACGTACCAATGAATTACCAAAATTATGGAACGGTCTCTTGTTCTCGGTAAAATATGTACTGCTGAGTCTGTCACCGACCACCATATCCGCATTATGATTGAGCACCTTATCTATCATCTGAGCGGCATATTCCATAGGATATGTGTCATCTCCGTCCACCATTATATAGCTTTCTGCATCAATCTCGCGAAACATTCTGCGGATAACATTACCTTTACCCTGCATATATTCACGTCTCACAATCGCACCATTCTGTTCTGCTACAGCAGATGTGTTATCGGTACTGTTGTTATCGTATACATATATCGTAGCTTCGGGAAGTGCCGCCTTGGTATCCCTAACTACTTTTCCGATTGTCTGTTCCTCATTGTAACAAGGTATCAACACTGCTATCTTGTCCATAACGTTCTCTCTTTCAAAAATTTATTGCCTTAATCAGTAAAGTATAACATATTTATCCGTTTCTTGCGAACAATCTATTGCATTTTGGATTAAATCCCGCAAGCTGTTATCATACTCAGCTTCCGACACAACAATCTGTGCATCCGATCTGCGCATCAAAACATGTTCTGACGGTGCATATCTTTCTTTAATCGCATCTACGGTATCATCCATAAACAATTCACCGTTAATTACATCCGGTCTGTACCAGGTGCTTCGATAATCAAGGTCACCCCATATCAGTACGCTCTTCTTTGGCAGTTTTTCATATATGCCATCCCAGTTCGCGGTAATCACATCATAATACGGGTGATTATTGTTTTCCGACACCTTTGCAATAGAAGTAATCGACGAGGCAATAAGCAACGCTGTAATTGCAGCCGCTACGTAGCGTACCATCGACTTATCGGCTATCTTTTGCTCCCATCTGCCGTTTAACGCGGTATCAATAATACCTAACACAAGAAGCACTGTAGCCGGTGCAAAAAATCTGTAATAAAAAGTGTCCATGCTCGAACGATATCTGACACATATAAATATCAAATAATAAGCTGTAGCAAGCACAAATAGCACGCTTGCACTACTGTTTCGTTTGCAATGTTTTACAACATATATGATTATGGCAATTATTACAGCCAAAACACACCACAGTTGCAGATATTCAGGCATTCTCTCAACAAACTCAGGTACCTGCAATGAAAAAACATTGAATATTTCCGTCACAAGCGAATGTACCAAATCATTGGTAAGTGTCTGGTAATCATCCCACCATGTGCCTCTGCTTACCCCCGTCGGATTGCCGTTTTTTATCTTGTTCATAACAAGATAACCCAGGGCAACAATTCCGCTGCAACCTGCCGTAACGGTAAGTCTTAACGGTCTTTTGATACTCATATATCCGTTTTTTGTAATATATTCCTTTATCTTTACTCCGTCTTTACGTGCTTCTCCTATCAACTGTCCACACATAAGCACAATATATCCGCCCATTACAAACCAGACAAATATTCCGAAATATCTTGTCAAGAACACAAGCAACGCACTTATTCCAAGCAAAATGTATTTTGATATCTTGGCATCCTTACGTTCGCATATATCAGCAAGAGCAAAAGCAAATATCATCAAAAACAATACAAACGGTATCTCGCTCCAGGTATTATATGCCATCTGCAAAAAGCCTATATTGGTAAAGGCAAGCGCATATATCCAGGATTTTTTGCGATATCTTATATAGAGGCATATAAATATAAGTCCAATACATATAAAAGCAACAATTTTGCTGGATAAATATGCATTCAAGCCTGACACAAGCATAATGAATGCAATCATTGCAGGATAAACAATGGGCCAATTGGCAAACCAACTGTCGTAACCTGCCAATCCGTCATATGCAAATCCGTTACCGGATACAAGGTTCATCGCTTCACGCAAGTATCCATCCGAATCGGCAGTAATATATACGCCGTCAACATACGCCGTCACATATATTTTCAAACACAGCGTCACAAAAAGGATAATCAAAAACACTTCATTGCCAAAGCCGGCTATCCAGTCCGTTATCTTCACTTTTTCAATTGCCTGCAACAAACGTTTCTTCCCAAACAGCACAAGCAATATAAGCGTCACACCGGCAAGCATCACCAAAGCCCTGCTGTAATAGAATATATCTCCAAGACTCACGTGATCGCTTACTACCACCTCATATCCTATGGATATTCCGGGTTCATATCCGGATACCGACATAAAGCGCAGTTTATCGCAATCAGATACGACAGTAATGTCATATGTTGTGCCTTCATTCAACATGGCGTCAAGCGATATACTGTACCATTCTCCCGGCATAATATCGGCAACCTTTACAGGTTCGGTTGTATATGTATCTTCATCTGCGGATACAGTAACGGTAAGTTCATCTTCTTCCGTTGCCTCATCCGTACCTATAAGCAACACGTCAATCGCTGATATTCTCATTGAAGACTCTGCTGTATAACTTACCTGCAAGCCATCGTTTTTATCAATATCCTCATATATAGGCGTTGCATCGAGTGTAGGTAAAAGGCTCTTTGTCACAAGACTGCCTTGTACTTGTTTGTTAAGTAAAAGCATCGCTCCTACCATACAAAGGGCTATTATAACGCAAAATATTATTCTGCCTGTTCTTGATTCTTTTTTAGTATTCACAATTCTACCTTTTTCATTTTTATTCTGCGCACAGTTTATCTGCCAACTCCATTGCACGTTTCACAGTTACATCCGAGTTAAAATGTTCGTGCTCTCCCCATCTTCCAAGTCCGAATATATTGAGCTTGGAGCCGTAACTTAGTACTGTACGGATGGCATCCGGCTTACTTATCGTATTAAGCGGATATGCATAATCCATCTTAAATGTATTATCATCTTCATCAGCATGATAACGTTCACTTCGAGTCTCGGTCCAATAACCTTTCGAACCTTCTAAGAAATTATGTCTTACCAGGATTCTGTGATAATCCAAGTCGGGATTCGGATAATATATCCACTGTGCCTCCGTATCCATATTATTCGGATAGTATGTAATATTAACCGATGTATGTTTTAATTTCTTTACGCAATCTTTTACTTTTGTCGGAGCCCATTTTAGTTCAAAGCTGTCCCAGGGAATAGTGCAAATAATATATTCGCCTTGTATCTGCGTACCATCCTGCAAAGTAATAATCCTGTCGTTACAATCCAAAGAAACAACAGTTGCATCACACAGCAGATTGTCACCCAATTCTCTGCCCATACGCAGCCACAGTTCTCCGTATCCGTACTTCTTTGGATAGTAGAAATTGGCATGTCCCGGTTGTTTTCCGTATGCTTTATGCTGTTTGCAGGACTCCAATGTCTCGTCATAGCTTACATTCGGTAATTTATCCAACCAGTATGTACCCAGTTCATTAAGATTGTCCGCAAAAAGCTTGGAATTGTACGGAAGCATATAGTCATGCGCAATCTCACGTCCCAACTTCCATGTAATCCATGCTACAAACCTTTCCGGCTTGCTCACTCCGGTATTGCATCCCGCTTCGGCAATCGATTCCAAATATCTTTTTTGCTCCTTCTTGGGCAATTCCCATATATTAGCTTCAAAAGGATGATGAATCGTATATGTCTTCGGCCTGCTCTCCCCCTCTACCGTGAAAGTAATTCTCGAATCTCTTTCATACAGATTCCACTCTTCAACAGGCATAAAGGTAAAAAGAAAATCATTTACGCTCTTACGCCTCACGTCCAAAAAATGTCCGCCGCCGATATCAAGCGGAGCGCCATCCACCATCGCAGAGCGGCATAAACCACCTACTTCTTTTTCCTTCTCTATAACGATGTAATCAGTCTCACCTTTGTTTTTTATACAATTGGCAAATGCAAGGCCTGCAGGTCCTGCGCCCAAAATCACATATTTTTTATTAATCATTCTGCTTTCCATACTTTCTTCTCATTGCTTCGTAATTTGAACAACACATCAAAAGCTTCAACTACCGACTTAAATTTCAGCGATGATGACGAACCGGTGTAATGAATCGGTACCTCAATCGTATGCAATTTTCGACAGTAATATCGCATCTCAGTCTGATAGATATGTCCTTTTGATAAGAATCGATCCAGGTTAAGTCGTTCAAGTACACTTCTTTGAAAACCTTCAAAGCCGCTGGTCATATCTTTAAGTCTCGTTCCCAGGAATATGTTGGACACTATGGTTCCGCCGCTTGACAATATCATTCTGTAAAGCGGTTGATCTACAAGTCCGCCGCCTTTAACAAATCGTGAACCCCATACGCAGTCATAACCTTCCTCAAGATATTTGATAAACTCAGGAATCTCGCCGGGTTTATGACTACCGCCGCCATCCATCTCAAGCACACATTCCGCTCCGTCATTGAGAGCTTGTCTAAAGCCTTCAAGATAGCAGGATATTACACCTCTTGACTCTTTATAATATATGCACTTTACTCTTCCCGTAGCTTCATAGCTGCGTATAATCTGCTCGGTATTATCTTTGGAATAATCATCAATCACAGGATATATAAACAGATTGTCATACGGTAAAGCCAAAATCTCATCAAGTACCTGTCCCATTGTGGCTTCTTCATTAGCAACGGGCATTACAATTATTGTCTTTTTCATAATTAATTCATGTTGCGAAGTATCGTTTTGGCATCGTCAAAACCAACTATTGCTCCTCCCAACATTTCTCCTATATCATTTACATTTATATTTTTTTCTTTTTTGTTACCTGCCACATTTCTGACACCGGTGTCACCTTGCATGCCATTATTCAAAACAGGCGTTGGTGTCGGATTGTTCCATACCGGAGTCATTGTATCATCTCCGTCATCACCGTCATCTGGTTCATCATGTCTGTCAGCTCCATCGCCGTTATCAATTTCCTGAATATACTCATCTGTATTCGTCGGTTTTGGTGTAGGCACAATTACATTCTCCGAACCATCCGTATACATGTGTATTCGCGGTGTATATGGTGTAGCCGCCGTAGAAGTATCCGTCCATACTCCGTTTACACAGGCCAGCGTCTTACTGCCATTCATATTATTACATTCGGCAATCCAACCGTAATCACGATTCGTTGCAGCATATATATTCATATTTGTTCCGCTCGTCGGTGTGAGCGTTATCACAACCGCAATATTATCACCTGCAGCAAATTCCGTATCACAACTGACATTCACACTATAGTACCCTGCCGTTGTCGTCATACCTGTAGCCGGTGTTGCAAGCAAAGGTGTGCCGGTAGTCGGATCATTCTCATCCGTAGGGTTTTTGTACAACTGTATCGAATATGCGGTATCTGTTGTACGAATGCCAAAACCGACAGCTTTCAGTGTTTCTTCTTTATGCTTTATCCTGTATATATTGGCAATGCTTCCCGATGCTTTAATATTCACATAACCGGAAGCACCAGAACCATCATAGAAATAATTATTATCATAATCATCTGCTTCTTCGAACATCATTGCACATACATCTTTAATACAGTTATTGGCATATGACATCCAAAAATATCCATCCAGATTACGTCCGGGACCATAACTGTTACGTACAAGCCATGCTCCGTTTGTGCCGGGATTCACCTTAAAGTTATCTGCCGAATAGTCATCATCCCAGCCCACTATAGTTATACCGTGATTGGCTCCGCCGGTATATCCGTTATCATAATATGCGCCGGTCGCGCTGTTATAATATGACGAACTGCTGTAATACATCGATGCACCGACAGCGCCGTTGCTCATAATGTAATGCTTCATAACGTCTGTCTGTGTAGGTGATATCAATCTGCAATCAGTCATATGAAGAACATCCTGTGAAAAGAAACTGTTCTTACTAAGTGCTGCCATATTGCCGCCGGAAGAATACGGCGCATCGACTTCACTAATCGGTCCGATCCAGTCTGCAAGCATCCACGTTGTCACATTGATATTACCGCCCACATCATATATGCCCATACCTGTCGCATTTACTTCGTCATAGTCAAAACGGGTATTCCCTATAGGATCATTCATGCCCTTATAATTGTACATACAGTACACCAGCTGTCTTTCGGACAAATCTGTTGTGTCCGCGCTCCAACCGCAATTCTTAATCATATATATCTCAGCCAGAGAAATCGCCATATGTGCCCAACATGTACCGTATATGCCCTGATTACGTATTGCCGGAATATATCCTTGCTCCACCGAACTGTACGAACTAGGGAGCGCACCGTCTCCAACCGGAGATGCTGCCATAAATCCATATCTACTCGCACTGTTCATACGAAGTAGCGGTACATTGCTTTGCTTCGCCAAAAGAGAGACATCCGGCTCTTCACACATATCTCTGTATGTAAGAGGCGGCTCATCAAATTCTGTCATCGTCTCTGTCTCCGACTCCGATTCGGTCTTTGTTTCCGACGTCGATTCAGTCTCTGACTCAGACTCAGGCTCTGTCTCCGACTCCGTTTCAGAGTCCGTTTCCGACTGTGTCTCCGTCACCGATTCATACTCTGATTCCGACTCGGTTTCACTAACGGGTATAGTTGTAGCATAAGTAACGGTGCCATCACAAGTTACGGACAGAACCAACAGCACAACAATCAATAATGTACTTAACCATTTTCGTCGTCTACTCATTTTTTACAAATATCCCTTTGGTACCAAGCGTAGCAATAAAAGGCCACATCATAAAGAACGGATACATATATCTGAAAAGGCACGATGCCGGAGCAGCAATCATAACCGTAATCCACAACAGCAAAAGCGGCAACGAACAGATAATCTCTTTTTTCCCGTTACCCATCCATACCGATATGCTCATATATATTATCAATGCATACAATTGCATAGCCATGCTTGTGAATATACAAAGAATCGGAGCTTTACGCATACCAAGCATTAATTTGGATATTACCGTTCTAAATGACACTCCTGTCATTTTCTCAATTATATCAATGCCTGCCACCTGCACCGTATTATCTTCCCACACTCCCTCGGTACATAATGTATTGGTCTCGCCATAATGCCAGTATCCGATAGTCTGTGCCAGATATGCTTTTACATATTCATCAAAATGCGTCGGCAGCATATGTACCCACGTTTTCATGAATGCGCCCTTGTCGGCATTCAAATATTCATCATCAAACGCAGCATCAAACTTATATGTATCGGTATATCCGAGAGTAAAAGCTCTCTCAACGTCTTCAAACGGCATAAGCCTACTTAGATATTCCGCATCCGCTTCGGCAATCGAATCACCGTCATTAACTATTACATATCCCACCTGTTGAAGCGGTACAGACAGCGATTCGGCAAAAGAAGAACTGTTCACATCCAATATCGCCCCGGTTACAAGTCGAAATAGAGCAAACACCGCAACAGCTGCCATAAAGTGCACGCCGCATTTTGCCGATTTTTTAATACTCCCTTTGAGAAAAACAATAAAAAGTACTATACCAAGAAGTACTACAATAAAAATGCCGTTATTGCGCAACAACATCGTAAGAAGTAAAAATACATCCACACGTATCCAGCCGCGAACACTCTCTTTTACGAGTACATCCCACATAGCGCAAATAAGCATCACAAGTGCACATGAAAACAACACATCTTTGCTCAGATACATTGCAAACATCGCCGATACCGGATGCAATGCATATAATAACAATGCTAATATTGCCCAAACATCTCCTATGTGTGCGCTGATGCGCTGCACCACATAAGCGTATGTACATGCACACAATATCATCTGTAACAACGTAAACAATCCCATACTGACAGTAAGGCTACATACCTTGGATGTAAGTCCAATCACAGCATCCATAAGCAATGTGTAGAACACGGGATGATGATTGCTCCAGGCAATATTGTTAAGACACATATCGATTGATTCAAATGTATCCTTTCCCATATTTCCCGGAAAAAGTGTCAGATAATACGGCATATAGCACAGAATAATAATAAGCACCAATACAATATACGAATACTTTCTGTTAAAGAGATGCCGGTCTATTCTCTGCCTGGCCGACCTCCCATCCGAAGTACGGCTTTTGATATATCCCAAAAGTAACAACATAACAGCCATATAGAATATCAACAATATCGGTATGCATACGACATCAAAAAGCCCAATGTTGCCAACACTCTTACTATCCATGTCAACCAAATGCCCTATCACCTGTGCTATGGAAACAACAACGCTGACAGGCACTGCACACCAATAGTCCTTTTTGCTGTATACACCGCTCAATATTCCCTTTAATGTATTCCATATCACTACACAACCAAGTGCAAAAAGGCACGGAAGTATTGCATCAATTCCCGTTATTCCATAGTCTGTCACATACGCCATAGCTATCATCCAGACATACGATAAAACGGACGTTATTAAGATGTATAATATTTTCTTTGCTCTACTCATAGTTATCCCAATATAAATGTGATTGTATTTAACTTACAAACTCACCAATCTGTTCCTGCATAGTGCGCGTAACATCGCCGCCATCAATATATACTTTTGTCCACTCGACAATACGTGTCATAACCGTATCCATATGCCATACAGGTCTCCAACCAAATGTATTCTTAAGCTTTGTGCTGTCAAGCTTAAGCAAACCTGCCTCGTGAGGGCCTCCGTCATGTTTGTTAATCCACGTAGCCTTTGTGCCTGTCACCTGAGACCATTTATCGCAAAACAGTGTCACAAGTTCGCCCGTTGTCAAACAGTCTTCATCGTCCGGGCCCACATTATAAGCCGATGCATATGTCATATCATCATATTGCATGGCCGCTACAAGCAGATATGCCATAAGCGGTTCCAAAACATGCTGATACGGTCTGGTTGAAAACGGATTACGTACAATAATGTCTTCACCTTTTTCCATAGCTCTTACACAATCCGGAATAATTCTGTCTTTTGCAAAATCTCCGCCGCCTATAACATTTCCGGCCCTTACCGTACTTACAGCCACGCCCGCATCACGCAAAAACGAATTGCGGTAGCTGTCCGTTACCAATTCGGAGCAGGATTTGGAGTTGGAATACGGATCATATCCGCATAGCTCTTCGTCTTCCTTATAACCTTCAGCTCTTTCCGTATTACGGTATACCTTGTCCGTTGTGATATTTACAACAGATTTTAATCCGTTTGCTGCTGCCAATCTGCAGCATTCCATCACATTAACGGTACCCATCACATTGGTATCATATGTTCCTACCGGATCATCATACGAAGCACGCACAAGCGGCTGTGCAGCCATATGCAGTACAATCTGAGGTTTTGCGACCTCAAAAGCCGCTTTAAGGCTGTCCAAATCTCTGATATCACCTCTGATATCATTCATTCCTTCCGACATGCATGTCATATCATAAAGGCTCGGGGTAGTCGGTGCATCCAATGCATACCCTGTCACTTCGGCACCAAAGCTCTTAAGTACGGCACACATCCATGTACCCTTGAATCCCGTGTGTCCTGTTAACAACACTCTCTTGCCTTTGTAAAAAGAAGCCAAATCCCTTTTATCCATAACACATATCAGTCAACCGTTTATCAGTCGACTCTATCCTTTCATCCGATTTGCGGTTGCAACGCCTGCAACACTTTTTTGGTTACTTCATCCCATGACAATTTCTCACTGTCATTAAGTTCATTATCCGATATCTTCTTGCGAAGATTTTCATCCTCATACATACGAATCGCTGCCGATATCCATGTATTAAAATCAAAATCATTTTCCAATACTATCGCATTATACTCATTTGAGAATATTGTATCGGCTCCGCCATTGTTACTCGTTATGACAGGCACGCCGAAATACATCGCCTCCATGAGCACCATTCCGAATATTTCATATCTGCTGGGAAACAGCATGCAATCCGAACGGCCGTATATAAGCGGCATATCCTTTTGAGCGACTTTGGGGATATATTCGATTTTGCCTGCATCTATCCACTTCTTAGCTCTTTTAAGGCATTCATTTTTGTACGATGCCTCACCGTCACCCACTATCAAAAAACGAATATCTTCATGACTTTGCAAAAGTGCATCCGCAAGGTCCAGTAAAAACAAAGTATTCCGTCTCGGCTCAAGTTTACCGATATATAAAAATGTGAACACTTTATCTTTTACGACATCCGCACCATTCTCCATGTAATCATAAATCCGTCTAAAGGCATTACTGTCCGCTGTAATGTCACCCTTTGAAGATGATTCTTCTATATCGCTCCACAGACTCACATTAAGTCCTACTCCGACAGCTGTCACATTGTCAAAGCCCTTACTTTTAAGAAAACCTGCAGCTGCATTACTCTTCGTAAAGCAGGGGCATTGTCTGTTGTGTCTGAATCTAAGAAAAATATTGTCAAACACCTTGCACTTAAGGTTATACCCTTTGTTGAATTCCGAAAAATACGGGCCGTGATAAATAATCACTTTGTCCTTCAATTTCTTATCGGTATACAACAACCAGGAAGATATCTGATCATATTCATGCACCTGAATAAGATCATAACCTGACGCAATTGAACGAAGCGATGGAAAAAAACCGTTTTTTAAGATATTGAACCCCCTAAGATAATAAATGCTAACAAATCTGCTTGCCGTACCATCTTCGTTCCATTCAATCGGCATCAGCTCGGTATGGTCATCCTCTTTGCCACCATACAACACAATGTCTGCGTCATGACCGGCTCTCATATAGGCTGTTGCCATTCCTATTTCCTGCACATTATATGAAGTTTGACTGATTATCGACGGAAAAGTCCTTACAATAAGTATCTTCATAACGCTATACCCTATTGTTAATATACCCTTGGGTAGCATTCTCCCTGCTATGTACTACAGCAGGATTACCAACTACAATACTATGGCTCGGTATATCAATATTTACATATGCGTTCGGTGCAATCATAACATCGTCTCCGATATTAATCTTTCCGACGATTACAGCTCCTGCTCCTATCCACACATCATTACCGATTGTAGGAGTGCCCGCTTTGGAGCCTCTGTTGGTCTTACCGATTGTCACACCTGTTGCGATATTAAGATTGTTGCCTGTCACCACTTCGGGATTAATAATAATGCGACCGTTATGACCTATAAACAATCCTCTCCCAAGCTTTGCCGACGTCGGAATCTGTATTCCCGAGCGTTCGGACAGCCTACGCAATCTTATGCGATACCACATTCCTCTGATTGATTTCTTAGGAAAAAATGCAGCTTTTCTGTATACAACCTGATAACGCAGATAAAGCGGTGCATTCATACCCGCTCTCTTTTTGCCATATCTTAACAAATCATCTGCAATTATTGCTTTAAGCTCACTATTCATTGAGTATTCCCCATTGCTATCACTTTTTTGCATACTACCACGCATACATAGATTATTATACCAAAATGCAAGGCTTATTACCACCAAAAAGCAAGCAATAGCAAACAAAAAAAGATGGCACATATACTATGTACCATCTGATAAAATCTACACACTATGAATTACAAAAGTCACGCCATATACATCTTTTCTAAAGTTCGTATACTACTAACAATATCATAATCCTCAACATTCGCCACAGGCTTCATGCAATGTGTCATAAACGCTATCTTGTCCTTAGCTGCCGCCTCAATCACATCACACCATTTTGTGGCAGAATCCTCAATCGACAGCATTGCTATCTTATCCGTCAACACACATTCATTTGTAATTCTGTCGGAAACAACACACGGCAGTCCCAGACTTTGCGCTTCAATAAGCACAACCGGATATCCTTCCCATCTTGACGGCATCACAAATACATCCATTGCATTCATAAGCGCAGGCACATCCGTACGGTCCTCAAGAAATACCACCTTTTCGGTTAAGCCCTTCGCCTCAATCAGTTCCTTAATCTCTTTTTTCTTATTTCCTTTTCCGACAAGCAGCAATCTTGCGGTCGCATCCTTTTTCAGATATTCTTCATAAATATCAATAATCATCTCATGATTCTTCTGCGTATGAACACTGCCCACATGTCCGAGCAACGTCACATCCCTGTCGATTCCAAGCAAATCTCTCGTAGCATTTCTATCATACAATTCGTTTTTGAAACGAGCCAGATTAACACCGTTATGAACAGTTACCACCCTGTCGGTATTAAAGTATTTGCGAATGCTTCTGTTCATGTCCTCATGCAGCGTCACCATGGTCATAGAATATTTGCGTATCAACCTACGCGCCTCGCAATATTCAAGCCACTTCTTGGAAAACGGACGTTTATCAAAATACTGTTCAAGTTCATTATGAACAGTATAAAAAAGCCGAACATTCAACTTACGTAAAGGCAGCATACGTATATATCCGCCAAATCGAAGATGAATATGGATTACATCAGGCTGCTCTTTTATTATATAACGGCGAAAATCAATAAATCGGCCGATTTTTCTGTGCACACGCTGCAACGGATTAAGAGTCGCACCTTTTGCGTAACGCAATTCTTCCAAGTGCACTATCTGAATCCCTGCTTTGGCCAGATGTTCTTCGTTAGCAGAACCGAGTGTACCGCACCAGGTTACAACACGCATGTCAATTTTCCCGGCATCCGCTAACAATGCATAATCTTTAATTAGTGTCTCCGCACCACCATTTCCCATAGTGGGCGACAATTCTATTACTTTAACCATATTCCTATTTTAAAAACAAAAATTTCAATTTCTCTTTGCGTGACAAAGACTCATACGACATTCTTCTGGTAAAATTCATCGGGTCTTTTTTAATCGGACCTTTCACTCCGGTCACGATATCAGCTATAAATCTCTCAAAATGTTCATACTCATCCACATCATAATTATCCTGCATCGGATTGGCACGCAACATTCTAAGGTACGCTTCGTCATTCTTGTCTAATTCTATTATTTTTTCAATAATCTTATCCATGTTGTCTTCATAGCCATTGCAACATATATAAGCTGCCGGATTGAAGTCTTCCTCTACCTCAGGGTTCCCCCAATATATCGGTACTGATTGTGCGGACAACGGATCCGTCATTTTCTCGGTTGTGTATCCTATATACGAAGAATTTTCAAAAGCTATGGTAAACTTATAGCCTGCCAAGAAATCAATCTTACCGGCTTCCCAATCGCCTTCTCTCGGCGGAATATCGGTATCAATATTATGCAACACCCTTCCCGGGCAATCCACCTGCTTATATTCCATAAGCTTCTTGCAAAATGTCTTTCTAAGTTCGACCGCATTACCATCTTTGTCATTGGAATAGACAAAATTGCAGAATTTACGGTTAAGAGCCTGTTCATCCGTAAGCGTAGAGGTAAGCCTCCTATACTTCGGCGGATACCAAAGCGGACGTCTGCAATATCTATCGCCAAACTTTATCTTGTCAAAGCTTATTGCATAATCGCACTCATTAAAATTGGGTGCAATCGCTTCTCCGCTGAAAAACACCTTAACAGCAGCTTTGCAAAGATTATGTCTGTTACCGAACACTGAATAGAACAATATATCCGGTTCATCCGTTACTTCATACTCAATATCGTACTTCTTGCAAATATCGGTTACGAAATTATCATTTTTATTAAAGTTGCGATACATATCGCAAAAACCAATCTTATATATCATTTTCTCAAATCCTATCTGTATTCTCTACGCGCAGGTTGTGTAAGCACATAGCAATAAGTGACGGCATCGTAAGCATTAACGGAAAGGCATACCGCAAATCAGCAACTAACGGTGTTGCGATAACAACAGTGCCTATAAGCAATATCACCGGCGCAAAAATGAATATCTTTCGATAATCGTTTCGTACCACACATATGCCTATTCCCAGCAAACATAAAAGGAATACCGCTCCCATACTGTACATTATGCCATACACAGGAAACATAGTATATATCTTATCCATCAGCTCGTTACATTTTATCTGCAACGGTCCTGCAATTAATGGCCTTGGTTCCAAATTGTCTTCATTTGGTAAAATGCCGTAATACGCTACCTGTTCAGGCGCCATGGTTGTATAGTACCCCTGCGTTTGATCGAAGAATGCCTCCATATACTCTTTCGGATATTTAAGTCCCAATCTCATCCACAGGCTGAAAAACTCGCCCTTATGACTATAGAAGTAATCTTTATCTCCGTATAATACCCAACAGAACATATTATCCGCTCCATGTGGTAAATAATTATTCTCAATATACTCAATCGTATTAATACGTTCAAGCCAATCCCTGTCTTCTTGCGCAATCTCCTTGCCGTCCGACACGACTCTGGCTATCTGTTGCAAAGGTACACACACATTATATACATATTCACCTTCAATAACATTGTTTGTCCGTGTTATGGGGCCACGCACAATACACACCGTTATAACAGTTGCTGCGAATACGATTGCTCCCGTTATAAGAACACGTATATTGCAACCGTTTTTCTCCGTATTCTTATGTGCCGCAATCAATCCTGCCACAAGGCATACCAACGCCGTACCAATGTATGCGTACAATCCGTTATGTCTAAGCAAACACATTCCGATACCGCTTATTGTCATTACAATATAATCACCTATGGCCGCCTTACTATTTGCCTTTACGCACACAACTATATAAAGAGCCACCGTAAATGCAAGCACACAAGCCGCAAAGAGTACATCTTTCCACATAGTAATGCTATATGCCGCGTTATATGGATAAAGAATGCATCCCAATGCCACAAGAATCCGACACATCCTGCCGGCTCCTGCCCGATTAAGTGAAGCAATGGCATATGCAACAGATGCTGCAACCGCAATCATCTGAAATACAGTATATGTCGCAATTCCTATGTACACGTCACCGCTTATACCATATCCGATGTCATACCAGAATTTAATAATCATAGTGTGCACCCACGGATGATGATCGTTGTACGCTCTCGTTCCCCACACCTGTTCCAATTGATTAAAGGAATCAACCGTCATCGTTCCGGGATAATTGAGTATCAAAAGCGGCAACATACACACAAACAAAATAAGTGTATATATCGCCCATATTTTCCATGGATTCTGTACATCAGGTCGTCCCTCTGTATAGGAAGTCTTTTCAAAAAACTGCAATATCTTAAGTATCGCCATATAAAATATTATGTATAATCCAAGGATTGTGAATGTAACATAAACAGCTGCAAATAATTTGTTTTCCAATCCTCCGGCTATAGTTTCACGCACATATATGGCATATGAGGCCGTATATATGAGCGCCAAACATATAGCTATAACGCCTTCTTTTTTGCTGTTTTTTCGGATATGTCCCGCAAAATAGAACGCCGCCAGGAATACAATACCTAACAATATATTGCCGGACTCCAATCCACACACATTAAAAACAGCAAATGTTGCCAAAAAAGCTGCCACTATATTCTTAATCAGGACCTTAATGTTTTTCATACTTACCAATATCTTTCCAAATTTTATGGTATATCACACTTTGCTGCACCTTTTCTCATAGCAATCATGTCAATACTATGCCACAGCACCAGTTACATTTTATCATATCCGACGTGCAAATGCTTAATGAAAAAAACAACGGGGTAAAACCCCGTTGTTTCATAAAGGTATGTTACTTATGTATGTAATCAGTCATCGCATTAATGAACTGTTACCGTACAAGTAGTCTTTTTGCCGGTGCCGTCAGCTGCTGTAACGGTTATCACTGCCTTACCTTTGGCAATTGCTGTAATCTTACCGTTTGCATCTACTGTTGCAACCTTTTCTTTTGAAGATTTGTATGTGTACACACCGTATGTATTTAATGGCAATGATGACGGTGTAAGAGTATACGTTGCACCGACAACCATATCACGTTTGTTTGCACCATATGGCAGATATACACTCTTTGTTGCCGGATATGCAATGGCATTCATTTTATATGTAGCATATTTCATTTTTGACGAATACTTCTTGCCGGCATATTTGTATGTAACAGCTCTGTATGGCTCTACCGTAACCGTAATAGAAGTAGGTTTGCTCAAATCCGATGCAACTTTAAGTGTTCCGTTACTTGCAATCGTAGCAACGTTTGAAGCAACATTTAAAGAATACATCACATTGCTAAATGACGGTTTGCCACCGCTTACTGCAACAACATCCTTTATCACAACATTATTGTTACCGGATGTAAGTATATATTTTCCGCTGCTATCACATATATTCTTCTTGGTACGAACAGTCAGTGAACCTATCGGATCAAGCACTGTCAGCTTCTTTGTTGCCTTTACACCGGAGCCGTCAGTTGCCTTAGCCGTAATAGTAACAGTTCCTTTTGATTTGGCTGTAACTGTACATTTGCCGTTTGTTCCTTCACTAACAGTTGCCACTTTTTCGTTGCTACTGCTCCATGCAACATCAGCAGCTCCCGCAGTCGATGCTACACCGCCTCGTGATACGGTTGCATCCAACAGTGTTGTGGTTGTAAACGACGGTTGCGTAAAATCACCGCTGATTGCCTTAGTTGAAATCTCTGTAACAGCAGTCGGTATGGTCATCTTCGCTATCGGCTCGGCAACAACAAACGTGACAGACTTAAACTTATTTGAGCCATCCTTAGCAGTAGCCGTTACAGTAATCTTACTATCTTTTACAGCATTCTTGTCTATAGACAATACACCTGACTGTGATATCTTTGCACCTGTTCCGCTGACATCCCACTGAACCGTTTTATTATTGGCATCCGCAGGTGTAATCACTGCCTTCAGTGTCATCTTTTTGCCTTTTAGCGCCTTATTGGATTCCGAATAATTGGCAGTTACAATATCCACTCCCGTAACAGGCGATACAACTGTAACCTTAACACTTGATGACTTCTTCAGACCATCCTTTGTAGTTACACTAATCACCGCGCTGCCTTTTCCTACTGCCGTTACAACGCCTCTGTCACTTACAGTTGCAACCTTAGCATTGCTACTCTTAAATGTGTAACAATTGTATGCATCCGGTCCATACGAAAGGGTTGCTGTTCCTCCCTTCGTAAGCTGTTTATTAGATATGCTGACTGTTGGCTGGGCAAGAGGGTTAATCACCTTGAATTGCAATGTCGTCTTAACAGAAAGCTTGCTCGCTGCACCGACATCCACCTTAAATGTCCTTCCCGGTTCTGCTTTCTTGGATGCCTTCAGTACATTGCCTGCAGTAGACAATCCATCATATGCGCTACCAAGAGTAAGCGATACACGTCTGTCACTGGCATCCTTATCAACCGCTGCCGAAACAGTCACTGATTTTCCCGGTACTATTACGTAGTAGCCATCTATCATTTCTGCGCCTACTTTAGTTACTTCAATCGATTCAGGCAATTTTACTACCTTAACATTACATACCGCAGACTTACCGCTACCATCAGCAGCCGTAACGGTTATTTTTGCCGATCCCTTTTTAACTGCTGTAATCTTACCTGTCGTATCAACGGTTGCCACAGCAGGATTAGATGATTTGTATACCAATTCCTGAGATGCATCCTCAGGCAAACATTTCCAAGCAACTGTCTTTGTTTTACCTACTTCAATTTCAACTGAACAACTCTTTATGGCTTCAGACGCATAAAACCTCATCCCACCGTTATCATAAAGATATACGGATGTAACTGCAGGATAAGCATAGAAAGTAGTACTGCCCTTTATTGCGCTATTTGCTTTGCTTATAGCCTCCACCTTAAACTGCGTCTTAGCGGTAATACCCTTCATGGTAACAACACCGTTTGCATTAATCATCGGGCCTTTCTTATCTGTACATAAGGTACTGCCCTTATACAACTTCCATTCTACCTTTTTGTCACTTGTATCCCACGGTGTAACCTCTGCTGTAGCAGTCATGCTTTTGCCGTTTGCCAAAGATGTTCGCGGCAACACAACTTTAATAGATTGCGGTGCTCTGGTTATTGTGGACGTAAGAGTATAATTACCATAGTCACTGGTTCCCAAGCCTCTTGGATCTATCAATGTACCTGATGTAACCACAATCGTCATATCTGCAGCTGCAGCATTATGTGTATAGCTAATCTTACGTGCATTCTTATATGCAGTATTAGGCTTTGCGGATTGCTTGATTGTTGTACCCTGCAATAAATACAATTCGCCGTTAAATCCTCCTGCTGCAAGCGAAAGATTCAGTTGATCTCCCTTATCCAAATGCACTTTGTATAACTGATATGTATTCTCATTACTGCCAAATGCACTCTTCACAGCACTACCGTTCAATGTTGCTCCACGTCTTGGAAGTGCATATTTATGTGTATATTTTAAGCTTTCAATGTTAATAGTCTCCGGTGCAATTGTAAATGTAGCCGATGTTATCGCACTCCACTTCTTTGTAGATGTATCATAAGCTCTGGCTTTCAATGTCACCTTAGGAGCATTTGTCGAAATCGTGATTTCCTTGGAACTATCCGGAGGATTAGAACTGTTTAATCCCGGAGTACTTCCATCAAGTGTATAGTATAAATTGGAGTAAGATGCTGTACTTACAATTTTTACCTTAAATCCATTTTGCACATATCCCTTACGGTTAAGCGCAAATTTAGGAACAAATGTTGAATAATCCCAACTACCGTTAGTTAGATTCTTAGTACTAAGTAATCCATATCCGTAGTAATTATCTCTGCCTGATGTACCTGCATCCACCGCAGTCTTTTCAATGGCATCAGTTACCTGCTTTGAAACCGCACTGCTTTTTACTGTTAACAAACTACTGTTTTGTTCAAAATAAAGTGCACATGCACCTGCTACCATAGGTGCAGCCATACTTGTACCATCCAAATATCTATAGCCGTTTCCCAAATATGTTGAATATATATTTGTTCCGGGTGCTGCCACATCCACATAACTGCCATATTGGGAATAATAATCTCTTACAGCAGACGAACCCGATTTTTTCGTTGCAGCCACTCCGATACATAAGTCTCCGTAAGCTGCAGGATAATTAGGCGGATTACCTTTATCTCCATCATTTCCGGCTGAAGCAACAAATACTACACCTTTATTAACACCATTTTGTATAGCATTTCTCTCAAGCGAACTATATTGTGATGAACCAAAACTCATATTGACTACGCGGGCACCTTTGCTGACCGCCATATTGATACCTCTGACAATATTCGCAGTAGTACCGCCGAAGTCTTCAAGTGCTTTAATAGACATAATCCTTGCACCTGGTGCTACACCAAGTACCTTACCATGGCCACCCACTATTCCCGCTACATGAGTACCATGGCCTGCATTATCTCTTGCACCGTTATATGAACCGCCGAACCAGTAAGCCAAAAGCATACTGTTCGCATTATATGAGCATGCATTGTATGCTCCGGCATACGTAATATCAGGATGCGATGTTGTCGCACCTGTATCGATTACAGCTACCGTTATTCCCGAACCAATTGTATCTCTCCAGGCAGTCTCATCACCGTTTACAGCATGTTGCCAATATGACACACCGGTTCCACCACCATATTTGAAATAGTCAGTCTGCGAACCATCTTCGAGTGATGCTTCCGTAGTCTCTTCGTTGTCATCAATCCCTTCACTGTTCGCATCTGCATCAATTGCCAAACCATCTTGTCCATCGATATCCGCAATATAGAGATTGTTGTCATCGTCTCTTTCAATATGTATCTCTACCGGAGTAGTCTCATCACCTGCTACTACATCCATATCACCAAGTTCATCACAGGCTGTGTCAGAAGCTGTCACAAGTGTCATATCTTCATCAGCCAGATGTCTGATATATTCCTCCTGCTCTTCACTAAGCGTTGAAGCCTCACCTTCCATCTCATTGGCAGGTTCTTCAGCTATCGGAGTAAACTCAAACTCTTCAGGTTTAACTTCACCCATATCCTCCAACATACTTGCTCTGAGTTCTCTGGCCTCATCATTGGGAAAAACCAATGTATTAGGATATATTGACGGAAGATCACGGTCTCTAACCTGTCCCATTTCTACGGCTTCCATACAATTTTCCATAACATCTACGGTAGACATATCGGTGAAAATCATCTCACCTACGCCATACGCATAACCAAGCAACTTTGCATTGTAAAATGATGCTATTTTACTAGCTTCTTCCTGTGAAGATGCCTCAAATGCAAAACTACCGTCTATATAATCTAAATTAGGAATAAGTGAATCTGTTTGATTGAGGAAATCATTCCAACTCTCAACTCTATCAGAATACTGAGCTGCCGATGGTATAAGCTCCTCATCCAGCAATTCAGTATGTAAGACGCAATCCATAGAATCTTCCAATGTCTCTTCCGTGGTTTCCTCTGTGGTCGCTTCTGTGGTCTCGCAAGTAGTCTCTTCACTTGTTGTCTCGCAAGTCTCTGTAGCCGTCTCTGCCTCAACATCAGATGTATCTTCTTCATCCGTCGTATCAGTCTCTTCTGTAGTATCCTGTACGGATTCCTCTACAGTATCCGGCTCGTAATTGTAATTACCTGCCGCCATAACAGTCATTCCCTCTTGCGGCATAATGCTTACAAGCATTAATACAGCCAAAACTGCAGCAAGTAATCTCCTCATTCTCTTACTCATCTTTCTCTCCTTAATGTGAAATGTCGATAACATCACCTATGATGATTTAACTTCTCACTTCGCCCTTTGCTCAACATAGTATCATAGACTATTTGCCATAACAATGAAAAACCAACAGAATATCTGTTGGTTTTTCGTCACTTTCTCATCAATATATACAAACGTCTGCTGAGTCCGAATAAAAGCAACCGCTTACGCGATATTCCAAACGGTGCCGTATTCATAGCGGACAACTTCATTTTCAACTGTTTCTCAACCTGTAAGTAATTAGTGATATAATCCTTCCACAACTGTCTCTTGGGACCTATCCCTCCAATCCGTGCAATACATGAATCAAATGCATATATGCCATGTAATATATATAATCCGTTATCAATATATTCTTTTACATCTGCATCGATGCTCTCGGCCACATCCTCATGTGTTTTCATATATTCGCTCACACGCCCCATTGCAAGAGGTGCTTCAAATCTACGAATATTGTATGAATATGCAAGCGAACCCATATGCTTATTATATATATAATATGGCTGTTCCAAGACACGTACCGAATCGGCCCGCATGAACACCTTCATAAAAAACTCTACATCTTCGCCAAGCGTACATGAGGTATCAAATCTAAATTGATACTTCTCAATAAGTGAGCGTTTAACGGCAAATGCGCCAAGTCGCGACTTGAATCCCTGCAACAAATTAAACCGCAAAAACTGATTACGCGAACACACACCTTTAGGTCTGACCATTGACTCGCTAAGCGACGAACTAAGTACTCCATCCTGATAGTTGTAAAACGGCCATGCAATCAAATCTTCATCGCATTCATTCAATCTGTTGGCAAGTCCCGCAAAATCGCAAGAGCAATCTTGTTGCGCTTCGCCCAAACAATCATCTGCGTCGCAAAATATGATATATTCGCCTCTTGCGGCATCCAATCCGGCATTACGAGCTGTGCTCACGCCTCCGTTTCCCTTCGTTATTACACGAAAAGAACTGATGCCGGCAGTTACAAGATATTCACTTGCAACGGATGCACTATCATCAACGGAGCCATCATCAACAAGTATCAGCTCCGTATCACGCATAGCTTCTTTTGTAAATGATTTAAGCGTCTTAGCAATATATCCTGCCACATTATACATTGGAATAATGATTGAATATCTCATCTACACACACTCCTGATGTAATCCTTCCACATCTCATACACTCTGTCAGCATTGGCAATATTCCGTAATTTTACACTCTCTACAGAAACGCTCTGCCTAAACATTCTGTCGGACAACATTTTATCCAAAGCGGCCGTCATTGCTTCTACATCACCTACAGGTACCAATATTCCCGATTCGTTATTTACAATCAACGATGCCGGCCCGCCGCACGGACAGTCTGTCGATATTGAAGGTACTCCTACAGCCAAAGCTTCCATCAAAGCATTTGGCATACCTTCATAGTCGGATGACAGAACAAAACACATCGCACCTGCCAATTCCTTCTCTATGTGCAGGCTGTTACCCATAAGATGCACTCTTGCCGCTATATCTATCTCATCTATATAATCACGAAGTTTTTTTCCGTAACCTTCTTCGGATTCCTCACCATATATTCTAAGATCAACATTCGGATACTTATTGGCAATGTTGGCATACGCACAAATTAACAATTCATGATCCTTTTGACGCGACAGACGACCGGCTGTCATAATATACCCGCCCGCTTTACCTTGCCAGGTATCGCAATTGACATATTTGTCATGTAAGGGATTGAGTATCACACGACCGCTTTTCGCCAAACGACCGCCAAAATAATTCATGGCATCGCCGGTTTGAAACACGCATCCGTTCGCCCTAAGTTTCATAATGAAAGTAGGCAATTTATACGGTGCATAGTCTTTCATAGGATCGTTACGCACAGACGTAAGCAGTGGCACTCTCATACCAAGCATCGCAATCGAGGCTCTGAAATTGGCCTTATTGCAAAATGATATCACGATATCCGGTCTCTTTTCCTTAATCAATCGTCTAAGGGTTAAAAATCGCATAACCGCCAATTGCTTACCCGAATAGCCTTTATCAGCACAAAGTTCCTCTATGTTTATTCGCTCTATTCTATCATCAATATCATATTCGTCCGTAGCCTGCCATAGCGTAATAATACTTACCGCCACACCATCACGCACCAATCTGTCAGCTATTATTGACACAACGCGTTCGGCTCCGCCTCGTCCCAGACTATTTATATGAAAAACAACACTATTTATCTTGTTCATAAACTCCTTCATTGGCTGCCATAGCCAGAATCATTATTATTAACGGATAATTTACCACCGTATCAAAAGCAATCAAACCATATATCGCATAACATATTATTACAAGCAAAAGCAGCTGTATATTGCCCATTTCGTTTGTTTGTGTTACATCCGACTCTGCGTTATGCAATCGCCTTATACGAACACATCGTGCAACGCCCGCAATCATCATGCCATAATATGACACCGTACCCAACACACCTGTATTAACCAATTGAGTTATCGGCGTACAATGCGCATTAGTAAGCAATGTATCAAAATGTCCGCTGACATATGCTACGGCATCAGGTACCTGCGACAAACGTACAGCAAAACAATCAGGACCATATCCCAATAACATATGCATAACATCACAATCTTTAAGAATCATCAAGCCCGCCACCATTGTTGTAGTTCGGCCGTTTCCGATGTCACCATTCATCCAAGATACTGACATCCCTGTCATTTGCCTTATGCCAATAATTCCCGCCCGCTGCAACAGGTCTTCTATGATTGGTGCGGCTACATACAGCGCAAATATGGCCAATACACAAAAAACAGACCATTTGATTATGCGAGCGGATATTGTATTTTGCTTACGGACATCTTTTCCCAATGCCAACAGTATTCCACCTGCCAGCAATAACGTACCAAGCGCCAACACGCTGTACATCTGTCCAAACGCAACGCACAAATGATTGATATGATAAGTATATGCCGTGTACCTTGTCATAGTCATTACTCTTGACAGGGCAAAGTCGGCAAGCAGCCAAAAGCCGATAAGACAACACAATCTGCCAAGTGCTCCTCTATGACCGATTGCGCTAATCAGGCATCCCACCGACGCGACCAACCAGATAACAAGCATCGAATCACTGCCCTGAACAATACTGTAGACACATGCAACACCTGCCACTATTCCGGACATGACTCGGCTGTCATCACCCAGTACCCATCTATAGATAATTATTGGTAAAACAACGGCAAAATATCCGCATATCCAATTGATATTACCAATCGTAGATATGAATTCCATCTCACGAACACTAATGGGTAAAAGGTATATGCCAAATCTGTCTGCTATTCCTATAATGCACACAACACCTGACACTACTGTCATAATGTTCCATAACGACACAGTTGGCTTAACGTGACAGATTCTCATACAAACATACGCTAAAAAAAGTACGGAATATAACAGCCAGCCCATATACCAGCCATTCTCGCCATGAAACGCCATACTAAACGAGGGGGACGTAATCATCGAAGCTGTAAGTGTCACTTCCCATAATGCGACAAATACATCCGTTAAGCATATTTTGTACGCAGAAATCATCGAATCAAATATGCCGAATCTGTCTAACAACGCTGTAACAATCAGTCCGACAAACATAATTCCCGTTGTCACTATAACTGTTACATATTTTGTCTCGGTAATATTCTCATAACCCTTTGTCATAATAAGAGGTAACAATATAAACATTGTCGCAACATATATTTGAGTTATTTTCTTATATAATGATTGAACCGTATTACAAGATAATATCTGTTTATTCTTCATCATCATTCTCTGTCTTTTTTTTCTTAACAGCGGTAATAACTATATCCAGTGTAAGCGCAATAATTGCCAAAACAGCAATCAGCGCAAAACTCGTAAACATCTTATGGCCTGCAAGCAGAGCCTGCGAATCTCTCACATAACCCACAATAGTATCTACCATATTGTCCTGATTATGACCTACGGCAGCAATGTCATCCTGTGCTTCGGTAATCTCATCGGTTATTGCATCCACATCAACTTCCGCAACCGACACAGCATCTACAGGAATATAAGATGTCTGTCCCCTATAGCTTACCTCATACCAATTGTCATCTGCGCATCTTGTAACCATTACATACGTGCCTTCCTCCAATTGTTCCACGATTTCACTGTTTGTATCCATTGTACTGTATAAAGCAGTTGATTCTTTTGTTATCATCAAGGTATTGTTTGACTGCATTTCTTAAAGTCCTCTTTTTTTACATGCTATTCATATCACATGATTACACATTACTCACATCATACACGCATAAATAATTATACAGCATTCACATATATTGGCAAAGAACAAAAAAGCCTTACCGGATATCATCCGATAAGGCCTTCCAATCATTCAATTATTAAAACTTAACAATAGCGTAAGCTCCTGCACCTGCTGTTGTATTAAATGTTACAACGTTAGGATTAGGATCAACATCTGCAAGTAATGCAATTGCACCACCCGGCTGAACACGAATTACAGCATAATTCTTGCCGGCATCAGCAAAATTACCCGGTACACCAAGGCTAACTCTTATATTGTCGCCTCCTGCAGGTAATACAGAATATACACCACTGCTCATCTTACCTACTTCAAAATTAACACATGGACCAACCGTTGCGCCACAAGCCTGTGCTACAGCATCGATACATGACTTTGCAGCTGTGCTCTTCTTAGGATCAAGGTCTGACATCTTAACATATGCCGTCTCACCTGCACCTAAACCATAGCCTATTGCAATACTACTTGAGTCTGTAGTAACAGCCGCACCTGTAACATTATTAAGCCAATACGAACCGCCTACCGCACTCTTTACACCACCGACATCGCTTGTAGGCAAAATGTTCTTTTCAACTTCCGCCGTTACAGCATTCTCCTCTACATCATTACCGGATACAGTATCTGCAGCAGCTACTGTGAAAGTTGAAGCAATCAACACACCAACAATTAAAGATAAAATAAAAATCTTTCTCTTCATTATCAATCTCTCCCTTCTTGTTAATCGCTACACATTCGTGTATTTACAAGAAAGTATACGCGTTCACATCATTTATATCAAGTACTAGATGTAGTATATATCATACATTTTTGCACCACCTAATGGTCTCCTTTATACCGTCCGAAAAACTTGTATCCGGTACATACCCCGTGGCTTCCTTAAGTGCTGTTATATCTGCCTGCAGATGCATCACCTGCTTAGGTCCGTAAGGCACTTCACCAAACCCCAAATTAAGTCTTGGATCTATGGCATCCTTCAACTGCTCAATGTAGTTTTTAAGCGGAGCTGCTACACCACTTCCCAACGGATACACCTTTCCTGACACTTTTTCATCCGTCATAGCTTTTGAAGCCAAAGCCATCATGGCTTTTGCCGCATCCATACTATACATAAAATCCCACATCTGCTCGCCTAATGTAAGTGGCGGTGTCTCTCCGGCAAGTAGCCTGCGGATTGTTGATATTATTACCGAACGCTCATTATCATACGGTCCGTATACACTAAGTATTCTGACCCAGATGTGTCGTAATCCCAGTTGATTACATCTGATACGGGTCTCTTCGCCCGCACGCAATTTGGCTATGCCATATCCATTCTCGGGATGTGTAGGAGTATCCGGACGTAAGCATCCTTCCACACGGCCATACTCCGCCTGTGAACCCGCGCCCACATATACCGCACACTTCAACTTACTCGCCAAGGTCACAGCATCCAATGCATATTCAACATTTTTGTTTTGCATATCCATATCGTTACGCGCATCCCCGGTTGTGCCCATCCACGCCAGATGAAAAAATGCCGACTCCGGCTCTGTATCTGTCTTCTCAAATATCTTTTCATCCAAGCAAACAAGCTCATCAAGAGTTGCCTTAATCACATGCACTTTATCACTTTGAGGTATTCTGTCGGCTCGTCCCGAATCCGGTCGAATAATGACATATGCGTCAATATCATTCTCTATGCATTGTTTAATAAGTGCCATTCCCACGGCGCCCGTAGTTCCCGTGATATATGCTCTCTTAATATTTTTCATAATCTTTCCTCATTGATTGTTATGGGGGTTGACACTTCCCCGTATTATCGGTAATTATTTATATCGTAGTATTTTGCATCGATGGCAACAACACTCAACTCACTACTTAGGAAAATATTCTATGAAGACGCACGACATAATATATATTGCAATGGGCACCGCTTTAATCAGCATTTGCTCATGGATTATCATACCTACCGCAGTACCTTTTACCCTGCAGTTGTTTGCAATATTTCTCATCACAACGCTGTTTGGCGGTAAAAGAAGCATTATCACGGTCATAGTCTACATATTACTCGGTAGCATCGGCATACCTGTTTTTTCAGGTTTTACCGGTGGTATCGGCATACTTTTAAGCCCTCTTGGAGGCTTCATATTCGGCTTTATCGCCATTCCTTTGCTTGTCAGATGTGTTGAGATTCTGCCTTTGAAAAGCAAATATCAGGTAACGGCTGCAATGATATTAGGTCTCTTTATATGCTATGCATGCGGAGTTACCTTTTTCCTGTTAAGTTATCACAGGCTCGGCACTTCCATATCTTTAGGCAAAGCCGTAAGCACCTGCGTGCTTCCGTTTATCATTCCCGATATTCTCAAGCTTGCACTTGCACTTTTTGTCGGCAAAAGATTACGTCATCATACTTACATCAAATAACTTAAATAGCTGTATTTATATCTATGCCTCGTTTGCAATGAGCTTTCCGATATCATAGATTAATATGAGCACACCGATGTTGGCATCTTCTTCTTCAAGAAACTGTGTGTTAATCTGCAATTTGCTCTTTTTCCCATCAATATAATAATCAACCACTGCATCATTAACTATCGACTTATCATACTTTCCGGGTTCTTGCCCCTCTCAATGTCAAAAATACAACAAAAAACGGCTATTAGTATTATAAACTAATAGCCATTTGCTAATCAAGCCAAGCCACCTGTCATTGCAAAGGTCACATTATACTTAAGCCGCTGCCCAGGCCGTCAAAGCGATAGTCAATATCAATGAAATAAAGGAACCTATACTGCCCATCACAACACCAACAACTGCAGGCCATTTGTATGCATCAGGTCTGTTTTTCAATGACAATATACCAAATATCAATTGAGGTACAGGTATAATTCCCGAAAAAATAAGGGTTGCAATAAAGATGCCAACCGGCGAAACATCACCATGTTCCACAATAGTGGAAAAAAACGCCGCTATGAACGCATCAATTAGAATCACCCATAGCCCGAGCAAAGACATAAGTGCCGAAGCAATACCCATAGGGCTCCAAGTCTTTACTGTGACCTCTTCAAAAACCATATCACCTTTCTCAAAATTACAACCGCATCGAGGGCATCTGCTTGCATCCAACGACACCTTTCTCTTACAATCCGGACATCTGACTAACATATTAATTTCCTCCCCTAATTATCTTTGTCTTCCATTTCATAATAGAAGCAATCTTCCCATTTACACTCAAGAGCAATGCATATCAACCCCGACAAATATGCAGTCGGTGAATACTGACCTGTCTCCAGCGAGCTTATTGTATTCTGCGTTGTACCGGCCAATTGTGCCAGCTTCGTCTGTGAATAACCTTTTTTCTGTCGCAGTTCTTTAATCCTGTTCTTTAATTTCAAATGTGAATTCATATAATGGCTTCTCCCAAATATAAGAAAATACAAAAAAGTGCAAATATCAACTCAATTATTCCCTTGATTTTCTCCTTCCTGTTATTGCCCTTAAAGCCGTCATAGGTCTCAATGCAACCGTCCATCGCAAAAATCAAAGCAGGTTTACCAAAATCCATCTTTTTAAAGATAAATAATTCCGCAAGTACCATAAGCATACACATAATAACGGTTATAGACGTGCCGTATGCAATAGCTCTGCGCATTACATTTTTCTCATATTCATCGTTTGTACCATTACCACTCTGATCATTCTGTACTGCTGCCAGTATTTCTTCGTTTGTCATCGCGCGTTCTCCCTTACCAAGTTTTCCGATATGTTCACTTTACCAAGTTATCCGATATTTGTCAACATGAATTATATAATTTGTTTACTTGATAACGACTTAACCGCAATATATAATATGCGCATACAGATATGCTACACAAAACGGGATATGCTCATTACGAACATATCCCGTCTTTTTTAATCCTTACAATAAATTGCTATAGCTTTACTGACAAAAATCAACGGCTGCGATAGCTACGGCCTCCTTAACGGTATCGGCAAGCTCGTCCAAATAATATGCAAAGTCCTGGATATTTCCATCACCTATTTTATCAGAATTTGAATCTTCCGGTAATTCATCGTTAAGAGAATATGATGCAATTGTACTTACGTAATAATAATCAAAAAGATGTGCACGATAAACCACATATATATATGCATCCGACGATGAGCCATAGACAATTACACGATTTTTGAATCCTCGAACATTGGCCATTTCCGGAGTACCCAAAGATGTCGAAATCGTCTTGAGAACATTGAAGAGTTCATCTATCGCTATGTCGCCGTGAAAAGGTACCATTCGTGCACCGCTTACACGCAAATTGTAACGGCTGGGATTGGCCATAATCCAAAGTGTTGCACCTGCAATAATTACCAAACTCCAGATAACAACCAGCAAAAGAATAGGGTAACATAGAATTGCGCCTATACTACCGGCTATAACGAGCCCTATACCCACAATACGGAATCCCAAATAGCGCAGTTTCATAGAGCCTGAAAGTTCCCTTATCGAATCAATTTCATCCGCAATTGCATCGATGATGCCACACATAAAATCAACCTCCGAGAACACGAGCACTTCGTCGCGAATTCCGGTACGATGATATGTAACAACACTTCGAATCCATAAATATATTGAGCGAATAGTAAAAAAGAGCAATCCGGGAATAACAATAAAGAGCCATATTGCACTCAAAATACCACCTGCGTCTCCATTCACTTTAGTAGTTAACCAAAGCAACACCCAAAAAAGTACAAAAAATATAAGCGGAAATCGCCAAAAATAAAAAAAACGTTTCAATCCATTACTCATTTGATAATCCTCTGTTTTTCATATTATATTCAACAAAATATCAAAAATGAATTTTGCAGTCACATTATACCATAAAGCGACCGACTTTTGATTCCCCAAAAAAGGCAGGTTGCCAACGTGCGACAACCTGCCATATACTAACGCAATACATTTCTAATATTCATATTAACCCCAGTAAAATTAATTTACATTGAATCGATATCAACATCTCCTGATGTTGTGTCAGACTCAACCGAATATGTTCCGGCACCAACAACATACTTGTCATCACTAATAATCATAGGAACATTAACATTCGTTTTTCCGCTTGTAGCATCATGACGAACAACAAATTCAGCATCTGACGGAACAGTCAGTTTAAGGTTTCCGCTTGTTGCGCTATGTGATATGTTGCACATCTTTGCAAATTCAATTATACAATTTCCGGATGTTGAATCAACACTAATGTCATCAACAATCTCGGCGCCGTTGATTTTTAATGTTCCCGATGTACTGTCAAAACTGAATGAATTTGCTGTTACTGCCTTTGCTACCGTAACGTTGCCTGATGTCACATTCATACTAACTTCATCGGTGGCTTTAATCATGTCACAGTCTAATGTTCCCGATGTTGAATCAAATTTGAATTCCTTTGCCGTAATCTCATCGAACTCTAACTGAGCACTGGTCGCACTATATGTGAAAGTTTCCAAAGTTATTCCCTTAGGTAAAACAACACTCAGTTTTTTCTTCATCGAAGGTATCATACAAGAGCGGCTGCAATATCTTATATCCAAAATGCCGTCTTCAAAACGTGTACGCATTTTTGATGACTCATCACTCTTTACTTCATATGTCTCACTAATCACAATTGTATCTTCGTCATGATATGTTATATCAACCTGTCCATCAATCCAATCAATATTAATGCCCGTAACGTCGCCTGTATACTCCGTATCACCGATAGTATACTTGTCTTCATCATACGACACATTATATACACCGTTCACGGATATTCCGTTTCTACCATCTATCACAATATCGCTGCATCCGGTAAGTGCCAAAGAAGCCACCGCCAATACAGATGCTACTACAATTGCAATGTTCTTACCTAATCTATTATTCTTCATTTTTCTCAACATTTCCTTTCTTTATTCCGACGATAAATAATATAAAACCTACTATTTCAAATACAATCAACATAATCCAATTAATATTGGATTCAATCGTATAGAGCTTCCAAGTAAACGGTCTGAATACATGCCATATTGTATTGTATCCAAGAATCATCAGCACGATATTATCGGCAGATGCAAACACAATTCCGGATATCATTGCAGCAAGTCCAAATTTGAATTTCTTATTCTTTTTCATACTTAATACCACACACATAATGGCAATGTATGAAAGCAACACCAAAAGTATAGCACCGGTAAGTTTCCAATAAAATGCATTACCTACACAGATTCCGATTGTTCCGAGCATAACAAGCAGCAAAGCCGTATCAACTATGCATGTAAACAATGCCCTCTTGTTACTCCAAAAGCCTCTTTTGATGGCCTTGCTGACAAACGGCATAAAGCAAAGCGACAGCCCAAAGAGTGTTGCGGTCGATGCAATAAAGAACCAGCTTGTTCTTGTATATATACATACTGTCGCAAATAATATGAGAAGCGAAAGCGTAAATGATCCCAGCGTCCATAATCCCTTATTTGTTGTGACCGCAAGCGGAACTACTGTAATTGATGCCACAACAAGCAGTGATGTCAATACAATAAAAAACCAACTGAGGCCATGTCCTGTGGCCAGATTCACAATCATACACACCAGCACGGGAATCATCAGGATACCTGAAATCACCGCAGCCATCGTCATCGATTTACGCATCTCTTTCTTCGCATGTCTTAGTACCACATCATCTCCCTGTTTTGCAAGTGATGTGACACATTCATCATCTTTAATCATCAACAATTGGTTTCTACACTCTTCACATGAATCAATATGTTCTTCAACCAGCTGTTTACTTTCATTGCTGCATGCGCCATCAGCATACAACGGTAATATATCTCTGATTACATTACAATTCATCTTCATTCATCCTTTCCTGTATTTTTAACTTGGCTCTATGATAGGTAACTCTAGCCCAGCTTTCGGTTTTACCAAATATTGTCGCAATCTTTTCAAAAGACATCTCTCCGAATACTCTCAACTGAAACACTTCCTTGTATGGCTCTTCCATCGCGTGAAGTATTAAGTGAATTCGATATGATGTATCGCTGTCTACGACGCTTCGTTCAACATTTATCTCTGACTGAATCTCAGATTTTTGTTCTTCCGGAATATCATCGATATGTTTGCGCTTACGTTCCTCATCTATAAAAAGATTTTTTGCAATCGTACATAGCCAGGTAAGTTCTTTACAATCTTTTCTGAAAGCGCCCTTACTGAGTGCTCTGGTAAAAGTTTCCTGCGTAATTTCTTCAGCTCTGTCGCAATCTTTTGCCAATGTCATTGCAAACGAAAAGACTTGCTTATAATACGATACATACAACGCTTCGTAATCCATCTACCTATCATCACCTCCTTCTTTTTTCTTGTGCACATATATTAGACGTGGCACATTACATTTCGTTACAAAAAAATTTTTTTTCGAAAAAATAGCCCTCTTCAAGCGAGCTATTTCATACAGGTATTTCCTCATTTCGGGTTGTATCAAAAAGAATAATTTTGCTAATATATGGTAAAATATATTTAATGGAATTACAGTCTATTTGATGAGATTTATGAAGATAATGAGGAAAAACGATGCATAGAAAATATTATGAAAATGCTGATGAATGCTGTTACTACATAAGACAAGAGACATATCAGGATATGTCATTTGGTGTTTGGGTTCCACATTTCAGACCCGAAAAAAAGCTAATTGCTTATCATAATTTTAGCAAAGATAATATGAGGCCGGATATTATGTATGATAAGGAATTCAGTGAAAAAGAGCCCATCGATGGTGATATCTGCCCTAAATGCAATCGCGTAATTCGAATTATAAACGCTAATCAATAATATTGACACCCTAACCCCGTCCCCAGGGGGTCAGAAAGTTTCAAAGCCAGTACATAATCTATTGAATCCCTAATCTACATATTTTTCATATCTGCACTGTTCAACTACTGTTTTTCCTAATAATGTCAATGCTTTATTGGGGCACTGACTAACACAACTGTAACACATAGTGCATTTGTTACCAGCAATGACTTTGTTGCCGTTTATACTAAGATTCTCCATCGGACAAACGGAAATGCATTTCCCACATCTACTGCAGGCACTACTCACTTTTATTTTGTCTGTGTACCCTGTTGTTTTATTATAAAACCATAGTCTCTGGCCAAATAATCCACACATATGAGACCAAAAGCCAACTCCTTCTTGAGGATATTTACCACTTTTTACTTCATTTGCTATCCTATATATTTTTTCATCAGCTTCTTTAATAATTTTCTGATTTTCAACGATACTCTTTTTTAATAATTTACTATCACATACAGCATCTGGCATATGAATATGTAAACCACCCAATATTATTGCACCATATTTTTTCAGTTCTCTGGCACTACATCCAGCACCATCTCCACTAAAAGCTCCCATAGTTGATATGCAGAATATCTTTTTTCCTTTCCAAATATTCTTATTCTTCTTAATAAAATCTCTAATAATATAAGGCATATTTGAAAACTGAGTAGGATAGCCAAGATAAATAATTTCATTAGATTCTATTATATCTAATACTCTTTTGTCAGTTATACTTATACAATCGGCCTCTCTATCTACTGACGAAACAAGTAATTCCATGCAATGTTTTGTATTTCCTGTTCCACTGAAATAAATTCCTACCATTTTCTTACACCTCTTTTCGTATTGTAGAATAGTGTCACTTTCAGTATTCTTGCTTATAAATCCAGACTTGCAGGACTAGGCATAGTAATTGCTAATCAGGATCAGGTGTATTCTTCTGTATCCAATCTTCCAGACCGGGTTTATACTTTTGGATTCCGGCTTCTTGGCTAGATTCCTTCTCAATTTTGTCATAAGCTTTACCCTTAATAATTCCGGATGCTCCACCATTCACCTTTTCTATCTCTACATCAGTCAGTTCATCGAGTTTGTTATTCATTGTTGCAGTTTTCTGCCTAATGGCGTTCAGTTCTTCATTCGTTTTCATAGGATACCTCCTTCCACTGCTCAAGCTCCCTTTTATGTATTATACGATTTTCGCTTGACGCAGGCTAGTAGATTCGTGACCCCGGATTTGTGAAAGATTATCCCTTGTAAGGAATAAGAAGCTTGTTACCAGCGTAGATGAGGTTAGGATTCTTGATGTTGTTGAGTTCGCAGAGAGTCTCTACAGTAGTGCCGTAGCGTTGTGCGATAACTGGGAGGGAGTCACCCTTCTTGATGACGTACACAAAGCAATAACCCAGGTATGCGCCACCCGAGACCTGCACAAGCTCTTCATCTGTCAGCTCATGCAGCTTCCTACTCACGGTTTCAACTTCCTCTTTCAGGGCGTTCAGTTCTTCTTTTGTTTTCATGGGGTGCTCCTTTCAAATTTTGATTTCATCTCTTAGTACGCAGCAGAACGAAAATTGTTACAGCTTCGGCAAGTTTTTTCCCTTATATTTAATTATACGAAGCGTCCCCCAAAAAAGCTATTGCTTTTTGATTTTTTGATTTTGGCCTGATTTTGGCGAAATTAGAAAGCCGGTATCTCCCTGCCCGAACTCCCCAGGGAGAGCAAGAATAATCAGCAGAATTGATATCCAAAGATTGGACTTTCGGAGGAAAAAAGTACAATGGGATTGGATTTTTTATGTCAGAACGCGTTTTAACACCTTGTAGAACACTTTTGTTTTATTTTTGTCTTGTGCGCAGAACAGTATTGGCATATAATTGTTTTGTAGATTGGAGGAATCGTCATGAACAGAGATACCTTAAAACAAATTATGATTGACCAAAAGGAAATGTATTTAAACAACCCTTTGATTGAAAGACACTATATTCTTGAAGAAAATGTTAATTACTGTTTCGTTGGAATCAGAAGAACCGGCAAATCTTATATGATGTACCAGCAGGTAAAGCAGCTCCTTGATAAAAATGTTCCGATGTCTCAGATTGTCTATGTGAATTTTGAAGATGAACGTCTCCTGGAAATAACCGCTGATGATCTGAATACTATCCTTGAGATAGGCCTGGAACTCTCCGGTACGGATAACCCTCCATATCTTTTCCTTGATGAGATTCAAAATGTGGAAGGATGGGAAAAGTTTGTCCGCAGAATTGCAGACATGAAATATCGAATTAATATCACCGGAAGCAACAGTAAGATGCTCAGCAGTGAAATTGCCTCCACGCTTGGCGGACGCTTTGTGATAATGAATGTATATCCATATTCATTTTCCGAATATCTTATTGCCAATGGCAAAGAGAAAAATTATCTGGATACCATCAGCACAAATGACAAAGCTGATGTACTTGCTCAGTATAATGAATATGTTTCTTCCGGAGCCTTTCCCGAACTTGTAGATATTAAGAATAAACGTGCTTACTTAAGCAGTATTTATCAGACTGTCTACCTAGGCGATATTATTACAAGAAATAAAATCACAAATGATTTTGCCATTAAGCTCATCCTTAAGAAGATAGCTGAGTCAATAACAAAGCCTTTGTCCTTCAGCAGACTCGCCAATATATTAAAAAGCGCCGGCACCTCTCTTGGTAAGCAAACCGTGATTAATTATGTAGGATATGCGATGGATTCATATCTCATTTTCGCCTTGCATAATTACGCCGCAAAGCTTGTGGAAAAGGAAGCTTCTCCCAAGTACTACTTCATGGACACAGGTCTTTTGGGGCTTATGCTCCTTGATTGCAAATCAGCTCAGTTGGAAAACCTCGTCGCCATAGAATTGATTCGGCGCTATGGTGTAGAGAATGTATATTACTTTGAAAACAACATAGAAATTGATTTTTATGTCCCTTCGGAAAAGCTTGCCATCCAGGTAAGCATGCAGCTTCTTGATAACATGGATACCAAGGAACGTGAAACAAAAGCATTTATCAAGCTTCGGAATTTCATTCCCGATTCAAGATGCCTCATAATCACCGGCAGCGAAGAAGCCGATTTGGACTGTGACGGCATACCGGTATCGGTAGTTCCTGCCTGGAAATGGCTTTTAGATACTCCCATAGATTGATGATAGAAGGAGCCCGCAAAACCTGCGGGCTCTCAATTTATTACTCCGTAACTACAGCTGCAATTTGTTTCAACAATTTATTGCTTATCCGCGGAGCCGCTGGCGCTAAAGCCATCACCGCCCATAGATAATTTTGCATGAATATTTCCGTTATCCTTCCTTGTGAAAACAACCTTCA
>JAGHVF010000050.1 GCA_018064425.1 Candidatus Colinaster equi | reverse complement strand
TAGGATATTTGAGAGGAGCTGCCCTTAGTACGAGAGGACCGGGGTGGACGGACCACTGGTGTATCTGTTGGATACCAAATCCATGGCAGAGTAGCCAAGTCTGGCAGGGATAAACGCTGAAGGCATCTAAGCGTGAAGCCCCCCTCAAGATGAGATATCCCATTCGTAAGAATTAAGACCCCTTGAAGACGACAAGGTAGATAGGGCCAAGGTGTAAGTGCAGTAATGCATTCAGCTGATGGTTACTAATAGGTCGAGGGCTTAACCAAAGAAGTTAATTAAGTTTCGGTATTCGATTTTTGAGATGTATATCTCTTTATTCCTCGATAGCTCAGCGGTAGAGCATCCGGCTGTTAACCGGAGGGTCGTTGGTTCGAACCCAACTCGGGGAGTTTTTTTATATATCCTTTATGGTTGGGTATATGCCGATGTGGCTCAATTATCTTTTGGGCAATTTATTTGTGAAACAAATGAATTGCAGGCAGAGCTGCTGATTACAAATCAGCTGTGTGAAGATAAGAGAGATGTCGGTATTAGAAAAATGTTTACATGCCGATGTGGCTCAATTGGCAGAGCAGCTGATTTGTAATCAGCAGGTTATCGGTTCGAGTCCGATCATCGGCTCGCATATTTTGGATCTGTAGCTCAGTTGGTTAGAGCAACCGGCTCATAACCGGTCGGTCCTGGGTTCGAGTCCCCGCAGATCCACTTTTTATATGGCCTAGTGGCTCAGTTGGTTAGAGCGCCGCCCTGTCACGGCGGAGGTCACGGGTTCGAGTCCCGTCTGGGTCGTTTTTGCAATTTAATATTGGTATAATGGGATCTTAGCTCAGCTGGGAGAGCATCTGCCTTACAAGCAGAGGGTCACAGGTTCGAGCCCTGTAGGTCCCACTTTATTTATGCTCCAGTGGCGGAATTGGCAGACGCAAGGGACTTAAAATCCCTCGGTGGCAACACCGTACCGGTTCAAGTCCGGTCTGGAGCATTTATTTAATTACATAAATACGTAATCCGTGAAAGCTAAGCATAAAACAAAGTAAAACGAATAGTACCCAATAGTAGACGCCATAGGGCGTTTTTTTATTTTACGAATAGAAAAATTAATATATACTATAAATAGTTTGAATAATATGATATATACAAGTAAGTTAGAATGATGACTCATGAAGTGGTGTGAAGGCAGATAGGGAATATAATGAAATTATTATTAAAGAGTAGAAGTAAACGTTGGGAAATTGTTGATAAAATGTTTATCAGCCTGTTTTTGACGGGAGTCCTTATGGAATTCTCGGACGTGGGTGCCGGATTTATCGACGGATTGATTATCAGTCGTAACCTCGGTGCTGAGGCGATGGCTGCAGAGGGAATAGTTCATCCGATTTTTAGCATTAGAGGCGTTATCAGCGGGTTATTGGCTGTGGGAATGCAGACGCGATGTGCCAAGGCAATAGGTAGAGGCGACAGGGAGGAATTCAAAAGATTTGTCAGTGCAACAGCGTATGTCAGTGTGATTGTGGCGTTAATTTATACAACGATTATTATTGTATTTGCAGAACCTATTGCTGTATTATTGGGAGCTTCGGGTAAGGCATCTGAATTAGTTGGACCGGCATCGGCATATCTGAGAGCTCTCGGTATAGGAGCACCTGCTTGTATCATGACGGCCATTTTATCGCCTGCACTTCAGCTTGATACAGGACGGAAGGTAATCAGAATTGGAGCCATTATAGAGGGAGTATCCAATATCATACTGGATATTGTTGCCGTTAAGGCAGGCTGGGGTATCTTTGGAGTCGGATTGGCAACAGCACTCGCGAGCTATCTTAATCTCCTATATCAATGTACCTTTTTCCTGAAAAAAGACAGAATACTACATTTTGTCAAACCGGATGTTTCGTTTGGAGAGTTCATGAAGATGCTTAGTAGCGGTAGTGAAAGAGCAGTTAGGCGACTTGCCAATACATTGCGTCCGATTATTCTCAATACTATTATTATTTCATATGGTGGAACAATGGCGATGTCAGCGCTTTCTGTACGTAATAATTTCTCTAATTTTGCAGAACTCTTTGGTGCGGGTATTGCAGCTGCGGTGGCACTCCTGACGGGGGTGTATTATGGGGAGATGAATGAAGAAGCTTTAGAAGAAGTTAACAAGCAGGAACACAGGATGATAGCAGTGTTTCCGCTTGCAATGTGTGTATTGATGGTACTTCTTGCCAAACCGATAGCGAGCCTCTATATTGACGGCGAGGGAGAGGTATATAATATGGTGGTATTTGCCATCAGATTCCTTGCGATTCAGGTCCCTCTACAGGCATTAATCGAGAGTCGTATTAAATATCTTCAGGCAATTCATAAAAAGCATAACGTGAATATTTTGACGTTGCTTACACGATTTGCCTTCGTGATATTGTCGGCATTTCTGCTTGGACGCTTGTTTGGTAGTTATGGTATTCTTGTCTGCAATACGGTAAGTGATGCTCTTACTTTGATTGTCATCTATATCTATTATGCGATTAAGTGCAGAAAAGCAAGACCTTCGAGATGCGATTTTTTGAATCTTCCGAGTTCTTTCCATCTTAATCCGGGCGATGTCATTTCGCTTGATGTGCGTAATTTGAGTGATGCAACGCTTGTCTCGGAGCAGATAATGATGTTCTGTAAGGGACATGGGATAGATAATAAGATAGGATATTATGCTGCATTATCATTTGAAGAATTGGCCACTAACATAGTTTTGCATGGCTTTCCAATTAGCAAAGGTGGGCATTCCATGATTGATGTTCGCGTTGTTATCTCGGATGGTTCATTGGTGATGAGGATACGTGACAATTGTCCTCAATATGATATTACGAAAAACATAGCAAGCGTAGCGGAAAGTGGTGATCCTGTACACAATATAGGAACACGCATCGTACGCAGAATTGCTTCAGATATTACATATCTTAATACATTTGATACTAACAATCTCATTATTCGGTTCGGTTTGGGTGGATGATTGGTTTGGTAATTATGTAAAAGGAGCGGTATGTATCATACATGCCACTCCTTTAATATTGTGTGATTATTATGTGTTTTAAGACTGTTGTTCTTGGAGGCGTTTCAGTATTTCAAGAGCCTTTGCACTTTGTTGTTTATTAATATCTAATTTTGCTCCACACTGAGGGCAAAAAATCGCTCCTTCACTCATTAGTTGATACATTGAAATAGGAATAAATCCTTGACAAATAGGACAGGGTATACCTGAAATTCTCTGACCATTATTATCGGTACCGCCACTAATGTTATTCAGATCTTCATCTGTAAATACTTTAATTTTTGTTTCATCGTTCATTATAATATCCTCCTAAGTTTGGCATGCTTAATGTTTAAATGTATATTTGATTTAAATCTATTAATGTATACGAATATATTGAGAAAAAGGATAAAATGTTCGTAAAAACTAAATTGCAATGTCTGTAAAACTTTTTATCACTTCTTACTCATTAAACAATAATAACGCATGCTTAATGTCTTTGTCAAAGTTCAATGAATAGCAGAGTAAAGACATATTTGGTTGTGAAATATAGTATTGTGAGTATATCACATTCTTTACTGCAATTCATATTGCAGTTTTTTGTGCAAATTTGGCTTATTTTGTTAAAAAATTAAAAAAATACAATATTTTACTGTAAAAAATTAACAAAAATTGGTATAATTATTCTATTATTCAGAAAGGTATTTGGCATTATGGTAGTGAATACATATTTTGACGTTTGCGCAATCTTTATAATGTTTATGTTGATTCTTGCTCTCTTTGCCAGGAAGGTAGTTAAAGGCAGATCGAATCAGCTTTTCCTTTTGATGTGTTTTAGTATTTTTGTAACTGCCATTTTGGATTGCCTTGATGAATGGGTAGCACAAAGAGTGGTTGATCCGAAATGGTGTTGCTTTGCGCGCTCGGCGATAGATTATGCATACTATTTAATTCGAAATATTACAGGCCCGATATACATTTTGTATATTTGCTCTATTTTGGGTATATGGTATGTATTCAGATTGAAGTCAAACAGACGTCTTAAATTAGTATGTATTCCTTATATCATTGATGTTATTGTAATCGTATCAAATCATTGGACTAAGTTACTTTTCTATTTTGATGAGAATATGAATTACGTTAGAGGACCGCTTATGCCGATCCTGTATGTGATTGCTTTCTATTATATATGCTTTGGTGTATATATCTTATTCCAATACAAAAATCTTTTGGATAGAATGAAATGGTGGATTATAGTCATATTCCTACCAATGAACGGTGTATTTGTTTGTATTCAGATGTTTATACCCAATTTGCGTGTTGAGATATTGTCAACAGCATTGTTTGCTTTGATTATTTCTGTCGGTGTGCAAAGACCGGAAGAGCTTAGGGATTATGTTGTTGATGCACAGAGCTACAATTCGTTTGTGCAAGAGATGAAAAAAGCATACTCCGCAAAAAGACCGATGTGTCTGTTGCTTTTGAAGTGTGTAAACAGTAAGACGATTCGCGATAATGTGGGATTGGATGTGTATTCACTCTTGTTACGTAAGATATCTCAAAAAATGGCACAGATATCGAGAGTTATGAATCTTCGGGGGGAGATTTTCTATATTGATAAGTGCACGTATGTTGTTGTTGCATCCGCGACCAGAAGAGATAGTCTTATTGATTTTGGACGTTTACTGTCAGCTTACATGCGAGAGCCGTTTAGATTAAGGCAATTGGAGGTACAGCTTGATGCAAGAAGCTGTATTGTATCAATACCTACAGAGATAGCAAGTTATGATGCATTGCTTAATTTTGTCGGCACATTCCATACAAGAATTCCAAATGAAGACAGATTGCTTATAATGAGTGAGCTTATGGAATCAAAAGATTTCAGAATTCGTAATGATATGGATGCGATTATTAACAGAGGTATTGCAAAGCAGAACTTCAAGATGTATTATCAGCCGATTTTCTCAATAAGAGAGAATAAGTTCGTATCGGCGGAAGCGCTAATCAGACTTGAAGATGAGGAGTATGGATTTGTTTCGCCGGGATTGTTCATTCCGGTGGCTGAAGAAAATGGTGCAATTCATCAAATCGGTGAATTTGTACTTGAAGATGTTTGCCGTTTTATTGCAGAAAGCGATTTTGAAGAGATAGGACTAAAATATGTTGAAGTTAATCTATCCGTATCACAGTGTATTGAACCTGATTTGGCGGAGAGAATAACGGGATATCTGAAGATGTACGGTGTAAAACCGCAACAGGTCAATCTTGAGATTACAGAGACAGGCGTTGACTATGATCCTGCAACAACAGACAGGAATATCCGTATTCTGTCTGAGAGTGGTTTGACATTCTCGCTTGATGATTACGGAACCGGTTATTCCAATATTAAGAGAGTCGTATCGTTGCCGCTTAATATTGTCAAGCTGGATAAGAGCCTTGTTGATGAAATGGATAATCCGATGATGTGGACGGTTATCACCAATACTGTACGTATGTTAAAGAGGATGAAGAAACACATTTTGGTTGAAGGTGTAGAGGATGAGCGTTCGTTCAAGCGATTTGCCGAGTTAGGATGTGATTACATTCAAGGTTACTATTTTGCTAAACCAATGCCGGAAAACATTTTTATTGACTTTGTAAAGAGACATAATCAGGAGTAGACATATGATTACAATATTTTATTTTGATATCTGTGCTCTGATAATTATTAGTATTTTTCTGATATCGATGATTATTCGTGAACAGCTTTCAAACAGAACAAATAAAATAATGTACGTAATGGTGTGGTTGATGTGGATTGCAACATTCGTTGATTTGGCCGCAAGTGTTGTTTCAAACTTTGGTGAACCGTCTGCGGTGAATGTTGCCATACTGTATATATGCAATTTCTGCTATTTCCTGTCACATAATATGATATTGCCGGTATATGTATTATATGTATATTCGAGTATCGAGATTTGGCATCTTTATAAAGACAGAACAAAGATTACCAGATTGGTGTGGTATGCACTTACATTTATAGATATTATAGTAGCGCTGGCCAATATTCCGACCAAATTGGTGTTCACGATTTCCGACAAGCTTGAATATAACAGAGGACCGCTTCTTTATACATTCTACGTTGTTGCTGCGCTATTTGCTGTATGGAGTATGTGGTTGATTATTAAATACAGAAAATTAATGAATGCGGACAAATTCATTGTACTCAGTGCAATTTTTCCGCTTGTTCTGTTGGGCGTAGTAATACAGTTGATTAATGGACAGATTCTGATTGAGATGTTCTGTGCGGCTTTGGCATTCTTGTTCTTTATGATTGTCGTACAAAGAGATGAAAGTATGACCGATCCAATAACGGGTGCGTTAAAATATAATGCAGGTATCGCAAGAGTATCAAAGATATTTATTACACAAAAGCCTATTTCCGTAGTTCTTGTGAAGATTGCTAATCATAACAATATTCGTTTGTATCTTGGTCAGGCGAATTATAATGCATTCCTCAAGAGTGTGACAACTAAGATGCGTGCAGTCTCGAAGAAGAATAAGTATGATGCGGAAGTATACTATCTTGAATCGGGATTGTTTGCATTTTTAAGTGAGAAGAGTGAATTGTCCGATGCAATGAGTTCGGCAGAAGATATTAGGGACTATCTTAAGAAAACGTGTGATATAGACGAGTTCCAGGTAGTACCGGATGCAAGGGTGTGCATTATTCGATATCCTGAGGATGTAGATGATTTTGCTACATTATATACGATTGGAACTACGTTCCATAATACGATGCCCGAGACTAAGGAAATTCTTATATATTCACAATATCGTAATGATGAGAATTACAAGATGCGAAGTGAAATGGAAGATATCATAGCATCTGCCTTGAATGAGAAGAGAATGGAAGTGCATTTTCAGCCGATATATTCTACCAGGAAGAACAGATATGTCAGTGCAGAAGCGTTGATAAGGCTGTATGATGAGAAGTATGGATATATATCGCCGAGTATCTTTTTGCCGGTTGCAGAACTTACAGGGCAGATTCATGCTATAGGTGATTTTGTTATTGATGAAGTATTGAGATTTATGTCATCAAATGATTTGAATAAGCTGGGATTGGAATATTTGGAGGTCAATTTGTCCGCAGCACAATGTATTGAAGCGGATCTTGTAGATAAGGTAATATCCAAACTTGAACACTATGGAGTAAAACCGGAACAGTTGAGTCTTGAACTTACTGAAAATGCAGCTGATATTGATCCAATTATTGTAGATAATAACGTATACAAATTACATAAAGAAGGTGTAAGATTTGCTTTGGATGATTATGGAACCGGATATTCCAATATCAAGAGAGTAACAGCCCTTCCGATTGATCAGGTTAAGCTCGATAAGAGCTTTGTAGATAATATGGATAACCCTCAGATGTGGATAGTAATTCAGGATACGATTGCTATGCTTCGTGAGATGGGAAAAGAAGTACTTGTTGAGGGTGTCGAGAGTGAAGAAGTTGCAAAACACTTTGTTGATATTAATGCCGATTTGTTCCAGGGATGTGAATTAATTCAAGGTTTCTACTTCTGCAAACCTATGCCGGAGATGGAATTCGTTAATTTTATGGAGGAACATGCGGGTAAAAACGCAATTGAGTTATGAAAAAAAAGATAACTATTATTAGTGTAATAATAACAGTAATGATGCTTGGTCTGTTGCTGACGGGATGTTGCCCCGGACATGAATGGGTAGAAGCTACTTGTGAAGAACCCAAGAAATGTAAAATATGTGGGGAAACAGAAGGTGAAGCACTTGGACATGAATGGGTGGAGGCAAATTGCGAATCACCTAAGACATGTAGCAGATGTGGACTGACAGCAGGAGAAGCGCTTGGACATGATTGGATTGAGGCTACATGTATGTATCCTAAGACATGTACGAGATGTGGCGCAACGGAAGGTGTACAGGGCGAGCATTCATGGATAGAAGCAACTTGTATTCAGCCTATGCACTGTTCAGTGTGTGGTCTGTCGGAAGGCACAACCACAAATCATAGGTGGGAAGCGGCAAGTTATGATGCCCCTCGTACTTGTGCGGTATGCGGAGCAACAGAAGGAACCGCGCTCACGTCATATGTATCAAGTAATAAGAACTTTTCTTTTTCTTTGGTAAACGGTGCTAATCAAGATTATAGTACAATAACAGGATATGATGACAGGATAGCTACAGGTACTGTAACTGTTGTCGGATATAATAAGTATGCATCAGATGCTACGCATGCTGCTAAGGAAGGGTATGAGTGGCGAGAAGTTAAGCTTGAATTCAGAATGGATAAGCCGTGTAGAGTTATGTGGGGATATACAGATGCATACACAGGCTTGGATGAATATGCCAATTCGGATTACATTACATTTTCCGATGGAACAAGGGAGCGTGTTGCTGTAACAAAGTCATTCTCAACAGAGACTGCAGCCGTGAGTGTTTCACCATCAACGAATGCTGAAGCTACTCCGACACCGACAGAGGCACCGACACCTACGGAAGCTCCTACACCGACACAGGAAAGCAGTGCGTCGGCAACTCCGGGTACAACATCGACACCTAATCCGACGTCACCTATTGTTCCGACGCCAACAAGTGTGCCGAGTCCGACACCGGATTCTGAGCCGGGCAAATATATATCATACGTAACAGAGGCTATTCAGGTACCGATAAGTTATGACTCTTTGATATTCTATGTGTGCAACGCAGATTATGAGAGAGATCACAGACCGGATGACAGTTTCTTGTTTATGCAGATGTATTAATGGGATTTGAGGAGAAGTTTATGAAAAACAGAGGTTTTGCTAATAAAATGATAATCATACTCATTGTGACACTAGTGTCATTTGTGAGTATGCCGAAGATATCCTGCCATGCAGCAACAGTGAGCGGAGTGGGAAATGTAACGGTAGACTCGCTTAATGTCAGAAGTGAGGCTGATTCAGAGTCTGATGTACTGGGCAAAGTAGCAGGCGGTGACAGTGTCACAATCGTAGGCGAAGAGTCTGGATGGTACGAGATTGACTACCAAGGTCAAAAGGGGTATGTTGCACAAAAATATGTTGATGCAACATTGACTGAAGATGATGCAGATGCTGAAACAGAGAGTGTATCAAGCACTACGGATGAAGAAAAGGAGGAGTCAGAAGGCTCTTTGCTTGAAAATTATAAGACGTTCCTAATTCTTTTCGCAGTTGTAGTGGTATTGTTACTTATTATTGTGATTACATTCAAAAGTATTAAACGATTGGATGAAGAAGATGACGATGATGAGTATGATTACGAAGAAGATGATTATGATGAAGATGAAGACTATGACGAAGTGGAGTATGAACCTGTAAGAAGGTCAAAACCTGTACAGAAGCAGAAGCAATATAGAGAGCCGGCTCCCAAAGAAGCGCCAAGAAGACAGACTCCAAAAAGAGAAGAACCTGTAAGACGTAAGAGAGAATCATATGATGAAGATGCGGAGCGTTTTAACAGAATACGCAGAGAGCCTGCAAGTGATCCTGTAAGATATATGAGTAACAATCCGGATGATTATAGGATAGATATTGATCCAAGCTTCTTTGAAGCAACCGGAACACTTCCTAATCTTGCCGGATATGATGATTATGATGCGCCGAAGCCAATTTCATCCGAAGCAAGTGCAAAAGCAAAAAAAGATGCGGATATTGCTGAGGCAATGCGTAAGATGGAAGAGCTTCAAAAAGAAATAGAAAGATTGAAAAACAGTAATTAAGGAAAAGTTATGCTGTGGGTAATATTGATTCGAAATATGCTCTGAGTATTTCGGCAATTGAAGCAGCATGCATCATATCACCGCATGGTGTATATGGTGCTTCACCTAAAAATAGTTCGTTTATACCTCCGACACATCCTGAATCTGATAGATGATTGATGGTCGGAGTTATTATTTTTATTAACTTGTCAGTGACGTCTGTACTTGGGCCGTGCAATTTACGATAGGCAGTGATATAGGCACCCAGAAGATAGGAATGAACCATTCCGTTATGAACGCACAGACTTCTGCAAGTGTCATTTGTCAGGTAGTCGCTTGAATAATCCGGATGACCTGTCGACAAAGATCTCAAACCGTAATCTGTAAGCAAATATTTTTCAATGATATTAAGAACATACTGAGATTCTCTAATCGGTAGCAGATTAAACGGCAGAGATATAGCATATATTTGATTTGGACGTATTGAATCATCGATAGATATCAATTCTTCACTGACAGAATTGAATTTAACCACATCGTAAAGACAATTTCTGGTCTTATTCCAAAAGGTATTTATAAAAGATATTTTTACCGTGTCGGCGAGTTGGCTGTAGTGAGAACCGTCATACCCGCATATATTGAAGAAATATTCCATTACACGAAGAGCATTGTACCAAAGAGCATTGATTTCAACACTGCATCCGATACGTGGAGTGATGGCACGACCATGATATTTACTGTTCATCCAAGTGCCGCTTACAGAGGCGTTACCCACATGCAACAGACCATTTGATAACATGAAAACAGTCTTGGAAATAGAATTCTCAAATGTATCTATAATTCTAATCATGCTATCAAGCAATTTGTTGTGAATGAATGCTACGGTACCGTTTAATCTGTCATCAGAGATATTGACATCTCGACTTAGGTAATCCAGATAATTATAAACGTCAATAATATACCATAGTGAAGTATCTACTATTGAATAGTCGGTGGTACTGTTATTCTTACATAATACATTGGGGAAAAGACCATCCTGTATGCGGCTTGAAAATGCCAGCAATAGATTTTTTGCTTCACTGTATCTTTTTGTAGACAGGGTTAAGCCTGTAAATGCTATCATAGCATCACGTTCGTATTCTCGATTGGTAGGATAACCTGTCATTATTCCCGTTTCTCCCGATAAATAGTCTACAAGGAAGTGATCTGCCGAGTGAACGAGCTGTTTTGCCGTATAATCATCAATGTTAGTATATGCATCAAGTTTCTTATAATAATTTTTGACTGAAGAAATGATACCTCTGGCGGTACCTGAGGCAATAAATAAATCGCCGGCTTTTTGTAAAAGCGCACTACCTTCAATAATCGGCGAATATACCATTCTGCAGATTACGGAAATGCTATGAGTTGATTTGGGTGCAATCTGAATATCTATTTCATATGGAGTGAAATGAGAACAGATAGATTTGCGACCATATTTTGCATCCGTATCATATTGACTATTAAAGTCAATCTTGCTGATTTTCTGTATATATGTACCTTCGCTAATGGCGAAATCAATACGAACATGAGGATTGGTGCGAGGAACAAGAGAGAGAGTATTGCCGGTGCGCTGTTCATCAAATTTGGGTAATTCCAAATCCGTAACCTTATCTAAAGGACGGAAATTGAACAAAGGAGTCAATCCGAGTGTGGCAACGGAATCAGAGTTGTTGCGCACATCATAGGAAATGACAACTGTGTTACTGTCACGTTCCAAAGCAATTGTTTTTGCATAGGCAAATGCCGGAATATCTGTATCTTCCGCGCTTTCTGACACTTGTGTCATGTTACCAAGTTCATACTGGAATTGTACAACGCCGTCATAAGTAACCTGCACAAGCTGCTCGTAGCCTTTTGAAAGTTTGGATTGATTGTTAACGATATGATTGGCAGATTCCAAATCATAGAAATGTCCAAGTAGACCGATTTTTTCATTAACCTGTTCAAGGATTACGTATTTTGTATGATGATCGATAATTGGACTGATAAGATAGCCGTGTGAAGATGAGGCCATGCTGTCTATTAGCGTAGCTGAAGCATATGCACCGGTAGAATTGGTGATGCACCATTCGATATTTGAACCTGTATGATAATCAGGCCAGTTTTCTTTTGAATAAGTGTAGTTGACCATTGTAACCCCTAAATAACTATGCTAACTTAATATCCCTCAACAATTATATATGTTATAATTATATGAGATAAATAGCAAGCAAATATCTGCGATTGAAATGGAGAAATGCTATGGTTGACAGAAGAGTTTTTTTGATTGTTTTAGATAGTTACGGATGCGGAAATGCACCTGATGCGGCCGATTTTGGAGATGAAGGCAGTAATACATTGAAAAGTATCTATTCATCAGAATATTATGATACTCCTCATATGAATAGTATAGGGTTGTTCAATATTGATGGTGCGACTTATGCTGAAAGCGTTGAACATCCGTTGGGAGCATACGGACGTTTGATTGAGAGTTCAAAGGGCAAAGATACAACAATAGGCCACTGGGAGATAGCTGGTATTATTTCCAAGAAACCTTTGCCGACATATCCGAATGGATTCCCCCAAGAAGTTCTGGATGAATTTTCCAAGAGGACAGGACGTGGAGTGTTGTGCAATAAACCTTATTCCGGCACGAAGGTAATTGAAGATTACGGTAAGGAGCATTTGGAGACAGGGGCGCTTATTGTATATACATCTGCTGACAGTGTTTTTCAGATTGCTGCGCATGAAGATACGACAAGTGTTGAGCAACTGTATGAATATTGTGAGATTGCAAGGCAGATACTTGTAGGTGATCATGGTGTAGGAAGAGTAATCGCCAGACCGTTTGTAGGTGAGCCGGGGCATTTTGTCAGAACACCCAAGCGACATGATTATTCACTTGTGCCGCCATCCGTTACAGTGTTGGATGTACTTAAAGAAGCAGGATATGAGACTTACGGTGTCGGTAAAATATTTGATATTTTTGCGGGAAAATCAATCAATCATACAGTGAGAATTGAAGATAATGTTGACGGTATGATTAAGACGATGAACTTTGCGAAGGAAGATTTTAAGGGATTATGTTTTGTTAATCTTGTCGATTTTGATATGATATACGGTCACAGGAGAGATATAAAAGCGTATGCGGGAGCTGCGAGCGTGTTTGATGTGACATTGGGCAGCTTTATGAAAAGGATGAAAGACACGGATATTCTTATGATTACGGCAGACCATGGTTGCGATCCGGGATATTCAGGAACGGATCATACAAGAGAAATGGTGCCGCTGTTAGTGTATGGTAAGGATATCAAGGCAGACGTTAATCTTGGAACGAGAGCATCCTATGCTGATATTGCAGCGACTATTCAAGACATTTTTGAACTTGAACAGAAGACGGAAGGTACAAGTTTTTGGGATGAAATACGTAGATAGGGGGCCCATATGGAATATGCAAATCTGATTGAACGAGCAATTGAAGCAAGAAATCGTGCGTATGCACCTTATTCGGAATTCGGAGTGGGTGCTGCACTATTGTGTAAGGATGGCACTGTTTATACGGGATGTAATGTTGAAAATGCTTCATATGGATTGTGCAATTGTGCGGAGCGAACAGCAATTTTTAAAGCAGTGAGTGATGGCGCAGGTGATTTTGAGGCAATAGTGATTGTAGGCGGAAAAATAGGTGAGGATATTGATTTTTGTCCACCTTGCGGAGCCTGCAGACAGGTAATGGCTGAATTTTGCGATGATGATTTTGAAATAGTGTTGAGCAATGGAACAGATGAACGCATATATACGTTGAAGGATTTGTTACCTGTGCGGTTTGATAATTTGGATTAATATAATATTTATGAAAGGAAAACTTTTTTACAGAGTGGATTAGGACATGAAAAACAGTGAAATAGCAACATACATAGATCATACATTATTGAAGGCATTTGCAACATGGGAGCAGATTGAGGCATTGTGCGATGAGGCAATTGAATACCATACAGCGTCGGTATGCATTCCGCCGAATTATATTGCACGTGTGAAGGATAAATATGGAGACAATTTGCCGGTTGCGACAGTTATCGGATTCCCGCTCGGTTATGAGGTGTCAGATGCAAAATATGCAGAGTGTAAGGCGGCAATAGAAGACGGCGCGGATGAGATAGATATGGTAATCAATATCAGCGATGTCAAAAACGGTGATTATGATGCGGTTGAAGCTGAGATAAGACATATGAAAGAAATCTGCGGAGAACATATTTTGAAGGTAATTATCGAGACGTGTTATCTGACAGAGGCGGAGAAGGTGGCTATGTGTCATGCCGTATCAAATGCGGGCGCAGATTATATTAAGACATCGACAGGGTTTGGAACTGCGGGTGCAACGATTGAAGATGTGCGATTGTTTAAGGCTAATATCGCCAAGAATGTAAAGATTAAGGCTGCCGGCGGAATAAGAACCAAGGAAGATATGGAAGCATATATTGAGGCGGGTTGCGACAGAATAGGATGCAGTTCGACAAAAGTATTGTTTGAATAAGTCCCAAATAGAATATAATAAGTCAAAATAGAAAAATGTGCTTGACAATCACTTAGAAAGTAGTTAATATAAGTTCGTTGCCTAGTTTGGCAACGGTTTGTGCGTGTAGCTCAGCTGGATAGAGCACTTGGCTACGGACCAAGGTGTCGGGAGTTCGAATCTTCTCACGCACGGTATAAAAATAAAAGAGGTAAGACGAAATGTCTTACCTCTTTTATTTTTAGAGCGGAGGCGGAAGATTCGAACTCGGAAGTTCGATCTCCGCTCCGCTCCGGTCGGCGCAAAGAAGACGTCCCCCGGACGTCATGCGCCTTCTCACGCACGCGTTGGCGCTGATGCCGGGATTTGGAAAACTTTGACATGGCGGCAGGGAAGATTCCGTAAGGTGTGATATAGTGCATCTTTTGCTAAAATGTTATGTCATATTCGCTTTTTTTGTCACAATTATTATAGTCGTTTACGGATATATGTGATAGACTACATAGCGTTGAAGGTTAATGGAAAGAGGTATATTGTGAGTAACAAATTGATAAAGGAAAGTAATGTTAAAAAGCAACACAATTCAAAGGTGAGCATTAAGACATTATATGCGATATTAATGATAATTATTCCTGTGTGCGTATTCTATTTGCAGGAATTTATGCTACGTAATCCTTTTGAAAAGATGAAGTGGCAGATACAGTGCTTGAATATAATGTTTTGGGAAGTTTTGCTGCTTGCTTTGATTGCTGTTGTCGGCAGATTGAGAATAGCAATCTGGTTAGAATGCTTTTTTGCAATTGTAGTTGGAGTGCTCAACTATTATGTCATCGCATTTAGGGCAGCGCCATTTCAACCATGGGATATAAAAAGTGCACGTGTGGCAATGAGTGTGGCGGGTGATTATGATTATTCGATGAAACCGGTAACAATAATATGCATCGTAGGCTTGTTGCTTATATGTGTCGGCGCATATTTTATAAGATTACAGTTGCCAAGATTTGTCCCGAAAAATTTTGATATAAGACATATTTCAACATGGAAAGTAAAGGGTAAAGATAATATAAGAAGATTCTTTACCAGATTTGCAGTATGCATCTGTGCGATTGCCATGCTTGTCGGATACATTCTTTTCGTACAGCAGGATAGCACCGTGAAGAAATTCGGAATATATGATAAGCTGTTTACTCCGCTTACGATGACATATAAAGACGGTACTCCGGTGGCATTTATAATAGAAACAAAATTCATGAATGTTAAAAAACCGGCAGGATACAGTGATACAAAAGCTGCTGACTTGCTTAGTCAATATACGGAATATACTGAGGGCGGAACAGATGAATCCGCAGTTAAGCCTAATATAATAGTAATAATGAATGAAGCATTTTCCGATTTGTCTATATTACAACCATATGAAACAAATGAAGACGAGATGCCGTTTGTAAGATCGCTGCTTGCAGGACATGAGAATACTGTGTCAGGTTATATGGATGTGTCTGTGTTGGGCGGAAATACGGCCAATACAGAATTTGAATTCCTGACAGGTGATTCTATGGCATGGCTACCGCAGGGTAGTATTCCGTATCAGCAATACGTGAGTCGACCGACGGAGTCAATGGCGTCGGTACTTAAAAATCAAGGTTATTCTACTATTGCTTTGCATCCATACAAGCCGAAGGGCTGGAACAGAGATAAGGTGTATGAATACTTTGGGTTTGATGCTTTCTACAGCGAAAATGACTTTGACAATCCGGAAAGAATAAGAGATTATATTTCTGATACTGCTGATTATGAGAAGGTGATTTCTCTTTTTGAAAATAAGCAGGAAGATAAACCTTTGTTCTTATTTAATGTTACGATGCAGAATCATAGTTCGTACACAGATGAATATGATAATTTTGTTCCGGAAATAAGTGTTGACGGTATAGATAACATAGCAACGATTCAGTATTTGTCGTTAATTAAGCGATCAGATATGGCATTTGAGCAACTTATCAATTATTTTGAGACTTGTGATGAGCCTGTGATAGTTGTATTTTTCGGAGATCATCAGCCGACCGATTCGGTAGTGGCACCGCTTTATAAACACAATGATAACAGTGTATATGAACTTGATGATGTGGGCAAAATTGACCGATACAAAGTACCGTTTGTAGTGTGGTCCAATATGAATATTGAAGAGGAAACAAATGTCACAATCAGCCCAAATCTGTTGGGAGCAAAGGTTATGGATATTGCAAATGTCAGCCTCAGTCCGTATGAATTCTACCTTAGAAAACTTAATGCGGATTATGATTCGATAAGTGTGATGCAGGTGACTGACAGTAACGGTAATGTAACAAGCGCAGAGGACAGTCAGACTGACCTCGAAGAATATAGATTATTGCAGTATTATCATTTGTTTGCAAAATAGGCGGAGGCAAAAGAATAAATGAGTGTTATGAAGAAGAGAAACAAAGGCGAGTGGTTAAGGGACAATCAAGTATATGTTCTTGCTTTTTTAGTACCGTTTTTAACCATGTTGGCTATATTTGCTGCGGCAAGAATATATCCGTTTGGAGACAGAAGTTTTCTTCATATAGATATGTATCATCAATATTTTCCTTTTTTGGTGGATTTCTATCATGCCATAAAGGGTACCGGTGAAGGTTCGGGTTTGCTCTATTCATGGAATGCAGGACTAGGCAGCAATTTCGTGGCACTCTATACATACTATTTGGCAAGTCCGCTCAATTGGCTCTGTGTTTTGGTGCCCGAGATGGCACTTATGGAGTTCATGAGCTATTTTGTGATTGTAAAAATTGGAGCGTGCGGTTTTACTTGTGCGTACTATTTATCTAAGCATTTCAATACCAAGAGTATGTCAGTGGTATTCTTTGGAATATTTTATGCGATGAGCGGTTATATGGCAGCGTACAATTGGGATGTAATGTGGCTTGATCCGATTATGTTGTTCCCACTTGTTCTGCTCGGACTTGAGAAGCTTGTAAAAGACGGCGATTTCAGACTGTATACAATTACGTTAGGTATATCGATTTTGTCGAACTATTATATCTGTATAAGCATGTGCATTTTCTTGTGTATCTACTATTTTGCACTGTTGCTTCCTGTGGCTCAAAAGAAAATCGTTTGCACGGTTAGATTTGCGGTTACTTCAATGCTCGGCGGTGCTATGGCGGCTGTGTTATTGTTGCCTGAAGTATTGGCACTGAGACTGTCCAAGTTCTCATCTGCGGATTTTCCGTCCACGTTCAAGACGTATTTTTCAATACTGGATATTTTGGCAAGACATCTTATGGATGTAACTGTGGAGACGGGACTTGATCATTGGCCGAACATATATTGTTCCGTTGCGGTATTTGCACTTATTCCCCTTTATATTATTTGTGACAAAATCAATTTGCGTGAGAAAATCACCAAGTTGGTAATTCTTGTATTTTTCCTTATCAGTTTTTCATCGAATGTATTGACTTTCATATGGCATGGTTTCAATTATCCCGATTCTTTGCCTTGCAGACAGTCGTATTTGTATATTTTCTTAGTGATTGTTATGTGCTATGAAGCGTATTTGCACATCAAGGAGTATTCGTCACAAACTATGTGGATTGTGCTTGCAATTGCCTTGGGATTTATGCTGCTTAGTCAGAAACTCGTAACAGATGATGCTATCACTGACAGAACATATCTGTTGTCGGCACTTGCCATATGTGTGTATGCATTCCTGGTGTTCATGTACAGACATGGCAACGGGGTAAAAGAGCACTTGATTTATGCTGTGGTTCTTGCTGTCGTACTGGAAGCCGGGGCGAACACAATGCTTACAAGTGTTCCGACTGTATCGAGAACAAAGTATCTTACCGACTATCGTGCATATAACAATATGTATAATGACGTCAATGAATTGGAAGACGGTAAATTATATAGATTTGAGAAGAATCCTCGAATTACAAAAAATGACGGAATGCTTCATAACTATATGTCGACATCAATTTTTTCATCGACTTCAAACGGATTGGTAAGTGCATTCTATAAGAATTACGGATTGAGAACCAGTAAGGTGTTTTACTGCAATGATTGCGCGGTACCTTTTATTGATTCATTACTGTCAAATAAGTACATTTTTACCAAGACGGATACAGATGAAAAGGACTATATGACACAAGTGTCAACTAATGACGATATTGCTTTATATGCATATAACAACGCGGTTCCGTACGGTTATATGATAACGGATAGCAGTGCTGATGTTGCAAGACTTATCGAAGATGAAGAAACTGCCTTTCGTATAATAAGTGGGGATGAACCGGATGAAGACGCATCTCTTAATCCTGTTGAGAGACAGAATGAACTGGCATACAAACTCGGTGCAACCGGCGAATTGTATACCTTTATCGATGAACAATGGGACGGCAGCGAAGCGACTGTGATGATGCCGTATAGTGCCTATGTTGTGGGCTATATGGATACCAAAAAGGTGAAGACTCTTAATGCGGTAACAAGTGAAGGCGAGAAGACTATTAAGGAACTTAAAAATCCTTACATTTTTGACCTGGGATATAATTATGCCAATGAATCAATATACTTAGACGGCGAGGAAGACGCTGACCTTCATTTAAAATTGTATGCTTTTAATACGGATGTTTATGAGCAAATCACTCAAAAACTGGCCGAATCAACAATGCATATCGATTCATTCAAATCTACAAAGCTTACGGGAACAATAGAGGCTAAAGAGGATGGATATCTGGTATTTAGTACACCGTTTGACCCGGGCTGGAGCGTATATGTGGATGGCAAAAAGGCTGAGGTGAATTTGTTTGAGGAAATGATGATGACCGTAAGGCTATCTGCCGGTAATCATACAATTGAGATGAAATATATGCCGCAGGGATTGATCGTCGGCGCTGTATTGAGCATTGTGGCGATTGGTGCGTTGGTGTGTGTCTGCGTTTTGTATAAGAGAAAGAAAAATTAATGGTATTTTAATAGATTCATGTGTTTACCTATGATATTATTTGGGTGAAAAAGGATGGAGCATAAGTATGTATAACGATTTATTCAGTATTGGACCGCTTACGGTTCACGGTTATGGTTTGATGATTGGAATCGGAGTGGTTGCGGCACTGCTTATAGGAGATAAACGAGCTAATAAAAGAGGCCTTAACGGTGAAATCATATACGGAATGACGTTATGGGCAATTGTACTTGGCTTTTTAGCTGCGCGAATACTGTTTATTATTACCGAATGGAGCGACTTTATTAAGCATCCGATTGATTATATAACGGGTAACGGATTTGTTGTATTTGGCGGAATAATAGGCGGTGCGCTTACTGCATGGGGATATTGTGCAATTAAAAAAGTAAGTGCCGTTACATATCTTGATTTGATGACTCCGTCTGTAGCAATTGCACAGGGATTCGGACGTTTAGGATGTTTGCTTGCGGGTTGTTGTTACGGAAGAGAAACAAGCAGTCCGCTTGGCATTGTTTTTACACATTCTGATTTTGCACCTAACGGAGTAAGATTAATCCCTACACAGATTATTATGTCTGTCGGCGATTTTGCAATAGGAGCAATCTTGTTGTTATATGCGTCAAAGCCCAGAAAAAAGGGAGAAGTCTCATGTCTGTATATCGCACTTTACAGCATTGGCAGGTTCTTTGTGGAATTCCTAAGAAACGATTATCGCGGAAGCGTGGGAATATTATCAACATCTCAGTTTATTGGAATTATTGCATTTGCGATTGCTGTTGCAGCATATATCTGGTTCGTTCCTTTTCTCAATAAGGGATGCGCGAAGGAAACAGAAAACAAAGAGGAATAGGTTATGGCATGTTGTGATTCGTGTGTTAATTACACATATGATGAAGATTATGAATACTATGTTTGTGATGTAAATCTTGATGAAGACGAGATGCAGAGATTCCTTACGGGTAATAATGATACATGTCCGTATTATCAGTTGGATGATGAATATCAGGTAGTTAAACATCAGGCATTTTAACGCGGACGTTTTAGCATCGTGTATTATAGGTAGGTGAGTATATGTCAAAACAGGAATTTTTAGATACACTCAGAAGAAGTATATCGGGAATGAATGATTATACTTTTGTTAACGAGACGATGGAATACTATGAAGAGTATATTGAGCGTCAGATTCGTATGGGTAAGTCCGAGGCAGAAGTTATGGAAGAACTTGGAGATCCGAGACTTATTGCCAAATCAATAGTTGCATCCAAGGATTCGGTAGAAGAACAATCCGTAGATGGCAGTACATATGGATATTCCGATGCAGATACTATGAACAATACAAAGGTCTTTCAGACAAAAAGCGGTAAAGTTGTTAAGTTGCCGGTATGGCTGACCAAGGTGCTTACCGTAGTGGCGATAGTTGCCGTGGTTGTTGTGGTATGTGTTATTGCAAAGTTTTTGTTGCCTATTGCAATAGTTGCAATGGCGGCAGTTTTTGTATATAGATTTATTCGTGATAATTTGATGTGAAAGTGTAGTGTATGCATAGAATGGAATTGATTGCACCGTGTCATTTCGGATTGGAAGCGGTGTTAAAACGAGAGATAATTGATTTGGGATATGATATTTCGTCTGTTGAAGACGGAAGAGTAACATTTGTGGGCGATGAGGAGGCTGTGTGCCGTGTGAATATTAATTCCAGAACGGCTGAAAGAGTCCTTATCAAAATAGGTTCCTTTATGGCAACAACATTTGATGAATTGTTTGAAGGCACCAAAGCTCTGCCGTGGGAAGATTATATTCCTGTCGACGGTAAATTCTGGGTTGCAAAGGCAGCGAGTGTTAAAAGTGCATTGTTTAGCCCGTCTGATATTCAGTCGATTATGAAAAAAGCGATGGTAGACAGAATGCGTCAGACATATAATCTGGAGCGTTTTGAAGAAAGCGGCAATTCATATCCTGTGAGAGTGTTTATCAAAAAGGATGAAGTGACTGTAGGACTTGATACTACAGGTGAATCGTTACATAAACGAGGATACAGACGACTTACGGCTAAGGCACCTATTGCGGAAAATCTGGCAGCAGCACTTATTATGCTTACTCCGTGGAATAAGGACAGAATATTGGTGGATCCTTTCTGCGGTAGCGGTACTTTTCCAATTGAGGCGGCACTTATGGCAGCAGGTATTGCACCTGGAATGAATAGAGAATTCTTATCCTGCGATTGGGATAATATTATCAAACCATCGGAATGGCGTGCCTGTTATGATGAAGCCAGAGATATGGTGGATATGAGCGTGTGTCCTGATATTCAGGGTTATGATATTGATGAAGATATGGTTCGCATCGCAAGAGAAAATGCAAGGCTTGCCGGAGTGGATAAACTAATTCATTTTCAGAAAAGAAGCGTTGACCAGTTGAGTCACCCAAAGAAATATGGCTTTATAATAACCAATCCGCCTTATGGTGAGCGTATCTATGAAAAGGAAAAATTGGGAGAATTATATAAGACGATAGGCGAGCGCTATAATAGCCTGGACAGTTGGTCGTTATATATGATTACCGCATACGAGGATGCGGAGAATGCAATTGGGCGTAAGGCTGATAAGAATAGGAAGATATACAACGGAATGATGCTTACCAGATTTTATCAGTTTATGGGACCGAAACCTAATAAGAGATAGCAACAATCGGGTAATTGTGGGATATGAGTAAGAAAAAAATTGTAGTCATTATAATCGTTGTAATATTGCTGGGGCTTGCGGGAGTCGGAATATATCATATGGAAGCGATATATAGTTCGCCCGAAGCGGTTATTATTCGCGAGATGCAGCTGACAAAGGAATGTCATGAGAAAATATTGAGTGATATTAAGGCTGATACTACGCATGCGGATTACGTAGTGCTGGTAAATCCGTCTCACGGAGGCAGCGACACCGGAATGACATCGGGCGGTACCAAGGAAAAAGATATAAACCTTAAGGTCGCAAGATATATGCGTGATTTGAATACAAATAAAAAAATCAAGATATATATAACTCGTGAAACAGATACCAATCCGTCAGCCGAACAAAGAGCTGAAATAATGGAGGCGCTAAATCCCGACCTGATTGTAGATATTCATATGGATTCGGACAGTACAGTATCTGTTATGGGTATGTATGCATTATATAACGGTGCATATTTTGACTATCATTTGACGAATGAAGAGTTGGCCGATATGTTACTTAGAGGCGCGGTTTCAACAACTAAGACGGCTGCAATAGGAGTGGTTGATGATACGATGGCGGTAGAACGTGAGATTGAGCCTTGGATATATGAAAGCAGGATACCTTCAGCATCCGTATATTGCGGATATTTGTCCAATCCTGATGAATTGCAGGCACTGCGAAGCAATGCATACTGTCAGAATATTGCAAAGGGCTTAATTAAAGGAATCGAAGAAGCAGTAGATAAACTTGATAAATCGGAGAATTAATAGATATGAAAAGAATTGTTTTTGCTACCGGTAATATGGGTAAAATGCGTGAGATACGTGAAATATTGTCGGATTTTGACATAGAAGTGGTCTCAATGAAAGAGGCGGGAGTATTTGCGGACGTTGAAGAAAACGGTTCGACTTTTATGGAGAATTCCTTTATTAAAGCAGAAGCTATCGCGAAAAAGTGCAAGGAATCAGGATATGATGACATAGTGCTTGCCGATGATTCCGGACTGGTAGTAGATGCATTGAACGGAGAACCGGGAATCTATTCAGCCAGATATTTGGGAGAGGATACTTCTTATACAATAAAGAACAATAAGATACTTGAACGTATGGAAGGAGTACCTGATGCAAAAAGAAGCGCAAGATTTGTTTGTGCCATAGCCTGTGTGATGCCGGATGGACGTAAGCTTTCCACAGAGGCAACATATGAAGGAATAATCGGATATGAAATAAGAGGATTGAATGGATTTGGTTATGATCCGATATTCTATTTGCCTGACAGGGGTTGTTACAGTGCCGAGCTTGATCCGGTGCTTAAGAATGAAATAAGTCACAGAGGTAAAGCGTTGCGACAAATGAGAGAAATTTTGGCGCGTGAACTTGAGAATGTCTAAAATGTTGTTTTATCGCAGCAATAAAAATGATGTTCTAAAATGAACATTTTTTGATTGAATATCTATCCGAATAATAGTATTATTTGAATATATATCTTTTGGGGATAATCGTGAGTTGGGGTACTACGTTAATGTTAGGGATTATATCAAAATTTAATGCATATATAAATAAAGACATCGGAAGCGACAACGAATCCAATAAGATATCAGTAACGATAAGACTATTGTGTCTTATTGTTATGGTATATTTTATTGTAAGAATGATTATTGATGTTGCTTTTGGTATTGGCATTTTGGCGATGTGTGATTTCGTCACATTCGGTGTCAGTATATGTGGTTTTCTTGCATCATATCATATCAGTAAGAATGCCCTAACGTGGATGTTTATTATATTGACATCTGTTTGGGGTATTGCGAATATCTGGATGTGCGGAATGGAGTCGTCCGCTCAGAATTTTATTTTACTCGTTATTATTCTGTATTATTTTTCAAGTTACGGAAGATATTGGTTTAAAGCGCTCTTTAGCTTGGTGTATTTTGGCTTCTATATGCTGATGGGTAGATTGTTTGCGGCAAAAGACCCGTATCTTACTATTACAGGTATGCAAAACAGCGTATATCATACTATTTGCATGGCGATGATGATTGTATGTATATCTACCGTTGCCTATGTGTTCAGTAAAGATAGCCAGACTCTTGAGAATAAGTTGATTGAATACAATCATAAGCTTGAGGAAAAGGCCAGCACAGATCCGCTTACTTTATTATATAACAGAGGAAAAGCACTTGAACTTTTAGAGAAGCTTGTTAAGAAGTCGGATGTTAATACATTCAGTTTGAGCATATGTGATATTGATTTCTTCAAACGGGTCAATGACAATTTTGGACACGATATCGGTGATGAAGTACTTAAAGGCATCGCTGCAATACTTGCAAAGGCAACCAAGAATAGAGGCTTTGTAGCAAGATGGGGCGGCGAGGAATTCCTAATTGTATTTCCTGAGATGAATGGTGACGATGCGTGCGCGTCTCTTTACAATATTCAGAATGATGTTCGTAAAATGGTCGTAATGGCAGGAGACAAGGAAGTAAAAGTAACAATGACATTTGGCTTGACAGAGTACGATGCTTCACTTGGAATTGATCAGAATATCAAAGAGGCGGACAACAAGCTCTATAGAGGTAAAGAGAGCGGAAGAGACAAGATTGTGTATTAAGTTAAAAATTGATACAAAAATATTGCGGTTTTTGAACGACGTTTTGCGTAAAAAACGTCGTTTTTTTATTTCTATACTTTATTTTGATTGAAAAATGCGATAATATAAAGGGGCAATAATAGCAAGATTTGATAGTAAGCTTGTACATTTTTTGAAGAAGAGAAAGAGTTATTGATATATAATGTCAGTGTAACTTTTTTTCTTATTTATTTAGGAGGGACAAATGAACAACTTAGAGCTTCAAAAGAAGGCAAACGAAGTTCGTAAAGGTATTGTTACTGGTGTATACAATGCAAAAGCCGGACATCCGGGCGGATCATTGTCAGCAGCTGATATGTTTACCTTTTTGTACTTCGAGGAAATGAATATTGATCCAAAGAATCCAAAGATGGATAATCGTGACAGATTTGTACTGTCAAAGGGACATACAGCACCGGGCTTGTATTCGGTATTGGCTAACAGAGGATATTTTCCTGTAGAGGATCTCAAGACATTGAGACATCTTGGTTCTTACTTACAGGGTCATCCATGTATGCAGGAGACACCGGGCGTTGATATGAGCTCAGGTTCTTTGGGACAGGGAATTTCGGCTGCTGTTGGTATGGCACTTGCTGCTAAGTTGGACAATAAGGATTATAGAGTATATACATTGCTTGGTGATGGTGAAATTCAGGAAGGCCAGGTATGGGAAGCTTCCATGTTTGCCGGAGCACACAAGTTAGACAACCTTGTAGTTATCGTTGATAACAACGGACTTCAGATTGATGGTAAGGTTGAAGATGTTTGTTCGGTATATCCAATTGAGGATAAGTTTAAGGCATTCAATTTTAATGTTGTTACTATCGACGGACATGATTTCGATGCAATTCGTGATGCAATGAACAATGCTAAGGCTACAAAGGGTATGCCTACCGCAATCGTTATGAAGACGGTAAAAGGTAAGGGCGTATCATATATGGAGAATAATGCAGGTTGGCATGGTAAGGCTCCTAATGATGAAGAGTATAAGATCGCTATGGAAGATTTGAATAAAATCGATGAGCAGTTAAAGGAGGCCTAAGCATGGAAGAGATTAAGAAGATTGCAACCAGAGAGAGCTATGGTAATGCACTTGTAGAGTGCGCTAACGATTTCCCTAATCTTGTTGTACTTGATGCTGATTTGGCCGGTGCAACCAAGACGGGTACATTTAAGAAAGCATTTCCTGACAGACATATTGATTGCGGTATTGCTGAGTGTAATATGACAGGCATTGCTGCAGGTCTTGCAACATGCGGCAAGATTCCTTTCATTTCATCTTTCGCTATGTTTGCTGCAGGAAGAAACTTTGAGCAGGTTAGAAATTCAATCGGATATCCGCATTTGAATGTTAAGATTGGTGCAACACATGCAGGAATTACTGTAGGTGAGGATGGAGCTACACATCAGTGTAACGAAGATATCGCTCTTATGAATACAATTCCGGGTATGACAGTTATTGTACCAAGTGATGATATTGAGGCCAGAGCAGCTGTAAGAGCAGCACTTGAGATGGAAGGCCCGGTATATCTTAGATTTGGTCGTGCAGCTGTGCCGGTTATTAATACAGGCGCAGACTACAAATTCGAGATTGGTAAGGGCGTAAAACTTCGCGATGGTAAGGACGTTACTATTATTGCGACAGGTATATGTGTGGACAGCGCACTTACAGCAGCTAAGAAGCTTGCAGAAGACGGCATTGAAGCTGATGTTATCAATATTCATACAATCAAGCCTATTGATAAGGATATTATTCTTGAATCTGCTAAGAAGACAGGTAAAGTTGTTACAGTAGAGGAACACTCTGTAATTGGCGGTTTGGGAAGCGTTGTATGTAATGTACTTAGCGAGAATCTTCCTACTCCTGTTAAGAAGATAGGTATGAATGATATGTTCGGTGAGTCGGGTCCTGCTTCAGCACTTGTTGCTAAGTATGGCTTGGATGGCGACGGCGTATATAATACTGTAAAAGAGTTTATTAAGTAAAAATGTAATTTTATGATAATGCCGGCGTATTTTCATGATATGCCGGCAAATCATAAAAGGCTATAATAGTCTGACAACTAAGACAATTACGGACATAATTGGGAAAATAAAAAAGTTTCAAAAAGTTGTTGACAAGGAATAAGCATTAACTTATAATAACACTTGCGTCACGAAAGAAACGCAATGTTGTCGGGAACGACTGAATAGTTCCGGGGTGTGGCTCAGCTTGGCTAGAGCGCCTGGTTTGGGACCAGGAGGTCGCAGGTTCGAATCCTGTCACCCCGACTTGCAATTAAATAATTGTAACAATGCGGGTGTAGTTCAATGGTAGAACACTAGCCTTCCAAGCTAGATACGTGGGTTCGATTCCCATCACCCGCTTTTCAAATGCAAGAGCGTTTGAAAGCATGTAAATGTGTCCGTAGCTCAGCTGGATAGAGCAACGGCCTTCTAAGCCGTGGGTCGGGGGTTCGAATCCCTTCGGGCACGTTTTTTATTTATATGGTGGGTATAGCGCAGTTGGTTAGCGCGCCAGATTGTGGCTCTGGAGGCCCAGGGTTCGAATCCCTGTATCCACCTTGCAAGTTGATCATTGGGCCATCGCCAAGCGGTAAGGCACAGCACTTTGACTGCTGCATTCGCTGGTTCGAATCCAGTTGGCCCAGCTTAGGCCGGGTACATAAGTGGTTCGGTCGGTATATATTTTTTTCATATGGGCTACTAGCTCAGTCGGTAGAGCACTTGACTTTTAATCAAGTTGTCGCGGGTTCGATTCCCGCGTGGCTCATTTGAATGTAACGCGTCATGTGTAATGGCGCGTTTTCTTTATGCGTAATGCTTCTGCATTTTGCTAAAGCTTATGCAACAGTGAGAAATTATAGCGGGTTAAGGAGAAAATAATGGCAGAGAAGGTAATTGAGCAAACAGTAGAACAGAAAATGACGGAAGATGTGAATCAGAATAAAATGGGCGTAATGCCGATTGGCAAACTGCTTATGAATATATCACTTCCGATGATGTGCTCAATGCTGGTACAGGCATTGTATAACATTGTTGACAGTATATTTGTATCGAAAGTATGCGAAGATGCACTTACTGCTGTATCGCTTGCTTTCCCGATGCAGTCTTTGATGATTGCCGTAGGTGCGGGAACGGGCGTCGGAGTGAATGCAATGCTTAGTAAATCACTTGGCGAGAAGAATGAGGAGAGAGTTAAGAAGGCTGCAACAAACGGTGTGTTCTTATCCGCGCTCAGTGCCATTCTTTTTGCAATAATAGGTAATACACTTGCTAAGCCATTCTATCTTGGACAGACTGATTCGGAGATAATATTAAATTACGGTGTTGATTATCTTTCTGTAATATGCTCGTGCTCATTCGGTATTTTCGGACAGTTCATTTTTGAACGACTGCTTCAGTCAACGGGAAAAACTGTCTATACTATGATAACTCAGAGCGTAGGCGCAATAATCAATTTGATATTGGATCCGATATTTATATTCGGTTTGTTCGGCGTGCCTCGTATGGAGGTAAAGGGTGCTGCGATTGCAACTGTTATCGGACAGATTGTTGCTGCGTTACTTGCGCTTATTCTTAATATTAAGAAAAATGACGAGGTTCCGTTATCATTTGTCAAGTTTGTTCCTGACGGAAAAACAATTAAGCGTATATACAAAGTAGGTGTACCTTCTATAATAATGCAGGCAATCGGCTCTGTGATGATATATGGCCTTAATAAGATTCTTGGTACATTTTCATCTACCGCTGTTGCTGTGTTTGGCGTGTATTTCAAATTGCAAAGCTTTATACTTATGCCGGTATTTGGCCTTAATAACGGTGTTATACCGATTGTTGCGTATAATTACGGCGCTAAGAAGCGTAAGAGAATGTTAGACACAATGAAGCTTGGATTTATTGTGGCCATGTGCATAATGGTATGCGGTACATTATTGTTTGAATTAATTCCGGAAGTGCTGCTGGGATTCTTTGATGCTTCGGACGAGATGTTGAGCATGGGTGTACCGGCTCTTAGAATCATATGCTTACATTTCCCGATTGCCGCATATTGTATTATCAGAATGGCATCCTTCCAGGCACTTGGTAATGGTGTGTACAGTATGGTGGTATCGATAATGCGTCAGTTGGTAGTATTGCTGCCTGCAGCATATTTGCTCTCGCTTACAGGAAATGTAAACAATGTATGGTGGGCATTCCCAATTGCTGAAACGATGTCTGCAACAATATCTACTATTTGCTATAACAAGATAAAGAAAGATATAATAATGAAGATACCCGAATAGTTGACACGGATATCTACTATATATATAATGATTGTCGTGGCTTTGCCACGAACAAGCGGGTGTGGCGGAATTGGCAGACGCGCCAGATTTAGGTTCTGGTGGGAGACCGTGCAGGTTCAAGTCCTGTCACCCGCATATGATAGAAGGGATGCCTACGGCATCCCTTCTATCATATGCGGTGGACGGGACTATATCTCAGCTCCGCTTCGGTCGTTGCCAAACGGCGTCCACCGGACGCCGGCAACCTGTCACCCGCATACGAAAATTTTTTGTTGACAAACGACGGCGTAAAACGTATACTAATCTAGCGTGCGTAAATATGCCGTCTTTTTTGATGCAATTTCGCATGGCAAACTATAAAAATAGGAGGTGAAACAGAATGCCAACATTTAACCAGTTAGTAAGAAAAGGACGTCAGGTCACAGTTAAGAAGTCTACAGCACCTGCATTGTTGAAGAGCTACAACTCTCTTCACAAGAAGGCAGTAGATACTAACTCTCCTCAGAAGAGAGGTGTGTGCACAGCTGTTAAGACAGCGACTCCTAAAAAGCCTAACTCAGCGCTTCGTAAGATTGCCAGAGTTCGTCTTTCTAACGGAATGGAAGTAACAAGCTACATCCCTGGAGAAGGTCATAACCTTCAGGAGCATAGTGTTGTTCTTATCCGTGGTGGAAGAGTAAAAGACCTTCCTGGTACAAGATATCACATTATCCGTGGTACTCTTGATACAGCAGGTGTTGCAAACCGTATGCAGGCGCGTTCGAAGTACGGCGCTAAGAGACCAAAGGCTTCAAAGTAATTCACATTGTGTGAATAATAGTACCACGTAGACTAATTTTGTGTTGGAATTCTGGTTTACAGATAGAAGACACGGACACTAGTAATAAGGGTTTTGACCCGAAGTGAGTACCTATGAGTTAATTATTATAATTAAGGAGGGAAGAATCGTGCCACGTAAAGGACATATTCAGAAAAGAGATGTATTAGCAGATCCTTTATACGACAACAAGGTAGTAACAAAGCTTATCAACAACGTTATGCTTGATGGTAAGAAGGGTGTTGCTCAGAAGATCGTATACGGCGCATTTGCTACAGTAGAGGAGAAGGCCGGAAAGCCTGCTCTCGAAGTATTTGAAGAGGCAATGAACAATATCATGCCTGTTCTTGAAGTTAAGGCAAGACGTATCGGTGGTGCCACATATCAGGTACCTATCGAAGTTAGACCTGATCGTCGTCAGGCACTTGGTCTTAGATGGCTTACAATGTTTTCACGTAAGCGTGGAGAGAAGACCATGGAAGAAAGACTTGCTAACGAGATTCTTGATGCTGCAAACAATACAGGTGCTGCAGTAAAGAGAAAAGAAGACATGCACAAGATGGCAGAGGCAAACAAGGCATTTGCTCATTACAGATTCTAATAATAGGAGGAAAAAACCTTGGCTGAAAGAGAATATCCATTAGATAGAACCAGAAATATAGGTATTATGGCTCATATTGATGCCGGTAAGACAACAACAACTGAGCGTATCCTCTATTATACTGGTGTAAATCATAAGATTGGTGAGACTCATGATGGTTCAGCTACCATGGACTGGATGGAGCAGGAGCAGGAAAGAGGTATCACTATTACATCAGCCGCTACAACATGCCATTGGACATTGCAGGATCACTGCAAGGCAAAAGCAGGAGCTCTTGAGCATCGTATCAATATCATTGATACACCCGGACACGTAGACTTTACAGTAGAAGTTGAGCGTTCACTTAGAGTTCTTGACGGTGCCGTAGGTGTATTCTGTGCAAAGGGTGGTGTTGAGCCACAGTCAGAGAACGTATGGCGTCAGGCTGATACATACAACGTACCAAGAATGGCATTCATCAACAAGATGGATATCTTGGGTGCGAATTTCTACGGAGCTGTTGATCAGATCCGTACAAGACTTGGTAAGAATGCAATCGTTCTTCAGTTACCTATCGGTAAAGAAGACGATTTTAAGGGAATCATCGATTTGTTTGAAATGGAAGCTTACATCTATAATGATGATAAGGGCGAAGATATTTCAATTACAGCTATTCCTGATGATATGAAGGAAGAGGCTGATAAGTATCGTGAAGAGCTCGTTGAGAAGATTTGCGAGCTTGATGATGAGCTTATGATGATGTACCTTGAGGGTGAAGAGCCTTCAGTTGAAGAGATGAAGAAGGTACTTCGTAAGGCAACTTGCGAGTGTACAGCAGTTCCTGTTTGCTGTGGTACAGCATACAGAAATAAGGGAGTTCAGAAACTTCTTGATGCTGTTATTGAATTCATGCCTTCTCCACTTGATATCCCTGCTATTAAGGGAACAGATATGGAAGGAAATGAGATCGAGCGTCATTCATCTGATGAAGAGCCGTTCGCAGCACTTGCTTTCAAGATTATGGCTGATCCATTCGTTGGAAAGCTTGCATTCTTCAGAGTATATTCCGGTACATTGAACGCAGGTTCTTATGTACTTAATGCAACAAAGAATAAGAAAGAGCGTGTAGGTCGTATTCTCCAGATGCATGCTAATCACAGAGCTGAGCTTGATAAGGTTTACTCTGGTGATATCGCAGCTGCAGTTGGATTTAAGCTTACAGGTACAGGTGATACAATCTGTGATGAGCAGCATCCTGTAATCCTTGAGTCTATGGAGTTCCCTGAGCCGGTTATCGAGCTCGCTATCGAGCCAAAGACTAAGGCAGGACAGGGTAAGCTTGGTGAGGCACTTGCTAAACTTGCTGAAGAAGATCCTACATTCCGTGCTCATACAGATCAGGAGACAGGTCAGACAATCATCGCCGGAATGGGCGAGCTTCACTTGGAAATCATTGTAGACAGACTTCTTCGTGAGTTCAAGGTTGAAGCTAATGTTGGTGCACCTCAGGTTGCATACAAAGAGACATTTACAAAGCCTGTTGATCAGGAATACAAATATGCTAAGCAGTCAGGTGGTCGTGGTCAGTACGGTCATTGTAAGGTTCGTTTCGAGCCTATGGATGCTAACGGTGAAGAGTTGTTCAAGTTCGATTCAGAGGTTGTCGGTGGTGCTATTCCTAAGGAGTACATCCCTTCAGTCGGCGAAGGTATCGAAGAAGCAACAAAGGCCGGTTCACTTGGTGGATTCCCGGTTGTTGGTATTCATGCTACTGTTTATGATGGTTCATACCATGAAGTCGATTCATCAGAAATGGCATTCCATATTGCCGGTTCTATGTGCTTCAAGGAAGCGATGGCAAAGGCTTCACCTGTACTTCTTGAGCCAATCATGAAGGTTGAGGTTACTATGCCTGAAGAGTACATGGGAGATGTTATCGGTGATATCAACTCTCGTCGTGGTCGTATCGAGGGTATGGATGATCTTGGCGGCGGTAAGATTGTAAGAGGATATGTTCCGCTTGCAGAAATGTTCGGTTACTCTACAGACCTTCGTTCTAAGACACAGGGTCGTGGTAACTACTCAATGTTCTTCGAGAAATATGAGGCAGTTCCAAAGAACGTAGCTGATAAGGTTCTTGCTGCAAAGGCAAACAACTAATAGGTAAAAATGCTTGATAATCTGATTGATTTTTAATATAATCGTAGATAGTCGAGCTAATCTCCGGAATGGGGAGATATTTTGTAACATTAATTTAAAGATAATTATTTTTCTAGGAGGAAAGTAAAAATGGCAAAGGCTAAATTCGAAAGAGGTTCTAAGGCACATTGTAACATTGGTACTATTGGACACGTAGATCATGGTAAGACAACTCTTACAGCTGCTATCTCAAAGGTCCTTTCTGAGAGAGTTGATGGTAATGCAAAGGTTGATTTTGAGAATATCGATAAGGCTCCAGAAGAGAGAGAAAGAGGTATCACAATTTCTACAGCTCATATCGAGTACCAGACAGATAAGCGTCACTATGCACACGTTGACTGCCCAGGCCATGCTGATTATGTAAAGAACATGATCACTGGTGCTGCTCAGATGGATGGTGCTATCCTTGTTGTTGCTGCAACTGATGGTGTTATGGCACAGACAAAGGAGCATATCCTTCTTTCTCGTCAGGTAGGTGTACCTTACATCGTAGTATTCCTTAACAAGTGTGATATGGTTGACGATCCTGAGCTTCTTGAGCTCGTTGAGATGGAAGTAACAGAGCAGCTTGAGGAGTATGATTTCACAGGTTGTCCTATCATTAAGGGTTCAGCTCTTAAGGCTCTTGAAGATCCTAACGGTGAGTGGGGCGATAAGATCATGGAGCTTATGGATACAGTAGATTCATACATTCCTGATCCTGTACGTGAGACAGATAAGCCTTTCCTTATGCCTATCGAGGATGTATTCTCTATCACAGGTCGTGGTACAGTTGCAACTGGTAGAGTAGAGCGTGGTACTCTTAAGATGTCAGAAGAAGTTGAAATCGTTGGTATCAAGGAAGAGACGCAGAAGTCTGTAGTAACTGGTATCGAGATGTTCAGAAAGCTTCTTGATGAGGCATATGCCGGAGATAACGTTGGTGTACTTCTTAGAGGTATCCAGAGAACAGATATCGAGCGTGGACAGATCCTTGCTAAGCCTGGTACAGTAACATGCCATACAAAGTTTACAGCTCAGGTTTACGTTCTTAATAAGGATGAAGGTGGACGTCATACACCTTTCTTCAACAACTATCGTCCTCAGTTCTACTTCAGAACAACAGACGTAACTGGTGTATGTAACCTTCCTGCAGGTACAGAGATGTGTATGCCTGGCGATAACATCGAGATGACAATCGAGCTCATCCATCCAATCGCTATGGAGCAGGGTCTTACATTCGCTATCCGTGAAGGTGGACGTACAGTAGGTTCTGGTAGAGTTGCTACAATCATCGAGTAATCCTTGTTGATTGTTTAACAAACCTAGTAAATTCAAGGCTTTCCGAGATTTCTCGGGAAGCCTTTTTACGTTTAATATTGTGAGATAGCGGATTGTTATTGCGTGTCTGGTGCCAAAACGGTGCCAAGAAATTAAGTACTGTTTGTAGAAGGAAGGACGAAGTAAATGTTAAAAGATATAGAATGGTTATTTTTTGATGTTGGTTCCACTTTGATAAATGAGGAAAAAGCATATGAACATAGGATGCGAGATATGGCGGGGGCAGCAAATAAATCTTATGAAGAAATATATGAACTTGCAATCAACTTCTACAAAGAGAATAAAAAGGTGATTTGGAAGTGACCAAGCTCTTAGGGCTTCCGAAGCAGAAATGGTATTTTGATGATGTAGTCTTATATAAAGAGACAGTATCTTGTCTGGAACAGTTATGTAAAACATATAAAATTGGTGTTATCGCAAATCAAGAATTGGGAACAGCAGAGCGTTTACAACAACATGGTATTTTGAAATACATTGATTTGGTAATTGCTTCTGCCGAAGAAGGTGTAGCAAAGCCGGATCCCAGAATTTATCAGATTGCTTTGGAGCGAAGCGGATGTAAGCCGGAAAATGCAGTAATGATCGGGGATAGAATTGATAATGACATTGTACCAGCAAAGAGGATGGGTATAAAAACTATTTGGATAAAGCAAGGATTTGGTGGACTTTGGAATATTTGTAAAGAAGATGAAGCGCCTGATAACACAGTAAATGATTTGGTTGAGTTGCTGGAGTTATTTAAATTATAGATTATTCGCAAAACATGAGAATACTTTCGCCTAATGAAATAAATACAGAGCAGTGTATGAACAGTTATGATTAAGAAAAAAAGAAGGCGGTATATTATATGATGAATTTCAAACTAGCACAGTTACGAAAACAAAACAATTTAACACAGCAGGAATTAGGAGATGTTCTGAATGTATCCTACCAAACAATAAGCAAATGGGAAAACGGTGTAGTATATCCCGATATTTCAATGCTGCCACAGATTAGTAGTTTCTTTGGAATCTCTGTAGATGCACTTCTAGGCCTTACACCTTTGGAACAAGAATACATATCTTCTAATTCTGGAGTGTCAGAGTATTGGGATAAATGTTTTGAGTATTTACAAAGAACAAGAAAATCATTTTGGAATGAAGATTATCTCCGTTTTTTGATTAATGATGTTTGGAAGATAGATTCACCAATTAATGTGTTGGATTGCGGATGCGGTTTCGGTGCATTAGGACTATTGATTATGCCTATGCTACCGGAAGGGAGCAAATATGTTGGCATAGATTTTTCTAAAGAATTAGTAAATGCTGCAAAAAGCATATATTCTGGTCTAGATATAGATGCTGTGTTCATATGTGATGATATCATGAATTTTGACACTGTAAAAAAATATGATATGGTGATTAGCCAGGCTGTTTTAAGACATGTAGATGATGGTGAGAAGATGCTACAAAAAATGATTGGAATGGCAAAGCAAAATGGAATTGTTATCAGTATTGAGTGTAATCGCGAATTTGAATCTTGTGGACTATATGTAAAGGGAATGGACTATCAAGCACTGTGTCAGCATGATGGATTAGAAAAACTATGGAAGACAGAACTAGAGAAGCAAAATAGAGACTATTCTATTTCAATGAAAGTTCCGCACTATATGAAAAAAGCAGGCTTGAGAGATGTTGCATGCAGAATGAACGATAAAGTTACTTTTTTAGAACCAGAACAAGAAGATTATAGTGAGATACTAAATAGTATTATTAAAGCGGATCACTGGGATGATTCTAAAACTGAAAGAGAAACAGAGGAAAATATACTATACTTTATGAATCGTGGAATGAGCCGAAAAGAAGCAGAAGAGTATTGCAGTCAGCAGAACGGAATTGTACGATATTTGAAAAAACATGAAGGGGAAGTAGCACTTACCAAAGCTGGTGGAATGATGATTTCATATGGATGGAAATAGAATATCAATCTGGTAATATGTAGAAGAAAGAGACACTTGACGGTGTCTCTTTCATTTTACCAACCTTTTATTTGTTTTATCTGCTCTGCACGTTCAGGATCCTTGTGATACTGCAGCTTGAACTGTATTGTTTCAACAACTTCCTTCCTGGCTTCATCATCAAGCTGATAGAAGGATGTTAAGAGATTATCTACATCCGGCATGCTGTTCTTTCCAAATAAATGCATAAGAGGATACATAGAATTTTTTAAGTATGTCTTTACTCTACTGGAGTCCAAGGCACCATTTAAACCATTCGGAAGAGTTGGATAGATTTCTTCTTCTTTCAATTCGCCGGAAAATGGTACTGCAGAACAAATTTCGTTCACATCAATTTCCAATTCATTTGCTAATCTGAGCGCAAAATCAAATCTGATATTTGAATCCTTTTGAATAATGGTATATAACGTAGTGGCACTAATTCCGGTTGCTTTTGCAATTTGACGGACATTGGTGCCTTTTTCGTCTAAATATTTCTTGAGCTTTATTCCATCTCCCATAAGAAGCCTCCCATGTTCATACAAAAATAATTTACGAAATACATAAATATATTACTATCATATCACATTTACGAAAAACATAAAAGAGAAAATTATAAAATACAGAATTACGAAAAACGTAATAGTATGTTGTACGATGTATTGACAATACAAATAGTAAGTGATATATTAAACATACGATATTCGTAAAATATAAAATACAAGAAACGTAAATGTGAAAGGAGGGATGAAAAGAATGGCAAATTATCATTATATGATGAACGTAGAAATGGAATCTTGCGAGACGATGAAGAGGAACGAATCAGAAGAGCAGCAGAAGATGCAGAGCTTGCAGGATACTATCAGCAAGTGCAAGACGCTCTTGAAGGAACAGGCACAGGTGATAGACCAGAAGGAATCGAGGATTTCACAGCTGGAGAAGTCGCTCCGGGAGAAAGACGCAGCATACGCGAGGCTCTTGCAACAAAAGGAAGAACAAAAGGAACGCCTAGAGCGGAAGATAGAAAGCGAGAGGAGCAGTTATCGGTATCTGAACAGCAGGCTAAAAGAAACAGAAGAAGAGCTCGATAGGGAAAGGGGGAAGAATGCATGGGATAAGTTTCGGGAGAAGCATCATCTGCGGGGCCCGAAAAAGAGATATAGAAGCTGCTATTACGCTAGAAAAAGTTTTGCGGATTGGTTTGCGGAAAAGATGTTATTTCCGTTGGGATGTGTAATATTTGCAGTAGTGGTGTTTGCGATTTTGATTCATTTTGATTTGATATGGTATATGTAGTAAATAGGGAGCTCTCTTGTTGGAGCAGAAGAATTGTTAGAAAAGTGACCATCATGGACATTGGTGTGTAAATTAAAGAAAAAATCGCAAGAATGTGCGAAAGTTCGTTGGAAATAAGATTATTATGTAGTATGATAGATAAAGTGTGAAAGATAATACATTGGCATTGGAGGATATAGATGTCGTTTGAATTTGTGAAGCAAAACAGTGAACTTATTGTGATTTATACACCACTTTATGGCGTGAGTGAAATTCTGAATAAAATAAGAATTGAAGATGGGTACAATATTAAAAATACTTTTTGGGTAGAACAAAGTATGCTGAGAGATGTGGAAGAATTTGATGATGATTCCATATGTTTTGCTATAGGAAAAGTGGTTGATGGATATATAGAAATTAATCAGGCGGTTGTTGGAACAGAGCATGTGTTTTTCTTTTCCGAGAATATGAAGTTTAATCCGAAAATGTTTGTTGCAAATAAAAATATATCTGTGTTGAAGAAAATAGACCAAGTTATTGATGGAAATATGTATATTGGAGATGATGAACATTCAGATGGTTATAGTATTTCACAAAGTAAATACAAGGCATTAATAGAGATATTTCCTAATTCTACAGAGTTGAAAAAGTATGCACATAAGCGGATTGCAACAATAGTTAAAGAATTTGTTCCCCAAAGTGATAAATGTGAACATGAGTATGAAAATTATATTGAAAAAAGAGAACATGCCTATTTGAAGAATGAAAATTTAAATATTCAAGATTTTAATAGGAAAATACGAAGGGAACAATTTGCGATAGCATTATCTGAATTGAAAAATTTGCTGGAGGAAGCAGAACATACGAGTGAAACTGTATGGCAACTAAGAATTGAAGAGATAATGAAACTGTTATATCCACAATACATATTTAGTACAAGGGAATTTACATTTCAAGGAGTGGATGGATACGATAAACGTCCGGATTTTATATTGGTTGATGCTAACGGTTTCATTGATGTTATGGAAATAAAGAAACCTAGTGTGAGTGTTTTGACAAAGCAGGCATCGTATAGAAATAATTATGTTCCGGTAAGAGATTTTGCAGGAGCAATTCAACAAATAGAGAAATATATCTTTTGCTTAAATTGTCTAAACAGAGAAAAGGATAATTTTTTTGTGAAATTGACAGAGATGTTGCCACAGGGGGTGCTTCCTCAAGTTGTGAATCCGCAAGGTATACTTATTATTGGTCGCAGTAAGGAGTTTGATGAGCAACAGATACGAGATTTTGAATTAATAAAACGACAATATAAAAATATAGCAGATATCATGACATATGATGATTTGATTTCTAGATTTGAGAGAATTATTGATTCGCTAAGTGACAAATAGATAGTGAATTTAACAACAGAAGCTTACAAAGTGGAGGAAGATAAGTAATGATTGAAAAAATATTATCGATAAAACGGTATAATAAATTTGATGATTTGAAGAAGGGAAGTACAGATTGGGATTTTGTGTTTAAGAAAACGAATGTTATTTATGCTCCAAATGGAAGTGGGAAAACTAGTATTTCGCTTATGCTTAAATCGCTATGTGATAATTCATCTATTGAAGCTAAGAAATCTTTTGGTAGTGAGGAATCATCAGAAATTAGATTATTAGGGGATGATAAAAAAAAGTTCATATATAGAAAAGGAAAGTGGAATAGAAATCATAAAAAGGTTGAGATATTCAATAGCTTTTATTTGGAAGATAATGTTTATACCATTTCTATTGAAGATAGAATAAGCGAATTAAATATTTTTGAAATGTCAATGCCGGATCAAGCAAGACAATTTAGAAAAGAACTGAATGAACTTACTCGGTTATTAAGCGTAGCTAGGACAAGAGCGAAAAATCGTAAATTGAAATTAAAAAGTGAAAAGAAAGATATTAATAAAGACAGCGTAATGACAAGATTACAAGCAGAAAGAGATGAGTTAGCAAAGAAACTTGAACAGAAGAAAGCGGAAAGAACGAGATTTTTATCTGAATCGATAGATTTATATATTTCTAATATAAACAGATATTTATCTTCTTTCAGTAATGATTTAAAGATTATTGATCATAAAATAGTGTTTCCAACAAATTCAAATTCAATTAGGTTGATATATGGAATAAAGATTAATAATCACGAAATACATTTTACTGAAAGAGAATCTGCAACAGGACATTCGCTTAAATATTATTTGAGTGAAGGAGATAAAAATGCGTTGGCGTTATCCTTTTTTCTGGCGAAGATGGATATAGTACCAAATCCGGAAGAATATATAGTTGTTGTTGATGACCCGTTTACTAGTTTTGATACGCATAGAAAACAAACAACTATAACCCAGTTGGTCAGGGTGGCGAATAAAGTAGGGCAGTTATTTATTCTCACACATGATTTGCATTTTGCTAATGATTTCTGTAATGCATTATATAGTGATATCCCGTTAAAATTGCAGATAACTAGGCAAGGTAGCTCGTATATTATTCAAAATTATGATTTTAAAAATGCGTTGTTAACAGGGTTAGCAAGAGACATAAAAACTCTGAATGATTATCTGTTGAAAGGAGATGATATGTCATTGAGAGACGTAGTCAGATGTATAAGACCTTGTATAGAAGGGGTATTTAGATTGAAATATTTTAGTTTAGTTAAAGAGGGGGATTGGCTGGGTGATTTTATAAAGATGATAAGAGACGCGGAGGAGGAATCGCCGTTGTACAGATTAAAAATGTATGTACCTCAAATAGAGGAATTGAATGATTATTCAAAAATATATCATCATAGCAACCCTAATTACATGGATGTGATGCTAGATCCGATGGAATTATCTATACAAGTTAGAAATACGATTAATTTGTTATACGTATTGTAATGCCTATACAAAATATATTGAAAGGTAAAAGTATCATCATGGCTGTATCATATAAACGATTATGGAGATTATTGGTTGAAAAGGAAATGAGTAAATCTGATTTGCGGAAAAAGGCAGATATAGCACCAAACACTATGACAAAACTGCGGCGTGATGAAGATGTGAGTTTAACGATTCTAAGCAAAATTTGTAAAACTTTAAATGTAGATTTTGGTGATATTGTAGAGTATGTGCCTGATGCAGAAATTTGGGATTTGTATAATGAGAAAAGAGAACTTGTAGGGAAAGACCACGTAAGAGGTGAGCAGCTACCGATAGATGGATACCATTTGGTAGTTCATGTGTGGATTCGAAATTCTAAGGGAGAGTATCTTATTTCACAACGTTCTGTAAATAGACCGACATATCCGTTGATGTGGGAATGTGTGGGTGGTTCTGTTGTAAAGGGTGAAGATAGTCTGCGGGGGGCAATTAGAGAAGCAAAAGAAGAAGTTGGCGTTGATTTGGAACCGGGCAAAGGGCAAGTTCTTTTTACAAAGGTACGTAAAATCATTGAGGGTAAGATTTACAATGACATTATGGATGTGTGGCTGTTTGATTATGACGGAGAAGTTGATTTGAACAATGCTACAACAGATGAAGTGGCACAAGTTGCTTGGATGGATAGGGAGCAAATTAAGGAATTGCTTGAGCTGAAAATGTTTGTAGGGACCTTAGAGTACTTCTTTACGGAAGTGGATAAATAAATACGGAAAGTTGGTGGCATGATGAAGGAAAAAGAACATCAATCTATAGAGTGGAAAGAGTCTTGGCAGGACGAATATTTGAAATGGATTTGTGGATATGCTAATGCTTACGGTGGAACAATATACATAGGTACTAACGACAACGGTAAAGTTGTAGGGATTGATAATGCAAGGGATTTGTTAGAGCGAATTCCTAATAAAATCACAGATACAATGGGGATCATTGCAGATGTGAACCTTTTGTATGAAGGCGAATTGGAATATTTGCAGATTGTTGTTGATAAATATCCGTCATTAATCAGTTTCCGCGGAAAATATTATTATCGCTCCGGAAGTACCATGCGCGAAATTACCGGAAAGGAATTAGAGAGAGCATTGTTAAAAACGCAGGGAAGAACATGGGATGGTGTTCCGTTGCCGAAACTGTCTGTGGCTGATTTGAAGCAGGATGCGATACAATTGTTTAAGGACAAGGCAGTAAAAAGAGGCAGACTAACCAATGAAGAAGTAAGTGTTGAAGATACTATTTTGATGGATAACTTGCACCTTATTGATGAAGATGGATATTTGATAAGAGCAGCTATGTTGGCATACTATAAAGATCCTGAGAAGTGGGTAACCGGCTCTTATATAAAAATTGGTTATTTTGGAAAATCAGATTCAGATTTGGTATATCAGGATGAAGTACATGGACCGTTGATTGAACAGGTAGATAAGACGGTTGATTTAGTCTATACAAAATATATGAAAGCACTCATTGCTTATGAGGGGATTCAGAGAGTGGAGCAGTTTATGTTCCATAAGGATGCGTTCCGTGAAATCCTTCTGAATGCAATTGTTCATAAGGATTATAGTAGCTGCAATCCTATCCAGATTAGTGTTTATGAGGATAAGATATACATTTGGAATGATGGAGAAATGCCGCCTAATTTGGATTCTACGGACAAGTTGTTTATGAAGCACTCCTCTAAGCCATACAATCCGAAACTGGCTAATATTTTCTTTAAAAGCGGTATGATTGAAGCTTGGGGAAGAGGATTTGAGAAGATAAAAGAAGCTTGTGGACTTTACGATGGTCCTTTGCCGGAGTATGAGATAAATGAGTCGGGAATCATGGTGCTGTGTAAGGCTTGTGATAGATATTTGGCGTTGCTGAAAGATGATGGTCAGCATCATGGTCAGAGTGACCAAGATAGTGACCATCATAATGACCAAGATATCATGGAGCAAATAATTGCGTTTTGCAAAGAACCAAAATCAGCAAGTGAAATAATGCAGCAGTTTAATTTGGAGCGTTCATATTTTAGAAGACATTATTTGGATAAGATGCTTGAATTAGGTAAATTAAAAAGAACTGAACCCCAAAAGCCAAAGAGTAAGAATCAGAAATACTATTCTTAAATCATGGTCAGCAACTTGGTCAGAGTGACCAAGTTGCTGAATATGGTTGGTTTATAGGAGGCGCTTGTGAATGTTCGATTATAAGTATAAAGTTGTTAAGAATGAGTGTGAAACAACATATGGTTCAATATGTGTTAAAAATATTGTTTTTGAACCAGAAGAAATTGAGAAAGTTTTACCAGATATAGTGCTTGAGGATGACAATTTAAAGCATATGTTTGCAGAGGAAAACTTGAATCGTAGGAATAAACAAAATATATACCGTAGATTTGTACCGAAAAGCGGAATAACAACGGACTTAGATAGCTTTATAGAAGATAATATACGAACCAATAAGTCTTTTTATTCTTTTCTTGCGGAGGGGATATTAGGATTAATTTTTAGAGATATGTATTCATATCAGCTTGCTAAAGGAATAATTGCGGTGGAAGATACTTTGGCAGATTCGCATACGGGTGTAGATGCGTGTATGTACAATTTGGAACAGAACTTAATTGTTCTAGGAGAAGCAAAGTTTTATGAGAGTTTTGATGGAGGCATCAAGCAAATAATTAAGGATTTTGTAAATAATAGCATAAAAAATAAGCTAGAAAGCTTGCAGACAAAGGTGGAAACATGTGAAGACGCATATAGGATAGTTATAAAGAATTTGGCAATTGGTGAATACGATGAACTAACAGTAGATCAGTTTATGGGTCAAAAAATTACATTTGCAGGATTTGTTTTACATTCTGAAACGGATGTAAGTCAGTACGGAAATTCGGATTTTTATGATAAGTATTCTGTATCTGTGGAACAGTTGGTAAATAATGTGAGAGACTCGCTAAGCCACGATGATATAGAGGGTGATTATGAGATTATATTAGTTCATTTGCCAATAAAAGATAAGAAAAATCTTATTCATAAAATGATAGAAGCGTCAAGAGATAAACTTACAAGTATGTAGAGGTGTCGTATGAGCGGTGATAAATATAATAAGCAACGGAAGAGGATGCTGGAAAGATTGGATAAAGGTCAGGAATTACCCATTATAGAGCTAGGGATGTACGACCTTACACCTTATTTTAGAACCGATGTGTTTGATGTTAGTTTATCAGAAGCTATCATGTTAAATAAGAATGCTGAAAGAAGGGTTGGTCATGTAGAGGAGGAAATTTTTTTCTCTCCACCACAATACGACGCTCTTAAATGCCTTTTTCAAATGGACAAGGTGATTTTGTCGGCACCGACATCATTTGGAAAAACTATGTTAATAAAGGAATACATATATACAGCAAAACCGAACACTATAGTTTATATTGTGCCAACAAATGCATTGGCATATGAATTAGAAAGAAGTTTTAAGGAGAATGAACATTTTTCTGAGTATGTAATTTTTGATAAGTGCTCAGCAATAGAAAGTATACATGACGAGGAGAAATTATTTTTTATTGGTACACAAGAGAAGTTTTTGGAATTAGATAGAAGTATTCTAGGTGAGATAGACTTGTTTGTGATAGATGAAGCCTATAAACTGCAGGATTCTATTAGAAGTCAAAGAGCTTATAAACTATCAGAAACATTTTTAGATAGTATGACGAGAAATTCCAACAAGGTATTCTTGCTTACACCTAAAGCAACACTTGTCGGTTTCGATAAATATGAATTCTTTATATACAAATCAGATTTTAATGCAGTAGAGAAAAATTATATTGTATTAGAGGAGATAAATTTTTATGATACACTTTTAAATAAGGGGCAAGAAGAAAAAACAATTTTATTTTGTAATTCACCAAAACAGATTAATGCAGGATATGAGAAAATAAAAGATACCATTCAGAGTGAAAATGTTACGGAATTTGTTAGATTGCTTGAAACGGAAATACATCCGGATTGGAGTGTTGTAAAACTTTTAAAGGCAGGAATTTTAACGCATCATGGGCAGATGCCAAAGTATGTTCAGAATAGAATGATTAATCTTTTCAATGAAAGTGAAGAGTACAAAGTCTTATTTGGAACGAATTCGATATCGGAGGGAATAAATACGGTAACTAAAAATCTGTTTATTCATCCGGAGTATACTAATATGAGAGATATATTGTTGCTGAAAAATACAGTTGGTAGAGCTGGACGTTTGGGAAAATATCCAATTGGATATGTATATTCTATAGTTCAAGTGGAGGATTTGATAGAAAATGAGATAACAATATCATTGGCAATTGCTGACGAGGAAGAATTGGCAGAAATTGAGGATAGCAAGAATACGGATAAAATATTACAATTCTGTGAAGAACAGGGTATCGAATGTGAATTATGTCAGGAGTTGCTTAAGACATATAAAATATCATTGATAAAGTTGAAAGAAATCCTTGCTGCATTAAAGAAAGATAGAAAATATCCGGGTATAAGTAATCTGCCTTTTATAGCGAACGAAGCATATAAAAATGATTATAATGGAACATTGGGTATTGATAAATTTTTAATTACCGGATATTTACAAAATTTTTATATGGATGGAACGCAGAAAGAATTTTTAAACAATTTTGGAGATAGAATAGCTTACTTAAAAAAGAAAACGAATGTAGAAACGGACAATACAGAAATTATTAATCACTATATGCAGTTTATATATTCAACATTGGAATATTGTATTATGCCGCTTGTAAATATCGGAATAGAAATAAAAACTAAATGTCCGAACTGGAAGTTTGGTGCAAACGTTATTGAGTCGTTGGAGGAATGCAAGAGTAAGTATTACACCAAAACCTATGGAGGGCTAAATGTAGATGAGTTGTCAGACTCGCATAAGCTCATAGTAGGTGCAATGAAAGATTATGGAATGGTGGGTGCACTTAAAAATCTAAATGGAGAGATACTTGACGAAATACAGAGCCGCCTAAATGTAAGATATTCCACAACGGATGTTTTACGAGCGATTAATTATTTGGCACAAAATTCACAAAAGTATAGAGATTTCTATGTGGATTTGAAGAAAAAATACATGATATAAGTAGAGAAGTTGCTGAGGTAGAAATATTTATCCCCCACCTTCCAGGTGGTATATAAAGTGGGGGATAACGGTTGCACCATGGTTGCCAAAATCCTCAAAAACTCAAATAATCCATGGAATAATTGGAATTGCCACACAACATATGGTATCAAAAGAAAATCTGTCTTACTAAATACAGTACTCATTATAGAGTTTGTATAAAAGGAATTCATTATTCTAGAACTGTATTTAGATTAATGCTTATTGGTGCCATTCCGGTGCCAAGAACTCGAACAAATAAAAATACTACATCCAAAACCAATGTATTTATGCCATTTTTAGCACCTAAAATCATATAAAATACCCCATAAAACGGTATTCAAATATCGTGAAGGTGGTAGAACAGTAGGTTCTGGTAGAGTAGCTACAATCATCGAGTAATTAAATACTTTTTGGGTATCAATTGACTTAATTGGCTCAGCCCTTTGTTTACAAGGGGTTGAGCCTTTTTATGTGCGTCGGGAGAAGCCGACGCATGGGCTTAAGTCATTCTCGTGGACTTGCTGTGGGCTTATTTTATCCTTTGGACTTACGACTTTGAACCTTGTGCCTTGTGGTTTGGGTTCTTCCAATGATTCTATCGGGGCAGTTACATCTGATGTTGCCATGTAAGCGCTTAATAACACAGTGCCTACCAAATTAAAAGAGGATGGCTTATAATACCATCCCCAACGTTAACTGTTACTATTTACATTGTTCTTGTACATC
>JAGHVF010000032.1 GCA_018064425.1 Candidatus Colinaster equi | reverse complement strand
CTATGGTATAAATGTTAAATAATGACAGATATAGGAAACGGAGAGAACATGAGCAAGTTTTATTCTGTAAATGAGGTTGATAAATTTGATTATAAAGATTGCTATATAACAAACATTTTGTTTGGCGATTCTATACAGATTGAAGTTGAGGCACTGATTGTAAAAGCCGGCAATTCAATGAACACCAACTACACCGATAGCTATGCGGCAACTACAATGATTGAGCTTACGAATGCAAAAATATCAGCCGGATGCATAGACGGATACAAATATTATAATGCCAATGATGAATTGATTAGAAGCGTTAAAGATAAGCCGCTTAATGCAGATGAGTGCGGTAAAGTCCTTAAGGATGCGGTAGGCGATTATTTGTATGATATGGAAAAAACAGGCGATGGTGTCATATTGAATATAGAGACTATCGATGAGGAAAACAGTAATACTGTCGGTGATTCATATACTATTGATATTAAGTGCACAGATGTGAACATCGGATGGGATAAATATTTAAACAGAGTTGAGAAATAGTGGTAGACGTTTATGAAGAAGTATAAAAATGTTATCAGAATAGTAGCACTTGTGTTGGCGTTGACTCTTGTTATTATTTTGGGAATTCTGACATATAAGTTTGCAACCGATAAAGAGAATTTTAAGATATGGATGGATAATCGCGGCGTACTGGGTTATGTTGCATATGTTTGTATGGTTATCCTGCAAATATTTGTTGCCGTTATTCCGGGAGGTCCGTTGGAAATGGCCGGAGGATATGCGTTCGGAGCACTTTTGGGAAGTATTCTTTTTCTTATCGGCGCTACAATCGGTTCGATACTTGTATTTACAATGGTACGCCGTTTCGGACACAATTTTGTTGAGATTTTCTTCAAAAAAGAGAAGATAAAGCAGCTTGATTTTTTAAAAGAAGAGAAAAAGCGAGAGATCCTTTTCGCGATTCTTTTTGTTATACCGGGTTCTCCAAAGGACCTGCTATGCTACGTTGCGGGATTGTCGGAATTTAATCCCGTTTTCTTTATCCTGGTGGCTACTCTCGGACGTATTCCGGCTGTGGTGGCTACGTCTATATCGGGAGAAGCAATGGGAGGATCCAAATTCCTGATTGCCATAGTGGTTCTTGCGGTTGTTCTTGTTGTCAGTGGAATTGGCGCTTTAATATGCAGCCGAATTATGAATAAGAAAAACGAAAAGAGTAAGAATGATTAAATCAAATCGTAGTTTTTAAGAATATTTGTCAGGTTTTCGAAAGTGTAAGGCTTGAACACTGCGTTGTCAAAACCGATAGAGAGATATTCTTTGAGCGCATCTTCGCCGAATGCGGCTGTCATTGCAATAACGGGAGTGTGAATATTCAATCCGTTTTGCTGATTTCTTATAGCATATAATGTATCAATTCCGTCCATTTCGGGCATCATATGATCAAGGAAAATAATATGATAATGCGTCGTGGCAGTTAAACGCAATGCTTCTTCACCGCTGTTACACGTGGTGATATCCAGGTCATAATCTTTTAGTCTGAATTTGAAAAGTCTGATATTAACCTCGGTGTCATCAACTACGAGAAGCTTTGGAATTGTTGAAAGAGAGCTTTGTTTATTTTCCATGTGGACTCCTTTTTGTTTCATATACTTTTTTAGCATATCACTTTTGGGACTTTTAGAAAAGTGAAATTGAACGAAAATTGCTTCAACTGCCTGATATCGACTTAAAAGACAGAAAAATTGCTCAAAAGACAGTATTTGTATAAGAATAATGTGGTAAAATATTGATAAGTATCGCTGAGGGGTAGCAATGATGTCTATAAATGAAAGTAAGCAAAAGAAATTTATTGAAGTGTTCAGAATTTTTTCAATCTTGTTCTGGTGCGCTGTGGTGGCCTTTGCAATTTTTGGTGTGCTGGCAATGACTGTTTGGAAAGTACCGATAACAAGTATGCAGGCTGTCAGTAAGACACTTGATACGGAGTGGACATGGGAAAGAGAAGACGGAACAAGCGAGAAATTCTATTTGCCATATGAACTGGATTCGAAAAAAGGTGAATCAATCGATATATATACGACTTTGCCGGATGATATTGATGACAATATGTATTTGTTAATATGGGCAGGACGTAATTGTAAGGTATATGTAAATGATGAATTGCGAGCTTCAATCGATTCGGGAATGAAGAAGTATCCGGGAAAGTCGGTTAAAGGTATCTGGCTTACGGTGGGACTGAGCGCTGTTGACAAAGGTGCGTCTTTGCATATCAGCAAAGTGGAATCAGGAGTATACAACGGCAACAATAATGTGATGTATTACGGTACATTCTACGGACTGTTTCGAACATTGTGGGGTAAATACAGATTGTCATTTTGCATGGCAGTAGTATTACTTGTTATTGCAATGTTCATCATTATTGTCGGTGCCATGATATACAAGGCGTATAACAATAAGTTGTCGATGCTGTATTTTGGATATGCAATATTTGTTACAGCGGCCTGGCTTGTTGTTGATTCCGATATTTTGCAATTTATAACAGGCAATATATTTATTGACGGTGTAACCGGTTACTTTTTATGCATGTTGATGCCGTATGTTTTTGTCAGGTATATGAATAAGATTCAGAACGACAGATATGTTGTGGTTTATTCGATTTTGAGCATAGTACAATTTGCCTGCATGATTTTGTTTTCCTTTCTGCATTTTACCGATATTAATTGTTTTACGAATACCCAGTTTTATATCAATTTGATGATGATAATAACGATATTCGTTATAATGGCACTTGTTATTCGAGACAAAATGCTGGGATATATGCATGAATACAGATTTATCGTTATTGGTATATGCGGTCTTGCAATTGCATCGGTTGCGGAAGTGCTATGTGTCAATCTGATAAACGGCAGAATTGACGGACCGATTCTGAGTATTGGCTTGTACTTTTTAACAATTATGTCATTGGCTTATACCATGCAGGAGCTTAAAGAGATAGAGCGTGAACGTATGCACGCAGTAAACGAAAGCACGTTCAAGACTAATTTCTTAGCTAATATGTCTCATGAAATCAGAACGCCGATTAACAGTATTCTCGGAATGAATGAGATGATTTTGCGTGAGAATCAAGACGGCAGTATAGCTGAATATGCTACAAATATTGAGAAATCAGGCAAGCTTTTGCTTAATTTGATTAACGATATTCTGGATATTACCAAGATTGAATCCGGCAATACAATCATAACTGCGGAATGCTACAACGTATCAGCGATGTTAGGCAATATGACCGGATTGCTGCTTGAAAGAGCAAAGAATAAGAACTTAAAGACAGATGTTGATGTGAATATCAATATACCGGCGGTACTTGAAGGTGATGAGATTAATATATCGCGTGTTGTATATAATCTCATAACGAATGCGGTGAAGTATACAAGAAAAGGAACAGTTACATTTAAATGCGACTTTGAGAGAGTTGATGATAATACGGTGAATCTTATATTTGAGGTTAGAGATACCGGAATAGGTATCAAAAGCGAAAGTATTTCAAAGCTCTTTGATGCATTTTATAGAACAGATGCCAGAAAGAATCGTAACATTGAGGGAACCGGACTTGGTTTGGCCATTGTTAAAAATCTTGTTGAATTGATGCATGGTGCATTGGATGTTGAAAGCGAATATGGCGTGGGCAGTACATTCAGAGTATTGATTCCGCAAAAGATTGTAAGTATTGAGGCAATTGGAGAGAAATGGCTACGTTTGGAGACTACTATTGACCATCCGAAATATAAACCTTTGTTTGTGGCACCTAATGCCAAGGTACTCGCGGTTGATGATAATCAATCCAATCTTCTTATTATCAAGCAGTTTTTGAAGAGAACACGAGTGAAGTTGGAAATGCTTGATAACGGCAATGATGCAATTGAGAAGTGTAGGAATGAAAAATATGATGTTATTTTGTTAGATCATATGATGCCGACACCGGATGGTCTGGAGACTCTTAAGGCTATCAGAAATGATGAATCCGGATTGAATAGGAATACGCCGGCAATTATTTTGACTGCAAATGCAATTGTGGGAAGCAGAGAAAGATACATTAAAGAAGGCTTTAATGATTATATATCAAAACCTATTGATGCAAAGATGCTTGAAAGGGTAGTTGGCAACTATGTTGGTAATGAAGAGGCGGAAGATTTGGAGGAAAATGCCGCTAATTTTGAAAAAACAGAAGTTATGGAAGACAATGCGGCAGATGTAGCAGATGTAGCAAATACGGCAGATTTAACGGAAGGAGGAGCTGATATGGTAGATGTGATACGTGAGAACACTCTTACATTAGAGACAATTGAGGGATTGGATTATAAACAATTATATGATAATTTCGCGGGTGATCTTGATTTTGTTAAGGAAGTGATTGCGACAGTAATTGATGAGACAAGAAAGAAACTTACGACGCTTAAACAAGCTTATGATAATAAGGATTATAAGCTATATGCGGTAGAAGCCCATGGTATTAAGGGAATAATGGCATCAATCTACTATAATCCGCTCTTTGTACATGCGAAGGAGCATGAGTTTGCGGCAAAAGAAGGACGTTATGATTATATAGATAAAGACCTTTCGGAATTTTCAAAGCAGTGTTATGATTTTGTTTCCCTATTAGAGGAAGTAATGAATAACCAATAATTGTGATTAATTCAAATTTAATAGATTATTTATTGTTTGGCGGCTTATACTGTTGGAGTTAAGCCGCCAATATGTTATAATATCACTTTGGATGTGAAAAATGGGAGTGAAGCGTATGAGAGTCGGAATGGGATATGATGTACATAGACTTGTACCTGATAGAAAACTGATAATCGGTGGAGTGGATATTCCATATGAATTGGGATTGTTAGGTCATTCCGATGCGGATGTTTTGCTACATGCCATATCGGATGCATTGCTTGGTGCTGCGGCACTTGGAGATATTGGCAAACATTTTCCGGACACAGACGAAAAATATAAGGGTGCTGATAGCCTGATGCTGTTGCAACAGGTTGGTGACTTGCTTACCAAAGAAGGATATTTTATAGAGAATATCGATGCAACAATCATTGCACAGGCACCCAAGATGAGACCTCATATTGATACTATGAGACAGAACATAGCTAACGCACTCGGTATTGATATTTCACAGGTAAGTGTTAAGGCAACGACAGAAGAAGGTCTGGGATTTACCGGTACAAAGGAAGGAATATCGGCACAGGCAATCTGCATGATTGCGGGTTTGAGTGAAGTAGCATCTGTTGATATAATGAATGAATGCGCATCTTGCGTGGGTTGTAAAGCGAATAAATAACACATGGGATTTATTAAAACGGTTAAAGAAGAGATTAATTTAATAAGAGAAAGAGATCCGGCTATACATAGCAATTTGGAGGTTTTTCTGTATCCCAGTTTTAAGGTGATGATGTATTATCGTATTGCCCATAAGCAATATTTGAAAGGTCACTTTTTTACTGCCAGATGGCTGTCGCAAAAGGCGGCTCATAAGACCGGAATTGAGATTCATCCGGGTGCCGAGATAGGTAAAGGATTCTTTATTGATCATGGCTCGGGTGTGATTATAGGTGAGACAACGATTATAGGTGATAATGTCACTTTATATCAGGGTGTAACACTTGGCGGTACAGGAAAAGAGCAAGGCAAGAGACATCCTACTATAGGTAATAATGTAATGATTAGTTCGGGCGCCAAGGTATTGGGCTCGTTTAAAATCGGAGATAACAGTAAGATTGGTGCCGGTTCTGTTGTACTTGAGGAAGTTCCGCCCAATTCTACGGTAGTTGGTGTTCCGGGACGTGTCGTTAAGCGTAACAATGTTGCCCTACCGCAGGATGATTTGGATCAGACGAATCTGCCTGACCCGGTAAGAGAGGATATACAATCGCTGCAGAGAGCTAACAGCGAATTGGTTAATAGGGTATTAGAACTCGAACAGATAGTAAAGCAAATGAAAAATTAGAAAATGGAGATATAGTTTGATGAAGATTTATAATTCACTGACAAAGCAAGTAGAGGAGTTTAAGCCAAACGAAGAAGGCAAAGTGGCTATGTATACATGTGGCCCTACAGTGTACCATTTTGCACATATCGGTAATCTTCGTAGTTATATTATGGAAGATGTTCTGGAGAAAACTTTCAGATATGCCGGCTATGATGTAAAACGTGTAATGAATATTACTGATGTAGGACATTTGTCAAGTGATGCCGATACCGGTGAAGACAAGATGTTAAAGGGCGCTAAAAGAGAGAATAAGACTGTTATGGAAGTGGCAAAATTCTATACAGATGCTTTCTTTTCCGATTGCGCGAAACTTAATATTAAAACACCGGATGTTGTTGAACCTGCGACAAATTGCATCGATGAATTTATTCATATGATTGAAGTACTTTTGGAAAAAGGTTATGCATATAAAGCAGGCGAAAATGTATATTTTGATACATCAAAATTGAAGGAATATTACGTATTCGGTAATCAAAATGAAGAAGAGCTGATGGTTGGCGTGCGTGATGATGTATCTGAAGATGAAAATAAGCGTAACAAGAATGATTTTGTACTTTGGTTCACAAAGTCAAAATTTGAGGACCAGGCACTCAAATGGGACAGCCCGTGGGGAGTCGGATATCCGGGATGGCATATTGAATGCTCATGCATAAGTATGAAGCATTTGGGCGAATATATGGATGTTCATTGCGGCGGTATTGATAATATGTTCCCACATCATACTAATGAGATTGCACAGACTGAGAGTTACACAGGCCACAAATGGTGTAATTACTGGTTCCATGTGCATCATCTTGTTGAGAAAAAGGATGGCGGAAAAGCCAGCAAGATGAGCAAGTCAAGCGGTGAGTTTTTGACGGTAAGTCTGCTTGAAGAGAAGGGTTATGATCCGATAGTATATCGTATGTTCTGTTTGCAGAGCCATTATCGCAAACCACTTACATTTTCTTATGAAGCATTAGATCAGGCAGACGGAACATATAAGAAACTTAAAAAGCGTATCAGTGCTGTTAACGCTGAAGGTGAGGTTGCTGCTGAAACAGTTAAGGAATGGCATGATAAGTTTGTTGCTGAAGTGGGTAATGATATGAATACATCAATGGGTATCACTTTGGTATACGACGTACTTAAGGCTGATATGAATGGAGCAACAAAACTGGCTGTTATTGAGGATTATGATAAGGTATTATGCCTGAATTTGGTCGGCGGACAGTCTGAGAATACAGACAATGCCGGTGATGAGCTTACAGAATATGTCGAGAGCATGATAGCTAAACGTGCAGAAGCGAAGAAGGCTAAGGATTTTGCTACAGCCGATGCTATTCGTGAGGAACTTCTCGGTAAGGGAATTGTTATAAAGGATACGCGTGAAGGAACAACCTGGGAGAGAGCATAGTATGACTTTTCTTGATACAGTTAAAGAGACGTTTGATGTAAAAGAGGTGGATATTAAGACATATTCACCTCTTACGCTTGCATACATAGGAGATGCGGTATATGACCTGATTATTCGTTCGGTCGTAGTCGGAAGAGGCAATCAGGCACCGCAAAAACTGCATAAGGCAACTTCGGGACTTGTTAAAGCGGCAACGCAGGCAAAAATGGTTGAAATATTAAATGATGAATTAACTTCCAAAGAAGCTGATTATTACAGAAGAGGAAGAAATGCAAAATCATATACTTCCGCCAAAAATGCAAGTATTGCAGATTACAGAAAAGCAACCGGTTTTGAGGCGATGATAGGATATTTATATCTTACCAATCAGACAGACAGAGCAATAACACTTGTTTCGGATGCGCTTGAAAAACTTGAGATAAGTATATAGGAGATATCTATGGAAAATAAAGTAAGTGAGAGTTATATTGAAGGCCGTAACCCGGTAATTGAGGCTTTTCGTTCGGGAAGACCTATAGACAAGCTTTTTATTCTTGATGGCTGTAACGATGGTCCGATGATGACAATCAAAAGAGAGGCCAAGAAAAGAGATGTGTTTATCAAGTATGTTGCAAAAGAACGTCTTGATCAGATGTCGCAGACCGGTATGCATCAGGGTGTAATTGCTTATGCTGCCGCATATGAATACAGTGAACTGGATGATATTTTCGAACTGGCGGAAAGTAAGAACGAACCACCTTTTGTATACATTTTGGATAATATTGAAGATCCTCATAATCTTGGTGCGATAATTCGAACAGCTAATCTTTCCGGAGCACATGGCGTGATTATTCCTAAGAATCGTGCTGTTGGGCTCACATCGACTGTTGCAAGAACAAGTGCAGGCGCACTGAATTATACTCCGGTTGTTAAGGTCACAAATATTTCAAAGACAATTGAAGAACTCAAAAGTCGTGGAATGTGGTTTGTATGTGCCGATATGGACGGGGATTTGATGTATGACCTTAATCTTGAGGGCTCCATCGGATTGGTTATCGGTAACGAAGGTGAAGGAGTATCGCGCTTGGTAAAAGAAAAGTGTGATTATATTGCAGCTATTCCGATGAAGGGTGATATTGACAGTTTGAATGCTTCGGTTGCTGCAGGAGTATTGGGCTTTGAGATTGTCAGACAGAGAATGCGTAAGAAATAAGTGGAGTTGTTATGACGGTAACGCGTAAATGGGATATGATGTCGGATGAAGAACTGATTGAGAGCTTAAGAGCCGGTAATCAGGAAGTCGGTGACTATATTTGCGAAAAGTATAAAAATCTAGTGCGTAGCAAGGCTAAATCAATGTATATTCTGGGTGCCGAACCGGAAGACCTCATACAGGAGGGAATGATTGGATTGTTCAAAGCCATGCGAGACTATGATGCATCGTCGGAGGCAAGCTTTTATACTTTTGCGATGTTATGTATTACACGGCAGATATATAAAGCTGTTCAAGCATCCAACCGCAAAAAAGCGATGCCGCTTAATACTTATGTTTCGGTATACGCCGGAGAAGATGAGCCGGGCGAGGCATCAATTGATGAAATGCTTGCATGCGACGGACTTAATCCGGAAGAAACTTTGATTGATAAAGAAAATGTCGAATTGCTGGAGCAGAGCATAGCCAAGGAATTGAGTTCTTTTGAGAAACAAGTGCTTGAACTGCATATTACAGGCATGGGCTATGTTGATATTGCAAGGGTATTGGGAAGAGATGAAAAATCTACGGATAATGCATTGCAGCGCAGTAAGAGCAAGATAAAGAAAATACTGAGTATGTAGAAACATATTGATTTATATTGGCGAGTTGCGTATAATGTGTATACGCAACTCGCTTTTTGCTTACATTAGCAACATATTCACAACACTAAAGGAGGTGGAATTTATTTATCTGGCAACATCATATATATGGAGTGAGGGGAGTCGCACTTGCAATGAAGATTCGATGGCATTGCTTAGGATTCATGTTGGACGTAAGACATATTTATTTGCGGCAGTAGCTGACGGCATTGGCGGATTGACATCCGGTGAAGTGGCTTCGGCTGTTGTAATACGTAATTTACGTCATGTTTTTGAACAAACTACAAAAAGAGGCGGTCATATCGGATTAGAGAGACTAAGCAGATATATATGCAGGGAGCTTTACAGGACGCATGTAAGTCTTGCAGAATACGGTGCGGATGCCGGTAGACCGATGGGGACGACGATTACCGTTGCAGTGATGTGTAATCGAAGAGGACGGATTATTCATATTGGAGATAGCACCTGTTATAGAATGTCGATATATAGCAGGAGAGTAAAAAAGCTTGTCAAAATAGCTCATGATCAATTTGGGAGATTAACCCAATCTATTGGCTATGGCAGTTACCATAGACCATATCGTAAATCATTTTTCTTGAACAAATTTTCAATTTTAGTTTTATGTACAGACGGAATATATAAGAGAATGCATAGTCGCGACTGGTTTAGAATATACGAGTCGGTTGGTAGAGATATAAGTAAATATTCTGAAGCATTGGCTGACTATGTGTATCGGAAAGGAGAGAAGGATAATGCAACAGCAATATGTATATCGGGACGAGAGTACAAAGCATAGCAATTGTCACATTTTGGCCGACAGATACCGATTGGATGAGTACATTTCCAAAGGAAGCAGTGGGAAGGTATATAAAGCTTATGATATGAAGTTAAATAAAATCTGGGCAATTAAAGCGTTGGAATGCAGGCAAAAGCAGGAAGTAGAGGTGATGAAGCAGCTTGATTATCCTGCTTTTCCGCGAATTGTTGATTGCATATGGGAAAATGACAAGACATATATTGTTATGGACTATATTGAAGGAAAAACACTCGGCGAATTTTGTGACAAACATAATGCAACACAGAAGATGCTTATGGTCTGGAGTGTGCAGATTGCAGAAGCAATTGAATACTTGCATAATTTCACACCCAAAATGCTGTATCTTGATTGTAAGCCGGACAACATTATTATTGATGGTAATAACAATATAAAATTGGTGGATTTTGGAAGTATATATATATGTAACTGTTCTGATGAACAGAGAATCAGCGGAACAATAGGATATGCATCTCCGGAATTACGCAATGGCGGTAAAGTAGATGTCAGAAGTGATATATATAGTCTCGGAATGACAATGTATCGAATGGCCGTCGGAGATTCGGGAGGGTATATATTCAAAAATGGATTACCGGCTGTAGATGCTTGCAACAATTCAATTGATGAACATATGCGTTTCGTGATTACCAAATGCTGTATGCCGGCACCAAAGGACAGATATCAGAATATGAGAAGTCTTATAGATGATATTAATTCCGGGATTTCCAAGAAAAGCAAAAGATCTATTTCTGTGAGAGTAATTGCGCTTCTTTTCAAAATCACTCTTTGCATAACGTGCGTTACTTTATGCAAAGCTTATTGCATTCATGATGTAATTGCGTATTTGGCTTTTGCAATTGCGGCATTTGTCATAATGTTGCTTATTCCGATAAGGACACCATATTTATCATGGGATTGCGATATGGACATTTTTGAGACACTTGGGAAAAAGACATTACCGCTTGTAATAATCGGCGTATTGACAGGATGCTTAGCTAATACAATCACGGCTAATGCAAGTGATGGCAGGGATAGCAGAATCGGCGCATATGACATAAGTGATATGGATGTAAGCCTTATTGATGAGTCGGGAGTGAATGTACTTTACTACGGCCAAAGAGTATATTGCGACGGAGAAGATATATGCATAGAAATACCATATGACAGTCTGGACACGTCATCATTACCATGCAAAGCAAGATGCAAAAAAAAATAGGTTCCGATATCGGAACCTACAGCTGGTAACGGGACTCGGACCCGTGACCTCCGCACTACCAATGCGACGCTCTACCACCTGAGCTATACCAGCAAAAATGAACTACGGTTGATATATTATCATAGGGAATACTCAATGTCAAACCTTTACACATATCTTATTAAATTCTATAATAGAAAAGGTGTCATTATATTGATATGGAGCGCGTGAATATGTACAGAGATAATACAAAAGTAATTAAAATCGGTGACAGATTAATAGGTGGCGGTAACCCTATTCTTATTCAGTCAATGACTAATGTACCGACTGAAGATGTTGCAAGATGTGTTGAGCAGATACTTAGACTTGAAGCTGTTGGATGTGACATTATAAGATGTACGGTACCCAATATGGAAGCTGCCAAAGCAATATCCAAGATAAAAGAACAGATACATATTCCGCTTGTTGCAGATATACATTTTGATTATAAAATGGCTATTGCCGCAATAGAGAACGGTGCGGATAAGATTAGAATTAATCCGGGTAATATTGGTAGTAAAGAGAACGTTAAGGCTGTTGTTGATGTAGCCAAGGCTCACAATATTCCTATCAGGGTAGGTGTTAACAGCGGTTCACTTGAAAAGGAGCTTGTTGCCAAATACGGCGGAGTAACGGCGCAGGGAATAGTTGAAAGCGCATTGGATAAAGTACACATGATTGAGGAATGTGATTACGATAATATTGTAATATCAATCAAATCTTCAGACGTAATGATGTGTGTTAAGGCACATGAAGAACTGGCGGGTAAGACGATATATCCTCTTCATGTAGGTATTACCGAAGCGGGCACGATTCTTAGCGGTAACATCAAGTCATCAATCGGACTTGGAATTATCTTAAATCAAGGCATAGGAGATACCGTCAGAGTATCGTTGACGGGTGATCCTGTCGAGGAGATAAAATCGGCCAAATTGATTTTACGTACTCTTGGACTTAGAAAAGGCGGAATAGAGGTAGTAAGTTGCCCGACATGCGGTAGAACAAAGATTGACTTAATTGGACTGGCCAATCAGGTGGAGAACATGGTTGCCGATATACCGCTTAATATAAAGGTGGCTGTTATGGGATGTGCTGTTAACGGCCCGGGTGAAGCGAAAGAAGCGGATATAGGTATTGCCGGAGGTATAGGTGAAGGTTTACTTATAAAGAAGGGCGAAATAATTAAGAAAGTTCCCGAGCATCTCTTACTTGAGACATTGCGACAGGAATTATTAAATTGGAACAGTGAGCAATAGGCGTGGATAAAAAATTATTCTTTGATGTATTTCCTACAGTTAAAGTGAATAATGAACTCAGTGATATGTTTAGGTCGGTTGAAGTGCGTAAGGCAGCAATGTCACCAAATGGTGGCTTGCTTAAATTATGCATTTTATCCGACCATATTATTATGCATTCGGATATTTGCAAGATGCAAAAGGCAATAGAAAAAGCTGTATTTACATCATCGGAAACAAAAGTTGTTATCCTGCAAAGATATGAGCTGTCGGATACATATAATCTGAGAGTGCTTATGGATGTCTACAGAGACAGCGTAGTGGACGAATTAAAGGCAAAGGATCACATGCTTTGGACTACTATGCGTCATGCGGATGCGGAATTTGCATCGGATGATACTATGACTCTCATTATTCCGGATAGCAGAACCAACAGAACCAATGAGAAAAATCTTGTAGAATTTCTTGAAAAGATTTTTACCGATAGATGTGGCGTAGATGCCAAGATATCTGTTGCATATAAAGAGGCGGACAGTAAGAGCGTAAATACCAATGACGAGGCGTTAATTGAACGCAAAATTGCCGAGATTGCAGCCAGAGCGGGGATGAAGACAGAGTATTCGGATACTCCGAGCGCAGAAAAAGTTGAGGTTGTTACTGAAGAAAAGCAACAGCCAAAGAACGGTAAGGCAAGTGCTCCGAAGACTGAAGGCGAGAGACGTCGTGATTTGAAACATTCGGACAATCCGGCAGTGATCTACGGAAAAGAATTTGAGGGTGAGACAATACCTATTTCGGATGTACAAGGTGAAATGGGTGAAGTCGTTATTCGTGGTCAGATTATCGGTACAGACAGCCGCGAAATCAAAAATGAGAAGACGATATATTTCTTTGATGTTTCCGATTTTACGGATACTATCAGATTAAAGGTATTTATTCATAACGATCAGGTTAAAGAATTGTCGGGAGGCTTAAAAAAAGGTGCTTTTGTCAAGATCAAAGGTATCGCAATGTTTGATAAATTCGACGGCGAATTGACACTCGGATCCATTGAAGGCATTATGAGCATCAAAGATTTCCGCACGCCCAGAGTGGATTTGTATCCCGAAAAACGTGTCGAGTTGCATGCACATACCAAGATGAGCGATATGGATGGAGTATCCGAGGTCAATGACATTGTGAAAAAGGCTTATGGCTGGGGACATCCGGCTGTAGCTGTTACCGATCATGGTGTAGTGCAATCTTTCCCGATTGCCAATCACCTATGGGATGATCTATGGAAAGCTGAAAAAAACAAGAGAATTGAAGCTGGTGAAGAAAACCCCAATCCCGATGATTTCTTTAAGGTGATATATGGTGTAGAGGCGTATCTGGTTGATGATTTGAGTGAAGTGGCAATTAATTCAAAAGGTCAAATGCTTGATGATACGTGCGTTGTTTTTGATATAGAGACAACGGGCTTTTCGTGTGTAAAGAATAAGATTATTGAGATTGGCGCGGTCAAACTCTCACATGGGGAGATTGTATCCAGATTCTCGAAATTTGTTAATCCTATGGAACCTATTCCGTATCGTATTACGCAGCTTACATCAATAACAGATGATATGGTATCAAATGCTGACACGATAGATACGGTTTTGCCGGAATTTCTTGAGTTTGCCAAAGGGGCATATCTGGTAGCACATAATGCTTCCTTTGATACATCCTTTATAGCGCACAATTGCGAAACCCTGGGATACGAATATGATTTTTCTCATGTAGATACACTTGAGATGGGCAGAATCCTTTTGCCGCATTTGCCAAATTACAAATTACATACGGTAGCAAAAGATTTGGATGTTTCGCTTGAACATCATCATCGTGCTGTGGATGATGCGGAATGTACTGCCGGCATATATTTGAAATTAATAGAGCGTGCAAAGGAACGTGAAATTACACAAATATCACAACTTAACAATATGGAAGGCGATATTGTTGAAAAAGTAAAGAAACTACGTCCGCACCATGCGATAATGCTGGCTAAAAACAATACAGGACGTGTTAATCTGTATCACATGGTATCGGAATCACATTTAAGATTCATGCATAGAGGAAAGCCTTGTATTCCCAAGAGCCTGTTTAATGATTTTAGAGAAGGAATATTGTTAGGCAGTGCATGTGAAGCGGGTGAATTGTATTCAGCTTTGGTGGAAGACAGACCTGAAGATGAGATAGCCAAATTGGTTGAGTATTACGATTATTTGGAGATTCAGCCTGTTGGAAATAATGCATATATGCTTGTATCCGATAAGCATCCTAATATTAATACAGTCTCGGATATTCAGGAGCTCAACAAGAAAGTTGTTGAACTGGGCGACAAATTCTGTAAGCCTGTTGTGGCAACCTGTGACGTTCATTTCCTCAATCCGGAGGATGAAGTATATCGAAGAATAATTATGGCCGGTTCGGGATTTAAAGATGCAGACAGTCAGGCACCGTTGTTCCTTCGTACAACGGAGGAGATGCTCGAAGAATTCATGTATTTGGGCAGTGAAAAGGCACGTGAAGTCGTAATTACCAATACTGTTAAAATTGCGGATATGATTGATAAAATCAGCCCGGTAAGACCGGATAAATGTCCGCCTGTTATTGAAGACAGCGATAAGACACTGACGGAAATATGTTATAACAAAGCGCATGAAATGTATGGCGATCCGTTGCCTGCAATAGTTGAGGAACGATTGAAAAGAGAATTGCACTCGATTATCAGTAACGGTTTTGCGGTTATGTATATTATTGCTCAGAAGTTGGTGTGGAAATCGGTAGAAGATGGATATCTTGTAGGTTCGCGAGGCTCTGTTGGCTCGTCGTTTGTGGCAACAATGGCCGGTATAACGGAAGTTAATCCGCTAAGTCCGCATTATTATTGCCCGAATTGTCATTATGTTGATTTTGAATCTGAGGAAGTAAAATCATACGCAGGAAAAGCCGGTATTGATATGCCGGATAAGGAGTGTCCGGTATGCGGCCAAATGCTCAAAAAGGATGGTTTTGATATTCCTTTCGAGACGTTCTTAGGTTTTAAAGGTGATAAGGAACCGGATATTGACCTTAATTTTTCAAGTGAATATCAGAGTAAAGCACATAAATATGTAGAAGTTATATTTGGTGCCGAGCAAGCTTTCAGAGCGGGAACAATTGCCACATTGGCAGATAAGACCGCATATGGATATGTTAAAAAGTATTTCGAGGAACATGGCGTAAGTAAGCGAGGGTGTGAGATTGACAGAATCGTACAGGGTTGTGTCGGTATACGTAGAAGTACGGGACAGCATCCCGGAGGAATCATTGTATTGCCGGTGGGTGAAGACATTAATTCGTTTACACCTGTGCAGCATCCGCCCAAGGATGAAGCTACAATAACAACACATTTTGATTATCACTCAATTGATCATAATCTTTTGAAGTTGGATATTTTAGGACATGAAGATCCGACAATGATAAGAAAATTGCAGGATTTGACAGGACGAGATCCACTAACGATTCCGCTTGATGATCCCGGCGTAATGAGTCTGTTTCAAAGTACGGAGGCGTTGGGAATAACTCCTGCAGATATGGGAGGAACGCCGCTTGGATGCTTGGGTATTCCTGAGTTTGGAACGGATTTTGCCATGAACATGTTATTAGATACCAAGCCACAGGCGTTTTCGGATTTGGTTAGAATATCCGGATTGTCACACGGAACCAACGTATGGCAGGGCAATGCGGAAGTACTTATTAAGGAAGGCAAGGCAACTATTTCGACGGCTATATGTACTCGAGATGATATTATGACATATCTGATTGAAATGGGAGTTGAGAGTAGTCACGCCTTCAGTATTATGGAAAATGTCCGAAAAGGAAAAGTGGCCAAAGGAAAATGCGGTGATTGGCCGGGCTGGAAAGACGAAATGATGGAACACGGTGTTCCGGACTGGTATATATGGTCGTGTGAGCGTATTGAGTATATGTTCCCAAAAGCTCATGCTGCTGCGTATGTTATGATGGCCTGGCGTGTGGCATATTGTAAGATTAACTATCCTTTACAGTTTTATGCAGCCTTTTTTACTATCAGAGCCAAGGCATTCTCGTACGAATTGATGTGCCAGGGAAGAGAACACCTTGAAGTGTGTATGGCTGAAGTAAAAAGGCGTATTGACAATAAAGAGAATTCAAAAAAGGATGAAGATACGCTTAAAGATATGCGTATAGTTCAGGAAATGTATGCCAGAGGATTTGAATTTATGCCTATTGATGTATTTAGAGCAGAGGCACGTAATTTTCAAGTAATAGACGGCAAGATTATGCCATCGCTTACCAGTATTGAAGGACTGGGAGAATCGGCTGCAGAGCTTATTGTAGATGGCGTAAAGGGCGGACCTTTTTTGTCGAAGGAGGATTTTAGAGCACGAACAAAGGCATCTCAGACAATAACGGATTTGATGGCTAATTTGGGATTGCTCGGTGATATTCCGGAAAGCAATCAGATAAGTATATTTGATTGGATGTAATTATGGAGGAAATATGGACAGATTTTTAGAGGAACTATCTTCAAGTGCACCTACACCCGGAGGTGGCGGTGCCAGTGCACTTATAGGGGCTGTCAGTTGTGCATTGTGCAGCATGGTGGCTAATTTAACTACAGGTAAGAAGAAATATGCTATGTATCAGGATAAAATCGACGAGTATTTGGTGATTCTTAGTGAAAAGCTGACGACTCTGAAAGAAGATATCGAATTGGATGCTACCGCTTTTGCTCCATTGGCAAAAGCATATTCAATGGATAAGAACGCTCCCGATTATGACATCGTTATGCAGACAGCAATCAAGAATGCTGCGGAAGCACCACTAAAAATAACACGCGATATATATAGCTTGGTACCGATAATTGAGGATTTGGAGACGATGGGTTCAAGGCTTGCAATAAGCGACGTTGCTGTTGCGGCCACAGCCGCTGTTACGGCATTAAAAGGAGCAGTAATGAATATTTATATTAACACCAAATCAATGAAGGATACTGCTTTGGCAATACAGATGAACAACGAAGCGGCTCATATGGTTGAAGACGGAGAATACCGACTTAATAAAGTATATGATAATATTTGCAAGCAGTTACGTAATGTCTGATATTGTTTTTATTAGACAAGTGTAGTGTTATTTATTATACAAATGTTTGAAATTCTGACAGAAAAGGTGAGGGATTGGTTAAATGGAAGAATGGAGAGGTATGCCGGTTGTAAAGGCCATGGCACAGGATATTAAGAAGGATGTCGATTGTCTCAATGAAAGTGGGGTTGTTCCGACATTAGCTGTTATCAGGGTTGGTGCAAGAGAAGATGATTTATCCTATGAAAGAGGACTTTTGAAAAGATTTGATGCCGTTGGTGCAAGAGTGGTGTCAAAGGTGCTTAATGATGATGTTACACAGGAAGAATTGGAGAACGTTATACGTGAATGTAACGACGACGACAGCATCCATGGTATACTTGTTTTCCGTCCTTTGCCTAAGCATATTGACGAAAAAGCAATAACTGAATTATGTGTGCCCGATAAGGATGTTGATTGTATGGGATTAATCAACAAAGCACACACATTTGCACAGGATGGACAGGGGCATGAACCTTGTACGGCAAGAGCAGTTATGGAGATGCTTGATTATTACGGTTATGATTTGACCGGTAAGAATGTGGCAGTAATTGGCAGGTCAATGGTGGTCGGTAAACCTCTTTCCATGATGTTGCAGAAGAAAAATGCGACTGTAACAATGTGTCATACAAAGACAAAGAATATAGAAGATATTTGTAAAGCAGCAGATGTGATATGTGCCTGTGCAGGCGTAGCAAAAATGGTGGGCAAAGAATATGTATCGACTAATCAGGTAGTAATTGATGTCGGAATCAACATGGTAGACGGAAAATTGTGCGGTGATGTTGACTATGATGCAATGTCTGAAACGTTAGCTGCAACACCTGTTCCGGGAGGCGTGGGAACGGTTACTACATCTGTTTTATTGAAGCATACAGTGGATAGTGCAAAAAAATATGCAAAAAAATAAAAAAGTTATATTTTTGTTACACATCTGTTACACATAAGATGCTAAGATGTCAGTGTCGTGAGCGAGATACTCACAATGATAAAGATAAATAATCGTCATTAGACGATCATTTATATACTTCCCCTTTTACATGACCATTTACGTCCCCCGTGAATGGTCTTTTCCCTTTAATTAGGGCATTTGGGAGATTGATATGTCAACATGGAAGCTGCAATTTGAAATTGCATCAATAGTCTTAATATCAGCTAATATCATATTGTTTTATACATGTAACAGAATTGAGACAAAGCTGTCACTTATCTTTCAACATTTGATGTGGATAGTACTTGCAACGTCAATATTTGATATTATTGCTGCATGTGTACTTAATAATCCAAGCAAGATATCTATTGTGTTGGGATATCTTTTTACAATTCTATATAATCTGGGATTGATTTTGGTTATATGGCTATATGTTTTGTATTTTATTCATCTTACAATGACGGACTATAAGATACAGCAATACGGCCTAAGACGTCTAAGTGTTCCTGTTATTGTTGAGATTATCCTTTTTTGTACGACTCCGCTTACACATTTTATATTCTATATTGATTCGGAAGGTGTGTATCATCGCGGTATAGGAATGGGACAGTGGTATTTTATCGGTGCATTGTATGTGCTGCATGTTTCATTTATTGCGTTAAAGAAGAGCAAAGAGATGAGCAAGATGCAGAGAACGGCATTGGGATTATGGACTGTTTCCATTATTGCATGTGCGTTCTTTCAGCTGGTTTTCCCACAGTACTTACTCAATTCATTTGGTAATGCAATAGGTACCATTCTTATTTATATTGCTTTGCAGGGAGATTTTGTTGATTCGGACAGAATGCTGGGTACATACAGTAATGATGCATTAGCAAAGAAGATATCGGTTAGTTTGAGTAATAATGTTAAGTTTCAGATAGTAACGGTTCGCTTGGGCGGATTTGAGAAGATTAATGCAGTACAGGGATATGAAGTGGCTGATGATGTTTTGCGTCAGATTGCGGAATTCCTTATGAAACTTATACCAAGGCATCAGGTATTTCACCTGACAGGTCTGTATTTTGCCTGCTATTTGGAGACCGGCGTGGAAGGTGCTAAGGAATATGTCAAGAAGATTGAACAGCGTTTTGAGACAAAGTTCTATTCAAAAATGGCTAAAAATGCAATAGACGTACCATACGGTATAGCATTGATAGGATTTCCGAATCAGGCAGATTCGGCGAGAAAGTACAGTTCACTTCTTAATACAGTGTTAACGGAACCTACACTTGCCAATAATAGGAAAATAATCTATTTATCCGAAGAAGATATTGATAGATATGATCGAAAGATTGAAGTGGAGAGAGCGATTGAGAGGGCTGTACGAAACGGTACATTTAAGGTGTATTATCAGCCGATAATTGATTTGGAGACGCAAAAAGTACATTGTGCCGAGGCATTGATTCGACTGCAGGATGAGGAGTACGGATATATATATCCGGATGAATTTATTCCTCTTGCTGAAGAAAACGGTGAGATTACACAAATTACCAATTTTGTGCTTAACTCGGTTTGTCGATTCTATGTTGATAAGAAAATCGAAGAAAAAGGAGTTAGCTTTATCGAAGTGAATCTTTCGGCGGTTGAATGTGTACAACAGGATACGGCTAACAGAATTTTGTCAATTTTGAACGGATATAATATTGATAACAAGAACATTAACCTTGAGATAACCGAGACGGCAGCGGTAGGACGTAATGCTCAGGTCAATTTAAATATTGACAGTTTGACCAATGCGGGAGTTACGTTGTCATTGGACGATTACGGAACAGGTTATTCCAATATGTCTCAATTGCTTGAATTACCGCTTGAGATTGCAAAGGTAGATAAATCTATGCTGTGGACTGCGATGAAGAACGATGATGCCATGTGTGTATTAAAGAAGATGACGGAATTGTTACATTCGTTGGGCAGAAAGATAGTGGTAGAGGGTGTTGAAACAAGGGAGCATGTTGAATTGCTTAGAAAGCTTGGTGTGCAGTACGCTCAGGGATATTGTTTCTCAAAGCCTATTCCCGAGGAAGAATTTGTTGAATATCTTATTAATGTGAATGAGTATGGAATGTCACCCTATGGTGATGATTTATAATTTTTTAATTTTGAATTAATAGTTAATTATTGGATTTTATATTATATTGTCTATCAAATAAGGGCGAGATATTGTATAATTAGTGTCAGATGAGCGAAGGAAGTTTGTCTGACACTTTTTTTTGATTGGAGGATGATGATATGTCATTTATTGAAGAATTGGGAGATACTATCAAAACAGGAGGCGCTTTTGTTGCTGATAAAGCCAAGCTTTATTCGGAAATCGCTTCAATTAAGGCTCAGGTGCTTGCAACAAGTCATAATATGAATAAAGAGTTTACAATGCTCGGAAAACAGTATTATGACGATAATAAGAATAATTCCAATGCAGGCTATACAGAAATGATGAGTAAGCTTGCAGAGCTTGAGGATAAGAAGTGTGAATTAAGAGAGAAACTTGAGCAGATTAAAGAGAGTGCTAAGGCTGCATCAAACAGCGATATTGTAAATGCTGTAGATGAAGCGTTTGATTCGGTTGAATCAGCAGATGGTGTTGATGATATTGTTGAATAGTACCTATATGTAAGATGCAAGAAAGCCCGTCGTTTGACGGGCTTTCTTTTTGTATATAAATATATGCGAAATAATTAGTTCGCTGTTGCCGGAACACCGCCTGCGGCAGCAAGTGCAGCAGCAGCGGCGGCAGCTCGCTGTTCTATTTCAAGTCGTTGGCCTGCTAAGACAGCTTCAACATTAGGATCAGCCATAAATGCTGCATTATGCGGACATGTCGGTAATGTTGAAGTATCTTCGACTATTGCTTCGCCCGTAAGCGGATCGATAACAGGTGAAGTAAGCGTAGATGAACCACCAAGTAATGATGGGTCTTCACGCAGAGGTAATTCAAATACACCTTCGGCCTTGAACGGACATGATTCGCAAGCAGGAAGCATAGAATATTGACAAACTGTACCTGAATAGTGAATATCACATGATTCGGTAGGCTCAGTACCTTCTTCAAAAAGCTCTGTCTTCAAACATGCGTCACAAAGGCCCGGAATAGGTAATTTACCTGATTTTGAACATACGGTAACGCTTACAAGTCCGGGAGGTGCTTCAAATGAAGCATTTGGCAAGTCCTCGTGTATTCGGCTCATTACAGCTCTCCAAAGCGTCTTGGCAAGATTCTTTTCTGAGTCACTTGATAATTTGACGTTATTATCATATCCGGTCCAGGTTGTTGCTGTGTAATACGGAGTATAACCTGCAAACCAAACATCATTATAATCCGATGTTGTTCCTGTTTTACCGGCTATAGCCATATTACCGAAATTAACACTTCTGCCTGTACCTACGGTTACAACATCTTCCATAGCGGATGTTAACAGATAAGCTGTGGTTTCTTTAAGTACCTGGTGTGTTTCAGGCATTGTATTATCCAAAATAACGTTACCATCATGATCAACAACTTTTGTGTACAACTTTGGCTTGATATATGTACCTCTGTTGGCAATAGTTGAATATGCGGCATTTAATTCCAAATTGGTTACACCATTGGTGATTCCGCCGAGAGCAAGAGATTGCTGAATATCTGAATATACCATTCCGTTAACTTCTTTACCGGATTCTAGTGTTGTTATTCCGAAATTAAGAAGATAATCATAACCAAGCTGAGGACCAATTTGCGTAAGACATTTTACCGTTACAATATTCAGCGAATCAATAATTCCCTGTCTGAGAGAATTGATACCTCTATATCCTGAATACCAGTTATGTACCGGTGTACCATTCACGTAATTAAACGGAGCATCATTTTCGACAGTAGCAAGTGTCAATCCTGCGCTGTCCAGTGCAGGTGCATATGTTGACAGTATTTTGAAGGTTGAACCCGGCTGCCTTGTAGTAGATGTTGCACGATTAAGTGTACGACTGGCTTCTTTGGTTCCACGTCCGCCAATCATTGCAACAATGTTACCGGTGTTATGATCTTCGATTGTCAGTGATACCTGTGGCTGAGGAGTAAGAGAAGCTTTCTCGGCCAATATTGTATCGTTTGCATCCATTACAGCATTTTGATATTCTTCGATTGCTGCATATGCATCTTCTTTTGAAGAGTAAAGCATATTGAATGAAGAATTCTGTTCTTTGAAATAGTTCTTAAACATTTCGGAACTGTGATTTTCTACGTCTCCGTTAGCTTTCTCAACAGAAAGGGTGTAATTAAGGTACCACTTGGTGCCTTCCGGATATGTAGATTCATCTGCACAGACTTCGTCACATATCTTTTGTATAGCAGGATCCTGAGTTGAATAGATTGACAAACCGCCGCTGTATAATAATGTGTATGCCTGGGTATCGTTATAACCGGCTGCAATCAAATCATTATAGACAGCTTCTGTAACGGCATCATCAAAGTATGAGTTGATAGTTGTGTCTTCTACAGTATCGTTATTGCTTTGAATACGAGAATATACATCATCTTCAATGGCCTCATCGTATTCTGCCTGTGTAATGTAGCCCTGCTTTAACATGTTGCCAAGCACTTTTTCACGACGAACGGCGTTATAATCCGGATGTGAGATGGGATTATATTTGCTGGGATTCTGTGTGATACCCGCAATAACGGCGCATTCCGACAGGTTAAGTTCGTATACGTTTTTATTAAAATATCGCAAAGACGCAGCCTGAACACCAAGAGTATTTTGACCTAAGTTAATAGTGTTCATATAATTCTCGAGAATGTCATCTTTACTCATTATTTTTTCAAGCTCGAGAGCAAGGTATTGCTCCTGGATTTTTCTCTTTACTTTCTGAGTGATGCTATTCTCACTGGTCCATTCGGTAAATACGTTGTTTTTGAGCAACTGCTGTGTAATGGTGGAAGCACCCTGCGTAAGTTTTCTGTTTTTGACTGCTTCGACACCGGCTCTGACGATACCCTTTATATCAATACCGTTGTGGGTATAGAATCTTTCATCCTCTATTGCAACAAAAGCATGAGTAAGATCGTCCGGTATCTTATCGAAGGTAACAGGGATTCTGTTTGAATCGGAAGCAACGAGCTTGGCTGTCTGTTTACCTTGTGTATCATATATAAAAGTAGAGAAGCCGGACGGTGACACATCAATGTTGCCTATATCGGGCGACGAATCGATTATGCCCTTAAATAGTCCAAGAAACGCACTTATTCCGATGATTGTTACGGCAAAAAATGCAACAATAGCAAGCCTTGCAAATATGAGCCCGATTTTTTTGCCGATTTTAGCGGTAGGTGAAATGAGCTGTTCCTGTTTGGCCTTTACACCTTTCTTTGAGTAATTCATTATATCTTAACCTCCATAAACGGATTGCGAATTTACGCACACCATTCAAACATTATAGCAAAAACGGTTATATAAATAAACTCTATTTTGCGTATTCATAATATCTTAAGAAATATACAATATATGAAAATAATATGGTAGAATCATTTCATGGCAAATGTAGTACAAGAATATAAGACAATTGAAAATATATGTGAGGGCGAAATAACCGAAAAGAAATCGCGGTTTATTGCAACAGTGTATCCGGTAGAATCAGAGGAAGCGGCTATTGAATTGATAGAAGCACATAAAAAGAAGTATTGGGATGCCAGACACAATTGCTATGCCTATATTATAGGAAAAAACAGTGAACTTATGCGATTTTCGGATGACGGAGAACCTTCGGGAACGGCCGGTAAACCTATTCTCGAGGTGATAAAAGGTAGTGAATTAACCAACGTGTTAGTCGTAGTGACCAGATATTTCGGCGGAGTATTGTTAGGTACGGGAGGCTTGGTCAGAGCATATTCATCGGCCACCTTGACCGGTATCGCGGCAGGCCGGATACTTACGGTACGACTTATGCATAAGTATTGCATCAGGCTGGATTATTCGCTTATAGGAAAAATCAAATATTTTCTAAATAGTGAGAATATTGAGATAGTAAATGAAATATATGAATCGGATGTGGCTATCGAGATTTTAGTTACGGATGAAAAAGAAATCGATAAACTTATTGATACTGCGGGCGGAAAGCTGACATATGAAAAGCTTGAGACAGATTTCTTTATTTGTAAAAAATGATTGCAGTATATTTTAATAAGTGTTAAAAGTATTAGTGTAGAAAATGAATGTAACGTATAGGCAAAGGAGGTGGTTAATTATGAAGAACTTAATAGCATCAATAGATGTTCCCCTTCCCGGGCATAGGTCTAATAATAACTACCGAAAAGGAGAGCCTATACTATGGAAGAAATCAATAAGACAGAAGACATCAGAGAGCTCTTGGAGACGAAGCAGTATACTCGCTTAAGACAAAAGCTGTCTGAGAAAAACGAAGCCGATGTGGCTTCTGCTTTGGAAGAATTGGAAGAGACTGAACAGCTCAAAGTTTTTCGTATTCTGCCCAAAGACATGGCTGCGGATGTATTTTCTTATATGGATGTTGATGTTCAGCATTTCATTATTACATCTCTTTCAGCCAAAGATGCCGGTAATATTATTGATAATTTGATGGCAGATGATGCAACCGATATGTTGGAGGAGATGCCTGCCAATATTGTCAAAAAGTTGCTTGCTGCGGCGAGTGTCGAGACCAGAAGAGATATCAATAACTTACTGCGTTATCCGGAGGATTCTGCCGGAAGTATTATGACTGTCGAGTTTGTAGATCTCAAAGAGAATCTTACGGTTGAACAGTCGATTGAGCGAATCAGAAATGTCGGTGTGGATAGTGAGACAATAAATATTTGTTACGTTCTTGATACAAGACGTAAGCTTGTCGGTACTGTTGCACTTAGATATTTGTTGCTTAGCCAGCCTGATGAAATCATCGGAGATATAATGAATGAGAACGTTATCTCAATCAATACCATGATGGATCAGGAGGAAGTTGCCAGACAGTTCCAGAAATATGATTTTACTTCGATGCCGGTTGTTGATAATGAAAGTCGACTTGTCGGAATTATTACTGTCGATGATATCGTGGATATCATGGAGCAGGAGGCGACAGAGGATATCGAAAAAATGGCGGCTATCTTACCTACAGATAAGCCGTATATGAGAACAGGTGTGCTTGAAACATGGAAGAAGAGAATTCCCTGGCTGTTGCTACTTATGATTTCGGCAACATTTACCGGTAAGATTATTTCAAGCTTCGAAGATGCATTGAGTGTATATGTTGTGTTGACGGCATTTATACCGATGCTAATGGATACCGGAGGTAATGCCGGAGGACAGGCATCAGTTACGATTATTCGTGGATTGTCGCTTGATGAGATTGCTTTCAAGGATATTTGGAAAGTAGTAGGTAAAGAAGTAAGAGTTGCATTTTTGTGCGGTTTTACTTTGGCCGTATGTAATTTTGCAAAGCTTATGCTGCTTGACAGAGTGGGACTGCAAGTGTCGTTGGTAGTGTGCATTACACTTGTGGCAGTTGTACTTATTGCTAAGATTGTAGGCTGTACATTGCCTATGTTTGCAAAGAAACTGGGATTTGATCCGGCTGTTATGGCCAGCCCGTTTATTACGACAATTGTAGATGCAATATCATTACTTATTTATTTCGATGTTGCAACCAGATTGTTGGGAATATGATTATGATACCAAGAAAGGTCGGTACGATGTGTACCGACCTTTTTTATTTAGCTTTCTCTTTTAAAACCTGCACGTTTTCTCATAAGCGGGTCAAGAATCTTCTTACGGATTCGTAAATTGTCAGGAGTAATCTCCAATAACTCATCTGTATCAATAAATTCAAGTGCCTGCTCAAGACTAAGAACCTTCTTGGGTGAAAGTCTGAGTGCTTCATCGGCAGAAGATGAACGGGTATTGGTTAACTGCTTCTTCTTGCAGACATTAATCTCGATATCCTCGGCACGTCCGGTCTGACCGATTACCATTCCGGAATATACCTTTTCACCGGGCTCGATAAACAATATACCGCGCTCCTGTGCATTGTAAAGACCATAGGTGATTGCTTCACCGGCTTCAAATGCTATAAGCGAACCCTGCTTACGATACATCATATCACCCTTGTAGTCGCCATAGCCGTCAAAGGATGTATTTAATATACCGTTACCCTTGGTATCTGTCATAAACTCGCCTCTGTAACCTATAAGGCCACGCGAAGGAATCTCAAACTCAAGTCTGGTATAACCGCCTGCGATAGATGTCATTCCCTGCAATTCACCCTTTCTTGATGAAAGCTTTTGGATGACAGCACCGGAAAATTCCTCGGGAACATCTACATAAGCTATTTCCATTGGCTCAAGCTTTTTGTTTCGTTCGTCATATTTGTAAAGTACTTCAGCCTTGCTTACTGCGAATTCAAAGCCTTCACGACGCATATTCTCAATAAGTACCGACAGATGCAATTCGCCTCTTCCGGATACTTTGAATACATCTGTTGAATCCGTTTCTTCCACTCTGAGCGAAACATCGGTGTTAAGCTCGCGGAAAAGACGCTCTCTTAAATGACGTGATGTAACAAATTTACCTTCCTGGCCGGCAAGAGGTGAATCATTAACCATGAAATTCATTGAAATAGTCGGCTCTGATATTTTCTGGAACGGAATAGCTTCCGGATTATCGGGAGAGCATAAGGTATCACCGATTTTGATATCTGTAATACCGGAGATTGCAACGATGGAACCGATGCTCGCTTCGTTTACTTCTACTTTGCTAAGTCCCTGGAATTCGTAAAGCTTTGATATTTTAACGCGCTGACATTTGTCAGGTTCATGATGATTAACAATAACAACATCCTGATTTACCTTAATGATACCGTTATCCACTTTTCCGACACCTATACGACCGACATATTCATTGTAGTCGATTGTACTGATAAGTACCTGTGTATTAGCCTGCGGATCACCTTCGGGAGCAGGAATATAATCTACAATTGTATCAAAGAGCGGCATCATGTCCTTACCGGGTACATTCAAATCAAGTGTTGCCGTACCTGCTTTGGCAGATGCAAATACAAAAGGACAGTCAAGCTGTTCTTCACTGGCTTCCAAATCAATAAACAGCTCGAGTACCTCATCAATTACTTCAGTCGGACGAGCTTCCGGTCGGTCGATTTTATTTATACAAACGATTACAGGCAATTTGAGCTCAAGAGCTTTCTTGAGAACGAACTTGGTCTGAGGCATTGTGCCTTCGAATGCATCAACAACAAGAATAACACCGTTAACCATTTTTAAAACACGTTCAACCTCACCACCGAAGTCCGCATGACCGGGTGTATCGATAATATTGATTTTTGTATTCTTATATGTAACGGCAGTGTTCTTAGATAAAATTGTGATACCACGTTCTCTTTCGATATCACCTGAATCCATAACACGTTCGGCTACTTCCTGATTATCTCTGAAAATACCTGATTGCTTTAATAATTCATCTACAAGTGTTGTCTTGCCGTGATCAACATGGGCAATAATTGCGACGTTTCTAATATCGTCTCTTGTCTGTTTCATTTTATTCCTCTTTCTTCTTATACTTATACAAACACTTACTCACAAACTTCATCAGTATAGCACCGGATATCGTTGTGTGCAATAAAAAAATAAACATGTGTATATTGTAAAATGATTACGGCATAGAGTAAAATAATAGTTGGCAAAAATAAATATGGGAAGAGGAAAAACCCCTTCCCAAACATACAGATAAATCTTAGTATTTAATTTGCGACAAAAAAG
>JAGHVF010000055.1 GCA_018064425.1 Candidatus Colinaster equi | reverse complement strand
CTTTTTTGTCGCAAATTAAATACTAAGATTTATCTGTATGTTTGGGAAGGGGTTTTTCCTCTTCCCATATTTATTTTTGCCAACTATTATTTTACTCTATGTTATACGATGCTTTTCCAACTAACTCCAAAGGTCTAAAAGAAAGTGAACCAAAGTTATATATTATTACCATTAATAAAGGCGCAATATACAACGCTGCCACAAAGCTTGTTCCACACCAATAATTGATAATCTTCGAAGTATATCCACAATACCTTACTAAATATATATATATGCTTCCTACGATAAACAATGAGCCCAATATCACTCGATTTACACGTTCATTTCTCCGTAAATATATATAACACCCAAATGCAATTAAAAAAGTATATCTAAATAATGACAATCTATATATCTCTGGATCAAGACACAGAACTGTCTTAATTAATTCATAAAACATGTTGAAAACGAACCAAAAACACAATCCTATTTTGGGGACTTTTTTCATAGAAAAAAGAATAACTGGCAAAAAAAAGGTCAACTGAATCATTTCCGGATAATAATAACTCCCTGGTCCAAAACCTCCTTTAAGAAAATTTATTACAAAACCACTAAAACTGATTTCGTTATTATTATAAAGCGTAAACCCCACTTCAAGTAAATACGCCACCAAAAATGGAATTGTATATCTAATCACCCTTTTCACTACATGTATCAATTCATATGCATCTTCAAAATGAATAATTCCTTTTTTCAAATATGATGCAGAAAACACATAACCTGATATAACCATAAATGTAGGCACTGCCATATCTATGTAATAGGGAAAAAGAGCCGCTAATCGTTGGTCCTCATTCCAACCATAATGTGTAATAATAACAAAAATAATACTAATACCTTTAAGAATATCTATTATCGTCTGCCTGTCTGATTTTTTTACCAACATCTCCATTTGTCAAACCTTTTTATACAATTATATCTACTAACTATCACTTCTTTCACGAGACTCTACTATTTTTCCATTTAACACGTTGTCTATTTCATTGCGAATATTCTCTAATGAATTGCATTCCCACAATTTTGAATGACTAATCCTATCTGTAGATATGTTTTTTTTATTTATAAAATTAACAATATCATTAACCGAATCAATTAATGTCGCATAACCTTCATCAACAAGCATTTGCATCGCTTCATATTGACCAACCGCCAAGATCATTGTATCCAATCCAAAGCCTACGCCTTCATAAATAGCAGTTGAATATACCCCAACTTGAAAATCACTAACAGCAAAACATTCATATAAATCAATTCTATTTGAATCGATTACTTCTATATTACTTCGCAATAAGTATGGATAATTTTCCTTCCAAATAGAGTACTCAGCCGGATGTAATTTGTAAATAATTCTAACCTCTGACTCGTCAACAACTTGCTCCAAATTCAGAGCTAACGTGCTTAATTGTTCCCCAATTGTTGCCTGCGAAATAAACAATACTGTACATCGACTATCTCTATTACATTTCTTTCTATATGTATTTACTTTGCTCTCGAAATTTGTCGAGCCCGTAGAAATCAGTTCAGTTGCATCTAGTGGTAGGTTAATACTTTTTTTCCAAAAATCTGAAAAAAGCAAAATTACATTAGGCAATTGTAATATCTTTTCTCTTCTATCATACTGATATGCCATATGTCCCTCATATATTGTACCATGTTGCAACTCGATAATAGGTATTGCTCTTTCTTTTGCAATTTCATTAATCAACATACATTTTCTATCGTAATGCACAACTTCCAATATAAGTTTAGGTTTTACCTGCAAAATCAACTTCTCATATTTTCTCTTCTCATACGTACAGCGAATTACTAACTTCAATGCCTTTTGTGCTATATCAGAAACCGAAAGATTTGTATGATACTTCTCATTAATCTCTTTTATTGGAGACGCAATATCATTAATAATTGCCTTTCTTATTGTCGACGTTTCCTTGCGCTTTATCAAACAAAAAAATTTATAGAACAAATTTGCTCCAATGACCACTCGATCGTTATATGTAATTTCTTGTGACATTATAGGTGAATAATGCTTTCCGCGATATGATTCACTCAAAAACAAAGCATCATAATAGTTGTTCACAACATCATCCGTATATATACACTTGTACAAATCTCCCTCAAATACACGCCGTGGATGACACAGAACCAACATATCATGCTGTTTCCCCTTCATACTGTAACGAAAAAAATTATTTATTCTCTGAAGTTCTTTTGTTAACTTTAATCCAAAGCTTTCCTTAATCTTCTTATAATCTAAAAGCTCAGAATATATTGCATTATTCCACAATTCAAACCTAATATATGTCCAATAGTTGATTCCTCGTTGTTCTTTCTTATTCAAACCATATTTATACTCTATTTCTATAAATTCATCACTTGATACCATATGTTTAACCCTTACCTTATTTTAATCAATTCATACTGGTGTAATCATATTGTACATATTTTTCTTCTTTATCCTTCAAATATGTTAAATAATTCTCCTTTGTTAAACGATATCTCTCATTTTTCATTTCTTCCAACATCCATGTGTTTACCCACTCACCATAATGCCTTGAATCTTTATAATTATCTAAATTGGCCGTCAATTCCAGATTTGTATCAAACGAAAACAAATATATATTTTCACATTCCAGCATTTGTTCAATAGCACATTTTTCTGCTTCAATGTGTTTATTAAACACTCCCTTTCCCAAGGAATCTTGCCAATATGCTATTGAATACGGTGAAAAGAATAAGTAAAATGTTGTTTCCGGGTGTTCCTTTGCTAACTCCACAACATTCTGCTCAACATTTGCAGAAACCTTTTCTAATTCATCTGCTGTATTACTTGACTGCCTAACATTTACATTTTGCGCTATCTCTTCGTTTTCGTATACTGCGTCGCGTCCAAATTTTTGTCCTTTCATCCAATTAGCATATTTATCAAAAGAAGTTATCCCCGGTTGAAATTTTGATTGACTATGAGAACTCTTCATTGAATGTACGGTACCAAAGAGAAGTTCTCTATTAAATAAATATTCCTCATCGTCAATAATAGTATTATTATACAAATATGCTGGATATCGCCCTAAATCATATCTCATTGCATCCTTATCATCGACAAGGCGATTATAGTCCAGGCATCTAATCACTGTTCTTATCTCTTTCCCTGATTTGTACCCAGTTCTCAGTATACTATCAATTTCCTTATATGTTCCTCCCGAAAAAGGCACCTTAACAGACTTACCTCCAAATATTTCATCCACTTCCGAGGTCTTAAAATTCTCTGTCATACTCGTGCCGGTAACAACAGTATCATAATCAAAATGGCGCATTATTCCGTCATTCATACTACGTTCATTGGTTAATGTATAGAAATACTTATCCGTATGTGGATAATGATAATGCATATATGGATCCACATATATGACATTGTAAGCCACAATTGCAAGTAGCGAGATTACTATTATTAGATTTATTAATATACATACAATTGCTTTATTCTTCATTCGGCTTATCATACTCGCTTTTCTTCAGATAATATAATTGCTCTTCCTGATTGTACACTACTCTGGATATAGAATCCTGCACAATCATCAATACCAATGCTATCAATGCAACCAATAATAAGAAGCCGCCACCAATACCGGCAAATAAATATCCCGAGAATTTACCGGTCATAAAGAAATGTATGAAAAAGAGTACTTCAAATCCAACACCAAGCAACGCAAAAATAGTTGCGATTGTTCCAAACAACATCACCGGTTTATAGTCTCTCATGGCACGAAGTATTATTGTTCCGCTTTTCCATGCATATTTTAATACGCTGTTTGCCACTCTGCTCTTACCGAATTCTCTCACTCCGCGTATTACAACAGGTACTTCCACTATTCTAATACTTGGTTTCATCGACAGATTTATTATTGTTTCCTGAGTATATGTATATTTACCACGCAGGTTCATACGTAATAATACTTCTCTATTGTATGCACGATAGCCACATGCAACATCATAATATTGTTTTCCCACTATACGGCTTACCAAGCCTGCCACTTTTCTGTTACCCCACAATTTTACCTTCGGCATCTGCGGAATCACTTCTTCATTGCAGAATCTTGAAGCAGTCACCATATCTGCCTCGCCTGTGATAATCGGCTCTAACAGTTTAGGTATATCTATTGGATTCATCTGACCATCAGCATCCATATTTACAACATAATCTACCTTTTGTGTTAATGCGTAATCAATTCCTCTGCTGAATGAATAACCCACTCCCATATTCTTTTGATTGCTTATTACATATGCATTATTATCACGTGATATCTGTGCAGTACCATCTGTAGAACCATCGTCCACCACTAACACACTTATTTGTACATGTTCACCGGCAACTGTCAATTCATTTGGAACCGCTCTGATTACGTCTCCTATTGTTTTTTCTTCATTTAATGCCGGAATTAATACTATACACTTTTTCATTTTGTCCCTCTTTTATTCGCAAATCTCTTTCTGTATGTTACACTCATAAGAATGGAATATGCAAAATATGATATTCCTGTAGCTATTGCTGCACCTATCACACCTATTTTCCAAATAAGTGCAATATTAAATAATACATTAACAAGTAGTGTTACCACATTTATTATTGACTCTATACTTGGATATCCGTATTGCGAAAACATATTGCCGTATGCTATCCATTTTCCATTCAATATTGCGCATATTATCAATATGCATATTGATGGAATTCCTCCACTGTAGGCGTCTCCCAGGATGAATTTACACAAGAAAATATACACAGCTATTACACAAGCTCCTCCTATCGGAAGTAATGCGTATACATACATCTTAATGCTCTTCCAATCTTTCCCTTCGTTATATCCTATATTCTTGGAATAATTGTACGAAAGACTCGGATTGACTTTTTTTCTAAGAACAATATATAACTGATAAAATCCATCAGAGAATGAAGTAACCAACGAATACACACCTATAAGTCCCGCATCAATCTGCATTAAGCTAAGACTTAGAATATCTACTTTGGGTGTAATCTGCGAAACCATATTGCTCGGAAGAGATTTTACTCCAAATGTCAAAACATTCTTGTTGACCTCTCTGTCATACTTCAGCGGAACGCTGTATTTTATCAGCATAACCAATAGTAACACCATTTCCTCAATCGGAAAAACAAGTGCTGTATATTCTCCGCCCCAGTCACATATAATAATTATTCCCAACATTACAAGGAGCAATATATATCGCAACGACTGATATATGGCATATGCCTTGAATTCCGATATTCCATTAATATAGCCAAGAATAACTTTATTGATGGAAAAAAAAGGTAATCCCAGCATAATCAACAACATGCTTATTGCCAATGGGTTACTAATCATCCCCTTATTATTCAATGCATATATAACCAGCTCCGTTAATACTGTAATAACGATAGAAATGACTGTTACGGATATCACGGAAACAGAGTAGTAATTACCAACAAGTTCTTTTTCATCAATATACTCCGCAACATATTTTGTTACAGCATTATGGATTCCCAACACTGCAATCTGCGAAATAACCGTGTACCATGCATATGCCTGATTAAAAGTACCTAATACTTCCTCACCGTATGCATATGCAATTATCACATTAAGTGCGAATCCGCATGCTGCTAATATAACAACACTTATGTAATTCCATATATAGTCAGCTTGCGCTTCAATTAGCTCTCTTAATTTCTTCAACATATTTAACCAAAACAATTAGAAATGATACATAAAAAATACCAAACGGGTACGCAAGATACCGAGTTATGGAACGAATCAAAAAGCCCGTCCCGATGGCATTACCTACCACTAACATCAGTATTAGCATACACATTACATTTTCAGGTTGTATACTGCCCTTTTTCCTAATCTCAAGGATATTTAACCCAAGGTAAACTACAAGCAGTATAGTATTGGCAATCAAGAACAGTATACCAAGCGGTGGATAATACAATGAAATACTTCTTGATACACTAATCGGAAGCTGTAATAACGATACACCTATCCACTTGACGTAGTATTTTGCAAGTACACTTTTCTCCACATCCAACAACTCCGACTCAGCAAGATCTGTATACTCATCACCAAAGTATGCCTTATTTTTCTTCATCATCATCATTCGATTATAATTGGCAGCTTCCTTGTAATGTTCGGCAGTACCCAGCCAATCATCAGGTCTGTCCGCATATGACATACCGGCTTGTTTCATATCCGTATATATGTCCATCATATGTACTTTAACTTTAGCATCCGCTATTTCTTCAAGGTCGCCATCTTCCATATAATATAGCAAATGTGAAGTTACTTGAGATTTTCCATATGAATGTACTCTGTCAGGTACGGCATTTTGCTCATATATCTTTTGTCCAACCATCCATATAAGAGCACTTGCTATAATTCCTACAACAATTAGTGCGTTTCTCTTTATCGAGTATTCTTTTACTAACGCTATTATTACCAAATATATTGCTATGATGATATACAATTCTGCGAATTGACTTCTGCAAAGTGTTAACAATGTAACATCAATTAGGATTCTAATAAAATACGCTCTATTCAATGTAAAATAGTACGACACCATATTGGCCGCCAAGATAATAAACATGGAATATGCCAATCCCTCTGTCATTAACCATGCACTTGCTGATGTACCATGCTCATCTGCCTTAAAATATGTAACTAGCACACACAGCATTACCAATACTCTGAATCTGTCAATCCCATAATGTCTACAAAATACATCGGTAGCGTATACTGTTGCATATATAGCCAACATCGCCTGCAATACGAATGCCAATATTTCATAATGCTGCGGTGCGATAAATGAGATAATTCTTATAAATACAGGATATACCGGCGGTACCCAATCTAAGAATTGCAAATATACATCTGTATCCGCTGATTTTTTGATTCCGCCCGTAGCCCAATATGAAATCACAAGGATACACGCTATTACCAATATTTCAATTATTTTTCTTAATTCAAACCAATTGCTTTTTTTCATAGATTCTAAAACCCAAAATATACAAACGTTGACTCGGTACCCAGGCACAAGAATGCCCACACAAATGCTACTGCTGACACAACAGCGCCAACATATGATACCCTCTTACGCATCTTATAATTATTCTCCGGAATAAGGCATATGAAGAATGCTGCAAACATAAACAGCAAGAACCAGAAGCCTCTGATAACATATGCGACGTCATTCAGATGTAATACATCTTGTATCCAATTGCTCTCAGGCAATACGAATAGATTAAGAATACTCTCACTTATCTCAGTGCTCTTCATCTCAATCATTTTCATAATCATCCATTTCCATTGACTTATGGATTCGGATGCAAACAGCAACCATAACACATTTACTATTCCAAATGTGACTACCCATCTGACGGCATCAAAGATTTTACTTTGAATTTTTTCTGTCAATCTATCAGCAATACTGAATACTCCGTGCAATATTCCCCACAAAATAAATGTATAATTAGCTCCGTGCCATATACCGCTTACAACAAATACAATCATCGTATTGATATATGTACGTACCTTTCCCTTGCGGCTGCCCCCAAGCGGTATATATATATACTTTGTCAGAAAAGACGTAAGCGATATATGCCATCTCTTCCAAAAATCTCGTATTGATAAGGCCTTATATGGCGAATCAAAATTGATAGGCAGTTCAATATTTATCATCTGCGATATACCGACACCCATATCGGAATATCCCGAGAAATCAAAATATATCTCAAATGTGTACGATAACATTACAATGAAAATATCCATTGCAGTTAATGTCTCTATGTTGCCCAGGCCATATGTCACTACTTTTGAAAAAGTATCCGCAAGTAACATCTTCTTAAAAAGTCCGTAACAGAATATTCTTGCACCGCTTGCCACATTATCCCACTCGATATGTTTACGACCTTCATCGTGTATTTGTTCAATAAGTGCTTTCGGCTCGACAATCGGTCCACTGATAATCTTTGGGAAATACAGTATGTAGAACAGGTAATCCAGAACATCTATATCTACAATTGTATCCCCCCCCGATACCTTTATATACATTCACCAGATATGCAATCTGACTAAAAGTATAGAAGCTTATCGCAAGCGGAAGTAATATCTCCTTTGTCTCTATATGAGTTCCCAAAAAGCTGTTAGATGTATTAATGAAGAAATTGAAATATTTGAAATAAAGCAATGCAGCCACATTAACACACAATCCTATAATAAGCATCGCTTTGCTTGCTTTATTCCATTTCTTCATTACCGTAATAACGGCATAATTGAGCACAATACTTACACCGAGTATTGCAGCCATTTGCCATCCGGCATATATGTAGAATACAGCACTTGCAATAATAAGGAATATTTCTCCCACCTTGCTGTTTATTCTATTTGCGCCAAAATATCCAATGAACATTAACGGCAAAAAGGCCATGATAAATATATATGAATTAAACTGCATCTCTATTCCTTCTTACTTACATCCCTCGTCATATTGATTCTCATGTCTTCCACAACAACAGGATGATTCATTGTTCTGACATTAATATTGGCTATATATTCTCCTAAGAAGCCCAGGAAAAATATCTGTATTCCACCCACAAAGAATATTCCGATGATTATTGCCGCAGTTCCTACATCAAAGTATTCCCAATTTACAATCTTCAGGATAAGAGTTACCAATGCTATCACTACACATATAGCAGACAGACCAAGGCCTAAGAATGTTGCCATTCTCATTACAGCTCTTGATGATGAAGTCAGGCCTAACATCGCCACATCATAGTATCCCATCAGATTAAAAGACGATTTTCCCTTTTTTCTTACTTCCTGCTCATATTCCACTTCGGCTCTCTCATAACCCATCTCAGCCACCAGCCCCCTTAGATACGGAAGCGGGTCATTAAGCGCGCGCAGTTCCTTAATGAAGTCTTGATCATACAGACCGAACCCATCATATTGTTCGATATGTTCTGTCTCGGATATCTTGGATATCAGCTTATAGTAGATTCCGCGAATCGCATACATCAGTTTGTTCTCACGACTCTTTGACTTGATACCTACAACAATCTTATATCCCTCTTCCCATTTTTTCACCATCTGTGGAATAACTTCCGGCGGGTCCTGCATATCGGCATACATGAGTACTGCCGCATCTCCCTCCGCCTGAGACAGTCCATAGAATGAGGACTTTGAGAAACCAAAATTGGTAGCATTGAATATTGCCTGAACGCGAGTATCTTTCTTAGCCAATTCTCTAATCAATTGACGTGTATTGTCCTTTGATGCATTATCCGCAAAAAGGAGCTGCATCTCATAACCTGCCAATTGCTCATTAAAAAGCTTACATACTCTTTCATATATTGAAGCTATATTTGCTTCCTCATTATACGTAGGTACTACTATCGTTATTGTCTTCATCGTTTTTTAATACCATCCTGTCGCTCAACGCTTTTTATACTGCTCCGTGCAAAGTATCATATATTCTGCACTTGCATACTGTTATCAGATATTCCAAGCCGGATATTATGCCATGCCTTTTTCTTACTTTTAACAAATCATAATATGCCTTGCTTGATGCGCACATACCGCCCAAAGTGAAATTAGCTATCAGCTCATCTACTCTTGTAAACACCACATCATCTTTAGCATACATTCGCAACATAAAATCATAATCTGCTGCCGAGATGAACTTTGTATCATATGCCCCAAGTTCTCGATATAGCGCCGCGCTCACAAAGGAAGACGGATGCGATATCATCTCTTCTCTCAATCTCGTATGATCACTTTCTGATATCGATACTTCCTCGCCATCTCTTACGCTACGTGTCTTTCCATACAATATTTGATACGGTTTACCACCCGACACGCTTAACTGTTCACTATATGCCTCTGCCATAACCTTAACAGCATCCGGTTCATACCAATCATCACTGTTAATCATTCCGATCAACTCGCCGGTTGCCATTGAGATACCCTTATTCATCGCGAAATATATTCCGCCATCAGGCTCGGATATGAATCTTAGTCTCCCGCCGAAGCTTTCTTCATATTCTTTGACAATATCAAGAGTTGAATCAACCGAAGCACCGTCAACAATAATATATTCTATGTTCGAATACGTCTGCTTAAGCACACTTTCAATTGTTCTTCGAATAGTATTCTCCGAGTTATAACATACCGTTATAACAGACACCTTGATATCTTCCACCTTTTCGTCTCCTACTATAGCCAAAGCGTACTTACATTCCTAATATTTCTATACACTCTCGGCAAGTTCCCTAATTAGTCGCTCGGTCTTCTCCCAACCAATGCATGCATCGGTTATTGATTTGCCGTAGATTTTCTCGCCCACAATCTGATTGCCGTCTTCGATATAACTCTCAATCATCAGACCTTTAACCATACTATTAATTGCCACATTCAACTTACATGAATGAAATACGTCTTTCGCTATTCTTATTTGTTCGTTATACTGCTTTCCGGAATTACTATGATTACAATCAATAATAACTCCCATATTTTTTAGATTAAAACCGACATATTTGTCATGAAAATCGCACAAATCTTCATAGTGATAATTTGAATGATTTTTCCCGTTGTTATCCACATACCCGCGCAATATTGCGTGAGCATAGTCGTTGCCCTCTGTCTGCACCTCATATCCACGATAACTCATAAGATGCTTATTCTGAGCTGCAAGAATAGAATTAAGTAATGCAGTTGTATCTCCGCCAACCGGATTTTTCATGCCCACCGGCACATCAATTCCGCTTGCTGTCATTCTATGAGACTGATCTTCAACAGAACGGGCTCCCACCGCAATGTATGCCAGTAAGTCCACAAAATAGTAGATGCTCTCCGGATATAACATTTCATCTACACAAAACAACCCGGTCTCTTGTATTACTCTATAATGCAATCGTCTGGCTGCAATTATTCCATCAAGCAAATCATCATTTTCGCTATTGATGTATGGATGATGAAGCAATCCTTTATATCCCATTCCGCTTGTACGCGGTTTACCCGTATATACACGCGGGATTATCAGGAATTTTTCCTTAACTTCATCATTTAACTTAGCCAGTCTGGCCACATAATCAAGGACCGAATCCTCTCTGTCCGCCGAACAAGGTCCTACAAGCAATAACTTGCGATTCTCTTTGCCGGATATAATATCTCTAATTTGTCCAACAAATTCCTGCCTGTTAACAATCTGCTTTGGAGTAAGCGAATACTCATCAAACAATTCCTCTGCCTCAGGCAACTTTCTAATATATTTCATAATATCCTCACAGTCTGTATAGTCAGCTTAGATTCTTATTATTCTCATTTGTTATAAATAACACTACATCTCTACTGCTTTTCCAATCTCTGCTGATAAATATGCCGCATATATTATCTTTATACAATCATAGGCCAGATCAAATCCTGCTTTGGGTTCTTTATCATAATATACACACTCTACAAAATCGCGCATCTCATCACAATATCCTCGAATTATCTCATCTTCAAGGAACGGATTGTTCCATCCCATTTTGTTAGGAAGCATTTCGGAAATGTATACATCATCCAATCGCTCTTCATCCGGGAAATATGTGCTCATCATATTTGACATTGTAATATTGCAATTTATAACAGCATCATTACAATACAGTTCCAGATAGTTTCTACTTCCGCCAAGCAATAGATCCGTCGCAATAATAGTAGCCTTGGAACCATCGGAAAAAGTAAGTATAACAGTTCCGCAATCCTCGACGTCGTATGGAGATGCCGCTATATGTCTGTGATCATATGGTGTAAGTTTGCTTGTCACACAACTCATATCAGCAAAAACAGACACAACTTTTATTTCCTCACCACGCCATTCGGATTCCTTGGATTTAAGCCACAATACTGCTGCCAGCGGATGTGCACCTGTTCTGATAAATGTACCGCCGCCTGTCTTAGACCATTCTCCTGCCACAGGTGAACTTGACCCCTTAAGACTTTCCTCTCCTTTGGCATATAATATTCGACTTTTCTTCTTTGTTATAATCTCTGCAGCTTTTGTAACCGCAGGTGCATAAACAAAATTCTCTGCATACATGAACTTACCCGGAGCCTTTTTGACCACTTCTCGTAAAGACTCGAGATTCTTTAACAATTCATCATACATTACTTTTTTTGAAACCTGAGTTCCGATAGGTGTCGGATCACCTTCTTTACCGAAATATCCGCTTAACGGTTTCTCACAGATGACATGCTTGCCGTGATTTAACGCCTTTACAATCATCTGCTCATGAGCATATGGAGGTGTACAGATATCAATAATATCTATTTCATCATCATTGATTAAGTCATCAAAATCCAAAGAAGCTTCCAAGAATCCAAATCGATTCTTTGCCTCTTCAACCTGTTCAAATCTACGTGCAACAATTCTTTTCAAGCACACCGGTACACCTGTATAACGCAACAATGCGCTAATATGTAACTCCGTTGCTCTTCCTGCACCGGCCATTCCCAAACATATCTCACCCTTTTTATTCATCCGCACACTCCTTAACCCCTACCAAATCATTACGATACTCATCAATAAGTACTCTATGCATCTCTTCATCATTTGCAAACATCATAAACAGAAATCCAACCGGTTCCTGCTTATAATTCTTTACTACTTCACCGACATTCATCAAGTAGAATGAATCATATATATACTTGCTGTATTCTTTAGGAATTGTAATATCGGTAATCTCCCCGTTATGCGGTGCAAGAATAGTTTTATATCCAAAGCATCCTTTTCCCTGAACGCCACTTGGAAAATCACTGCAATCCAAACCGCATCTGGCTTTTGTCTCCCAATACTCCCATGAGAATCCGGAGAACTCATTTGACGGAACATGATACATATTGCCCAGTATCCTTCGCATTACTTCTATTATCCACGGTTTACCATCGGCATATATATATTGCAAATGGAATATTCCATCCTTCAAATCAAGAATATCCGCAATCTTCTCTATTTGCTCAATCAATATCTTATAGCACTTCTCCCAACCTGTTGCCGGAAAAGTATCTATCTCAACTCTGTACGGATTAACGATAGAGTACTCATCATTCGAGCACCATGCCACTACTTTTTTGTTGTACAAAAAAGTACAAAAACCATGTTGTGTACCCTTCAAATACGGTTCAACAACGATTCTGCCCAAGCGAGATTTTGAAAATGCCAATCTTATTGCCGCTTCTGCATCTTCAAGATTTTCCACTACGCTTATTCCATTACCCGCGCTGCAATCAACCGGTTTAACAATTAGCGGCAGTTCCATAGTGCGTATTGCATCTATTGCCTTTTCTTCTTCATCAAAGCCTACGGACACAGGCGATATAATATCGTTGTCCTTGGCAAAAGCCTTAAATCGATCTTTATTATGCAAAGTAAGTGTCGTTTCATAACTGTCATAACCCGGCAATCCCAACTGCTCCGCAACATATGAAGCCGTATATACTCCAAAATCATTACAGCATTGACATATTGCATCAATCTTCTCGTCTTTAGCAATCTGCAATATCAATTCTTTATCGGAATAATCTGCTCTAACCCACTTATCTACCCATTTTTCACCCGGTGAATTATCACGATTACCGGTCGCAACAATAAAATAACCAAGTTTTTTTAAAGCTTTTACTAATCCAAGATCATTGTGACTAGTACACAGAAGCAATGCTTTCTTCATCTATTTCCTCACACTTCCATTTTTTCTTCTTACAATACATTTTAGAGGACGTAACAACTGATACCATATCGGAAAACACTCCTTGATGCTCCTGTCATCTTCCGTACGCATAATCCAGAGATTCGCATCATCCGAACTGATACCGTCAATATTATCCATTATTACAATATCCCTATCTATGTATCGTAGTGTGCAATTGTCCCTCACACATCTGCATAAAAAGTTAAAATCAGCGGTGATTTTGTAGCTCAAATCATAGTTGTATTTTCTCATCAACTGCGTATTAATAAACATAGCCTGATGACAAATCATTCTGCCTCTCAACAAAAGCTGTTTAATATTTACCCCTTTGTATCGTTCCGTGATGCGTCCTGTCTTTTTGATACGTATGACATTACCGTACACTATATCTGCATCCAGGTATTCTGCCATATGAGACAATACCGTATTGTCAGCAAATATGTCACCGCTATTCATATAGACAATATACTCACCCGTAGCCAGATTTGTTCCCTTATTCATTGCATCATACAGACCTTTGTCAGGCTCTGATACAAGCTGAATATCACATCCTTTTTCAATATATCCGCGTACAATGTCCGTGGTGCCATCCGTAGATGCACCGTCAACAATTATATATTCAATATTGTCATAATCCTGGCCAACAACAGAATTGATAGTATCCTCAATCGTCTCTCTCGCATTGAAGCACACCGTTATAACAGTGATTTTCTTTTTCATATGTTCCAATTATCTCACTTCTCATCTACCTGTGCACAAATACAGAATCCTATAGAGTAAAAGAAATACCCTTGGACAAACAATGAATATCAACATACTCATTTTCATATATGCAGGAGTAGATATATTCTTTCTGATAAGCTTCCACTTTGAGCGAATATCACCGCGCAATAAGCAGGCAGCCTCCTTATCAAATACATTTGCCCTGGCCATCGCAGTCGCCACAGCCATCTCAAATTCAGCAAAATATCCTACAATTGCTTTCTGTTCCAAATATCCTAACGCAAGTTGTTTCTTGCAAACATCTATATAATTCTTTAGCGAATACAAATGTCTCTTTGTGTATTTCGAATGCGAAATACTATTTGTATTCCAATAATAATTGTAATATGCCCTATTGGACACAAGTACTTTTCCGGAGCACCCCAACGCATATAATATTCCGGAGATATCTTCACCGATAAGTGTATCCTTTTTGAATGGATAATCCTTGTATATTGATGTCTTGAATAATTTTCCCGGATATGACCCCGATATTCTTCTGGTAACAAAGAATTGGCGCATTGATTCCTCTACCGACAGGCATGCCATATCTGTGTCTCCGCCCGCATCGGTTATCCAGCATTTACCGTCATCATTGAATCTTGTAATTCTATATGACACAATATCGTAATCAGCTGCTGTTATATCTTCATACATCTTCTCAAGTGCCTGCTCGTCGATATAATCATCCGCATCGACAAACATCAGATACTTGCCCTTTGCAGCTTTGACGCCGCTGCCTCTTGCTGCATCCGGTCCCATATTCTGCTGCGTAACAACTATGCATCGCCTATCATCCTTGATACATCTGTATGCTTCTTTAACAGAATCATCCGTCGAACCATCATCAACAATTATCAATTCCCAATTACTGTATGTCTGCTTTTGAATGCTGCAAATGCAACGCTCCAAATATGCTTGTGCATTATATACAGGTACTACAATTGATATTAAGTCGTTATTCGTTATCAAAATTGATCCTTCTTTCCTCAACAACAATCGGTCGATGAATAACTCGCGTGTTAATATTCAATATGTATTCACCCAGCAATCCGATAAAGAATAACTGCAACGAACCGATAATGAATATACCTATCATCATCGGAGCATTACCGGCATTAAAGCTATACCAGTGTGTCAACTTAAGCACCAAATATATAAGTGCAATCAACAGACTTATTCCTGATGCAATAAATCCTAAGAAAGTTGCTATTCGCAATCCCACTTTGGTATATGATGTAAAGCTAAGCATTGCTGCATCATATAATGTATAAAAATTATTGTGTGTCTTTCCGGCACGTCTCTTGGCTTGCTCGTATTCCACTTCTATCATATTGAATCCCGCGCCATACTCAGCCACAATACCTCTGATAAACGGAATCGGATCGTCCAATTCTCTAAGCAGAGAAATGAATGTCTTATCATATAAGCCAAAGCCTGTGAAATGCTCAATCATCTTCACATCCGACATATTCTTTATCATCTTGTAATATACGGAACGCAGGAAATATATAAACGGATTTTCCTTGCTTGAAGTCTTAATGCCGCTTACAATCTTATGTCCTTTCTCCCACTCTTCCACAAACTTAGGAATCAATTCTACCGGATCCTGAAAATCACAACACATTGATATCGCGCAATCCCCTGTTGTCTCACACAATCCATGGAACGGACTATTGAATTGGCCAAAATTGGTCACATTGAAAATCGCACGAATCTTCTTGTTCTCGGCACATATCTTTTCAATTACATCCCTTGTTCCGTCCGTAGAACTGTTATCAATAAAGAGTATTTCATAATCATAATCCGGCAGTGCCTCTTCCATTACGTTGATTATTGTTTTACTCATCAATTCAACATTTTCAACCTCGTTGTAACAAGGCACCATTACACTGATTTTTTTCATTAATTATCCCCTGTAAAACTATTATATAAACATTATGGAGCATGCATGCGCACACTCCATAATATTATACCTTTATATCTTTTTACGGTCAAACATACTTATTGTTTTATTTTACATAAAGATTGTATCTTCAAAAAGCCCTTTCTAAGCACTGTCTCAATACAGAAAATAGCTATTGAGAATAACAATACTACCGCAAACAACAATGTCGATATGGCTTTCCAATCCCAGTTTCTTGCTACTCCCTTCTCTTCAAAGATATGAATAATGACATAGTGGTTCAGATATGTTGTAAAACACACATTTCCCAACCAATGAATAATCGCAGATATCTTCTTGTGCAAACATACATGGTTCGAATATATATACAAAGATACGACGAGCAAAACCAAGAAAATAATCATAAGATAGTCTGCTCTGGTCCAGCCATTGTTAAAGATGATATACACACAGATCATTCCAAGCAGCAACACAGATGCAATACCAAACACGACTTTTCGACATGTGCTATTTGGGGTTTTCTCAGTATGTATGCACCAATCGGCAGTTAACGTACCTAACACGATACCCGCAACAGCTCTGATTAATACATCAATGGCAATAAATCCCTCCTGTGCAGGATAAACACATATATGTCCATATTTGATACACAGATATCCATAGCCTCCAACTGCTAATAGCGTCCTGATTAACACAGATAGCACCTTATTTCCGGTGGGTTTCTGTTTCTTTAGATACAAATACAACACAGCATATACTATTATCTGCCCAAGCAGCAAATAGCCCAAATACCATCCCGGAGGAATAATCCTGTCGCCGGCTGAATTGGCATATATTTCACATAAAAAAAGCTCGGTAACATTTCCAACAACACTACCTCTAAAGAATTCCTTTAGCACTACTATTCTAAGCAGCACAGCTACCACGTAAGCTACCAAAAAGGATGTAAAGACTCTCTCGTATCGGCTTACCGCATATCTTCGTATAGTTAACATCTTGCCGCTTGCATACCTTGCTCGCAACGAAATAATCAAAAAGAATCCACTTAGCAGATAGAATCCGTCAACGCAAATAGATGCCCCACCATATGGCATACTATCCGAAATTGCACGCATATGATGAAGGCATACAAACAAAGTCAATATTACTCGAAGCAATTCGATATAATCATTTTTTCTACTGTTCATCTTCCAATTCCTAAGTCAACAATTTCCTTGCTCTATCTACTCCGATAATTCTCGAAATATAATACGCAGCTTTAACCTTATACAATTCAACAACAGGTATCTCAAAATACGAATCTAATCTCCTTGCAATGTTGTCATATGATATATTCTCGGTCAATACTATTTCACCACTCCATTTTTGTAAGTCCAACTGCTGACACTCAAAAGAAAAATTCCTATGCGTCACTTTTTTTGTTGTATCACAAACGATTTCGTCACAATTTTCTCCGCTACCGTCATATCCCCAATTTCTTACTTTTGAAATCGTTGGATATATCATTTTCTTATTATGCGAGAACATATACAATCCGTATGTCATGTCCATCTTCCAAATATCGTTGCCGCGTATTACCTGCATCCCATATCCCAATGCGGCTTTCACCATGTTGCAATACTGATTGGGATAGTATTTGCAAAATCTGCTCATCATTTGACGATTCTTATAGAATCTCCAAAATTCTTCATAAGTAATTGTATCTCGCATTGTTTGGAATTTATCTACCCAGGTTCCGAATCCGAAAGCAGCAAAATAGCAATCATCATAATATGTATTCCCTGCAAAATCTGATGTGTCAATCGGATAATTGTATCCTGCAACCGCAACAACACTGTCATCTGCTTCATATTTTTCCAAACAATCATTGATATAACTTAAAAAAGAGGGCGCAAATTCATTATCATCCTCTGTCTCAATAAATCTGGTATATTTCTTTTTCACTTCGGCTCTTAAGAAATCCAAATTCCCGCCCGGGCCCATATTCTTGCTATGCACAAAAACATTTACATTCAAAAAACCATCTATACCATTTTCCAAATATGCCTTTACTTTTTCATATCCTTCCATATAGCTTTCGTTGGGAGGATAATCCAATCCGATATACAATTCGGTAAATTCACTTAATTCATTTTGTCTTAACGAATCAATGCATCTTTCAAGATGATTCCATCTCGATAATGTAGGAATTACTACCGGTGCGTATTCCTTGTACTTTTTCACTATCAATATTCACTATCCTTCTTCACTGGGCTACGTCTATATGTTAAATACCTGCTTCAGCCCACTTCTTCACAATACTATCATAGGAAAACTGCTTAGCTTTATCTATACACCTGCTCTGCATTGCATCCCCATGCTCCACACAATATCTAATTCCTTTGGCCAAATCATCCGTATCCTTATATTTTGCCAAATATCCGTTTTCTTTATGCACTACCTGATCAAGTATTCCGCCCACTGCAAAAGATACAGTCGGCGTACCGCATGCCAAAGATTCACACACTGAATACGAAAAAGACTCCTGAAGCGAAGGCACTACCGTCACATCTGCGATGTTATATATTTTTGCAAGCATCTTTTCATCGATTATATATCCGAGTCTTGTATATGTCTGCTTAATACCGCGCAGGCTTTCATCATCAATATTTCCCAGTATTAACAGATGCACTTCATCTTCATGCAGTTTTCCAAGCGCATCCATCAGATACTCAAATCCTTTATTGGCATTTGACTTACCTGCCGACACAGCTGTGAATAATACAAGAGGCTTGTCTGTTATAACACCCGGTATATCGGACACGCTGATATCATCCACTTTTCTAAAAATATCCGTATTGACGCAATTGCCTATGACACGTATGTCATTTTTCTCAAAAACCGGGCTTGATTTTGCTGCATTCGCTTCATAGTTACTTGGAGATAATATAACGACATCCTTATCTTTATAAAGCGACATCTTTCTAAGCAAATTGTTATGTGCTGCCTTGCTTCCCTTTTTTAGATGCGGACATTCATAACAGCCTCGCTCATATCCGCCGCAATAACCGTCACTATGACATCCGCCTGTAAAATGCCACATATCATGAAGCATTATATATGTTGGTTTTCCAAGGTTAATTATCTTTTCAATGGACTTTTCATTAAGAAAAGAATTAATCCAGTGAATCACGATTATATCCGCTTCCTGCACCATATGATGCTTCGATACATCACTGCCCAGGATATCGATAGTTACTTCACCATGTGTAGACACAAGATTAATCGCATTTTTAAATTTAGATACAATCGTTTTAACCGGATTATCCAAATATACTTCACCGCAATTTGATTCATTTACTTTATTGCGCAACAGTATTTTCGATTCATATTTGTCACTTGTATTAAGAGCCTCCGACAGACGTTCAACTGCCTTGTATGCTCCTCCGATATCTACAGTTGTGATGTGTAATATCTTAAGCGGATTACTTTTCTTCATCGTGCAATATCTCTTCTTCAACATTTCCAATATTCCGTTTCGGTAATAAACTCTATCTCTATCTGTTTGGACAATTCACTAAGCTTCTCGGAAATCAATGCATTTCTGTACGAAGCTTCTTTTGAATAGTCGAATTCCAACGATTTATCGTAATAATCATTGCTGTAGTCTGCCGAATAACCGTCCATTCCCGCTATTGCCACCTTTTTCACACCGCATGCACACAGAATTTTTATCATCATCAATCCGGCATTGTCGATTATCTCAGGCTCTCTGAGTGAATAGCTGGAAAAATTGAATACATAATCGCTTTGCGTTGCCTCCTTCATATTGGAAGTAATAATGCACTTTGCATTTGTCTGACCCTGCATCTTGGAGAAACGTCTCATATTACTTGAGAACAGATACTCAGGCTCATACTCGCTTGCAATACAATTAACAGCAATTACCGACACACCTGTCGTTTTTATCTTTTCAATATATGCATTTACCATATCCGAGCATGTATTCAAGCTTTTACCGGGAGCCAACATCACAACGGTTTTACCGGCTAATTCTTTTGATAAGCGTTCAATGCACTCTCTATCATCCACATACTTTTCTTGGTATTCCTTATATACCTTCTCCGCATTCTCTCTGCTGAAGCGTTCTTTCATGTCCTTCGGTATTGTACCGAGTATCTCATTGAAAGACTTGACCGTAAGAGTATTTCTCTCTGCCAAATATATCGCATAATTGGGATGCACGCCTGCTGTAGCCGACAGATACAACGGAAGCGAATATCCCCAGAATTTCTCCTTGAAAATATCATTCAGATACTCATCCATGATTTCAAGCATTGGTTCTATTCGATAATCAGTATTGTAGTTTTCATTCATGTAATCGGCAAAAAGTTCAAGATTGAGATTACCTGCGCCTCGTCCCATACCGAATACACAGGCATCAATACTTATATCTCGCTTAAGATTCATTTCCACAAGCGCCTCTGCATTACCAAAAGCCTGCTGCAGATTGTTATGTGCATGGTAGCTGAGTATCACGTCCGGATGCATACTGTTATCTGCTATATAACACAGACGCAGGAACTGCTTACGCTTAATCAAGCCAAACGTATCTACAATAGCTATTGCATATGGCTTAATCTCATTGAATTTCCTAATACCTGCAATGAATTCATCGTCGCTGTAGAGATCTGTACTTACAAAATTGACAGATACCTTGTATCCCAGCTCCATTATCTTTTTGCAGTATTCAAAGGCTTCATCCAATTTATCTTTCTTAAATATTACTCTGATTACATCAATAGACGTTCCGTCATACGCAGGGATTCTTGATATAGGTACCGGCGCACTCATATCCAGCATTCCAACATATAGCATACGCTCGTTTTTGGGCTCAATAACATTCTTAAATGACTCCACATCCGGAAAAATCGAACAATCCGGATCATACTCATCACCCTTTAAGAATCCAACTTCATACAGCTCAATTCCGGTCATCGCAATCTTACGTGAGAATCCTTTTATAGCTTCTTCACCGAATCGCCAACTATTCACATATCCGCCATCACGTAGCGTGCAGTCTAACAGATATACTTTACTCATCTACATCTTCCTCAAAGTCACTGCTTATTCATCAATCAGTGGAATAATCATATTTTTCTTTAGTTCTTCTCTTGATAAGAACGGTGCCAAATCCTCAAGCGGAGGACTAACCAATGTACCGTCTTCAAGTTTCTTTGTTCCGGACTTTGGTTCCCACACCTGTGCCGTATCTGTAAATATCTCACAGAATATCGGGCCTTCACTGTCATCTATGGCAAGTACTTTGTCTACTGCTTGTTTCATCTGTGCATTGCTATGAGCTTCGTAATACGGAATCCCAAACGCATCTGCAATTTTTTTATACTCAGGGAATCCCAAATCCGAAGATTCAGGTCCTATTCCCACCTTACAGTGTTCCGAAAAAAGATTACCCTGTGTAATTCTTATAGAATGATATCCGTTATTATTAATTAGGAATATCTTAATCGGCAACTTATTCGTTACAATAGTCTGCAATTCCTGCAGATTCATCATGATACTTCCATCTCCCTCAAGACATATGGTTCTTGCTCTTCCTCCGGCTATACAGGTACCTATTGCCGCCGGCAATCCGTAACCCATACTGGCTATAGCACTGTTATTAGCCATACGGCTGCCCTTTTGTATTACGTATGTTTGATTACCTACCACGCAACAAGCACCGTTTGATACGGCTGTAAGGCTGTTATCCGGCAAACTGCTGCTAAGATATTTTACAAACGCATAAACATTTGCAGTCTGTCCGTTTTCTTCCCACTGCCTGTTTTGTACTACAGGATAGTTGTGTTTCCAGTCATTGCAAGTCTTTAACCAATCGGCATGAACACCGTTTGTATTGTATCCGGTCTTGGCAATACATTCTGACATGCATGTCATATAATCTTTTGCATCTGCCCATACGGGAACATCTACATGCAAAGTTGGTTTCTTTAGTTCAGCACGATCAATATCTACCATTACAACCTTAGCTGCTCTGGCCCATGTTTTCCAGTTGTATCCAACCTGTCTTATTGATATACGCGTACCTATTGCCAATATCAGGTCAGCATTCTGTATAGCCCAGTTACCCGGTCTGTCTCCCATATTGCCGGCACGTCCGCAATACAATTCGTTGTCATCCTCAATAAGATCGACCGCATTCCAATAAGTTACTATCGGGATCTGCAACTTATCGGCCAATTGTCTGAACGCCTCATATCCGCCGGACAATCTAATACCGTATCCTGCATGAAATACAGGTCTCTTGGCATTTTTAATCATCTCCAGCACTTGTATTATCGTATCTTCGCTTACAGCAGGCGGTAACATTGCAGCATCGTCATTTTGCTGCTGTGCCTCGCTATAACCTCTAAGTTCATCAGTCTCAATATACATTCCCTGATAATTGACCGGTATATCTATCCACACAGGTCCCGGTCTGCCGGTTGTTGCAAGATGCCATGCTTTCTCAAGTGCATATCTGATATCCATAGGATCTTCAATCATAGTGGCATACTTTGTCATCGGTGCTACAGATTTTACAATGTCATATTCCTGATCACCCATTGCGCGCAACGGCACATCCGTAAACTCAAGTGCGTATCTGGCAGTTGTGTCATATCTGACCTGTCCGGATATAACAAACATAGGAATCGAGTCAAGCCATCCACCCACTACACCGGTTAAAGCATTAGTTCCACCCGGTCCGGTTGTTACACATACGGCAGCTATTTTATTATCAAGTCTGGCATACGCCTCTGCCGCCATAGCACAAGCCTGTTCATGATGGTTATATGTCACCTTGAGTGACTTGTTATGTCCGAGCGCATCATTCAGATGCATCGCACCGCCACCTACTACAGAAAATACATCTGTAACGCCTTTATTCACCAAAAAATCCGCAACATAATCTGCAAGTCTGATTTTCATAATCCTATCCTTTTAACGCTTCTATATACTGATTACCATACCTTCCATGGTGCATTTCCGGCTTCCCACATAGCGTCAAGTCTATCCTTTTCTCTCTTTGTATCCATACACTGCCAGAAACCGTTATGCTTATATGCTTTCAGATTGTTCTCTCTTGCCAGTCTCTCAAGCGGTGCTTTTTCAAACACCGTACTGTCACCTTCAATATAATCAAATACTTTTGGCTCCATTATCATATATCCGGCATTGATTCTTGAACCATCGGTCTCGGCATTTTTCTCTCGAAACTCATTAATGGAATCGTTTTCATCAATATCCAATACACCAAATCTCTGATCGACGGATACAGCTGTGATTGTTGCCAATTTGCCATGAGCCTTATGGAACTCAAGGACCTTATTAACGTCCACATCACTTACTGCGTCTCCATATGTCAGCATGAAGGTCTCATCGCCCACATACTTCTGTATACGCTTTATACGTCCGCCCGTCATAGTATTAAGGCCTGTATCAACAAGAGTTACCTTCCACGGTTCAGCCACATTCTGATGCACTGTCATCTTGTTATCATCTGCAAAATCAAAAGTTACATCCGAATTATACAGATAATAATCGGCAAACCATTCCTTGATAACATGCTGTTTATATCCGCAACAAATAATGAATTCATTAAATCCATAATGCGAATACTCTTTCATGATATGCCAAAGAATCGGTTTTTCACCTATTTCTACCATCGGCTTAGGTTTCAGATGACTCTCTTCACTTATTCTTGTTCCGTATCCACCTGCTAAGATTACTACCTTCATAGTCCCTCCACATACTTATTTTTGCTTATACATATATAAGATTATCAATATTTACTTAATTACTTCTGCTTTATTCTTTGCCTGTGCGACATGATTACTTATCTCATACACAATGTCACAGTTACGTATAGTTGTTAATCTGTGGGCAATAATAATCAATGTCTTTTTACCTGCCAGGGAATCAATCGCATCCATAACAGCAGTCTCCGTCTCCGAATCAAGTGCTGACGTTGCTTCATCCAATATCAACACCTCAGGATTATCATAAAGTGCACGAGCTATACCGATTCTCTGTCTCTGTCCACCGGAAAGTCTCACACCTCTCTCACCGATTACAGTATCTACACCATCCTCAAGTGATGCAATGAACTCCTCAAGCTGTGCTTCCTTAATCACCTCTTGCAATCTTGCTTCATCAATATCCTTATCATTAAGTGCAAAAGCAATATTATGTTTAATTGTATCGTCGTTCAGATATATGGTCTGCGGGATGTATCCAAGCTTGGCATGCCACTTACTCATATGAGTTCCTGCATCAATGCCGTCTACAAGTACTTGTCCTTCCTGTGGTGACAGCACGCCAAGAATTATATCTGCTATTGTTGTTTTTCCGGCTCCCGACGGTCCGATAAGAGCAACCGACTTATTCTTTGGAATAGTCAGGTTAATCTTCTCCAATACGTTCTCTTCTATGCCCGGATAATGGAAACATATATCATTAATTCGTATTTCATCGGTAAACGGAAGCTCTTCATCAATATTCTGACGTTTTGCATTCTCGGCTTCCAATCTCTCTATTTCTTTCAAATCATTATAGATAGAAGTTACTGCCGTATGATTGAACAATATATGTGACACATATCCTGTAATCCTGTTAAATGATGGTAACAATCTGAAAGCTGCTACGGCAAAAACCGACATTGTCGTAACAAAATACGAAGAATCAACTCCTCTAAACAACTTAAAAGCTACCACCGCCAATAACGAACATACGCACAAAGTCTCCATAAGCGGCTTTGGTATATACGAAAAAGTCTGATATATACAATGATTGTGCGCAAACTTAGAATATATGCCATCGTATGTATCAACAAAATAGCTTTCTCTTTCGGATATCTTTGTTTCCTTAATTCCACCAAAAGACTGATACAGCCATCTGCTCATATCGGCTCGACATTCACGTACAGTCTGTCCTCTTTGCTTTAGGTCCTTTTTAAGAGTTCTGACTACAGCCAAAAAGGCAATTACTATAACAATACCGACAGCAATAGTAATGGTCTTGTCCATAATCATAAGATATACAAGCAACAGTAAGCACACAATGAGCTCCACCATAAGCTGTAGCGCCGAAAGCACTGTATCAAATAACATCGATGTATCCGTATCTACATTACGCACCAGTTCGGAGCTGTTATGTCCCAGGAAAAATGTATATGGTTGCTTCATATATGCACTCTGCATACGTACGGCTATTCTTCTTTGATTGTTATATGTGTATCTGTATATTGCATAATTCATAAAACCTAAATATACATTTTTTACAACATAGATAACTATCAATGCTACTGCCAGGAATATCAAAAACTCCGTGGCAGATTGCATATGCAGCATCTCATATGCCATACGTAACCACTTATTCTTAAATACGCTGTTTTCGTCCATTGCCACTTCAATAAACGGAAGTATGGCTGTTACACCAAGCAATTCGCACAATGAACCGATAATAATTATGAATCCCAGCAATACCAGTCTTGTCTTCTGACCTCGGTCAAATATATAACGTATCTTCTTTAAATCACCCAATTACTTCGATCCCTTTCTAAGTAATACTACTCCGATAGTCTGTAAAAAAATCTTAGCATCCAATGCTAACGACCAGTTGTCAATGTATTCCAAATCCAACTTCACAACATCGTCAAAATCTTCTATATCACTGCGGCCGCTTACCTGCCACAATCCGGTCAATCCCGGTGTTATACTGAGTCTGCGCCTGTAATGCATATTATACTGCTCAAACTCTTCCACAGTCGGCGGTCTGGTACCGATAAGACTCATATCGCCTTTGAGAATATTATAAAACTGCGGTAATTCATCAATACTTGTCTTACGGATGAATCGTCCTACTTTTGTTATTCGCGGATCATTCTCCATCTTAAACATAGGACCGCTCAATTCATTATCTTTCATCAGTTCTTTTTTACGTTCATCCGCATCCGTATACATTGAGCGGAACTTATACATACGGAAAACACGACCGTTTCTGCCTACTCTGTTCTGCGAATAGATGACAGGGCCTCTCGAATCAATCGCAATCGCCAATGCAATAAAAGGTGTAAACACCAATGTAATCAACAAACCGATAAATGAGATTACAATATCAAATGCTCTCTTTACGAATCTTCTTCTGTAATCTATTACTCTATTGCTGTATGTCACTACAACATGACCTGCCACCGTGCCAACGCTCTTTGTTGCCGTCACTCCGTGCACATTGGCGACACTGAGCGAACAATCAACGCCCATCGTATCAAAATAGTTCACATACCGTTCTATCACTTCATTGCTCTCATCAGGCAAATAGAGAAAAGCTGTATCCATTGTTGCCCTCGTCAAGCCCTCTTCCATATTATCGCCACACGCAATAACAGGTATACCGTCTATCTGTGTCTCATCACAATCACCAAGTAATGCAATTGCCGACACGTGATAGCTCCACTCGCTCGCCATCCTCATATCAGCCAAAATACTCTGTACATACTCACGTCTGGTAACCAGCAATAATTTATCTGCACTATTGCTTCGTCTATAATAATTAATCATATACTTCTTGAAAAGGATATGTGACACGTATGTCAGAATATACACTAACACTCCGAAATATCCAAACACAAGACGTGAGAAATATTCACCCTGTCGCAACAGGAAAATGCAAAATCCCAAAGCAATCAGCAAAATCACATCATATTTAAACACTGCCACCAATTCATCAAAATATCCACGCTTAAATATGTAATGATTCCAATCCAGTACTACCACATTAAGAACGCAGAAAAGCAACAGCAATGCTCCCGTCATTATGGCATTCTCATCAAATCCCTTATAGGAACGATATCTGAGCCAAAAAGCGGCAAGGTAAGCCAGTACTACCGTCACCATATCAATCAGTAGCAATGTATATGTCTGTATTAAGTTATTTTTCCTGTAAAATGAGTTCACTTTGCTTATTCCACCTATTAAATAACATAATATACATAATCGTACACAATAACGATGTATTGATTGCGAACGACGATTCCATAAACCACACGTACGTATATGTCACAACAATCACAAGTAACAAGGCGTTGCGCTCTTTATATGCCCTGATAATCAGATATACAATTGCGCCTATCATCACGAGTACCATTACAATACCGTAGGTATATACAAAATTCCCCATACCGTTATCAACTATTTTTTCCATCTCTCGGGCACCCGGGAAAAGCTTCCAATCTCCGATATATGCAATATCATGGCACATATTAAGACGTTGATTAAGGAACTTATCCAAAAATCTGCTGACAGCATTGGCATTACCGTATGCAGCACCAAGTATTGTCATTGCAATACATGCCACAACAGAAGCGACACCTGCAATATATGGCCATTTCTTTTGCTTTAACATAGGCCACTTATCACAAACAGCCATGGCTATGACCACCAATGCCGTAGCTATAAGACCTGTTTTGGAAGCAGTCAATATATACAACCCTACATCCCCTGCAAGTATCACAATATACCACCATATCTTACATGCATTTTTTTTCATATATAAGAACAACACTGTAAGATACCAATACATACAATGTACATTATTGGCATGGTTGAATCCCATACACCATCTGGCTTCCACACCGCCACGTCCGTAATCTCTTACATCCATTACCTGCCCACGTATTCCAAGTAAAGCCATCACGACAATAAATATTGTTGCTGCCAAAGACGAATAGAATATTATCTTTACAATACGATTATCATCAATATCCTTGGCTGCCGCAATTAACATCACTGCCCTGATAACATACTCATCATGCAATGTCAGATAAGATATCACACCTAATATTCCCAGGATAAATATCACAATCAGATCACGCTTTTCATAACGCGTAAAAAGCACTTTACAACCAAACAAAATAAAAGCCGCCTGCACTATTCTGCCGGAATAAGGCAAGGTTATCCAAGAGCAGTGTCCCGTTAGCATCACCAACAATTCAAGTGATATTCCTATTATGAACAGGATATTTCCTATTTTTTCTTTTCCCTTGATTATCTGCATCCTATCCTGCTATTCCTATCTCTGTCTGTTAATCTTTTCATCTTTAACTTCATATATCATGTCACAATTCTCGATAGTACGAAGCCTGTGTGCGATAATAACCATCGTCTTTTCGCCGTGCAATCTGTCAATTGCTTCCATAATTGCCGTCTCGGTATCATTGTCGAGTGCAGATGTGGCTTCATCAAATATAAGCAACTCAGGATTATGATACAGCGCTCTGGCTATACCAAGTCTCTGCCTCTGACCACCCGAAATACGTATACCGCGTTCACCTATTGCAGCATCCAGCTTATCCGGTAATTCTTCAACAAATTCCTTCATCTGTGCATCTTCAAGTACCTTCCAGATACGTTCATCGTCAATATCCTCATCCGGTACACCGAAGGCAATATTCTTTCTGACCGTATCATCCAACATATATATATTCTGCGGTATATATCCTATATGAGATAACCATCCGGTATAGTCATCATTAATATCTACGCCGTCACAGGTTATCGCTCCACCCTGTGTCTTTAACAAACCAAGCAATATATCCACTATTGTGGTCTTACCTGAACCCGAAGGTCCCACAACACCGACCGATTTACCTACAGGTATTTCCATATTGGCTTCTGTGAATATGTTTTTATCCGTATTCGGGTACGCAAAAGTGATGTTATCCAATTCAATCTTATCTTCCATAGTAATTGTATGCACACATTTGGCATCATCATCTCTATGTATGATAAGCGCATTCTCTTCGCTGAGTCCCTTTGTATTGACATTATCGTATATATACTGCAATGCCGGTTCATAATATGCTATGTTCGCAATATATGTATTCATTCTGTTAACACTGGGCAACAATCTCATTGCAGCTATTGCAAAACCTGATATGGTCGGTAACATTGTCGACATCGAACTGCCGGTAGCAATTCGTATAAGAACATATGCAAGTATTCCTACAATAGCTACACATTCAATAAGAAGTCGCGGCAAATTGGACAATACATTATTTACTACCTGGTGATCCGCATAACCTTCCGCGCTCTCCGAATACTGCTTCGTAAAATAATATTCTTTATGTAATGTCTTAACATCCTTAATGCCTGCTGCCGATTGGAGTATCCACTTATACATTCCTGCCTGTGTAATACGCGAACCTTCACCGGATTTGTTTAGATGCGGCTTGATTATCTTAATCTCCATCAAAGTAAGCAATCCCAGCAATCCTACTACAAGCACTGTCATTTTCCAGTCCAGAATAAGAAGAAACAATCCCAAGCATGCCGATACTACTACCTCTGCCACAAGATTCATACATACGAGCAGCATATTAAAGATATTGTCCATATCGCCATAGATTGTTCTGATAATATCTGATGTCTCGGCATACAGATAATATTCATACGGTCTGTGAAGATACTGCCACAATAGGTTTGTAGTACATCTGGCTCTGTTACGATTGGCGAATCTTGCTTGCATATATGTCTGCCATATTATGAATGCATTCTTAAATATGAATGCACCCATGACAGCAAAAAGCATGATATAAATAATGCGTTTCATATCTGTCTCATGTAATACATTCATAATAATTACGGTGTACCACTTCTGTCCAAAAGTCTCTTCGTCCAACACCGCTTCCACAATCGGTACTACCATTGATGCACTGAGCATCTCCAGAACACCTGCTATAAGAATCATCACAAGCAATCCTGCTATTTGTATTTTTTGTCCTTTATCGAGTATTGCCGATAACTGCTTTAATACTTTTCGTGACATTACTATCCTCTTCTAATTCTCACTTTTTCTATGGCACAATTCTACATAATCATAATTCTCATAATACTCATGCAGACTGTTTATATAATCCATATAATTATCTGCTGTTAATTCATGTTCTCCGTCATGAATCATCTGCAGAATTCTCTCATTAATCTGACTGTCATAATGTACCGCGTCGCTGTACAGATCCGGCTTGTCGACTATATCAAAGCAATCCTGGAATCCAAATACCCGTATATTACCTTCAGCTGTTAACAGTTCAAGCGCAGTCTCATAACGCTTGATTCTGTAATAAAGGGCTTCCTGCTCATACAGCTCACACCATTTTGCAATACTTGACGGTGCAATAAATATAACAAATTCGGTATTCGGATACTTCTCTGTAACACTAATCACATTATTACAAATATTGCTAATAACCGGATACTTACGTCCATCATGAAAATCTGTATCCTGCGTAATCGGTGAATCTATTCTCTCAATCGAACCCATCATCTTATCATAGCCTTTTTCATGTTCCCATGAAGCATACTCATCAAATGTTGTCGATGTCTCACCGGTTAATGTTGCCCGGATATTGTGCAACGTACCGTACATGAATATACTCTTATTCCAAATATAGTTAAGATCGTTAAATGGGTTATCATCATACAGATATTCAGGATATGATTCATACCTCATGTAATCTTCCTGAGCCATCGAATCACCATCCATATTAACCAGTACGGTTTTTACATCCTTATTCCTGTCAAGGGCTCTGTCAATTGCATCCCATAATTCCTTGTAACTGGTACCGGCATACGGTATCTTAATACTCTTTGTTCCAAACAATTCATCAAATTGTGTGGTCTTAAAATTCTGAGTCATAGAATCGCCGGTAATTATTGCATCATATTCAAAATGTCTGCTTATTCCGTCATTAATATATCTTTCATCATCAAGTCGATAACTCATCCCATCAATAGGGCCATGATAATGAAAATACGGATCCACTATAACAGTAACCGTTCCAAAGAAAATCAACAGTAAGACTGAAATAATGGTAAATGTCCTAATCCATTTCTTCATAATCTCTCACATCTGCAGCATCCACTGCTCAAGCATAAGTACATACCAGATAAGCACACTGTACTCACCTCCGGCTATATAGTCATGCCACATTCTGTCTACAAGCTTTGTATCAATATAGTCTTTTGCAACTACTTTTGCATCTTCAATAATGCTCTCTGCCCATTCACGCATTTGACCTTCTCGAAGCCATATTCCCACAGGTACGGAGAAGCCCTTCTTAGGTCTGTTCATCATTTCTTCCGGTACATATTTGTACAAAATATTGCGTAGCGGTCTCTTAGTCACACCGTCTTTCATCTTGTACTCAAGTGGTAGTGACCATGCAAACTGCATTACATCAGCATCCAGCAGAGGAATACGAGTCTCAAGTGAATACTGCATTCCCGCCCTGTCCACTTTTACCAATATATCATCCGGCAAATATTGTTTCATATCCATTAGCATCAGATTGGACTCCGGCGTAGATAATGTGCCGGGTACATATTCTGACATCTGTGTCGGTAAAGCTTTCGATAAGCCCAATGGCAACCGATGCATTCTCACATCACTATCAAGCACCATTCTGTAATAGTCTTCCACATTTGAAACACTTAAGCATCTGCCTGTCTTTCTAATCAATGCATTCTGTGACAGCGGACTTTTTAACAGAGCATTTCCAATGGTGCCGCGCAATGGGTCTTTCAACATCCCAATTTTTCCACGCATAACTCCCATATTGTTCTGCGCACATCGATAAGTATTGTATCCGCAATAGAATTCATCGCCTGCATCGCCGCTTAACGATACCGTAACATGCTGTTTGGTCATCTTACTGACTAGCATCGTCGGCAACTGCGAACTGTCGGCAAAAGGTTCTCCGAATGCTTGCGGCAAAGAGGGTAATATCTCCATTACATCATCATATCCTACATACATCTGAGTATGTTTTGTACCCAAATGTGCTGCAGTCTGACTTGCATATTCTGCCTCATTATACTTCTCTTCATCAAATCCTATAGTAAATGTCCTAATAGGAATATCACTGAGTGATTGCATCAAGCTCACTGTCAAAGAGGAATCAATACCTCCCGATAAAAATGCACCAAGCGGTACATCACTCATCATCTGCCCTTTGATTGCCCCTTTTAGCAATCTTTCCAATTCATCGGCAGCTTCCTGCTCTGTGCCGGTAAACGGATGTGCCTGTCCGTCTAAAGCCACCTGCTCAATATCGTAAATTTTACGTGTCTCCCATTTTGTAAAAGGTGACACAATTGTCAGTATCTCACCGGCAGGTAATTTATATATACCTTCATATATCGAATACGGTGCAGGAATATATCCGTATGTAAAATATGTATCCAGCACTGCTGTATTAAGTCGATTATCAAATCCGTCTATAGCTTTAATTGCCGCAATGTTGGAGGCAAACACAAATTGACCGTTAACCGTGCCGTAATACAGTGGTTTTTCTCCCATTCTGTCACGCGACAATGTGATTGCTTTGTTAGCACGGTCATACAATGCAAATGCCCACATACCTCTGCATTTGCCCAAAGTCTTATCTACTCCCCACACTTCTATCGCATTAAGCAACACTTCCGTATCGGAATGTCCATGCCAGGTTATCTTAACGTTACATTCGCGGTCAAGCTCTTCCCTTATTGCCTCGGCATTATATATCTCACCGTTATATACAAGCACATATCTGCCATCATCAGATACAATCGGCTGCGCACCTGCCTCAGACAGATCAATGATTGACAGTCTTCTGTGTCCCAATACCACTCTTGCACCTTCATCCAACCAATGACCGTCCGCATCAGGGCCCCGCTTAATAATGGCCAGATTCATTGCTTTAATATTCTCTATAGGATTTCTCTTATAAGCTGCAATGCCTGTCAATCCACACATCTGCTTCGTATTCCTCGTTTCATACAAGCCTGTTATTACAGACTTTACTAATTAGATTTCTTATATTTGTTCGTTGCAAGTAGCGGTAGATACAGCACTCTTTTCATCCACTTAACCTTGCTGTTTTTATCATTGGTATAACTCATATACCAGGATAACTTACCCGAAGCTGCTACCTTCGCTTTACGTTTTCTGTCTGCCACTTTCTTTCGCTCATATTTGCGCACACGACTGTTCCACAGAATGGCTTTTAATCTCAATATGTCAGGTTCAAAGGTCACTACTTCACTCTGATGTAATTGCAAAAAGCTTTCCAATTTATCAAATTCGTCGTCCTTCATCAGATTGGTATGCAAACATATTGTGTCAATTCCCTCAATCTCATATTTGCTTCCCAAGCTGCACGGAACAAACAAAACATCCTTATACAAATAGCTGTTTGTATACAAACCATCCGTCACCGCGCTGAAGCCGCATTCTTTGAGTGCTTCAATGGTCTCATCATCAAATGTATGCCCCGGAGCCATAAATATATCGGTCTCAATACCATGCTCCGACAATATTTTCTGGCCGGCACGCAACTTACCCAATTGCTTGCTGTACGGCAATCCCGCAAATTCACTAAACGGATTAATTCCCAGGATTCCTGCATCCGTTGTTTCATACACATGAGTTGTTCCATGCTGCGCAATTACCCAACCATTGTCTGCAAGCCCCTGTATTATCTCCCAAAAATCCGGTTCCGGCTCACCAAAATGCAATGTCCCATCTTGATTATCGGGCACCACACCAATTAACGGCTTAACATTATATTTATCGAGTATATCTTTTACATGATAGAACTTCTCCCAGTCCATATCAGGAGTAATATCATCCAATCGAATAATACATTCCATCTGCTTCCCTCTTTTTATAAAAAGCAATTTAGCTTTGTCGCCTTCCCTTTACGACTTCTTGCAAAGTCTTGCAACAATTCTAAAAATCCTTGCCACAATACCATTTGTTACTTCAAAATTGTAATCCTGTTTCAATTCACCGCCGAATGACTCTTTGAACTCAGTGATATTTATCACATCTTCTCCTCTTCCGGCACCGCCCCAATCATATACGCTCTTGCCCATCTGCTTGAAATGTAGCATCTCCTCATAGTGCATATATCGATTGGCCATACCGATAAGATTCTTATTGGTTCCCTCTGCATCACCCTGCAATCTGTAAAGTGACGCCGAGTGTAACAGTCTGGCGGTTGTATCATCATATACATGAGTGTGATAGATTGCCTTTTCACCACATACAACAGCATAAGCAAGTGTAAGATTATTACCGGCTCTATATTCAACAAGATCCTGTCTTACGCTTGTACTGTTATTGAATTCTACATCCTTACTTTCCCAGAACTCCTTGAAAAACTTTAAGAATTCATCTATATCTTTATCAGTAATATCTTTACTGTCCTTAATAGTCAACTGCACATCTTCTCTGGCCGCCCTGTTAACTTTATATTTGCAGCTCTTGGAGAATTGAGCTTTAATCTCCTCCGGAGCAGGGGTCAAATCATTGACTATCGTGTCATAGTTGTTTACTTGCACCCTGGAATCCTTAAAAGATGCCTGATAATATGCAATTATTCCGCTTTTTTTGAATGGTTCTTTTGCAAACCAAACCTTATAAAAATGCACTCCGTGGCGCACTCTGCATGTTGAAAACATCTATACTACCTGCCTTTCGGGCAACATACGCACAAAATATCATATTATTATACCATAAAAAACTCTCATTGTGGCAGAAAAATGGGCAACCGATAACGGCTGCCCATTCACTTATTTCATCCTTTGTTTATAGTATTCGATAGTACCCTTCATACCGTCTTCAAATGTGACCTTTGGTTCAAAACCGGTATCACGTTTCAGCTCATCTATATTTACACATGAACTAAAAGCCTTATCCGACTGGCTTGGAATATCACCGATTCCCAATTCAAGTGATGTATCAATCATATCTCTGATATCTTCAATATATTCACGTAACGGTCTGTATATACCGCTTCCTATACCATATGTCTTACCGGGATGTCCGTCTTCACCTATCATACGTAATGCTCTGGCCACTTCTCCCACATACAAAAAGTCCCACATCTGTTTAAGAAATCCGTACGACGGTCTCTCACCTTTTAGTAATGTTGTAATTGTATATGTCAGAATGTTGCTGTCACGTCTGCCCTCTCCAAACGTACTTGGTACAACAGTCCATATAAACGGCAATTTCAGTAATCTCGCCCTTGTCTCCATCAAATAGTGTGCAGCGGTTTTAGCAGCTCCGTACATATCATTTGGTGTCTGTTTTGCATTTACATCCATCACGTCTTCGCAAAAACAATATTCGGCTACTGTTCCGATACCGATAAATTTGTCACAGTTAAGTACCGACGCATACTCTAACATCTTAATACCCAAGCTGATATTCTCAAGCTGAATCTCGGAATTGTTCTTATCTTCACTGGACACTCCGCCCCATGCAAGATGATAAAATGCATCAATTTTTGCGCCCGACATCAGCAATTCATCATATTCCGACGAATCATACTCTATAACTTCAAGCAAATTTTCTAACTTATCGGTAAAATCATCCCTTGTGTCTTCGTTTGAAAATATTGTTGTTTTGAGTTTCTCCACACTGTTGTCTTTGTTTCTTACAAACATTATGACACCAATGTCATTCATTATCATCTCTTTTACAAGGTGAGAACCGATAAAGCCTGTTCCTCCTGTAATAATTACCTTCTGCATATGCTCCTCATTTCCATGTGACATCATAAAAGAATTACTTTACAAATCTATATACCACATATTCATACCATGACACAACCTCAGTGTCCCTTGCTCCATAAGCCGTTGCTACATCATTCACAATCTCATCTCTCTCCGGCATATATGGATCCATAAACAAACGCAATTCCCCATCCGTAGCTCTGCCTTCGATTATATCCGAATAATCCGCTGCATCCAGGCTGTCTCTGTCTAACATATACACCTCGTCATACGCCTGTAATTCATACAAATGGTTATCCGCTGTCGGATTCCATTCTTCATTTATAAAGATAACATCTGCATCCGCTGTATTCGCGACAATATCCGATGCAACCGATTTGCGCGTGTTGTATAATTCAGCCGTATAATTCATATTTTGAATCAGATATATGACTCCGAGTACCGCAACTATGGCGCCAAGTGTTACTTCTCCGCCTGTCTTTGATATACTGCACAACACCTTTCCTGCCAAAGTCACCAATACAATGTCAAACATCACAAAGAAAGGAATAGTATATGTCGACTTACACGAATACGATATCTTAAACAGAATCGCAAGATATGCAATCATACATATCACAATATATACGCAGATTTCTTTTCCTAACGGCGTAAAGTATGTTGCCTCTCCTTCGGATATCTTTGTTTTGAAGCACTTTTTAACTGCAAACAATCCGAGTACACATACTGTAAACACGACTAAATATATTAGGAATCTGCCATTGAATGCAGAGTCGTTAATAAGCTTCACATATTCTTTTAACAAAGCTGTATACCATGAGCCGTCGGTAGAGGCAAGATATCCCGTAGCCTCCATACCTCTGTCACTGTATAGCAGATGCTTTATCGAATACGGCCATACAACAATTGATACTCCCGCTGCCGCAACCATCGATAACGATAGTCCTATCACATCTTTACTTCTTTTTTTGATTAACAGATAGATGCCAAACAGTATAGCCGATAAAATGCAATATATTATGAAATAGTAATGTATCCAGGTTCCGACACACGACACCGCCGCCAAAGCAACATATGTCTTTTTCTTTTTTCCGTCTTCAAATAATAGTGTATATATATACAGCGATACCAGTACCATTGCCGCCAAAGCAATATACATTCTGATATATGTTGTCATAGCAAAACCGACATCGCTTAACATCCATAATACAGGCGTAATCAATGCTACGATTTTATCCTTAACAATACGTCTTGTAATAAGATATAAAAATACAACTATTACGATTCCCCATATAATCTGCAGAATATGTCCGGGCAAAGCGCCTGCATACCCCGGGCAAAAGCTGTACATAACATTTACCATAATGAAATAGAGCGGCGGATGTACATCTGCTCTTGCATTCCTTGCGGGCACTATCGGATTGAATCTCTCGCCCTCATCAATTGACAGATATGATCTAATATAGTCTCCGGGCAGCCAACCGTTATGTCCGTCCTGCTCAAATATTCCTTCAGACAAAAACGTCGTCCGTGAACTGTTTGAAAAGCCGATTGTGAATACTTCATCAGCCCTGACTCCGTCATATCGACAATACAAACACATTACAGCGATTAGAAGTATCAATTCAATTATACATACGATTCTGTATACCAAATTCTTATTCATCATTACCTCTTCGCAAGTTTATTAGCTCCGATATCATAATTATCATAGCAATATAGAATAACGGCATATTGTATATTGTGTATCTTGTTTGAGCAAATATTACAGCGCTAACCAATCCGACATTTATACATATGCTAATCAATGTTACAGCTGACACAAGTGTCACTTTATACTTCCTATTTCTGTCTTTGATTCCCACAATACACATAATCAATAAGACAACATAAATAAGATATACTGCTACTGTATATACACATAGTATCGGGGTTCTGGTAGCCACAGTTGTTACCAGTCCGACAAAGAAATTGTTAATAAACACATGAATGCAGTCTCCGATTTCATGAGGAATCAATGACTTATTGAATGATTTTCTTATGACATCCATTCTGTCAAGAACCGGCATATCATCATCCCACTGTCCGTTTTCCACATACTGCTGTAACATATTCTCCATTGTATCCAGCTGTATCAAATCATAATGATCGGCAAAATGCGTTGCGGCATCATACCATCCTTCAGGTTCACTGTTTAACAGATATCCTTCCTTCTCACATTCATCATATATCTGTAAAAAAACATCCCTGTATTCCGGTTCAATATATTCCACATAGTCACGCTCTGCCGTGTACATTGCCACAGTAGTTATGAATCTGTTATCCTCTGTGTGTCTGCCAAATTGACCTCGTAATACGTAATTATAGGTACAATCAACAAGTGTCGAAATAGCCGTTACGGCAAACACCGTAACTACCAATGTATATATGCATCTGAATATACATCTTTTTCTGTCTACCTTAACACCATGTTCCGCATTAGGCACTTTCGCCGTATGAATATACGCACTTCCTGCATATTTACACTCAAATATACATCTATATATAATGCCCACTACTATCATTATAAGCATTACATACATCTGTTTCCTTGTTGATATCCCAAGTATTGCAATTGTTGAAAGAATAAAAAGCGAACGTCTGTCACCTTTTTCCAAATACTCCAAGACGTACCTTATAAAAAACAGATAAAGGCTTATAGTAATACCCTCTGTCAAAACGGAATTGGAATACATCGAAGCACGACCTGCCGCAAATCTGCACAAAAGCGATGTTGCCATGGGCATAGCCATGACTGCATATGTCCAAAATGTCGACAAATCAAATTTTTCTTTCAGATATATCGTAATACAAAGTGTGGCCTCTGCAGCCAATACGCTCTGAATAAGTACTGCCACTTTCAGATATGCCTGTGTACCGAAGATGGTCCTACACAATGCAAGAAACATAGGATAAAGTGGTTCCCTGCTATATGCCATATCAATGTAGGTCTCACTATCAGCACATATCACAACGCCGTCATATGCCCAAAAGAAAATATAAAATGCAAAGGGCAACCCCATTAACAATATTCGCGATACCACTGTTCTAACACGATTATGTTCCATAATAATCCTTTATTAATCCCTTTTTTATAGAATGATTCGCTGACTGTGCGGACATACTCTTTGTCAAGCACTCCGTCGGCAACCAGGCGACTGTTTAGCATAAGCTCTTTCGACCATTCACAGATGCTGCCCTCATTGAGCCACTTTGTAATCGGAACAGAAAATCCTTTCTTAGGTCTGTCCATTATCTTACTCGGAACATATTTGTACAATACATCCTTAAGTATTCTCTTCGATACGAGCTTATCACCATTTTCTTCAATCCTTGTAAGTTTATATTCCAAAGGCAATGAAAATGCCAGTTTAAGTACATCTTTGTCAAGCATAGGAACACGGTTTTCCAAAGAAACCGCCATACCTGCTCTGTCTACCTTCACAAGAATATCATCAGGATGGTAATGCATAAGATCTCTAATCATCATCTCATCGGTAATAGTACCAATGCCTTCTAACAGACTTTTCTGTGGGATATGTTCTCCGCACAGATATGTCATATCGTAGCATACCGATTCATGAAAATCCGCAATGCTGTCAGATAACAAACATTTGCCCGCTCTGTATAACTGACCGGTTCTTGATAACGGATTGGCATTATGATATCCTGCACCGCTTCCTGCAGTCACAATACCACCGAGCAAATGTCGGGCACATGATGGTATTTTCATTGCTTTATTGTAAGCAGCTGCAGTCTTCCAATATGTATTATATCCCGCAAACAGCTCATCACCTGCATCTCCGCTCAACGATACCGTCACTTTGCTTTTTGCCAACTTGCTGACAAGATATGTCGGTATCTGTGAAGAATCAGCCATCGGCTCGCTGAATATACGTGGCAGTCTCGGCACAATATCCTGCAATTCCCGTTCCGTAATGGTAAGCGAGGTATGGTCTGTTCCCAAATGCTTTGCAATACTGTCTGCCGCCTCGGATTCATCATATCTTTCATCTTCAAATCCAATCGTAAAAGTCTTGACCGGATTGTCTACTATAGATTGCATCAAAGCAACAATTGTAGAACTGTCGATTCCGCCTGACAAAAATGCGCCGAGCGGAACATCACTCATCAATTGGCTTCTTACTGCTTCTTTAAGTGTATTATCAAGCTGCTCTACCGCTTCATCATATGTTCCGGCAAAAGGATTCTCAATTCCTGCAGCATATTCTTCTTCAATATCATAATATGCCTCAGTAATTCCTTCATTATACGGAGGCATAAATGTCATATATGTTCCGGGCTTAAGCTTATATATCCCTTCATATATTGACAATGGTGTCGGTACATAACTGTATCTTAAATATCTGTCTACCGCTTCTTTACTAAGGCGTTTATCAAATCCCGGATACACGCATATTTCCGCAAGTTCCGAAGCAAATACAAAATCACCGTTAATATGTCCGTAATATAATGGCTTCTCGCCAACACGGTCCCTTGTTAAAACAATCGCTCCGGTCTGTCTGTCATATAATGCAACAGCAAACATTCCTTTTGTCATTTGCAGTGCATTCTTAATGCCATACTTTTCTATTGCCTCCAACAGAACTTCCGTATCAGACGAACCTTTCAATCCAAAAGTCGAATCATCTTCTTGCAGTTGTTTAAGTATCTTGGATGCATTGTATATCTCTCCGTTATATACCATCACATATCTTCCCGAATGAGATATCATCGGTTGAGCACCCGTCGTGTTCAAATCAACAATTGCAAGTCTGCGATGTCCCAAGGTTACTCCGTTTTTCTCGTCTATATAGATATCCCCACTGTCCGGTCCTCTGTGAAGCATCTGCTCATTCATTTTCAGTATGACTTCTCTATTATTTACTTTTTTACTTACAAAACCGGCAATACCGCACATATTGTTCAATCCTTCTTTGCAATAATATCTTCTATATACTTCGCCCACTTTGCATGTATTATATCAGCATAATAATCATGCATAGAATCAATCGCATTCTTTGCCATTTCCTCTGCTTCGCTACGATTGTCAAGCAAGCGTTCCATCGCTGACATAAGTGCCTTCTGATCACCCACAGGCACAAGCAGACCGCTGTGTTCATGCTTTATGAGCGCCTTAGGTCCTCCGCACGGACAATCAGTTGCGATACAAGGGATTCCAAGCGCCAAAGCCTCCATCAAAGCGTTAGGCATACCTTCATAATCGGACGTAAGCACAAACATGCTTGCATCCTTGATTTTCTCATGAAGATTTTTAACATTTCCGTGAAAAATGATTCTGTCCTCAACGGCATACGTACCAATGTACTTCCGCAAATCATTTTCCAAAGCCCCTTCTCCATACAAATCAAGTGTATATTCCGGGTACTTGTCAGCTATATCAATAAATGCATCTATTAACAATTTATGATTCTTTTGTCTGTCCAGTCTTCCGACATGCACGATGCTTTTCTTTCGTTGTGACACAGGTGTCATGTTCTCATGACTTCTTGTCAAAGCATTAGGGATTACAACACCTCTGTCTGTTATTTTATTGCAACATGAAAAATACGCTTTAGCATCCTCTGTCTGGAACACATATCCGTCAGCTTTCGGATATAATTGCTTCATCATAATATTGTATGCCTTGTTGGCATATTCTCTTGCCGGATCGTTACGAACCGATATTATTACAGGGCATCCGACTTTACGTCGCATACTGAGCACAAGGAAATTAGGCTCCGGCAGAAAGCTTATTATCACATCGGAATTCAGCTCCTGCAAAATAGCATCAAGCCGCTTTCTCCTTACGGCAAATCTTGATGCCATATTGGCATACTGTATCTCACCGTCATCTACTCTGAACAAGCGTATACGTTGATCAAGTTCATACTGCACCTCACGGCACATACACATTACAATGTTTACTTCATGATTTTTAATCAGTTCATCATTGCACAGCCTGGCTATTACGCCCTCGGCTCCTCCTCTTTGCAATGACAGCGTCACAAATGTAATTCGAGCCATTTTCTCCCTCACTAATCTTTGTCTCCGGACTTGCGACTTATCGCCAGTCCCATTGCTATCGGTGCCATCATAATGAATAAATATCCGTAACGCGCTATAGCTCCCGGTCCCAGTAAAAGGGTTCCTAAATATAACATAGGAAACAAGTACGGAATTATACCGCCATTACCTTTTCTAATATCAATAATCATGGCTACAATTACAAGCCAAATATAGAAACCAATATTCAAAAGAATAATTATAGGGTTACTTCTATAATCTGTCGTCACTCTAAAATGTTGATAATAGAAATTGCCCAGTCTCGCCAGTTTAGAGTCTGCCGTTGCTCCTCCCCTATAATCGCAAGTAGCTAAAAAGAAATGCTCATATCCGTAAGGCATATGAAACGGATCAAAGAATCCCTGAACATTAAACCACACCGCTTCAATACTCTGAATCGGATGATGAAGCGCAATTATTGTACTGTCCAGCAAAAAATGTTTGCACTTGGAATCAAATGTCGAAAACGGAAGTTGTTTTTTTATTCCATCCGACAAATAATACTCATATTCCGCCGGTTCTTCAATATATTGAGTAATGATTTCCTTTTCCTCATCGGTTGCGGTTGTATTATATATGCGTGCCATAATCTGACACGGAACACTCATCATCTCCTGGTTGGTTCCTGCGGCGCCATCCGTAGCAAATACCACAAGTTTGCCGGCCATTATTGCCACAACACAGCTTACGGCTATCGTTACAGTCAATTGCACTGTCTTTTTGTCCGAATTATGTCTCTTATATCCGACGAATACTACTATAAGTAATACTACCGCCATTACCGCAGTCGCATATATCGCATTATTTCTAAAAAACGATGCACAAACACTCCACGCTACAATGCGCGCCATACACCATTTCGTCTTAACGCCTTCATCAAACATATATCTATAGATATCGATAAACAATAGGAACGCAAACGCCGAAAAGAGAATATCCTTTGTATGCGATACTGCAAGCAACGAATTCAGCGGCCACATAGCATAGAATACGATTGCAAGATAATATAGCCATTTTTTGCCCAACTTCTTCCATAAAAATGACAGGGCATATACCATAGCACCATCTACAATAAGCAACTGGATAATCGTAGCAAACGCATATCCGGTATTATGATTTTCAAATTGAGAATAAAAGAATCCTTCGAACAGTGTATGAATAATAGGATGATTTGTACAGAATTCACGTAGTATATACTGATTGATTTGTTCATTCAAATCATAATAGCATATTCCCGGAAAAACAGAAAAAAAAGTCACAAAGTGACACATGAATATAAACAAAAATGTACAGATATTTCTTATAATGTCGTATTTCTTAGCTTTGTTATTATTCAATAATATTTCCTCAATATGCATATGCCACAACCTGTATTCTCAGTCGTGGCATATACACAATATGATTTACTTAATGTAATAGCCTTACAGTCTCCAATAGATGTAATCACTACCTGCATACTCAGACTTATCAAGTATACCCTTGATATCTGCAAGTACTTTCTTCTTGTTGTTGCTGTTGAAGTATCCGTCTACTGTAGCCTTATTCAAATCAGCAAATGCATCGTGTGCTACAGCAAGAATAACTGCATCCATATTCTTGACATCATCCATAGTACCGAATGTGATACCATAAAGTCTCTTCGCTTCGTCTGCATCAGCAGTCTCATCAACAACGACAGGTGTAATACCAAACTCCTTAAGTTCATTATATATATCTATTATCTTGGTATTACGAGTATCAGGACAATTCTCTTTGAATGTGAATCCAAGAATGGCAACCTTAGCACCCTTTACGGACAAATCAGCTGCAATAAGCTTCTTTACTACTGTCTCTGCCACATACTTACCCATATCATCATTAATTCTACGACCTGATAAAATAATCTGGCTATGATATCCCAGCTGTTCAGCCTTATATGTCAAATAGTACGGATCAACTCCGATACAGTGACCTCCTACAAGACCGGGAGCAAATTTTAAGAAATTCCACTTTGTTCCTGCTGCTTCAAGGACTGCCTTAGTATCTATGCCCATCTTATCAAAGATAATTGACAACTCATTCATAAATGCAATGTTAATGTCTCTCTGGCTGTTCTCAATAACCTTTGCAGCCTCTGCTACTTTGATTGACTCAGCTCTGTGAACGCCTGCATCTACAACAAGCTCATATACATGTGCAACTTCATCAAGTGTCTCTGCATCCATACCTGATACAATCTTGGTGATAGTCTCAAGTCTGTGAACTTTATCGCCCGGATTGATTCGCTCAGGTGAATAACCAATCTTGAAATCAACACCACACTTAAGTCCTGACTCTTTTTCCAAAATCGGAACACATACATCTTCTGTTACACCGGGATAAACTGTTGACTCGAATACAACAATCGAACCCTTTGTTAAATTACGTCCAAGAATTCTGCTTGCACCCTCAACCGGTGTAAGATCCGGAGTATGATCATCATTAACAGGTGTAGGTACTGCTACGATATGGAACTTTGCTTCCTTAAGCTTTGCCTCATCCGATGTGAACTCAACCTTTGTGTTCTTAATCACATCATTACCTACTTCGTTTGTCGGGTCGATTCCCTTTTTATACAAATCAATCTTGGCGGCATTCAAATCATAACCGATTACTCCAACCTTTCTGGCAAAAGCAACCGCGATTGGCATACCTACATATCCAAGACCTACAAGAGCAATCTTCTCTTCACCTTTTACTATCTTCTCATACAAACTCATGACTTATCCTTCTTTCCTTTTGTATGTGTATTTTCTTGCCTAAGCAATTATACTATTTCTACATACTAACGATTTAGTATAACACATTTATCAATCTATTACTATATTTTACGCAAGCCACTGCTTAGCTATTTCATCCACCGCTGCTATATCCCGTATCCTTACAGCATTCGCGCTCACCTTATCCCAAAGGCTTGAAGAATCCGCCAGACTTTCCATGGCTTCTGCCAATTTATCAACGTTATTAACAGGAACAAGTCGACCGTTCACTCCGTCTTCAATTAGCATTCTGCTGCCACCCATCGGACAGTCCGTGGCAATCACGGCAATTCCCGATGAGAGTGCTTCCATCAAAGAATTGGAGATGCCTTCCCAATCGGATGATGATACATACATCATCGCCTCACTGAGTCTGTCTCCGAGTGCATCTGTGAATCCGCACATCTTAATACAATGTGACAGATTACGGTCGCCAATATATTCTCTGAGTTCCTCCTCCATATCGCCTTTACCATATATTTCCAAGCGATACTCAGGATAAGCTTTTGCAAATTTCGCAAAAGCATCAATCAACAATTTGTGATTCTTCTGTGCTGTCAGTCTTCCCGCAGTCATCACAATCTTCTCTCTCTGATAACCGGCTTTACTAACGACACCTGTTTCATTAAGCGGATTCATAATAATGACCGCCTTATTACGTATACATTTGGGAAAGCTTTCCATTGCATCAGGAGTCTGGCATACCAATTTGTCAGCTCTTAGATACAACATATTACGCAACATTTTCTCGTATGATTTGATAGGTCTGTGATTCAATCTGTTTGGGTCGTTACGCTCCGACACAATCACGCGTTTTTTCAATCCTGTATTGGCAAGTACCGCAAACATTGATGCCACAGTTCCCATCGCAATTATTACAGCACCATCTTCTTCTTTGAAAGCACCGCGCATTGCTTTTATTCTGCCAAGTCTACCGCTCAAGCTGCCGCCTGTCCTGCCCGACAAGCATCTGATATCCACACGATCATCCAATTCATAAGCAATATCATCACCGCCAATCATAAGTATCGTTGTCTTCACTCCGATACCGACATAATGATTGGCAAGGTTTGCAATAACTCGCTCTGTTCCGCCACCGGTCATAGATATTGTTACAAATATGACATGATTGATTTTTTCATTCTTATCCGTATGTCTCATATCCCAAATCGCAATTCCTATTTGCCAAAGCAACCTCGAATTGTCTTAATAATCAGTTCCATATCCTCTTCTGTATTCTTGATATCACTCGGCAGACATAAGCCTCTTCTAAAAATATCACCACCGACGCTTTCATCCCAGCCGACACCATTGTCGCCCTTTGTGGGAGCAACATTCTTCTGCAATCCTTTTGCCGTAAAGAAATCATTATCGGCATATACAGGTTGCAAATGCATAGGTTTCCATACAGGTCTGCTCTCTATATTCTCTGCCTGCAATGCATCCATTACAGCATCGGGGGTTACCTTACAAGATTTGTCAATAATCATTCCCGACAACCAGCAATTGGCATCACCGTCGGGATTAAGAGGATTCATACTAATCTCATCTATATCCGCAAATGCTTTCTCATATTGCTTATATATAGCCACCTTTTTAGCCTTATGCTCTTCCAGATGTAACAGCTGTCCACGTCCTACGCCTGCTACAATATTGGACATTCTGTAATTGTATCCCACAGTATTGTGCTGATAATATCTGGCAGGTTCTCTTGCCTGAGTCGCAAGGAATACTGCTTTCTTTGTATAATCCTCATTATCGGATACCATCATTCCGCCGCCGGATGTTGTGATTATCTTATTACCGTTGAAAGAATATACTCCGATATCACCAAACAGTCCGCACTGCTTGCCTTTATATGTGGAGCTAAGGGCCTCTGCCGCATCCTCAATCACAGGTGTACCGTGCTCTGCACATATCTTCATTATCTCATCCATCTTGGCAGGTGTACCGTACAAATGTGCCACCAATACAGCCTTCGGATTAGGATATACTTCATATGCACGCTTAAGTGCTTCCGGGTCCATGTTCCAGGTATCATATTCCGAATCAATGAATACAAGCTTTGCTTTTTCATAAGTTACCGGATTACATGTTGCCGCAAAAGTAAGGTCGGTTGAGAATACTACATCTCCTTCACCTATATCAAGACAACGCATCGCAAGATGAAGTGCTGCCGTTCCGGCAGATAATGCTGCTGCATGTTTACATCCTGTGTATTCACACATCTCTTTTTCAAATGCATTAACATTCGGTCCCAACGGTGCTACCCAATTGGTATCAAATGCTTCCTTAATGAATTCCTGTTCTTCGCCATGCATCGTAGGTGAAGCCAAATAGATTCTCTTCTTTTCCATTACATCACGCTTTCTGTTTATATGTATTACATATACTTACATAT
>JAGHVF010000039.1 GCA_018064425.1 Candidatus Colinaster equi | reverse complement strand
TATGGAAAAATTCTGTTAGATTATTCATTGGATAAAGCAAAGGAATACGGTTTCAAAGCTGTTTGCTTTGAAGGCAATATTGACTTCTATGGTAAAAGTGGATTTAGGCCTGCCAGTGAGTTTGGAATAAGATATCATGGATTACCGGAAGGTGAAGATGCGTCATTCTTTTTGTGTAAGGAACTTGAGCCTGGATATTTTGATGGGGTAACTGGGGAGTATGCAACACCATCAGGATATTTTGTTGATGAAACAGCGGCTGAAAAATTTGACAAGGAATTTCCTCATAAAGAGAAGCTTAGACTTCCGGGACAGTTGTTTCAGTAGATAGAAAGCTTGCAACAGAAAATCTATATAATACAAACGAAGCAGAGTATATGAAAGCAAAAAAGGAAAAATTTACGGAGATTGCCAAGGTTAATAAAAAGAGGAAAGCAAAATGATGGACAAGGGATTATTATGGGTGAAGCAATAAGCAAACTAACAGTTTATTTTGAAGATCCATTTTGGATAGGCGTTTTTGAACGTATTGAAAATGGAAAATTGTCTGTATGTAAGGTGACTTTTGGTGCAGAGCCAAAGGATTATGAGATACAGGAGTTTGTCTTAAAAAATTACTATAGATTGCAATTCAGTCCGGCTGTGACAACTGTTGTAAAAGAAACTAAAAGAAATCCCAAAAGAATGCAGCGAGAGGCTAAGAAGCAACTGCAAACTACAGGTATAGGTACAAAATCCCAGGAGGCATTGAAATTACAACATGAACAGTGTAAGCAGGAACGAAAAATAAGAAGCAAAGAACAAAAAGAAGCAGAAGAACAGAGAATGTTTGAATTGAAGCAAAGAAAAAGATTGGAAAAGCATAAAGGGCATTGATGATCTTTTTGGGGGTGATTGACTCTAATATGACTCTAAAATCCGGAAGCCATTTTGCTATGCATGGTCTTATGATTAAGAATAAATTAATATAATTATGAGGTTGTAGGTGTAATAAGAAGAATGATATACTGAAAAAAATGTAATTAGAAAGGTTCAAAGAGTGTTTTTTGAAGAATAGTAAGTCAATTGTGCAATAGCAATGGCTATTGCAAATATGAATGAATGCTGTAGCCATTGCATCCTAAGTAACAATTAGGAGGGCGCATATGAGCTATATTAATGCAGTAGAAGCCTTGCCGGAAGATTTGATTAGAGAAATTCAAAAATATGTCGATGGTAAAGTTTTGTATATTCCAAGGAAAGCTGAGAATTCGGTAGCTTGGGGTGAAAGGAACGGTACTAAAGATAGACTGGCAAAGCGAAACAAGGAGATAGTAAGCAAGTTCTATTCGGGCGAATCTATCACTGAACTTGGCAATGTGTATTTCCTTTCAGAAAAGCGAATTCAGGGAATAATACATGAATATGAATCCTCAAAAAATAGTGATGGAGGATTCGATAATGAATAGAGAAAACAAGCGCAAGCAATATGAAAAAGGATATTATAAGACGCATCCATGCAATGAAACTTTTGTATGTAAGAATTGCGGAAGAACTATAGTTCCGGAAGGTGCAGGAAGTAATCATAGAAATCACTGCCCCAATTGTTTGTACAGTCTGCATGTGGATACTGAACCCGGAGACAGAGAGTCTGATTGTGGTGGTCATATGGAACCGGTAGCTGTATGGGTAAGGAACAAAGGAGAATGGGCTATTATTCACCGTTGCAAAATGTGCGGAGCCTTTAGTTCTAATAGAGTTGCGGCAGATGATAATCCAATGAAATTGATGTCGATTGCCATGAAGCCTATAGGTAATCCACCTTTTCCGATAGAGCGAATTGAGGAGATGACAAGGCTTATGGGCGGGCAAGGGAGTCTCAAATAGTTAAAGAGTAACAGGGCGTCGGAGGTATAAAAATATGTTAATTGAAACAAAAAGATTGATAATAACTGAATTTACGATTGACATGGCAGAGATTGTTCAAGAAAATTCGGTAGACGAGGATAACAAAAGATTTGTTCCTGATGAAGTATGGGAAACTGTAGAAGAAACTAAAGAAACGTTGGAGTTTCTTATTTCACAATATGGATCTTTTGAAGGCCCTTTGGTATACCCGATAATTGTAAAAGAAACAAACAATAATATCGGATATGTTCAGTTAATCCCCATTGATGATGGCAAATGGGAGATTGGGTATCACATCGCCAAGAAATACACGGGAAACGGATATGCTACAGAAGCTTTGAAAGCATTTCTTCCGGTTATATCTAAAGAAGCCGGTGTGACGGAAATATATGGTATTTGCCTTAAAGAAAATGAAGCATCGGAAGCTGTTATGAAAAAGTGCGGATTTGTAAATGAATTCACAGGAGTAGGCAATTATCAGGGCGTTGACAGAGAAATAGTCAGGAATGTTTGGAAAAATATCGATGAAAGAGCAAACTGTTGAATTTCGTAAAGAGTAGTAAATATTGATAATACAGTTCAATAAATTGCGAACAGGAAAAACAAAAGATGAATGTAAGATGCCAATCATTTTCAAATAATACAATGATTCCTAAGAAACATACCGGATATGGAGAAGATATTTCGCCTGAATTCATATTATCAGATATACCGGATGAAACAGTATCTTTTGCAATTATTCTTGATGATTTAGATGTACCAATGAAGAAGGATTATAATCACTGGATTATTTGGAATATACCCAAAATGGAATTAATACCTGAAGGATTACCTAAAGGTGCAAACATTAGTAAGCCTATAACTGCCTGTCAGGGAAATGCATGGGGAAAACAATGTTATCGAGGACCGAAGCCGCCTTTTTTTATAAAGAAGGTTCATAGGTATGTTTTTTATGTGTATGCTTTGGATACAACACTTACACTTGATATCAATTCCAAGAAGAATGAGCTCATTACTGCTATGAATGGGCATATATTGGCAGAAACTAAGATTATAGGATTATATAAAAATGAGTAAATACAAGGGTTTCGGACTTCGGTCCGGGACCCTTTTTACGTTGCAGATAGCGAACATTGTTTTACAGAATATTAAAGAACAGTAAGGATTAGTAAATAGTGTAAGTAGAATTAAAGTTCCCGAGGTAATTATTCCTCGGGAACTTTTTTTGAGCAGAGATATTGACAAGGCGACCAAACGGTCGCATAATGAAAACCGAAAGGTGGTATATATGAGGAAGGAAAAGATTCTTGAAGCCACATTGGAACTGGCATATGAAAAAGGACTTGGCCGCATTTCTATGTCTCAGATTGCTGAGCGCGCGGGATTGAAGAAATCATCTTTATACAGTCATTTCGATTCAAAGGAAGAAATTGTAGAGAAGATGTATCTGTATTTTAGAGAGCAGGCAAAGATTAACAATGGTAATACTGTGACTGATTACGGGCAATTGGTAGAGGGAAGGACACTTCGTGATATTTTGCTTTTTGTTGTTAACTCATACAAAAAGATGAATCAGGATCCGCGCATGAATATGTTTTACCAGGTAATGGAAGCAGAGCGATTCGTCAATAAAATGGCTGCAGATATTATGGTATCTGAGACAAAGACCATGATTAATGCGACGAAGCAACTTTTTTATGCGATGCAGGCAAAGAAAATCGCTGAATTTCCTAATCCGGACGCTGCTGCCATATCATTTGCCATGGGGGTTCATGCCATCTTTGAGTATGAAATGGATTCACAAATGGCCGAGAGCAGTGACGCGGAAGGAATGATGGAACAATTCATTACAGAGTTTTCTTCACACTATCAGAAGGGAGAATAAATATTATGAAATTATCAAAACTTGGAATGCTGGGATTGATTAGTCTACTATCATATACGGCGATGGTTGTATTTTCGCCGATTGCATATCCGGGATATGACTGGATGACGATGGCGGTTAGTGAACTATCCGCTGAAGGGGCTCCATCGGCAGATCTTGCGAACAGATTGAATTCTTTGTTTGGACCATGTGGGTTGCTCTCTATTATGGCAGTCTGTGTGGCTATAGCTAATGTTCCATCGAAGAGATTTCGTGTGGGTGTATATTGCTTTGCGGCAATGGAGTGGCTTTGTAATGTGGGATATACCTGTTTTCCTTGGGTAAGCGCTGCACCCAATTCGCATCCGCAAAATGTAATGCATTTAATCGTTACTGCATTAGTCGTTGTATTCTCATTGGCTGCACTTATACTCATTTCGCTTAGTGCAAAGAAAGCCGGCCAAAGAACACTTGGCATATGGGCCGTTGCTTGCCTTGCAGCCATGTTGATCGGACCAATCGGAACAGGCTTGCTTCCTGCAAGTGTATTTGGCTTGTTTGAACGATTTAGTACATTTTCTGCTGTCATATTCAATGCAGTGCTTGGAATGTATCTATTTATGGGAAAATTTGATAAAATATGAATAGGTGAGATATCTGTAAAAGGAGATTTGGTTTGAAAGGTATGATAGCAAATGCGATTACAGGCAGTAGAATTGTAGTAAGTCTGATAATGTTACTATTTCCTGCATATTCACCATGGTTTAATACTTGCTATTTGTTGGCAGGTGTTACTGATATGGTTGACGGGACGATTGCCCGTAAACTTGGTACGTGCAGCGAGTTCGGAGAGAGATTTGATACAGTTGCTGATTTTGTCTTTGTGGTAGTAGCTGCATTCAAACTGTTGCCTGTAATTAATATAGGACCTGTAATCTGGCTTTGGATAGGCATTATCGCAGTGATTAAGGTAATAAATATTGTTATCGGATTTGTACAGCATAAGAAAATCGTGGCGGTTCATTCGTGGGCCAATAGAATCACAGGATTGTTATTATTTATTCTACCTCTTTCGATATATGTAATTGACATTAAATATTCCACAGCCGCTGTGTGCGTATTGGCAACTTTTGCAGCTATACACGAAGGTTATCTTATTATGAAAAGAACTTGAATGAGAGAAGGTCAGCCTGCCCGCCTGAGCGAGTGAGGTAGGGTAGTTGATATTGACAGATTATCAAAGATGGCTAAATTCTACATATCGTAGGATTTGGCCTTTTTTTATGCACAACTACCCCAAAGGGTAGTTGTAGTTGATACGAATATGTATTAGCATTATACGATGTTGGCGTGTGCGCTGACAGGGGGAAGTATATAAATGTAACTTAAGATAGAGATTATTTGGATTAGGAGAAAGCGGTGAAGTCAAAGAAGTGGATAAAAATTACAATTGCAAGCTTGTGTATGATAAGTATGGCGTTGAGACCGATGGGTGCATTTGCGGTTGAGGTTCTTCCATCAGAAACAGAAGAATCAACAGAGACCGAGATTTGCACGGAAACGGTATCGGATGATGCAGATGAGGAGCAATTAACGGAGGAAGTGTCATCTGAAGAGGAGATATCTGAAGTGGAGACAACTGAGACAGTGACTTCTACTGAAGATGAAATAGTTAACGGTGCTAAAACTAAAGCCATAAAGAAGTCATTAAATGCGTCTGCGCCTATCGATGGCGAGATAGATATTGCAGATTACTCCACTGGACTGGTAATCAATAATGACAATTTTGCGGAATATAATGGGAAAACAATAACAGGAACGGCAACTTCCCAGGCGAACATAGTTATTGCCGGTGGTGTGGATGTAGAACTTACAATTAAGGACCTTACGGTAGACAGAGTACAAAGTGATAATGCCAGATGTGATGCTATTTTAATAAGGGATGCTTCAACACTTAGATTAACATTAGAGGGTGAAAACAGATTAGTAGGTAATGATAACTACGGCGGTGCCGGTATCTGCGTAGAAAATAATAATAAGTTGATTATTACTGAAAACAGTAGCGGTACCCTTGAGGCTGTAGGCGGAAGCGGTCAAGGCGGAGCTGCAGGAATTGGAGCAGGAAGTTGCGGTTATCATTATAACGGAAATAGTCCGGATCGAAGGCCGGTTTTGGGAACGATTGAGATTTGCGGAGGTACAATTAAGGCATGGGGTAGCTCGACGAATCTAGACTTGTTTGGAACTAAAATCGGCAGCGCAGGAATTGGTTGCTCAGCCTTAGGTGAAAGTGACGAAGGCTTAATAACTATCAGCGGTGGTAATGTTACGGCAAACGGTGGAGATGAAGGTGCCGGAATCGGTGGAGCCAGTAATTGCGCTCCGAAGAAGATAACTATTACCGGTGGTAAAATTACTGCAAATGCCGGACGCGATGCGGCTGCAATCGGTAGTGGATATAATGCAGGCGTTACCAAAATCGGATGCGGTGTTATTTCGATTACAGGCGGAGAAATAACGGCAAACGGAAATATCGGATATGGAAATACTCTTGGGGCAGACAAATTTGAAGGAGGTTCTATTGCAATTGCCGGTAAGGCGATTGTAACGGTTAAAGGCGGAGAGATTAATCCGAGGACAGATGTTGCTCCGGGTCATGTTACGCAGAAATATCCTATTACGGTGACAGTAAAGAATCCTTCATATACAAATGGAACAAAGAATGGCCACATAACCGTTGGCGAAGGGGAGAACGCATTTTCTGAGGATATTACATTCAATTTGAAAGACGGAAAAGCGGTTGCCAATATTGAGATAGAGACAATTCTTTATGGGGAACAGCCGGTAAAGCTTTCAATTGAAGGTACTGAATTTGAAGAGAAAATATTGGTAATCGGTACAGAGAACGACCTTGTCTATGGTAGTGAAGAACAGGATTTTACTGTGTCTGCTTCGGATGACATAGAATGTCGTTATGCTAACGGTGTGCTTACAATAGGCGGTAATGGTAATGTTACCGTAGCGATGGCAGATGGAGTAGAACAGACGACAGATTCCATTGTTGTAGATGATAATGCAGATGTAAACCTTACGATTAAGAATCTTACAGTAGATACTACGGGAAAAAATAGAAGTCCTATTGTAATAGGCAAAAATAGTAGTGCTACTTGTAAGATTATTGCTGTTGGAAAAAATACTCTGACAAGATGCGATGACGAACTTGCTGTCGGAGTGATTGAGGCTAGTGATGGAAGCAATTTAACAATTGGTGGTACCGGAAACATCTATGTAAAAGGTAAGAGTGGCAAAGAAGATGGTAAAAACAAAAGCGAGTTATGTGCAGGAGGTATTTGGGCACTGAATGCAAGTGTCACTATTGAGGATAATCCGGTGCTAAAAATAAGTAATCCGGGCGGAAACAGATTTTCGGGTATATTGTCTAAAGATATTACGATAAACGGAGGCAGAATCAATTCAAGCGTAGATGACAGTAGTCAGGGAATTGGAATTCCTTACGATGAAAGCACGTCATATGATGTCAAAATAACCGGTGGAACTATTTATGCTAAAGGCGGAGAGGGTGCTGCCTGGTTAGGGGCAATTGTAAATAAATATTGTCAAAGAGCTGTTATTTCCGGCGGAAGCGTCAACATGAATAAATGCATGGAAAATGAACCTAAGCATCCTGTAAATGAAGATGGAAAATTGCTTTATTGCACCCAAATTACAGTAGGCAGTGCGAACGATAACGGAAAATATACGATGTCAGCTAATGCTCAAGTAAAGGAGCTTACTATTAAAGATAGCACCGGTAGCGATTACCAATATGGTATCGGAGGAATGTATACTGACGCGGACGCTAAGTTGTATTTATGGTTACCGGAAAACGCGAAAGTAAGTAAAGTGGTGACGGAAAGCGGTACTTATGAGGGAGAATGTGTTACTAACGCTACTCCTACAGCCAATTATAAAGGTAATTCATTTGGTACAGCAGCGGCGGAGTTTGCGCTTGCCGAGGGAAGCGAATATAGAATTGTATTAGCAGGTGACGGCACCAAAGAGAATCCTTATGAACTTAATAGTCTTGAAGAACTCGAGAAATTCAGAGACATGGTAAATAGCGGAGAGACAACGATTTGCGGTATTCTTACGAAAACTATTGATACAAATAGTAAAGAATGGCCCCCAATTGGAACAGAAGAACACCCATATCAGGGAACATTTGACGGAAACGGCAAGAGACTTTTGAGGGTAAAGATATCAGCCAAGGACAGTGATTACGATAATAAGGGTCTCTTTGGCGTAGTGCAAAATGCTCATATTAAGAATCTGGAGCTTATGGGTAGCGTTGGCGAAGACGCAAAAACCAATAGAAATGCTGTAAACTATGGAATGTTTGCGGGAAAGGCAAGTAATTCAACCTTTGAAAGCTGTATTAACAGCGGTTCAGTATATGGTGGACAGAATGCAGCGGGAATCTGCGGATGGGCATCTCAGTGTACTTTCAAAAAGTGTACGAATAATGGAGATGGCGAAACAATTAGCTCTTATAAGAGTGTTTGCGGAATTGTATATGATGGTGATGGCAGTTGTAAAGTTGAGAACTGTATGAATAGTATATATACTAATTCCAAGTTTGGAAAGATGGATAGCTCGGTTACTATGAGTGACTGTTACACAATAGGTGGAAAATATCGTACAAATTGTCTTAGTCTTGTAGCGCAATATGACTTGTATGAATTTGTGGAAGAGGATGCCAATTACTATGGCCATAAACGTTCTAATGATGAGAATTATTCAGGTTATAAAGCTGATGGCACCAAGGTGACAGATAACTGGCGCGATGGAAAAATAGCATATTTGTTGCAGGGCGATCAGAAAGAATTAGTCTGGACAAATATAATTGATAGTAATAAGAGTTATTGGCCGAAGTTAAATTATACTTCAAATGATGCACCTTACAGAGTATATGCGGTAAAGACATATACAAAATGTGATAAATCCGATGTACCTACGGTAACATATCAAAACGAAATCGGTGGGGAGAGTGTTCCTACGCATTCATTTACGGTAGAAGATAAGAGTGCTAAGGCATTAAAGGTGCCGGGTACATGTAAGAATAAAGCTGTGTATTACTATACTTGTGAGCATTGTGGTGCGGTAGAGAAGGATGATACTCATACTTTTGAAGGCACTACGAATCCGTCTAATCATGTAGGTGAAACAGAGGTTAGAGATGCAAGAGAAGCTGTACATAATACTCAGACTGACGGTTATACGGGAGATACATATTGCCTTGACTGTGGAGCGAAGATAAGTACCGGAAGCACAATTAAGCCTAGTCCACATATACCTTCACAGTGGCAGCATGATGAGTCACATCACTGGAAGATATGTACGGTTGAAGGTTGCGGCATAGAAATCGAAGGAAGTAGGGCAGAGCATTCCTCAACCGGAAATAATAAAGCAACCTGTCAGAAGGTGGCAGTGTGTGATAAGTGTGGTGTGGAATACGGAACTGCAATTCCATGTAGCTTTACGGCAAAGGTTAAGAGTGAGGCTGCATTAATGACACCGGCAACAGCTACTACGGATGCGGTATATTATTATTCCTGCAGTATGTGTGGTGCAGTTGAAGGAGATGCAGAGCATACTTTTGTAGATCATCATCAACCTAAGACAAAGCCTTCGCCCGATAAGGGTTCCGCATCGCGTAGGGATTCTGCATCGGATAATGATTCTGCATCGGGTGATGATTCGTCATCGAATGAAAATTCTGCATCTGATGATAATACTACATCTAATAACGTATCGGTATTAAAGGATGTAGTGAAGGCGACTGCTCCGATGAAAGCAACAAGAGAAGTACGCAGTAAAAGAAGTGCAACGCCTGACAGAACAGTTGCAAATGCAAATGTTTCGGAAGTGGATACGGATTTGGATGATAACGGTGATGAGCAAGCAGTCGATGAAGTTGTGCAATCGCAGATTGATATTGAGGCGGATGCAAAGGCTAATGGTGGTGTAATAGTAGGGGCAGAGGTTACAGATGGTAGCAGGGCCATAATAGACGATGGAACTGCTACCGCCAAGAAGGAAGCAGCTAGGCGACGTCTTGCTGTTGCGACATCTGCAGTAGTCGTATCCGGAGCTACCGCCGGTGGTGCGTACTTCTTCTTAAAGAGAAACAGGATTCTTGAGAAGATACTGAAGCATCTGTTTAAGAAATAGTGATTAATTAAAGGATACCGCGTTTTTTTGCTTCGGTGATGGCAGCCAGACGGTTGCTGACACCGAGCTTGCGGTAGTTTTCTTTGCAGTGATATTTTACGGTATTCTTGCTTATGAAGAGCGTAGTTGCTATCTCATCATAAGCCATACCGTCAGCCTGAAGCTTTAGAATCTCAAGGGCATTGCCTGTGATATCCGACGCATCACTTACAACTTTGCTCAAATATAAAGGATATTGTTGGGCAATCATATCGACTTCGTCAAATAATCGCTTCTTGTAATCGGAGTTTTTGTATTGATAACTGCATTTTTGAAGCATCCCTGATATGGCAGCACTTTCACGAGATAATATTCTGATAAAACGGTGTTCTTCTGCGAGCGCCAATGCCTCGGAAAAGGTGACATCCCATGTACTCATATCATTTCGATATTCCCAAATTGATAACAAAATAAGACATTCCATTTTTATGAATGTACGCTCACATATATCGGCATAGTATAGCATCTTGTTGATGAGTGTATACGCATCTGTATCGTTGCCTGTAGCCAGGTAGCATCTGATTTTGCATACGTAAATATAGCGGTACAATACGTTGAAATCAGCATTCTCATCGGGGGAGTCGGCCAACCAGTGGTCAATTGCTTCGGTATCGTCTGTAAGCAGACTGATTCTGCATAACATTGCATCAATATTGGCCAAAAGCTTTGGATTGGCAGATAAGTTATTATTTTTGAATTTTAGTAAGGTGTTTCGGGCATCATCAATATGACCGTGAATCAGATGCAACTGTGACAAGATACCGACAGCAACAAAACTTAGTTCGATTCGGCCACGCATGTCTGCATCCATCTGACCCTTTGATACAAGACGCATAATCTCATAGTCGGATTCGCCTTTTTCAAAGAAACTTTCGGCTAAAGACAGATCGGGCATTCCGGCACTTGATTTACCGAAAATTCGTCTGAATGGAATCTCAAGGGCAGAATATATCTCGGTGTCATGTTTGCTCCATTCGCAGAAATCACGACCGCCGTTCATTAGTGTAGGAGCATTACAGGTAAGCGCCCATTCCGGGACGATGACACTTCTGTCAATTACTGTGTTGGCAAGGTTCTTTAGGATAGACAGTATATTTTTACCTGATTTATGTATGCAGGCAACATCCAGATAGGTAAGATATCGCTTGGCTGTTTTCTGCGGTTTACCGGTCAGAGTCTTTGATTTTTCTTTTAGTATTTCATACCAGTATTCACTTTGATCTATATCGAGCATAAGCGAATTGATCATACATACGGCTGCAATCAGCTCAGGGTATTGGCAGACAGTATCCTCGTCCAGCGACAGGTAGACAGACTTAAGTTCTGTCAGATAACCGTCGGAAGGATTGAGCCTTGCATTTTCTATCAGAATGTCAAGCTGACCACTCTTATTATCGGCCTTTTTGTACATGTCAAAAGCTTCAAGGATTCGATTATGTCGCTTGAAGTAATGGCCGGTCGTATTATAAATATCAATTATTCGCTCCTTGGAATATAGCGAATACATCTTGGCATTCAGATATTTTCTAAGAGGTTCGACTATACTGTAGATACCATCTTTATATGTAAGAAAACTTCCGATTCGATTAGCCTCTTCAATGAGTGCTTCAATGTTACTGATAGTAGTAATCTCTACAGCCATTGGGATGCTAAAGGATGGAACGATGCTCATCACTGTAGCAAATTTAATCAGATTGTCATTCCACATATCGAGCAATGCGTGGTCAAAATACTCGCACAAAAGTTGTCTTGCTTCCTCGGCAACTGTATCGTCGAAACGGACAGGATCGGCAGTATTACCGGCGGTAGCTTTTAAACTGTTGGCGACAAAAGAGATATAGAGAGGATGTCCCAGAGAATGCTTGAATAATCTATCAAGGTCATCGTCAGAGAGGTTTGTTATACCGTACTTATCCAGATAGTCGCGTGTCTCGTCGTATGTAAAAGCGAGCTCTTTTTCGTTAATCTGGATAAAGCCACCAAGCGAGTGCGCGGCTGTCAGAAACCATTCCGGACATCTGGCACGTGATATTACTATGCACCAGTACTGGGGATTCTTGATGAGTTCGACAATCTTAGCAGGGATTGTGCTATCAGTCAGAAAGCCAAGATTATCAATAACTACAGTTGCTTTCTTTTTTGCATTGAAGTCAGTAAGAGCGAACGGATCGTTGAGCATGTCAAAATAGAAGAAGGGAGCTTCTCCAAAATAACTGCGTATGAAAGTAGTCTTGCCATATCCGCACATTCCGGATATGTACACAAGCTGTCGCCTTTTTTCGGCTTCTTTTAATTTATTGTTGGCCAATGAGGGTAATATACAGTTACTTTTCATAAATCTCATCTCCAATGAAAATGTATTGACTACACTTTAGTCTGATATTGCAATAAAATCAGCCTACCCTACATACAATTATCTCACAAAACAGCTTGTGTGGGTAGTGTGCATTTATTGCTTGGGTATTCTAAGTTGATAAATTTAAATTCTATGAAATCTTTACGGCATATAGCGTAAATCACAGAGATATCATAAGTGCAAATCTTAATTTGGTAGCACATTGTCTGTTTTTTATGTTCATGGATGTTTCACTTATTGAGCTGTTCTTGTATTTCTTTGATATTACGACGTCAAGAAGGAAGAAGTATCTGCATATTATTACCATTTTACCGGGAACTGTGTCACTTATTCTGATATTGGTATTTATAAAGGATTTGTATTATATTAATGGCGCCATAACTTCATATTCAATGGGAAAATCGGTATATGTGGCATATGCTTCGGTAATAGTGTATTTCCTTATGACAGCGGTTATACTTATCAGAGACAGGCGAACGATTGAGAAAAGTAAACTCTGGGGTATAGGTGCACTTATGACGTTAATCGCTATTGTACTGGGTATTCAGATAGCAATACCGCAGACATTGATTACAGCGCTTATTCCGACTATTGTGTTATTAGGAATCTATATTCAGTTTGAAAACTATTCGCTTATCAAATTGCACAGATATAATCGTGATATGATTGCCGGCGTTGCCAATCTGGTAGAAACTCGTGATGACAGTACGGGTGGTCATATAAAAAGAACAGAGATGTATGTTCAGATTATCTTGAATGAAATGCGAAAGGACAAAAAATATAACAGTGTTTTGACATCATAGAAAAGGGTAGAGGCACTGATTTTGATCCATATTTGGTTGACAAATTTATGGCAGCATCGAAAGAAATCGAGGAGTACTATTACCATAATAAAATATCATAGTGATATTAAATATGAAGATTAATGGCTGCAATGTGAGCATTGCAGCCATTTTATTTTGAAAAAGGTGTGAGCTATTATGCATAATTGAAAAATGTACGTCATATTTGCACTTCCTGAATTGTAAAATAAAATGCAACCTACTCGAATTACAATTCATACAGTATTAATAATAAAAATATATATGCCAAGAGGTTGCTTCTTGGTTTACAAAGACTGCATCTCGTTCTGCAATTGAGTATTAAAATATATTCTTGACGGAATAATGCGACTGATATATAATGCGAATTACGTAATATATATTGGTCGCATTATTTTAAAGGAGAGCAGACATGAACATTTTAGAAGCAATGGAACAACGTAAATCTGTCAGAAGTTATCGTAAAGAAGAAGTAGAAGAGAGGATCATAACACAGTTAAGAGATTCTTTATCCCAAAGCCGTAGCTCTATGGCAAAGGACAATATACGTTTTGAAGTAATCACCGGGTACAGTAAGGAAGCAAAAACCGGATTTTTATATGGTATAGGTAAGATTCATGCACCAGCCATGATTGTTGGAATTTATGAGGAAGAAGAAGATTTAGTGGAAATTGGCTTTTGCTTGGAAAAAGAAGTACTATATCTGGTAAAGGAAGGCTATGGAACCTGCTTCCTCGGTACTTATGATGAAAACACACTGAAGTCATGTTGTAAGCTTACCGAAAAAGAACATATTGGTATTGTTCTCGTGTTTGGAAAGCCTAATGAAGAAAGCAGGTTTATGAATGGTGCCTTCCGGAATCTTGCAGGAAGTACCAAAAGAAAGAGTTATCAGGAAATTCTGCTTAATGCAAAAGAGTATGACGAGCATGATGCAATTGTAAATGTTGTAAAGCATGCGATTATGGCACCATCAGGAAATAATGTGCAGCCTGTACGGGTTTCCGTACAGGGCAATAAGGCAGTATTTTATTTAAAAGACAGTCATTGTTTGATAGATCTTGGCATCTTTCTGGCTCACTTTTATTTGTGTTGTCTCGATATTTATGATAATGTAGAAATCACAAAGATAAAACAAGAATCAGTAAATGGAATGGAACCCATGGTCATGATATCCTGGCAGGAAAGGAAAACATGTCATTAGAACAGAATAGTATTATATTATCTGAAGTGTTTGAACAGCTGATTACGAATCCCAAAATCGATGTATGTACAGAAGAGTTAAAAGGTTCATCCATTCTGGATGTAAATATCCTCAGAATACTGAAAAAGAATGGAGTACTCCCTATTAAGAAATTAGGAGCCGCATTGGAGCTTCCTCCAAGTACCTTAGGAAGTGCAATTAAGCGCCTCGAAAAAAACAATCTGGTAGAACGCAAAATTAATAGTAATGACTTACGTTCCTATCTTATATGTATGACAGAGCATGGTGATGAAGTAATCAGCAGTATCAATAAAGAACAACAGAAATTGATGGAGAGACTTTTAAGCAGTCTTGCGGAAGACGAACAAAATACTTTTTTGGAGCTTCTGCAAAGGATGTTACAAACGTTTTTAAATTAATCTATTTAATTTTTAACGAAAAACATTAAATAATAGTTGACATTGATAATTCAATATTTCAGCTAACAAAATAGCGATTTATGCTGCTGTCGACTGTGGATGCAGTGCATCCTGAAGATATTTTGGAAGGCGCGCCTCGAAATCAGCAGAAAAAGCAGTAAGTTGCTCATCACTCAGTTTCAAAATTTCCTGAAGGCTTGCCATCATAGCATCCATCAGAATAAAAAGAGAGCGAGAAAATGTAATGTCTGACATTTCGTCTACCAGAAAAAAGAATATTTCCCCAAGGGTTCGCTGATTTTCATTTTGACGTTGTTCCAAAGCCAGTAACATATATCTGACGAACACGATTGCTGTGTGTGCTGTCAGTGCATCATAGGAAAGACTATGACATTCGCCTATCAGGTTCAGCATGGATTTACAGGTTTTGAAAAAGACTTCAATCTGCCAGCGTTTCCCATAAATACGGATGAGTTCTTCCTCTGAGAGATCAGGATTTGTGCATAAGAAAGCAAGCCAATCCTTGCGGTTTGCTTTATTTCTCACACATCTCAATTGTAATTCAAAAATCCATACCTAATCTATGAATTGGGTAAAATATAGTAGTAAATATATGTAGAGAAAGCGGTATGGACTTTCTCTTGCAAAGAGGATCTGTAAGTTTACAGGTCTTCTTTTTTATATGTTAATATATCAAGGCTAGCGGCATGAAAGGAGCCACTATGTCTAAATATTTAACTTTTGATGAAAGACTTGAGATTCAGAAAGG
>JAGHVF010000061.1 GCA_018064425.1 Candidatus Colinaster equi | reverse complement strand
TGCTGAACCATATTAAGGATATCCTTTGCAAAATTGGTCCTGTCATTAACCATTGTCATAAGGATTCCCTCTATCTCTAAATCTGGATTGATATGCTTTTTTATTCTTGTAATCTGCTTTACAAGCTGTTCTAAGCCTTTAACGGGCATATATGAAGCCTGTACAGGTATTAAAATACTGTCAGCAGCTACAAAAGCATTTGTTGTTATTGTTCCAAGCGAAGGTGCACAATCTATAAGGATATAATCATAAAATGGCGAAACCATTGTGATATATTCCTTCATAATTCGCTCTCTATTCATTACATTTACAAGTGTTACTTCAAGTTCTGAAAGCTCTATATTGCCCGGAAGAACATCAAAACCTTCTTCATTCTGTAAAATTCCGTATCCCGGCTCAATATCTACATCATTGATTTCCATTTTCATAATGGTTGCAAGTGATATTTCCATATTGTCAGGCTCATCATAGCCAACTGCGGCTGTACTGTTCCCCTGTGGATCTGCGTCAATCAATAATACTCTCTTACCTGCTCTTGCAAGACCACTTGCAAGGTTTACTGCTGTTGTGGTTTTACCTACACCACCCTTGTTATTTCCAATAGCGATTGTTTTACTCATGCTTAATCTCCTTTGCACAACGCATTTATCGCCATTTTAAAGAACTATTCCTCTTTTCTTTCGATATCTATGTAAAGTCTGAAATATTTTTTAGTTCCTCTATTTGGTAATGGCTCTGAAATGCTATGAATTTTTATTTTTTTATTGCGTTCAATAATTTTTTTGAACCACTTCAAATCATTTGTAGTCCCTTGGATTCTTAATTTAATCATACTCTCAGCCGGATTCTATTTTTTCCTCTATATCTGCTCTATGCAGACTTGCTCTTTTCGCTGTATTCAATTTCCGGACCTCCTTTCAAATTATTAGTACTTGCAATAAAAAAAGCGAAACCTCTGATTATTCTCAAAAGTTTCGCTTCATTCAAGCTTATTCACTTCATAAAAAAGGGAAGTGACATTTTCACATCACTTCCCTCTGAATTACATTGTGCAAAGATATACCTTAATGGTTATATCTTGGAATTTATTCGCTTTGGTGTACAAGTCATGATGTTTCATGTACTCTTTTACATCCTCACGAGTTACCTTCCATGTTGCAAAATAGAATCGTTTATATTCTACTTGCTCCCGTTTGCAATAGCAGCCTGTGCAGCAGCAAGTCTTGCAATCGGTACTCTAAACGGTGAACAGCTAACATAATCAAGGCCAATCTTATGACAGAACTCAACGCTAGAAGGATCGCCGCCATGCTCACCACAGATTCCTACATGCAATGATGAGTTTACAGGCTTACCAAGCTTAATTGCCATCTCCATAAGCTTACCTACACCGTTTTGATCAAGCTTTGCAAAAGGATCGTTCTCAAATATCTTACTATCATAATATGCTGTAAGGAATTTACCTGCATCATCTCTTGAGAAACCGTATGTCATCTGTGTAAGGTCATTTGTACCAAAGCAGAAGAAATCAGCTTCTGCTGCAATCTCATCAGCAGTAAGTGCTGCTCTTGGTATCTCAATCATAGTACCAACTTCATATTCAAGCGATACACCTGCAGCCTTAATCTCTGCATCAGCAGTATCTGTAACTACTTTCTTAACATTCTTAAGTTCCTTAACATCACATGTAAGCGGAATCATTATTTCAGGCTTAACTACCCAATTCGGATGCTTCTTTGATACATTTATTGCAGCTCTTATAACTGCCTTTGTCTGCATTGCCGCAATTTCAGGATAGGTAACAGCCAAACGACATCCTCTATGACCCATCATCGGATTAAATTCATGTAATGAGTTGATTATTGCATTAATATCAGCTACAGATTTTCCACGAGCATCTGCAAGCTTCTTAATATCCTCATCTGTTGTCGGTACAAACTCATGAAGCGGTGGATCAAGGAATCTAATTGTAACCGGGCAACCTTCAAGAGCCTCATATAACTGTTCAAAATCATTCTGCTGATATGGAAGAATCTTAGCAAGTGCTTCTTCTCTTTCTTCAACAGTATCTGCGCAAATCATCTCTCTGAATGCAGCTATTCTTGATTCTTCAAAGAACATATGCTCTGTACGGCAAAGTCCGATACCTTCTGCACCAAGTTCTCTTGCCTTTTTGGCATCTGCCGGTGTATCCGCATTGGTACGTACTTTAAGCTTACGATATTTATCGGCCCAAGCCATTACTCGTCCGAATTCACCTGCGATTGTTGCATCAACCGTTGTGATTATTCCGTCATAAATATTTCCTGTTGTACCGTCAATCGAAATGGAATCAGCCTCAGTATAAGTCTTACCTGCAAGTGTAAACTTCTTATTCTCTTCATCCATTGTTATATCGCCGCAACCTGATACACAGCACTTACCCATACCACGGGCAACAACTGCAGCATGTGAAGTCATACCGCCTCTTACAGTAAGAATACCCTGTGCAGCCTTCATACCCGTAATATCTTCAGGCGATGTCTCAAGTCTGACAAGTACTACCTTTTCACCATTAGAAGCAGCCTTCTCAGCATCTTCGGCAGAGAATACAATTCTACCGCATGCAGCTCCCGGAGAAGCACCAAGACCTTTTCCGATAGGAGTTGCAGCCTTCAATGCAGTCGCATCAAACTGCGGATGTAATAATGTATCGAGATTACGAGGATCTATCATTGAAACAGCCTCTTCCTCTGTACGCATTCCTTCATCAACCAAATCACAAGCAATCTTAAGAGCAGCCTGTGCGGTTCTCTTACCGTTTCTTGTTTGAAGCATATACAACTTACCGTGCTCAACAGTAAATTCCATATCCTGCATATCTCTGTAGTGACTCTCCAGCTTGCCGCATACATCCTTAAACTGTGCAAATGCTTCAGGAAATTTCTCTTCCATTTCAGCAATCTTCATAGGTGTACGAACGCCGGCAACAACATCCTCTCCCTGTGCATTGGTAAGGAATTCACCGAAAAGTCCCTTATTACCTGTAGCAGGATCACGTGTAAACGCAACACCTGTACCACAATCATCCCCCATATTACCAAAGGCCATTGACTGTACATTAACAGCTGTTCCCCAAGAATACGGAATATCATTATCTCTACGATATACATTGGCTCTCGGATTATCCCAAGAACGGAATACAGCCTTTATTGCTCCGTATAACTGTTCCTTCGGATCATCCGGGAAATCTACTGAAAGTTTACTCTTATATTCAGCCTTGAACTGTCTTGCAAGTTCCTTAAGATCATCTGCATTAAGTTCAACATCCTGTGTAACGCCTCTTTCAGCTTTCATCTTATCGATAAGCTCTTCAAAATATTTCTTACCGACTTCCATAACGACATCAGAGTACATCTGAATAAATCTTCTATAACAATCCCATGCCCAACGTGGATTGCCGGACTTGTTGGCAATAACATCAACAACTGTCTCGTTAAGTCCGAGATTCAATATTGTATCCATCATACCCGGCATTGAAGCTCTTGCTCCCGAGCGAACAGACACAAGCAACGGATTCTCTGCATCACCAAACTTCTTACCGGTAATCTCCTCCATCTTGACAATATACTCATCAATCTGTGCACGAATTTCACTATTAATTTCTCTGCCGTCCTCGTAATACTGAGTACATGCCTCTGTTGTAATCGTGAATCCCTGAGGTACAGGTAATCCAAGATTAGTCATCTCTGCCAGGTTGGCGCCCTTACCACCTAACAAATTACGCATGTCAGCGTTACCCTCGCTGAACAAGTAAACCCATTTTCTCATCTGATCTCCTTTTCTTCTTCAACCCATTTTTTTGCTATAATTTTAGAAAGTGAACTTATCTGCAAAATAAGCATCAAGCTCATCTATCTTAACTCTAACCTGTTCCATGCTGTCACGGAATCTTATTGTAACCGCATTATCTGTCTCTGAATCGAAATCATATGTTACGCAGAATGGTGTACCGATTTCATCCTGACGACGATATCTCTTACCGATATTACCTCTGTCATCAAACTCACAATTGTACTTCTTTGAAAGCTCTGTAAATACCTTTTCAGCGCCCTCATTAAGTTTCTTTGAAAGTGGAAGCACACCAATCTTAACAGGTGCAAGAGCCGGATGGAAACGCATAACTGTTCTCATATCACCGTCTCCCAAATCTTCCTCATCATATGCAGCGCAAAGGAATGCAAGCACTACTCTGTCAGCACCAAGTGATGGCTCAACAACATAAGGAACATACTTTTCCTTCTTCTCATCATCAAAGTATGACATATCCTCTCCGGATGTGTTCTGATGCTGTGTAAGATCATAATCAGTACGATCGGCAATACCCCAAAGCTCGCCCCATCCAAATGGGAATAAGAACTCAATATCTGTTGTTCCCTTACTATAGAAGCAAAGCTCTTCCGGATCATGATCACGAAGTCTCATCTCGTCTTCTTTTATACCGAGGCTAAGCAACCAGTCACGGCAGAAGCCTCTCCAATACTGGAACCACTCCAAATCTGTACCGGGTTCACAGAAAAATTCAAGCTCCATCTGCTCAAATTCTCTTGTACGGAAAGTGAAGTTACCCGGTGTAATCTCGTTACGGAAAGATTTACCGATCTGACCGATTCCAAACGGAATCTTCTTACGTGATGTACGCTGTACATTCTTGAAATTAACAAAAATACCCTGTGCAGTCTCCGGTCTAAGATATACTGTATTCTTAGCATCTTCCGTTACGCCCTGGAAAGTCTTAAACATAAGATTGAACTGTCTTATATCTGTAAAATCATGTTTACCGCATGATGGACAAGGAACATTATTGTCCTCGATAAAGTTCTTCATCTCTTCCTGTGAGAAAGCATCAATCGGCTTAGGTAATTCAATGCCCTTTTCGGCAGCAAAATCTTCAATAAGCTTATCTGCTCTAAATCTCTCATGGCACTGCTTACAATCCATCAAAGGATCAGCAAAACCGCCAAGATGTCCGCTGGCTACCCATGTCTGTGGATTCATAAGAATAGCGCAATCAACACCGACATTATATGGATTCTCCTGTACAAATTTCTGCCACCAAGCTCTCTTAACATTATTCTTAAGCTCTACTCCGAGATTACCATAATCCCAAGTATTGGCCAAACCACCGTATATCTCCGATCCCGGATATACAAATCCTCTTGATTTTGCCAAAGCAACTATTTTTTCCATTGTCTTTTCCATGTCTTATACTCCTTTATTTTAACCGCTATGGGTTATATTTCTTATTCAAAAACAATATATACCGTCTTATCGCCTTCAACCGTAACCGTCTTGCCGTCTTCGCCTAACGAAGCCCCTTCACTCAAATACTTAACCTTTTTGTAAGTAACAACATTAACCGGTTCGGAACAGATACATATATGTTTGTTCTTCATATTGAGTAATTCTTCACTGGTCACAGGTGCATTACTCTTCACATCGTTCACAGGCACCAACAGACTATAGCCTGCTGTAACGGCATCACTGATTGTACCGTAATATAACGGAATTCGATTAAAACCGAAATACGCATCATCACTTTCATAATGAAGTGTGCAGCGTAAAACCGAATCCATCAATCCGACATCAGATAAAGTAACGGCTTCCTTCTTAGCCTCATTGTTATATGCTTCAATCTGTACCTTACAGTCATTCTCCCATTCATCAATGTCATACAAATCTATCGGAAATTCTTCCACAAGATATTCATCTATATTCCCGTCTTTACCGAGAACAAGTGTATTCTCTCCCATTTGCTGCTTACCGCACCCAACAGAAAAAATCGTACCGCCTAACAGTAAAACGCAAAAAAAGCAGGCAGATATCCTTTGAATAACCTCTCTCTTCCTACTCGAAAATGAATCATTCATCATTGTTCACAACTCCTCATAAGGTCTAGGTATTATTATACCCAAAATGTACCTATTTTTCAACATTGTATACTAAAGCTTGTATGGCCCGCATCCCGGTGTAACAACATATATCTCAGGTTCAATACCTGTCGCTTTAAAATAGCCGTTTGAAATATATTCCTTAAAGCTGCCAATACCATCATTAGCAACAATATTTACCGTACATCCGCCAAAACCGCCGCCTGTTATTCTCGAACCGAATACAGCCGGCAATTCTCTTGAAAGATTAACCAATACATCAATCTCTTCACATGATACCTCGTAATCATCTCTAAGCGAATCATGTGATTCATTCATCAAACGCCCAAACAGACAAATATCATTATTGTTCAACGCTTCTTTTGCACGTATTGTTCGTTCGTTCTCATATATTGCATGCTTTGCTCTGCGTCTGCAAACATCATCAAGTATCAGTTCGCTATATTGCTCATATTCATCAACATTCAGTTCACACAAAGCATCAATGTCATAACCTGCTCTGATACATTCAAGTGCACTCTCGCACTCTTTACGCCTTATATTATACTGTGAGCTCACCAATGAATGTTTAACCTTGCTGTTAACAATAACAATTGATGCGTCACTAAGCTTTATCGGTGCATATTCATAATCCAATGTGTTGGTATCAAGAAAAATGGCATTATCCTTCTTGCCCATCGCCGAAGCAAACTGATCCATTATGCCGCAACTTGTTCCGACATAATTATTCTCGGCTTCTTTACCGAGTATAGCAATATCTGTATTGGAAATATCAATTCCGTAAAAGTCTCTTATCAATACGCCGGTTACCACTTCCAATGCAGCCGAACTTGACAGTCCCGCTCCCTCCGGAATATCACCGTATATCAAAATATTCATACCACAGTCAATACTGTAGCCGTTTTTCCTAAATGTATGGAACACTCCTTCAACATATCCGCACCAATCAAGCGTTCTTTTAGGTGCGAGCAAAGATAAAGGCACCTTTGCTATCCCAGCATCGGGATAATTTGCGGAATACATACACAGCAAATCATCTTCTCTTTTTGATGCTGCCGCATATATACCAACAGACAATGCACACGGAAAAACATGACCTCCGTTATAGTCTGTATGTTCACCTATAAGATTAACTCGTCCCGGAGCAAAATATACTTCCGTATTATTTGTATCACCAAATATTTCACTAAACCAAGAAAGAAGTCTCTCTTTCATATTTTCACTCCCAGGTTATACCACTCAGCCAATTAATCATTATCCCACGGAATATCAAGATTCTCATTCTTTCTGTCACGTGTCATAAGGTCTTTCATTGCATCTGCCGCCGATTTGTTTTCAAACAAAACAAGATTCACCTGCTCAATAATCGGTATTTCAACATTGTATTTTTTTGCCAATCCAATGGCAGCTTTGGCACTATATACGCCCTCGACCACCATCTTCACTTCAGCCATTGCTTCATCGTATGTCTTGCCCTGACCTATAAGTATGCCCGCTCTTCTGTTACGGCTGTGCATACTTGCGCACGTTACTATCAAATCACCTATTCCCGTCAATCCGCAGAACGTCTCAAATCTGCCGCCCATAGCCATTCCAAGTCTTGCAATCTCGGCAATTCCTCTTGTAATAAGTGCCGCCTTGGTGTTATCTCCATATCCGAGTCCGTCGGCAATTCCGGCAGCTAAAGCAACAACATTTTTAAGTGCTGCTCCAAGTTCAATACCCAATACGTCAGGACTTGTATATACTCTGAATACATCAGACATAAATACATTCTGAAGATATTCGGCACATTCTTTCTTTTCCGTTCCGACAACTATTGTGGTAGGAATACCTCTTCCCACTTCTTCTGCATGTGACGGTCCCGACAAAACAGCAACAACCGCCTGCGGAATCTCTTCCTCAATAATCTGGGATAATGTCATTAAAGTTGCTTCTTCAACACCTTTAGCCACATTCACAATAATCTGTCCGTTAGCAACATACTCTTTCATACTGTGTGCGGTACTTCTTGTAAAAGGTGACGGCACAGCCAACACCAACACATCCTTGCCCTTTATGGCACTCTCAAGATCTGTTGTATACTCAATACTGTCGTTAAGCTTTACGCCTGCCAATTTGTCTACATGCTCGTGCTTTTCCTGAAGCATCTTTATCTCATCTTCAATTATCGACCACACAGTTACCTTATGACCGTTATTTGACAACAATTGTGCTAACGCTATTCCCCAGCTTCCCGCACCAATAATACCGATATTTTCCATAATTACGTTCTCCTTTAACATTACTGCGCATTCTCATGGCCATCCGGCTTATGAAACAGATATGTCTTTCTTTCTGTACCCTTTACTAATTTTACAATATTACTTCTATGTCTGAAATATGCCATTATCATCAAAAAGAATGCAATAGCATACATCTCATACAACATATACTGACTTGCACCGTCAAAAAAACCAAATTGGCCCATAACAATCAACTGAACAACAAAGCAAAAGTAAATGCACAGTGAACCCAAAGATACATATTTGGTAATTAAAAACGGTATAAAAAAGGCTAATACTCCCACAAGAATAAACCATGGATTAAATGACAGAATAAGGCCCGCCGTTGCGGCAATTCCTTTACCGCCTTTAAAGCCCATATAGAAAGGATAATTATGTCCAAGTATTGCACCTGCCGCTGTATATAAAATAAGCAAATACTTCATCTGCTGATACGCAGGATCCATAGGTATAATACAAAGTTTTACAATAAGTATAGCTATCATTGTTTTGGCTACATCACCTAAAAGCACAATAAGACCTGCTTTTGTACCCAGTACTCTTAGTGTATTGGTCGTTCCCGCATTGCCGCTTCCTACCGTTCTAATGTCTATTCCATGCAACTTACCGTAAAAGAAAGCCGTCTGAAACAGTCCGAAAATGTAACCTATTAAAATGCATAGCAATCTAATCATTTGATTAACTCTCCTCTTTACGTTCCCTAATAATAAATTTGAGCGGAGTACCTTTAAAGCCAAAGGTGTCTCTTATCTGATTCTCAATATATCTCGTATATGAGAAATGCATAAGTGCCTTATCATTCACAAAGATTACGAATGTAGGCGGTTTTACACTTACCTGTGTAATATAATACAGCTTGAGCCTCTTTCCCTTATCTGTAGGCGGCTGCTGCATTGCTGTGGCTTCGGCCATTATCTCGTTAAGCACACCCGTTGATACTCTGAGAGAATGATTCTCTCTGACAATATCTATTGTCTCAAACAACTTTCCCGTTCTCTGACCTGTTAATGCAGATATATACAAAATCTCTGCATACGGCATAAAGCTGAGTGTCGATCTGATTTTTGCGGAAAACTCATTCATTGTCTTATTGTCTTTTTCCACAAGATCCCATTTATTTACAGCTATAATAAAGCCTTTACCTCTCTCATGTGCAATGCCTGCAATCTTGGCATCCTGTTCGGTAACGCCCTCTGTTGCATCAATAAGAAGCACAACAACATCAGCTCTTTCTACAGCGCTGACTGTTCTGACAATCATATATTTCTCAAGTTCTTCTTTTATCTTGTTTTTACGGCGAAGTCCTGCTGTATCAATAAAAACATACTCGTTACCGTTATACTTTATCGGAGTATCAACAGCATCTCTTGTTGTTCCGGCAATATCGGACACGATCAATCTGTTTTCGCCGATAAGCTTATTAATCAAAGATGACTTTCCAACATTCGGCTTACCGATTATGGCAACTCTCGGTCTGTCATCCTCTTCATCATCGCCCGAATCTTCAGGGAAATATTCTACAACCTGATCAAGCATATCACCTATTCCCAGCCTGTTAGCCGCAGATATTGCAATAGGCTCACCTATTCCGAGATTGTAGAACTCATATGTATCCATCATGAACTTATCAAAATTGTCTACTTTGTTTACTACAAGCAGTACAGGCTTCTTAGCTTTACGCAGCATATCAGCCACTTTCATATCCGCATCAACAAGTCCCTGCTTTACATCCACCATAAAAAGTATAACATCTGCAGTATCTATTGCTATCTGAGCCTGTTCACGCATCTGGCTCAATATAATATCCGAACTGTCAGGTTCAATACCGCCTGTATCAATCAATGTAAAATTCTTATCAAGCCATGACACATCAGCATATATTCTGTCTCTTGTGATACCGGGCGTATCTTTTACAATAGAAATCATCTCGCCCGCCAACGCATTGAATAAAGTGGATTTACCGACATTTGGTCTTCCCACAACAGCCACTATCGGCTTACTCTTTTTCTTTGCCATTTTATACCTAACTTTCCTATTAAATCATCTAATATCTGCACTGAATTATTCTACAATAACAGTCACTCAAAGTAAAGCATCCACCAAACCGTATCCGCCCACACCCGACAGTGTAACGCTCCTTCCGAGTGCCTTACTTATATCACTGACAGTAATATCATCCAACAATATTTCGCTGTCACTTCTAACCACACATTGCGGCAACAGTATTCTGTCACCGAGTTCTCCGCATTGTTTGCACTGTGCAATAATATCTTTTCCGGTAAGTAATCCCGATACAGTTATTCTTTCACCGAAAAAATCATTACGAATCGGCAAAACATCTATTTGTTTTTGCGGGAATTTTTTCATAAAACAATCAGCCATTTTCTGAATGTAATCTTTTATAAGCATTCCCGTTACGATTGTTATGTGCTCCGCTTTTACTCCCTTTGCAAACAAATTTGCCAAAGGATTCTTTTTAGGGCCATACTTTTCTACAGCCTCATTTAATGCATCATCGAATTCAGCAAGCATCGATCTGACCATACCTACGCCGTTTTCAATCTGCAAATATCCGTCATATCTTTCTTCCTGCGGCAACTCTCGGCCTGCCATGATATACCACTCATCCGATGCATGAAAAAGATGTATGCCATGTTCTTTGTAAGCCTTCTTTTGCCAGCTCTCAATCAAATCAATAACTTTAAGTGCATCATCTTCATTAAATGGTTCAAGCGGATACAAACCTTCTCTGAAGCGAGTAAGCCCCACCGGGACAATCGATACGGATTGCAATACAGGTGCATACTCATACAGTTGTTCAAGTGAGTATTTCAATTCATCACCGTCATTAACGCCCTTGCATAGCACAATCTGGCCATTCATCGATATGCCGGCCTCATGCAATCTTTTTACCTTCAAAAGAGCATCACCTGCAAAACGGTTATTTAACATTTTGCATCTAAGTGTAGGATTCATCGTCTGAAACGAAATATTAATCGGTCCGAGTCTGTACTTTATTATTCTGTCGACATCATGTTCCGACATATTTGTCAGTGTTATATAATTACCCTGCAAAAAAGAAAGTCTCGAATCATCATCCTTAAAATACAATGTTTCTCTCATTCCTTTAGGCATCTGATCTATAAAGCAGAATATACATTTGTTGGAACAATGGCGATATTCATCCATTAATCCGTTTGCAAAAACAAGGCCTAAATCTTCATCCTCTTCCTTGTCAAAATGAAAGTCTTTTATATTACCTTTCGCATCGCATATCTGTATATCCACACATGTATCTTCACACATATACTGGTAATCAAAAATGTCTTCTATTGTATTACCGTTAATACTGACAACTGTGTCATTTTCTTTGATTCCCGCTTTATCTGCGAGCGAATGCGGCACTACTTTTTCTATCAGGTGTTCGTTTGTTTTCATATTTTTCCTTACTGTCATAAAACAACTTAAGCAGGCATATAAACAGCCTGCTTAAAATACAATATTATGCATGTTCATCGAGTTCTTCGAAAGCTCTTCTGTTATATCTGTCAATAGCCTCGTGAATAGCTTCGGCAGTCTCATGAACATTAGACATTGAAGCATCATGATTCATCATATTGATAATATCGGCAACGAAACCGCTCATATCCGCTTCAATAAAATACGGTTTATCTTTAAGTTCCGGCGGCAAATAATTAAGATTTGTTGTTACCACCTTCTCAAACCAACATCTTTCATATGCATTGTCAAATGCCTTCAAACCATTGGTAAAGAGTCCGAATGTACAACATATGTATACTCTCTTGGCATTCATCTCTTTAAGCTGCTTTGCCGTATCAATCATTGACTCACCGGAAGATATCATATCATCCATGATAATTACATCTTTACCGTCTATATTGTCACCCAGGAATTCATGTGCAACAATCGGGTTCTTACCGTTAACAACTTTGGTATAATCTCTCCTCTTATAAAACATACCTGTATTAACGCCCAGTACATTGGCAAAATAGATTGATCTGTTCAATGCACCTTCATCCGGCGAAATAACTACCAAATGTTCTTTATCAATAATCAAATCTTTCTCCGAATCAAGCAATGCCTTGATAAACTGTGTCGGAGGTGTATAGTTATCAAATCCGCTTAAAGGAATTGCATTGGCCACACGCGGATCATGTGCATCAAATGTAATAAAATTATCTACACCCATGCGATACAATTCTTCAAGCATATATGCACAGTCCAAAGACTCTCTTGTACTTCTCTTGTGCTGTCTTCCCTCATATAAAAACGGCATAATAATATTGATTCTTCTGGCTCTGCCGCTTGCTGCCGCAATAATACGCTTCAAATCCTGATAATGATCATCCGGACTCATATGATTGAGGAAACCATTCATACGATACGTAATACTGTTATTACAAACATCCGTAATGATAAATAAATCTTTACCTCTTACCGACTCGTCGAATACGCCCTTTGCTTCACCTGTGCCAAATCGCGGGCATCTTGCTTTACACAAATATGTATCGCTTCTATATCCCTGAATTGACGGATCGTTCAAAAACTTTGAAGTCTCCTTCTTTCTGAATTCAACAATATGTTTATTTATGTCCTCTCCCAGTCTTTTAGCCGAATCCATTGCCACAATGGTTAACGGTGCTACCGGAAGTCTTGTCTCAAGCTCTTCAAAATTGGCCATTTCTCGCTCCTTTTTTTACATTCAAAAAGTGACGCAAGTTCCCTCACGCCACTATAATGTAACATTATGCTATTTGCAATGTCAAGAAACATTAGGCAGAACAAATCTTCCTATTATTTATGCTATTTTAACTCAAACGCTATTACAGCCTTAAACAGATCGCCGTCAAGTACAATATCGAACGTTCCGTTCATGGCAATTGTAAGATTCTTTGCAATCGACAGACCCAATCCCGAGCCCTCGGTTTTTCTCGATTGGTCACCGCGAATGAATCTCTCTGTAAGCTCATCGGCCGATATTCCGAGCGGTTCCATCGATATATTCTTGATTTCCAATCTCACCATACCGTTTTCCACAACAGTATTTATATATACTCTTGTATTAGGCATAGCATACTTATATACGTTGTTATACAGGTTCTCAATCACTCTATAGATCCCTCTTGGGTCAGCTAAGATATAAAGAGGATTTTGCGAATTATCCCATACAATGTTCAAATGTTTCTCTTCAAATTTGTCAACAAACTCACCAAGTGTCTGATTAACAAGTTCTGTCAAATTAATTTTATTTATACACAAATTAATATTTCCGGAGCTTATCTTACTTGCCTCAACCAAATCATCAATCAATTGTTTCAATCTTAATGATTTCTTGTCAAGCACATCAACATAGCTCTTGATTTTTTCATTCTCAACATTTTCTCTCTTGATCAAATCCACATAATTGATGATAGATGTAAGCGGAGTCTTTATATCATGGCTCACATTGGTAATCAAATCCGCCTTAAGCTTCTCATCCTTCATACTCTTTTCGACAGCAATACGTATACCGTCTCCAATGCTGTTTACGGATTCAGCCAAAATGAGATTGTCTCCATGCATTCCTTCCGTATCAATCTTATGTTTCGTATCGCCTTTTGAAATAATACTGATACCGTCAACAATCTTTTCGCGAGTCTTGCTTTCCTTATATCTTATATATCCGACTCCCAAGTCAAAAATGAACGCAATAACTATTCCGCCGCCGCCAAGTAATACAAGCACAAGGTTAACTGCTAAGAACAACAAATATACAAGCCATACTCTTACAATTATTTCGCCGTTATCATACATATTAATGGCAAGCTTACGTACCTTGATACATATATGCTGTAATATAGATCCGTTCCACATCAATTTGCATTTTATCTTACGCACCAGTATCAGATACATAGGTGTCAGTATCACATTTGCAACAAGCGCCTCAATGCATAACAGAACAAGTGCAGTGCTGCTTGGCAACATATTTATACAGCTGAAAGTGACGCCAACTATGCACATTGCGCCAAAACCAAGTATAAAACTTGCGATAATCCAAGCTTCTATCGGCATTTTATCGACCTTGCATGGTTTAACGCATATGCTCTTGCCATTATTTTCATCCTCTGTCTGATATCTGCCGGCGCATATTGTCATAAGGACTATAACAAACAAATACATAAGAGCACTTACCATTGCGCCGATAACTATCGGAACAAACATATCGTCACTTTTACCGTACTGGGCTTTTGCCTCAACATAAATATCATCGCACGGGTATTTTGTATCTACCGCAATCCACATTCTGGAATTGTCTCTAAAAGAATATCTGTAATCGGATACAATATCCCTCAAATCCGTTGATGACACACCTTCAATATTTGATATCATCTGCATCTTATCGGGAATATAGTAAATATATTTGCCATATTCTCCAAATATGTCAGTAATGTCATCATTGCTTAGCTTACTAACATCCATTCCCAGATTGGTATACCTGGCAACTTTTCCGTCTTCGCCTGTAAGCTGATAACAATATGACACATTTGTCATATTCTCGCCATATGTATCATTATAGCCTTCATATTCGGAATAATTGGAGAACAAATCAAATGCCGATATTTTCAATTCATTCAGTAATTGCCCATATTCTTCTCTATTGGAAGCATACTCTATCAACTTCTTGCCTTCACAACTTGTATATCTGTTGATAAGTACGGCAAAATCCCCATCATTCACACCATATTCTTCCCATTCACCTTCATGGAAAGTATTATCGCCCGGCAATGAATATGATTCATCTCCAACCGTCAATGCATAGAACACAGTGTCAAGCTGCGCATCAGAGCCTTCAACCATCTCGTAGTCGAAGCCGTAATTGCCCCACTTAATCAGATCATCCAAATAGAACTCAACAGATTTACCGGATGTCTGCATCGGCTTTGTTCTGTTTGCATATTTTGTAATATCAATCTTCTTTTTTGCATCATATCTTCCGTTGGTCTCCATCTGATTACGGATAACACACATACGGGTTATTTCATTCAAATCACCATATACAATACGTGAAAATATACTTGAATCCTCAAAGCTTTTCTCTGTCCTCTCAGGCAAAGCAATAAATTCATAAATCTCGGTATCGCCGTATTTTACATTAATGCATGATGTCATAAAGCAAAATGTGGCACAAAACATTACAACGACTGCAAGTAACGAACTTATTACAATAAATAATATACTTTTGCTTTTATTCTTTTCCATAATTATGAATCTCCGTCAATCTGTTTCTCAATCTTATAGCCAACGCCCCACACTACCTTAAGATACTTAGGTTCCTTAGGATTAATCTCAATTTTTTCACGAATATGCCTAATATGCACAGCTACGGTATTATCTGCACCTATAGCATCTTCTTCCCAAATATTTTCATATATTTGCTCTATCGAGAATACTCTTCCCTGATTTCTGACAAGAAGTAACAGGATGTTATATTCAATAGGTGTCAATTTGACAAGTTCACCGTCCACTGATATTTCCTTATTGTCATCGTTAATAACAAGGCCACCGACTTTATATACATTCTCAGTCGTTTCGACCGCGTTACCCAGCTGTGTATATCTTCTGAGATTGGACTTGACTCTCGCAACAAGTTCAAGCGGATTAAATGGTTTGGTAACATAGTCATCTGCACCGATATTAAGTCCCAATATCTTGTCAACATCTTCCGACTTGGCTGACAAGAATATCACCGGCACATTACTCACCTCTCGAATCTTCATACATGTATGTATACCGTCAAGCTTTGGCATCATGATATCCACAATAATAAGCTTGATATCCGGATTCTTACGAAACTGCTCAATGCACTCTTCTCCGTCATATGCCTTAACCACACTATATCCGTCTTGCATAAGATAGATTTCAATTGCTTCAACTATTTCCTTGTCATCATCACATACCAGTATCTTATTCATCCCTTACCTCTTTTCATAATCTGTCGACATTAGTTATTATTTCACAAAAGTCAAAAGAAATTGCTATCAAAATAATTAAGATATTCTTAATCAAAACGCATTCTTAATCCAATCAATCCTTTCACCTTCAATTGCCACCACATCAAATCTTATATACAAATCACATTTTCTATATGCCAAATAATACTGCGCACACTTCCTGATTGTCTGTCTTTTCGTTAAATTAACAGCTTCCGCAGGATATCCCATATTATGATTCTTACGATATTTACATTCAAAGAAAATAAGACAGCCTTCCCCTTCTCCGATAAGATCGATTTCTCCGATATGACCGCATACAACATTGCGATCAATAATCCGAATTCCCATCTTGGTCAGATAAGCTATCGCTGCCTCTTCGTAAAACGTGCCTATTGCTCTTTTGTTCACATTACCCCCGTCTACTTCTCCATCCCCTCATATTACTTTTTTGATTTAGCCTGAATCTTCTCCATTGCATCCACAAATACAAGTATCTGTGCTACAGCCTCATACAATTCCGGCGGAATCATATCTCCTATTTCCAATTTTGACAAAGTCTTCGCCAACTTGGAATCCTGATGTAAGGGCACATCTGCCTTTTTTGCTTCTTCTACAATACGTTCAGCCAATGCCCCTTTTCCGGACGCAACAACCTTAGGTGCATCTTCATCAGGGTTATATTCAAGTGCCACTGCGGTAAGTTGTTTTTCCTTCTTTTCAGTCATATCAATCCACCTATGCCCTTGCATCAAAAGATCGCGTACTTATCAAAGTGACACCACCGTCATTTTGTACAATACGTTCAATAACATTGTCTGCATTACTTTCCATCTTATCTACCGTAGAAACAACATTGTAACCTTTACCGGCAAGTCGTTGATTAAGTTCATCAATATGCGACTCAATGAAATCAATCATCTCTTCTTTTTCCATGCAGAATCTGGTACTCAGTTTTTCGTTCTGCAATGCAAGGAAAATATCCATATTACCAAGGTGTTCCATTGATAAATGTAATAGAGCGGTAAGTTTGCCGTCATCGCCTCCCATGCCGCGTCCTCTCTTGCGTGAATATACATATAAGTCGCCGTTTGCCTGTGTCTCATTCATCTTAAGCGGCAATTGCACATAATTGTATAATTCATTAACCTGATTAAGAAATGTAATATTAGACTTAAGCGATGTAACAGATTGATTAATCGGAGTATCCGCCTTACCGCTTTTTGCTAAAAGTTCTCCCAATTTATCCGTAATATCGCTCACACGCTCATAGTATTTCTTCACATATGCATCTTTATCAATCTCATCGGGTTCCATTAAAAAATGGTCCTTAAACACTTCGGTTAATGCGGCTTTTATTTGCTGCTTGTTCCCCGCAAGATTGGTAGCAAGATGCTTTGTATCTGCCAGAATATCAAAAACATTATCCTTTGTAATTACATTTGTCAAAGTCTTGTTAACGTTTGCGGCATTATCATCTACCTTGGCAGCAGGATTCATGTCACCTGTCATAGCCTTGGCCGTCTCGGCTTTTTCATTGCCCGCTGTTACATTTGTCTCATCGGTCGTAGCCATTTGACTAACCGTATTAGGCGAAGATTCCTCTATATTTGTCGACTCCGCAGGCATACTGACAACTTCACCGGACTGTGGATTGAGCGCTACCTCTTTCGAAAAAATATCCTTCAATCCGCTAATCAACTGTTCAACCTCACCCTGCGTGGCATCGGTCATCCCTTCAAACAATTGTAAAAATTTATCGGAAATATCCGATACATTATCCAACATATATCTGTTATTATTCCGGTACAGATGCATTTGTTCAATGCTTTGCGATGTAACGGGGATTTCCATTTTATGAAGCATAACTATATCCTTAATATCCGCTTCAGGATACATAGACATTTCCCTGTTAATTGTCTGCAACAACTCCTTATTAACAGACATACCCTTTTGCATAAGTGTATCGACCATTTCTATCGTCGCATCCGACGCAGGAATCCCTGCCGCATTAAGTGCATTCATTATGTTGGTTGAATTACTCATATTGGTAAAAAGCGGACGAAGTGTAAGCTGACCGCCATGATTGCTCTTTACTTCAAAAGACATAATGCCACCTGTTGTAACATTAACATCTTCTTCAAGAGCCGTACTAAGAATTGTATTGCCTGCTAACAGCAATTGAATACTATTGCCGTCCTTTGCAACCAGTTGACCCTGCAAAGTATCACCCGGCATAAGTGAACGAATCTCACCAAGTATTGCATTGGCAGCCTGTCTGAGCGCAGATTGCCCTGCAGACTGCACTGCTCCATCCACAGAATTATTCTGCAGTTGCCCTAATGTATTATTGTTATTAACGCTGTTTAACAGATTAATAGCCATAGTTTTTACCCGTCAAATAAAGTTCTTAATAAAACTTTTCCTATGAATCGGTGTAGGTCCCAACTTCTTTATCGCTTCAATATGCGCCGCTGAACCGTACCCCTTATTGGATGCAAATCCATATCCCGGAAATACTTCATCATATTGAACCATAAGCCTGTCTCTTGTAACCTTGGCAATAATACTTGCCGCACCAATGGAAATGCTCTGGGCATCACCCTTGATAATAGGTACCTGCTTAATCGATACCTCAGGAATAGTAACTGCATCATTAAGTAATATATCGGGCGTAACGCTTAATTTGCTTATAGCCTGACGCATAGCCTCATATGTAGCCTGTAAAATATTAATCTCATCAATACGCTCATTTGCCACATATCCTATACCCGTAGCAACTGCACGTTCCATGATAATATCATACAGTTCTTCACGCTTCTTCTCAGACAACTTCTTCGAATCGTTAATATACAAAATATCGCAATCTTTAGGAAGTATTACCGCTCCCGCAACAACAGGACCGGCTAACGGTCCTCTGCCCACCTCGTCGATACCGCATACATATCCATATGATGCATACTCTTTTTCATACACTTTGAGAGTCTCTATCCTTGCTCTCTCCGCAATAAGTTTCTCTTCTTTTTTTCTTGCTCTCTCAAGAGCTTTCTCTTCGGTCTTTGTCATAATATCAATCAACCTTGCCCCATTCTCCGAAAGGCCAAATTCTATAAATAGCTCGTCCGACTATTTCATCTTTACTGATAGAGCCAACATCTTCCCATCTGCTGTCTCTACTGTTATTTCTGTTATCGCCGAGTACAAAGTATTCATCATCGCCAAGTTCTATTTCTACTGCCGCCCTACCCGGATCAAGCATCGTCTCACGTCCGTAATGCTCTGACAGCTTATTACCATTAATAAGAATATCCCCTTCGTTCGTTATCTGTACCTTCTCTCCCGGCAATCCGATAACTCTCTTAATATATAAAGTATCTGTATCATATCTATATGGAAAAACAACAATTTCAAATCTCTTAGGCTGTCTGAATCTGTATGAAATCTTATCAACAATAAGATTGTCACCATCAAACAAGGTAAGTTCCATACTTCCTCCAATAACCTCCGTTCTCTGACCGATATAGTGAACAACAAGATATGCAGCTACCAATACAGAGAATATGTATATGCTTGTCTCCAAAACTTCCCTTAATACAGACTTAGGTGTAATTACTACTTCTTCCTTATGCTTTGTCTTTTTTGCCATCACTATACTCCTCTTACATTTTCTAATGATATTTTTCCAAGTCGTCCTGCGCGATAGTCATCCATCAATACTTTTGCCGCCTTGACAATATCCGGTTTAGCACCGGGCATAAGCAGATTCCTTGCTGACGCAATCGCTTCCAGGCAATGATAATCATACGGCGTATCCTGTGGCAAACCATATCCTTCCTTAACCGCATCAGGATACAAGTCCTTCATATAGACGATAAAATCGGTTGCAAGTTCTTCCGGTATCAAAATCTCATCATTGATTGAGCCAATAAAGGCAAGTCTCATACCGATTGTATTATCTTCGAATTTGGGCCACAGAATTCCCGGGGTATCCAATAATTCAATCGATTTATCTATCTTAATCCACTGTTTTCCTTTTGTAACTCCCGGTTTATTACCCGTCTTTGCCGACGCTTTACCCGCAAAACTGTTGATAAATGTTGATTTGCCGACATTAGGTATTCCGACAACCATAGCACGTATCGGTCTGTTTTTTATTCCTCTCTTACGATCTCTTTCAATCTTCTCCTTGCATACTTCCATAATGGCGGCTCTGATACCTTTTACACCATTGCCGCTCTTGCAATTAACAAGTAAAGCCGTAATACCTTTATCTTTAAAATATTCAATCCATTCGTTGTTACAAACAGGATCCGAAAGATCCGACTTATTCATAAGTATCAATCTTGACTTGTTTTGCCCAAGTACATCAATATCAGGATTGCGACTGCTAAGCGGAACCCTTGCATCCACTATTTCAATAATCAAATCTATTAACTTAATGTCTTCCTGCATCTGACGTCTTGCCTTGGTCATATGCCCGGGATACCATTGATAATTCATATTCACTCCATTATTTCATAATAAATCCGAAAGCTGATTCATTCTTTGACAATTTGAACCACGCTCTTCCCTCGATAAGATTCTTTTTAACGGGACCGATATTACCGGACCTTGAATCTTCACCGTTATTTCTGTTATCGCCCAAGACAAAATATTCATCACTGCCCAATGTAAGCGGTGTGTCTGCAATACCCGCATCGGCTATCTTATCGTACTCTCCCATCTCGGGTTCATCATTTACATACAATTCGCCGCCTCTGATTACCACCTTATCGCCCGGTACCGCAACCACTCTTTTAACATAATAATGTGTATTGTGATTGCCGTTTGGCAAAAAGACAACCACATCACCGGCCTTCGGCTTCTTAAAAAGATACGAGAGTCTGCTTATAAATATTGTCTGACCGTTATAAAGAGAAGTCTCCATACTTGAGCCGATAACACTGGTCTTCATGCCCAAATTGTATATCAGAAACGCTGCCAGACCTATTGCCGCAACAATTCCGAAAACATATCGAAACACCTCCAATATGTTTTCACTCGAGACCTTTACTCTTCTTCTGTTAAAATTAAGTCCTTTACTATGTCTACTCATAACAATTCATTTTATCATAAAATAGTATATTATTGAAAAAATTTTCCTATTACATAAAAAAGGGATAA
>JAGHVF010000009.1 GCA_018064425.1 Candidatus Colinaster equi | reverse complement strand
GGCAGACATATTACATACAGAGAACTGTATCATCAATCTGGCAAGGTTTATAACTATTTGCATAGTAAAAATATTGGCAAAGAAGACGTGGTCATGATCACACTTCCGCGTGGTGCTATGCCAATTGTTGCTCTATTCGGAGTGTGGAGAGCCGGTGCGGCAGTTATTATGCTTGAGACCGATTATCCCGAAAAGAAAAAGGAATATATAAAGCATAATGCAAATTGCAAATTGGTCATTGACAGTACGTTGTACAGTGAAATGACGCAATATGATATGCTTTCGGGATATGAGAAAGCAGACCCTCACGACCTTGCATACATAGTGTACACATCAGGTACGACCGGAGTCCCAAAGGGCGTAATGCATGAATACGGCACCATTGATTATTGTGTAAGAGCAATGCCCTATAATGGGAAGCCTCTCTTTTCTATAAGAGACAGGGCACTGCTTTTGTCACCCTTGCATTTTACAGCATCAATTATGTTGATTGAATCAGTATTATTTAATTGTGCATCTATTGTCACACTACCTCTTGAGTCAACCCAAAATATCGAAAGGCTCTGTTTGGTGATGTCTGATTACGTGATTTCGGTTGCTTTTTTCACCCCATCTCTTCTCAGACTGATACATAACTTTCCAGAGAGTGTTAAGCGGATAATAACCGGTGCCGAACCTGCGAACAATATATACTTTAATGACATCGAGGTTTATGTGAAATATGGGCAGTCCGAATCGGGATACAGTATTCTTAGTTGTCTTATAGACAGAAAATATGAAGTGGCACCCGCAGGCAAGAAGACCATCGAGGAAGCAGATGTCTGGATTATTAATGATAATGGCGAACCTGTGCAAGATGGTGAGATTGGTGAAATATGCTTTAAGAACCCTTATTTCAGAGGATACGTAGGCTTGTCAGATAAGAACAAGGCTTTATTCTACAAAGATCATATCAAAACCGGAGATATGGGTAAGTATCTGCCGGATGGAAATATCGTCATTTGCGGTCGTAAAGATGATATGATCAAGATAAACGGCAATCGTGTTGAACCTGCTGAAATAGAAAAGGCTGTCAAATCTGCACTCGGTGTTGATTGGGCGGCGGTCAGAGTGTTTGATGATGGCAGAAGAAATTATATATGCGCCTATTATGTTGATGAACCGTTGGTGGATATTGATGCCGCAAAGGATCAGCTTCGCAAAACTCTTGCTTCCTATATGATGCCGTCTTGTTTTATGCGTATTGATCGAATTCCTACCAACGGAAACGGAAAATTCAACAGAAATGATCTTCCTATTCCTGATTCAAGCAAACGAAACAATGAATACATTTCACCAAACGGCGAAACAGAAAAACAGCTTTGCGAAGCTATGCGGCAGGTACTCAAACTTGATGTAGTAGGTGCCTGCGATGATTTTTATGAGATAGGAGGAGATTCTCTCGCAACCATTGAATTGATTACTTTGCTCAACTGGGATCTACTGGAAGCAACGATGGTGTATGAAGGACGTACTCCGAGAAAGATAGTAGCACTTTATACCGCTGCACTGGAAAGTCAGCGACAGAACTTAGAAGAACAGAATCAAAGGGCTCTCGACAAAGATCAGCCACTTTCCGGAGAACAGATGTATTTGTTTGATTATCATTGTCGATTTCCTCGTTCTTTGGCATGGAATTTGCCGATATTATTGGAGCTTGATGATTCAGTAGATATTGACAGAGTTAAGGCCGCTGTTGATATTTGTCTGAAAGCACATCCGGTATTCTCAACTGTTTATCTTTTTGATGATGACAGGAATCTTGTTCAGCGTTATGAACGAAATAAACATTTCGATATTAAAATAGAAGAGATAAGCGAGAGAAAATTTGCAGATCTTTTAGAAACACTGGTGCAACCATATGAGCTAATCAACCAACCTTTGTATAGAGCAAGACTGTTTAGAACAGAAAAAAGCGGCTATCTGTTCATTGATATGCACCACAGTATTTCGGATGGCACATCACTTCATATTCTCGTTGAAGATATCTGTAAAGCTTATGAGAGTGTCATGCCTGAGGCTGACTATTATTATTTGAATCTTAAAGAGAGAAGAAAAGATTGTGCTTCTTATCTGTATGAGAAAGGTAAAATCTACTACGCTGAAACCTTAGATAAGTATGAATGGTCAACTCTCCTCGATGGTGTTGTTGATACCGCAGAGAATGTTTATGGGAATATATCATCTATGCTGCCTATTGAACAGAAGGAATACGAGGATATTCAGCGTATCTTCGGATGTAGTAAGAACGGCTTTTTCATTGCAACAGCAGTGCTCGCCTTACATATATATAACAACAAGGACGATATTTTAATATCTTGGCTATACAATGGGCGAAAGAGGAGTATTGAACAGCATACGATAGGCACTTTGTATCAAACTTTTTTTGTCGGAGAGCATTTCCATAACGAAATGAAATTGTCGGACTTTTTTAAGAATGTAAGAAGACAAATTTATAACGGAATTTATTATTCGAGCTACCCTATTGTCGAGCTCAATAAAGCCTGCAGGGAAGGCAACGGCGTTCTGGTTATTTATCAATCTGATATCAGAACATTTAGGTCTGAAAATGAAATGAAATTTTCGCTTGTCGATTTACCATATAAAATAGATGCAGCTGATAATTATCTTTATGTTGAAATCCATGACACCGATGATGGCTGTAAATTATATTTAGATTACAACGCAGCGGTGTATAAGAAAGATAGTATCAATAAGTTTCACAACTTATTTACCCAAATAGCGTGCTGCTTCGGAGAACACATTAGCGAGCCGGATATACTTCTCAGCAAAATCGTTGAGGAAATCAAAACCAAATGCTGATATTCGGCATAGCCATTGCGTCAATTGTGTTCTGCCTGATGGATTATGTCTGATAGAGTTAAAAGTTAGTACAGGAGGTTTTTCAAATGCGTGAAAAAATTGAAAATATATTAACTGAGATAATTCCGGGAATAGATCTTAAATGTGAAACGCTTATCGATTCCGGATAT
>JAGHVF010000026.1 GCA_018064425.1 Candidatus Colinaster equi | reverse complement strand
TGCAATATTCCCCACTGCTGCCTCCCGTAGGAGTTTGGGCCGTGTCTCAGTCCCAATGTGGCCGTTCACCCTCTCAGGCCGGCTACTGATCGTCGCCTTGGTGGGCCGTTACCTCACCAACTAGCTAATCAGACGCGGGTCCATCTTACACCACCGGAGTTTTTCACACTGTTTCATGCGAAACTGTGCGCTTATGCGGTATTAGCAGTCGTTTCCAACTGTTGTCCCCCTGTGTAAGGCAGGTTACCCACGCGTTACTCACCCGTCCGCCACTAAAAAATATCAAGAATTGAGCAAGCTCGCTTCAGCGATAATTTTTCGTTCGACTTGCATGTGTTAAGCACGCCGCCAGCGTTCATCCTGAGCCAGGATCAAACTCTCATATTTAAAAGTTTTAATCCGGCTAGTTTACACTAGCTTTCATCCTTAAATTTACCAATAAAGGTTTTGGTTCTCTGAATTATTCTTACCATTCTATACCAGAGACAGTATTGAATGATGTAGGAATCTTTCAGGGTTGCATTGCTGTTTAGTTGTCAAAGTTCATACATCAGATAAAATCTGATAGCGCAGGGGGTGGGATTCGAACCCACGTGCCCTCTCGGACAAACGGTTTTCAAGACCGCCTCGTTATGACCACTTCGATACCCCTGCTTTCGCATAGGAAACACACATTACTAACAATGTGAATCTCTTTTTTGTTTTTACGTCTTCGTCAGACGCAAGTGTTATTATATCCAAACAATCATGTAGTGTCAACACAATTTTTCAATTTTTTTTATCTTTTTTTATTGTCTGTATTCAAACATTGATTTGAAGGCGTTTTTTGCCTATTCATCCTCAATAGTTGAAGCATATTTTACCCTGTAAACTCTTGCCAGTGAATCATCAATTCGCTGCTCATCAATTGTGCCTTCCTTCACAGCTTCAAGAACGCCGTTATACGCCTCTTCAAAATCGCTTGGCATAAGCAGCATATCCGCTCCGGCTTTCAACGCCTTAACCGCCGCTTCTTTGGATGTATAATAGTCAGAAATGGCACTCATAGCCAGTGCATCTGTAATAATCACTCCGTCATATTGGCATTCGCCTCTTAGCAGATCAGTCATCACTTCTTTAGATAAAGAACACGGTAAAGCGCTGTCTCCTGTCAGACTCTCTGCCGCAAAATGTCCCACCATAATCATATTAGTGCCGGCACTTATTCCACTAACAAACGGCTGTAATTCATTGGCACGAATATCATCCGCCGACCTTGTTGTCGCAGCAATGCCTTCATGCGTATCACCGTTGGCCGCACCTTGGCCCGGGAAATGCTTAAGACACGAAAAAACGCCGCAATCATTCAAAGCTTCAACAGATGCCGACACTCGTTCGGATACAATTTTTGTATCTTGACCAAATGAACGGTCTCCGATCGCCTTGTTATTCTCATCAAGCAAAATATCTGCTACCGGTGCAAAATCGAGATTGAAACCATATTCAAGCAATCTGTTTCCGATTATGCCATATTCATCCTTCGTTGCCTGTACATCCGATATTTCTCCAAGTTCCTTAGCCGTCTTCGTTTTATCAAGTTGCAAAGCAGACTGTACGCGCGCAACTTCCCCTAACTCTTCATCGACAGCAAGAAAAATCGGATACTTACTATACTCCTTTGTATTAGCAAGCATTTCCTTTATTTGTTCTTCAGATTGAATATTCTGTTTAAAATATATAAGTCCGCCAACAGGATATTTTGCAAGCGCCTCTTTTGTTGCATCTCCGGCCTTAATCACCTTATCTGTTCCAGTCAAGCTTTCGGGTGTCACTACAAAAAGGCCGGCAACTTTATCCTCTAACGGCATTTCATCTATGCACGACTGCACCAGTTCCTCCAAAAGTTCCTCTTTTGAATACTCAACCGGCTCGCTCTCTGTTTCGGGTTCAACAATTTCTATCTGATTCTCTTCAGGAATTGTCACACTCTCTGTTTCTTCTTGTGTGGTTTCAGCAGCCGCTTCCGTCAATTGATCAATCTCTTTTGACAGGCGAGATACGCCAATATATCCACCGATTCCCAAGCCAATCAATATAATAGTTACCACTCCGTAAGCTATTATCTGATTTCTGACTCTACGTTTCTTTCGAATTACTTTTTTACTATCGTTTTTCTTATTTCTTTCGCTCATATATCTATTCTCAACACTTTCCGATTTGCACGTATTTCTTTATCAAACTTCACCATTTTACACCATTAACTTATGTATCGCAATTGCAAAGTAGTCTGCTGTCAAAATATACGCATTAAAAAGCGGATACCCGATTCGAAATCTGATATCCGCCTCTAAAACGATGGCTCCAATGGACTATACCTCTCTTTCTGTTAATTCAATCCATCTCCTTATTCAATTGTTTGACGTCTCCAATAGCATTTTTACCATGTGCACTTATGTGCTGCGATTATCATCTCTCGCTCGTTCTATGCTCCAACTAACGTCTCTTTAAATATAAGCTTAGTAGTCTGGTGGTCCGCCCTCCTTATATTCTTTCTTTTACTTTGTCTACTCTCATCTATAGACACCTACCTGATTAAGTAGGATTTCTTTCTCTCTCTTGTTTATAGTGTTACTATACTCCTTGTCTTGCGAATTGTCAACACTATTTTTCAAATTTATTTATATTTTTTCAAAATAATCGTAATTTATATCTATTATCTGTTTATATTATTTCAATTATATATATTGTATCTACATTTGCATTGTTATGAACAATTAAATCATCTCTATATTCATCAACACAAAATAGCGCTAAATCACTCTTTGCAAGTTCTTTCGGCTACTTAACGGTCGTCAAATACATTCGCGCAAGCTTGATGTATTTTCCTCGTCGTCACAACAAAAAGACGTGCCATAAAACGGCACGTCTTAATCCTTTACACTATATATCAATATTGTCCTTGTAAGACTACAATGACATAACAAATGCTGAAGCCAGAATAATAATCATTCCTATAGGACAGACATACTTAACCATAACGCGAAATACTTTTACTGCAGCAAATTTCTTCTGTCCGATAAGCACCTCTTCTTCTACCCAGTTTGTTCCGACAACATATCCGACAACAACACATGTAAGCAGAGCCACCAATGGCATAATTACATTATTGGATATGAAATCATAGAAATCTAAGAATTGATATCCGAATATTGTAACATCAGACCATATGCTGTAACCGAATACAGATGTTAAGCCCAAAACAATTACAATGATAAAGCAAACAAGTGTTGCTACAGGTCTTTTCATTTTTGTAAGATCCATAACTCCCGCAACCATAGCCTCAAGCAATGCAATCGAAGAAGTCAAAGCCGCCAATGTAACCAAAAGGAAGAATAATATACCGACAATTCTGCCTCCTCGCATTGATGCAAATACATTGGGTAACGTAACAAACATAAGGCTTGGACCTGCATTAATTGCCCCTGCGTCTCCTCCGCTGAACGCAAATACTCCCGGAACAATAATAAGTCCGGCTAAGAATGCAATAAATGTATCAAAGAAACTGATTTGATGTACGGATTTCTCCAAAGAATCACTCTTCTTCATATACGAACCGTACGTAATCAATATACCCATCGCAATCGACAGCGAATAGAACAGCTGTCCCATTGCCGCAACTACCGTTTTAAGCAATTTCATTCCCGAAAAATCATTGAAATTAGGCAAAAGGTAATACTTTATTCCATCCAATGCTCCCGGAATCATCATAGTATATACAGCCACGCCAATTATAAGTACAACAAGTGCAGGCATCATAAACTTGCTGACTGTCTCTATACCCTTCTCTATGCCAAACACTATTACTATAGCTGTAATCACCGCAAATATGGCAAAGAATAATGTTGAACTTGAGCAATTGGATATGTGTGCCGAGAAAAATGTACCATCATCAGCTGCTTCCGCCTCATGACCGAACATATAAACAGACAAATATTTGATTACCCAGCCGCCGATTACACAATAATACGGCACAATAATTATCGGAACAATTGCTTCGACTATTCCCAATGCACCGAATTTGCCATCCATTGTTTTGAACGCAGAGACAACCGATTTACCGGTCTTTCTGCCGATAGCAAGCTCTGTTATCATAAGTGTAAATCCAAATGTAAGTGCCAAAATTATATAGACCAGCAAAAAAAATCCGCCACCGTATTTTGCAGCCAAATACGGAAATCTCCATATATTTCCAAGTCCTACTGCCGATCCCGCTGTTGCCAGAATGAATCCTAATGTACTGGCAAATCCTTCTTTTTTCTTTGTTTCCACTTTCTATCCCAGCCTCTCATTTCTATATATATTCATATATTCGTTTGAATAGCGCCCCGGCGTATCTCAATCGACACCCGCACCGTTATCCGCACATTATATACATTTGTACTTCCTGACTTTAACCGTAATTGAATGTGATGATACCATATATATAAATAAATAATGCAAGCAACGGTGCAACATATTTAAATATAGGTTTCATCCAATTCTTTACTTTTATGCCTTTTCCGGTATTAACTTCTGCCATAAAGTTATCCCAGCCCCAACCGAACTTGTCACTTGTGCAAAAGAAAGCAATAATAACACTTCCAAACGGAAGAAAATTACTTGATACAACGAAATCCCATAAATCAAGCCATGCACTTCCTTCTGCGAACGGTTCGAAATGCCATACACTGTATCCGAGTGCAGTAGTTAACGAAAGAACAAAAACAACCACACACGACACCATACATGCCTTTCTTCTCTTCCAGCCAAGCAATTCGCATACACAGGCTACTGTATTCTCACATACAGTCAAAACAGTCGATAACGCCGCGAATGTCATAAATGCAAAGAACATCGTTCCAAACAGTCTGCCGGCCTGCATATTGCTAAAAACAACTGCCATCGTGTCAAAAAGCAATGATGGTCCTGCCCCCGGCTCAATTCCGAATGTATAACAAGACGGAAAAATAATAAGTCCCGCCATAATTGCAACCAACGTATCAAGTGACGCAACAGTAATAGATTCACCAAGTAAGCTGCGTCCTTTGTCAATGTAGCTTCCGAAGATTGCCATTGAGCCCATACCTACTGACAGCGAAAAGAATGCCTGATTCATTGCAGCCACTATAACGTCACCGTTAATCTTACCAAAATCGGGTATCAAATAGAATTTGAGACCTTCCGCAGCACCGCTCATAAACATACTGCTGATTGAAAGAACTATCATCAGCGCAAACAGCACAAGCATCATCTTCTTTGTGATGTTCTCAAGACCTTTCGAAATATCAAACATAAGAATCGTAAAAGAAACAATCACAACGACTGCCATATAGGATACATTGATTGTAGGATTAGATATCATACTTCCAAATCCCAAATTCTCATATGTTCCCGTCGCAAATTTTACAAGGTAATACATAATCCAGCCGGCAACCACTGTATAGAATGCCATCAATGCGATGGAACCTATAAGCGACATATATCCGTGAAAACGGAATTTACGGCCCTTTTCACCGAATTTGTGATACATCTTAACAGGGCTTACCTGTGCTGAACGTCCCAATGCAAATTCCATGCTTAACATCGGAATTCCAAGTATAATTAAAAATACAAAATATACCAGTAAGAAAGCTCCGCCACCGTACTGTCCGCACATCCAAGGGAATTTCCATACGTTTCCGCATCCGATTGCGCAACCCGCACTAAGCAAAATAAAGCCCAATCTACTTCCAAGCTTTTCTCTTTTTTCCATAAATACACACTTCCCAATCTACAAAATTGTATACAATACCAACAAAGTATACCACACGGGAAATAATTATTAAAGCACACAATACTTATCATTGCGTTAAACCGGTAAATTTTTTCCATACAAATATGTATTTTTACCAAGCAAAAAAGACCTGCCCCTTACGATATGCACCGATTTTACGTTAACGCACGCAATAATGCATATCACAAAGGACAGGTCTTATATAAAAATTATAAGCTTACTGTAACAAAAATATCGTAGATTGCCTTGATAGCAGTCTCAAAATCACTATTGGCAACACCAATAATGATATTCAATTCGGATGAGCCCTGGTCAATCATCTTAACATTGACATTGGCATGTGCAAGTGCCGAGAAGATACGTCCGGCAGTACCTCTTGTAGATTTCATACCTCTACCTACAACCGCAATAAGAGCAAGGTCCGATTCAATATCTATGCTATCAGGCTCGCTAAGGCGATGAATACCTGATACTACCTGTTGCTCCTTATCCATAAATTCATCCTGATGAACGAACACCGTCATTGTATCAATTCCCGAAGGCATATGTTCAAATGAGATTCCGTTATCCTCAAATACCTGAAGAACTTTTCTACCGAAACCAATCTCACCATTCATTTTGGCTTTTTCAATATTAACAGAGCAGAATCCCTTCTTACCGGCAATACCTGTAATGGTATATTTTGACTTCTGGCATGTACTTTCCACAATCCATGTGCCTGCATCTTCAGGTGCATTTGTATTCTTGATATTAATCGGAATACCTTCTCTTCTTACAGGGAAAATAGCATCTTCATGCAATACGGATGCTCCCATATATGACAACTCTCGAAGTTCTCTGTATGTGATTGTCTCAATTCCGGCAGGATTATCAATAATACGAGGGTCTGCTACCAAGAATCCGGATACATCAGTCCAATTTTCATATACATCTACTTTCGCTGCTCTCGCTACAATCGAACCGGTAATATCCGAACCGCCACGTGAAAATGTTTTAACTTTTCCATCTGCATATGCGCCATAGAATCCCGGAACAACAGCCGAATCAACTTGGTTAAGCTTTGCTCCGAGCAATGCATTTGTAGTCTCGGAATCAAAGTTTCCTTCCTCATCGAATCTGATAACCTCAGCTGCATCGATAAAAGTATATCCCAAATATACAGCCATAATCTTACCGTTTAAGAATTCGCCTCTGCTGGCCGCATAATCTTTACCGGCCTTTTCTTTAAAATTCTTCTCAACTACTTTAAATTCCTCATCAAGAGTCATATCAAGCTTAAGGCCTTCAATTATTTCATTGTATCTTGCCTTAATAGCCTTCAACTGCTTAGAGAAATCCTTATCTGCCTCAGCAAGTGCATAACATGCATACAACATATCAGTTACTTTTGTATCTGATGTATATCTCTTTCCCGGTGCACTTGGCACGACATATCTTCTCGCGCTATCGCTTCTTACTATCTCGCCGACCTTCATAAACTGCTCTGCACTGGCAAGCGAGCTTCCTCCGAACTTAACAACTTTTTTCATCACATTTTCCTCATCACAATTTATAATTTCTATTTCTCAAACAAATGATTAATTAACTCATGACCTTTTGCCATCAAAATGCCGCTGGCTTCGCCGCATTTCTCGTTATAATCAAATTTGCTGTCAACATGTTCGGTCGAATCATACAACATATAAGGTACATTGTCCGCTGTATGTGTTCTGACTCTGCAAGGTGTAGGATGATCGGGTAAAACCAGCATTCTGTAATCAACGCCTTTTTTATCAAGAGCATCCGTCAATCTTCCAATCACTCTTTTATCAAGATATTCAATTGCTTTTATCTTTCTCTCCGGGCTTCCCTGATGTCCCATCTCATCCGGAGCTTCAACATGAATATAGGCAAAATCATATCCGTCTTCGCACAAAGCTTTAATCGCCGCATCGGTCTTGCCTTCATAATTGGTCTCCAGGCCACCGTTTGCACCCTCGACCTCGGCAACACCCATTCCTGCTCCGACTGCAATACCTTTAAGCAAATCAACCGCAGATATCATCATACCTTTCTTGCCTGTCTTCTCTTCAAAAGAATCAAGCATCGGTTTGGTGCCTGCTCCCCAGAACCAGCAACAGTTGGCAGGATTAAGTCCCTTCTTCTTGCGCTCGATGTTCATAGGGTGATTCTTTAATATCTCATAACTCTTTTCCATCATATTGCGAAGTGCCGCATCATCAGGCAAATACTGACCGATTTGTCTGGTAAGCACATCATGAGGCGGTGTCAGTTCTACAACCGAACCGTTTTTCCAAATAAGGCAATGTCTATAGCTTGTACCAAGATAAAATTGATAAATTTCATCCTGTAATGCTTCCTTAACCGCATCAAGCAATACAGCACAATCCTCTGTACTGATTTCGCTCGAACTGTGATCGATGATTGTTTTATCCTCAAATGCAACATCATCATCCGATATAGTAACAATATTGCATCTTATCGCAATATCGGTATCTTCCATCGGCACACCAATGCTTAACGCTTCAAGCGGTGATCTTCCGGAATAGTATTTTTTCGGATCATATCCTATAACCGACAAATTAGCTGTATCCGAACCCGGCTTCATTCCATCCGGAATTGTATGTACCATACCTATTTCCGATACTTTGCTAAGTCTATCCATATTCGGTGTGTCGGCATATTCAAGCGGCGTCTTATTACCCAATGCTTCTATCGGCTCATCCGCCATTCCGTCTCCTAAAACAACAACATATTTCATAATATCCTCACTCCTGCAAACGCCATTCTTTATTCAGCCACTCTGATTGTTGAAATAACTTTATCAACAGAGGCAATAAGCTTGTTAAATGCCTGCTCAGACATTTTATTTGTAACGAATGCAAATTCCTCATCCGTAACTCTTATCTCATTAATCGAACCGAATGTATTAAGTACCTGGCTACGACTGCCGATTGCTGCCCTTACAAAGAAGCAACGCTCACTTGCTGTGTAATCCTCAACATCAAGCTTCTCGTCGTCCCAAACAACAGGAAGAGTTCTGTCCAAATTACGCGCACACTCAATAACATCGGATACAACGGCGCTTGCTGTTGCAAGTTTACCGGCTCCCTGTCCGTAGAACATTACATCACCGAGCATATTGCCTGTCACATATATTGCATTAAATACGCCATTCACGCCGTTAAGCGGATGATCGGCGCCAATCATAAACGGTGCAACCAATGCGGTAAGCTTGCCGTCCTTCTGCTCAGCCATAGCAATAAGCTTTATTGATTTGCCCATCTTGGCAGCATATTCAAAATCTATTGTCTCAATTTTTGTAATACCTTCCGTATGTACATCTGCAAACTTAACAGTTTTTCCTGTCATAAGTGAAGACAGGATCGCTATCTTTCTTCCCGCATCATGACCTTCTACATCTGCTTCCGGATTACGCTCGGCATATCCAAGTTCCTGAGCCTGCTTAAGAACATCAGCATATGCAGCACCTTCCTTTGCCATCTTTGTCAAAATGAAATTGGTTGTTCCGTTCAAAATACCCATGATTCGAACAATCTCTTCCGGTGCAAGTGACGAATTCATCGGGCGAATAATCGGAATACCGCCGCCTACGCTTGCCTCAAACAAGTAATTGCAGTTATTCTGCTTAGCAAGTGCAATAAGCTCCGGACCATGATTCTCTACAAGTTCCTTATTGGAGGTACATACGCTCTTACCTTTTGCCAAAGCATCCTTAGAGAACTGGAAGGCAGGATTTACACCACCCATTGTTTCGCATACAATGCTAACTTCCGGATCATCCAAAATAACATTAATATCATGTACTACTTTATCTTCATTCTTATCACCCGGGAACTCACGCAAATCAAGAATATACTTTACTTCAATGTCGTCTCCCACTCTTTTACTGATAAGCGCTGCGTTATCCTGAATAACCTGAACAACACCGCTACCTACTGTACCGTAACCTAAAACTGCAACTTTAATCATAATATCCTCCTTGCGTCAATCGCCATTATTGTTTTGCTGTTATTCTGACATGATGAACTCCCGATGTACTTTCCATCTGTTCAATCATTTCTGATACATCCTTTGTTGTCTCCAACACCTGAATACTTATTGTCAGGCTTGCAACTCCTCCGACAGGAATACTCTGATGAATGGTCAAAATATTGGCTCCGTATTCTGCCACAATCTTAAGTACATCCGATAAAAGTCCCGGTTCGTCATCCATATTAAATGTCAAAGTCACCGTTGTTCCCTGTGTATCATCATGAAATCTATATATGTCATCCTTATATTTGTAGAAAGAACTGCGGCTTATTCCAACTCTGTCTGTTGCTTCGGCTACACTCAACGCCTTCTCCGAATCAATCAGACGTTTTGCTTCAACCACCTTCAACAAGACTTCGGGAACCGCGCGCTGCCTTACTACATAAAATTCTCTGTTTTCTTTTTCCATATACATCCCGCTTTGGTTTGTCTTGCCCTCGCGTACACTTGTACTTGGTTGTCTGTGTATCGCGGACACTTGTTTGCCACCAGTGGATATTCTAGCATAATATACAATTGGACGCAACCCCATTTGTGTAAAATCACAATTATTTTTGTTTACATCTATATATAAGAGATTCGGAAAAAAAATAATCCTGTGCGCTATGCACAGGATTAACATGTTCTATTTTATTATTGCCCGATAGCTTTTACGATTACGTCTGTGTGATATACTCTTCTGCATCGATTTGACAACATCCATACGGTACACAACCACGTAAACAACCGCTGCCATTATGAAAGCAGTCATCACGTCAAATGCCGAATGTTGTTTAAGGAACATTGTCGCAAGTATAATAAGTGTACTAAGTACAAAGCATCCGTTTTTTACAACCGGCTTAGATGACAATCTCTCATTATGTGCTACGGCGATATATACGGCAATTGAATTGTACACATGAATGCTTGGCCACAGATTGGTCGGAGTATCCATCGAATACAAATATTTAACCATATGCGTAAACACATTGTCCCTAGCCATATAATACGGACGTAAATGCTGTACATTCGGGAAGAATGTAGACACAAGCAAAAAGACAGTCATTCCTGTCATTAGGAATGTACATGCTCTACAATATCCTTCTTTATCTTTAAAGAAAAGATATACAACAATCCATGCCACATATCCAAACCAAATCAGATACGGTACAATAAAGAATTCACAAAACGGAATCTTATCATCCAAAGCAACATGAATAACATGGTAACTTGCTGCTCGATGCGTCTCGATATAATTAAACCATGCCATATAGACAGCAAAATAAATCAAGACAGGGAGTGCATGATGGTACTTCTTATACAATTCTTTCATAATTATCCTCTTCAAGCGTCTGTACGCTTACGTCGGCTCCTCATTCCAACGTTTGCTAATATGTGAAGTGTACCGCTCCCCCCTTGAGCATCACTGACACATAATCAGCTCTTGTTTTTACTTCTCCATCAGTATGAACCCATAACGGTTCGGATGTTCTGATAGCATAACTGCTCGCTCTATAGCTATCCACACCGTCAAAGGCAAAATGCTTTCCTTTGAAAGCAGACGGTAAAACTCGTAATATCTTAGGCTTAGGTAACTTGGATACAACACACATATCAATCAATCCATCAGTCGCATCCGCTTCAGGTCCAAACATAAATCCGCCACCTTCGAATCTATGATTCATACCTGCAACAAATAAAAGCTTCTCTAATGAAATGATATTATCCTCATCTCCGTCAAGAATGAGTTCACCCGTAATATATTTGGTTGCAATAAGCTGTTTCAATGCAACACTTAAATAAGTCAATTTACCGAGTCCGCATCTGTTCAATGCATTCTTTAATTTGGAATGCATCGCTTCTTCGCAAACAGCAGCATCAAAACCGATGCCGGTGCTTACCATAAAATAGCGATCCGGTATTGACATATTACCGTTTCTGACAAGACTATTCTCATAATGAACAACGCCTAAGTCCATATCAATCGACGTTGGTTCATCCAAAAGATGTCTAAGTGCATCCGCAGGATCAACAGATATGCCAATATCTCTGGCCAAATCATTGCTTGAACCTGTAGGAATAATACTAAGTTGCACTTTATCATAATCATCAATGGCTTGAACAACCTCATTAACCGTACCGTCTCCGCCAAGAACAATCAGATTGATACGTTCGGTTCCATCGTACTTACTCATAATCTCCTGCACCATCGGAGCATTCTTGTCATCCCCTTTGGTCATGTACAATTCGTATTTAATACCACGTTCTTTCAGAATCGGTTCAATTTGTTTAAGCCATATTTTCATACCTCTTCCCGAACGAGAAGAAGGATTTAGAATAATATGATACATATCCATCCCCCACATCAATATCATACTAATTGACGTTATTTTAGCAGATAGCATATATTATGTAAATAGGATTATCTACACAATAAATACGTCTACATTCACCATATATCTTAACATATTTACAAAAAACAGAACACTTTTTGTATACAACCATACATATGTATGTATTCGTTCAGTGCATAACTGCCATACCGCAAAGTTATTGTTTCAAACTGCACTTGTTATGATATAATCATCACTGAAAGTAATTTTTTCATATTTAACAAAGAAAGGTAGAAGTTATGTATTCATTAGACGAAGTAAGAGCTGTTGATCCACAGATTGCCGATGCCATCGTTGCAGAGCAGGAACGTCAGAACAGCCACATTGAACTTATTGCATCAGAGAACTGGGTTAGTAAAGCAGTAATGGCTGCAATGGGTAGCCCATTAACCAACAAATACGCAGAAGGATATCCGGGCAAGAGATATTACGGCGGATGCGATTGCGTTGACGTTGTTGAAGATCTTGCAAGAGAAAGAGCTAAAGAGTTGTTCCATTGTGATTATGTAAATGTTCAGCCGCATTCAGGTGCTCAGGCAAATATGGCCGTATTCTTTGCTGTACTCAACCCGGGCGATACATTTATGGGTATGAATCTCGACCATGGCGGACATCTCTCACACGGCTCACCGGTTAATATGTCAGGTAAATATTTCAACTGCGTACACTATGGTGTTAATGATGACGGTTTTATAGATTATGATGAAGTAAGACGCATCGCGCTTGAATGCAAGCCTAAGATGATTGTTGCCGGTGCTTCTGCTTATGCAAGAAAAATAGATTTTAAGAAATTCCGTGAGATTTGTGATGAAGTCGGTGCTGTACTTATGGTAGATATCGCACACATCGCAGGTCTTGTTGCCACAGGCTATCATGAAAGCCCATTCCCATATGCCGATGTTGTAACAACTACTACACATAAGACACTTCGCGGACCAAGAGGCGGTATGATTATGTGCAACCAGGAAGCTGCAGACAAATACAACTTCAATAAAGCTATTTTCCCGGGTATACAGGGTGGTCCTTTGATGCATGTTATTGCAGGTAAAGCTGTTTGCTTCAAAGAAGCTCTCTCTCCTGAGTTTAAGGAATATGGTAAGAATATCATCGATAACGCACAGGCTCTTGCAGCCGGACTTCTTAAGAGAGGTTTGAGCATTGTATCCGGCGGTACAGATAATCATCTTATGCTCCTTGACCTCCGTCCACAGGGACTTACAGGAAAAGAGATTGAAAAGCTTCTTGACGAAGCCCATATCACAGCCAATAAGAACACTGTTCCGAACGATCCTCAGAAGGCATTCGTTACATCAGGTATTCGTCTCGGTACTCCGGCCGTAACAAGCAGAGGTATGAATACAGAGGATATGGATCAGATTGCTGAAGCTATTTCTCTTGTAGTAAAGAAGGGTGCTGACGGTGTTGAAGAGGCACGTGCCATTGTTAAGACACTTACAGACAAATATCCGCTTGTTCAGTAAAAAGCATAACAACTACTATAAACAATTAAGGCGACACGGGAATCATCATCCCGGTCGCCTTCTTTTTATTTAATCGTAAAATGTGATTAATTGAATTTGAAGAATCTTCTTGCAATTCTATAGCCTTCCACAGATATCTTTCGGCCGCCTTTGCCCGGAAGATTCATCGTACTGCCAAGAAGTCCCAGTCTCAATCTGTAGAATAAATATGTATCGCTCTCCTTAAGGTAAGTCCACAAATTGTCTTTCTTAATCAGGTTCTCTTCCGTCTCTGACAAAATCAACATAATAGAGCTAATCGTTGTGATAATATCCAGATAATTAATCATATACTCTCTCACCGGTTTATTTCGCCATATCATATGTCGATTCTCACGCATATAATCAATCATAATGCGATTGACTTTTATCTGCTGATCAACACGAGATATCATCACTTTCTCATTAACGGACTGGTCTTCTCTTCCTATATAATATCTGTAGAAATTGACATCCATATAATACATATTTTTAACATAAGGAAGCGGTTTAAATACAAAAATGTTATCTACATAGAATGTATGCTCCGGCAGCCTTAAGCCGCATTCTCTGAGCAGTTTTGTTCTATATATAACCGAATGCATAAGGATATACTGACCTTTTCTAAAATGTCCGACTTCATCCCAGCCAAACATTTTGTCTTTCGGAAGTGCATGACCGAAACGCATTACTTTCTTCTTCTCTTCGCCTTCCTTCTCATACACGAAATTACTGATAAGCATATCCAATACTTTATCCGAGCCCGACAATTCGCGCAATTTTTCAAGTATCTGGAGATATGCGCTTTCCTTTACCCAGTCGTCACTGTCAACAACTTTAAAATACATACCTGTCGCATTCTCAATGCCGGTATTAACAGCCGAACCATGGCCTCCGTTCTCTTTATTGACTAATTTAACTATCGACGGAAATCTTCTTTGATATTCTTCGCCAATCTTAGCCGTATCATCCGACGAACCATCATTAACAACAATTATCTCAACATCTTCACCGCCTACAAGCAACGATTCAATACACTTACCCATATACGCCTGCGAATTATAGCAGGGAATAGCTACCGACAATAACTTCATACCATTAATCCTCCATAAACCGGTTCTAACGTAACCCTCGCGGCTATCCCATTTACCGCAACCTGTTTGTCTCAAACTTCTGCATAGTATCGATGCACTTCATTAATTGCTCATATCTTTCATCAATACTCTTGCTGTCATCAATTTCAATATCCATCACAGTAGACATTATTGTTATCTCATCCTGTGTAATACTATCACGAAGTCTGATTAAAATATTATGCTTATCAGTTAAAGAATCCGTATCTAAGAATTCTTCCACTTCTTTTCGTAAAATAATACCGGATTCGTCTTGCTTTTCGCAGTTTTTTGTATCATCTTTGCAATCTGCCATTGAGGTAACCGTATTTTCCTTTGCTGACACAAGTGTCATATTGTCTGTTTCCTCGTTTTGACTGTTTCGGTCAAATGCATCTTTCCCGGTAATTATGCAACTTGGATCGGGTACCGGTTCGAATCGATATTCCTGAGTTACATCCGGATATTTGACATGATCTACCGGAGATACAAAGGACTCATACGGTCTGACATACATGTCATAATTGTCGTATAAAGCCTGGTATACCACCATATCTTGTCCGGTCTCACTATGTTTTGCAATCGCAATAACACGATATAAATTTCCTTTGAAATGTTTGTATATTCCGTTTATCTTTGGTGTCATTGTACTCCTATCTGCTTAGAACTGCATTCTATTATTAACATCTCTATGGCCATCTCGGCTGTGAAATTGCCCTTCTTAATCTCATGATCGTATGATGCACATCGCTCAAGTATGTCTATCATCTGTTCATGAGTAAAATTCTGTATCTGTGGTTTAATCTTATTAATAACAAACGGTGCCAGACCTGTCTTCTCAGCTATCTGCTTATCAGAGCACCTCTTCTCCCATAGCTCTTCAATCTGCAGCATATTGTTAAACTGTCTTACAAGTAATGCCAATATACCGAAAGGCGATTCTTTCAATTCCAATAATTCATGATATATCTGTAATGCCTTCTTGCCGTCGCAACAAGCTATGGCACCAATCATCTCAAATATTCTGTTGGATAATTGAACGCTGCATACTGCCTTAATATCTTCCAAAGTAATCTCTTCTTTATTAAGAGTATAAGAGAACAACTTCTCAAGTTCTGTACTGATATTGGACATATCACTTCCAACCGTCTCTAAGAACACATCAATTGTATGTCCTGTCACGCGCTTACGTTCGGCCTTCATCTTGCTTATTACCCAGCGAGTTAATGTCTCTGCTGATTGAGTATCAAATTCAGTAGAGTGCCCGCTCTTACTAATAGCTTTATACAACTTACTGCGCTTATCAATCTCCGTCTCAGCCATAATTATCACTGTTGATTCCGGTATTGCGCCCACATATTCCGCAAGTTGTTCACCCCCGGCTTTGACAAGTCCCGTATTCTCCAGTACGATAACTCGACGTTGTGACAAAAACGGCATCGTCTCCGCTAGATCAATCACTTCACCGACATTGACATTCTTGCCCTCATAGTAATTGTAATTCATCGTATCATCAGCCGATACAAGCGCATTCACCAGTTTATTCTTATACTGTACGCGCAGGTATGCTTCCTGTCCGTAAAGAAGATATATTGACTTATATGTATTGTTCGTAATATCTTGATTAATCTGCTGCATCTTCCGTTACCATCATCTCAGTATGATATACATCTCATATATTTTACTAAAAAAAAGGGGCAAGGTCTATACCTTGCCCCAATGAAAACTCATACTTAACCAAGTCTAAACTTAGCTGTGATATTTCTAAGCTGTCCGACAGCATCCATACACTCGTCAACTGCTACTCTGTTATCACAAGTCTTTGCTGTAATATCAGATGTCTTACCGGCAATATCGGTAACACCGACTGTTGCCTCGCCGATTGTATTAGAAATACCCTGAAGGGAATCAGCAACACGATCAATAGCTGTTGTAAGAAGTACAACCGTCTTCTCAATGTTCTCCATGCTATCCTGGAAGCTCTCAGCATCATTCTTGTACTGAACGCTGACATCTGAGAACTGCTCATAGTCCTTAATAACAACATTCTCAAGGAAGTTGATTGACTCTGTAAGTGTATCTGCCATTCTTGATACAACCTCGTTAACTACACCAACAATCTCATTGATGTTGCCGACTGTATCTGATGTCTGGCTTGCAAGTGTTCCAATCTCGGTAGCAACAACTGCAAATCCCTTACCTGCTTCACCTGCTCTGGCTGCCTCAATGTTGGCATTAAGAGCAAGAAGACTTGTCTGGTTGGAAATTGCCATAATTGCATCTGTAAGTTCATTAATCTTAGATACTGCCTGAGAATCTGCAATAGCCTTCTCTGTCTTAGCTTTCATATCATTATACAGAGATGTTGTTCTGTCAGTAGCCATTCTTGTAGTCTCATTAAGCTTACCTGCTCTTGCCTTAATATCCTCTGACTGTTTCTCACCATCTACAGACAACTGCTTAATATCCTTAGCTTCATCCTGCATAGACTCGATGTTGCTCATAATAGTCTCTGTAGAAGCTGTTGTCTCCTGCATACCTGCTGCAAGCTCTTCTGTTGTAGAAGATGTATCTGTACACATTGAATCAATCTGTGTACTTGATTCAAGTACATCGTTAACCTTTGTCTCAAGGATATCACCTGTACCGTTAAGTTCAACTACCATAGCTCTGAGGTTGTCTCTCATAACCTTGAGTGACTTACCGATTGTTCCGATTTCATCACGGCGCTTAACCATCGCTTTCATACGATTCTTAGACTCGAAATTGAAATCTGCTGTCTCATTGATAAGCTCTCTGATTGTTGCCATCGGTTTTGTAAGGAACATAGCAAATACCGTACCTGCAATAGAGAATACAACAAGAATAACAATAAGAAGAATAATTGCAAGTCTTGTAATCTTTGTTGTAAATGAATATGCATCATCTTCATCAGCAGTAACAACAAGGATACTTCTGTCTGAAAGAATGCTGTAACCTGCAATCTTGTATGCACCCTTGTAGAAATATGTAACAACCGCATCCGCAGGTGTTCTTCCTGCTGCAAGTTCTCCTACCAAGCCTTTTACTACTTCGTTCTCAACAGGATTGCCTACCTTGTCAGCTGTCGGATGATACTGCATAGTGCCATCTGCTGTAACGAGATAAGCATATGAGCTATCCATACCCTTAATCTTAACATCTGCTAAAATTGCATTGTAATCATCATATGTAAGAGTACCTTTAGCTTCAAGGTCGGTATTGACAATTTTGCTGTACGAAGTTGTCAAATCTCCGATGTTGTTCTCAACAAGTCCCTTGGCTGTTGACTTCGCAATGTTTGTGAGCATCAGAATACAAATAACTGCTGATAAAACAGCGGCAGCAACAGCCAATGCAGCAATCTTGAAACCGATTGACTGAAAGAGTGTCACCTTAGTATTCAACACTGACTCACCATTTGATTTGGTTGTGTTGTCGTTCATAACTAATTCCTCCATAATTTGGTAGATTTTCCCCACCACTTTTCTCCAACATTTTAACACATATTAACATAATATTCAAATTCTTTTGCCATTTCTTCGTATATTTAGTCAAAAAAACGCACTATCTTGGAATTAACATAATATCCACAGTACTATTCAATGGCAATTATGAAAAATGGCACATAATAGTAATTGTTTTTTTCATTTTACGGGTATAAAATGTATCTGATGCGTTTAAACCATATCATCAATATGGATTACCTATTATATATAAGTAAAAAAGGAGATAAATTATGGAAAAGAAGAATATCGACTGGGCCAATCTAGGTTTTGGCTATATGAAGACCGATTACCGTTATGTTTCCAATTATACAGACGGCAAATGGGACGACGGTGCAATCACTACAGACGACATGATTACCATGAGCGAATGTGCTTGTGTATTGCAATATGCACAGACTATATTTGAAGGAATGAAAGCATATACAACACAGGACGGCAAGACAGTTGTATTCCGTCCCGATCTCAATGCTTCCAGATTGGTTGATTCAGCCAAGAGACTTGAGATGCCTCCGTTCCCTGAAGAGAGATTTCTTGATGCAATCGACCAGTTGGTAAGAGCCAACAAAGAATGGGTTCCTCCTTTTGGTTCAGGTGCATCACTTTATATCAGACCATATATGTTCGGTATCAATCCTGTTATCGGTGTTAAGCCTGCCACAGATTATCAGTTCAGAGCTTTTGCAACACCGGTAGGACCATATTTCAAAGGTGGTGTAAAGCCGCTTACCATCAAGATTAGCGACTTCGACAGAGCTGCTCCGAACGGAACAGGTCATATCAAAGCCGGTCTTAACTATGCCATGAGCCTTCATGCAATCGTTACTGCTCATGCAGAGGGATACGATGAGAATATGTATCTTGATTCGGCAACACGTACAAAGGTTGAAGAGACAGGCGGTGCCAACTTCTTATTCGTTACAAAGGATGGCAAGATTGTAACACCTAAGTCAAATACAATTCTTCCTTCTATTACAAGACGTTCACTTATCCAGGTTGCCAAAGATTACCTTGGTATTGAGGCAGAAGAAAGAGAAGTATATGTCGATGAATTGAAAGACATGGCCGAGTGTGGATTATGCGGAACAGCTGCCGTTATCTCACCTGTAGGCAAGATTGTAGACCATGGCAAAGAGATTTGTCTTCCATCCGGTATGAATGCTATGGGACCGATTACACAGAAGCTTTACGATACACTTACAGGCATTCAAATGGGTCGTATCGAAGCACCTAAGGGTTGGATAAGAGTCATTGAGTAATTATATTTTAGATAGTCAAAAAAGGGCCGATAGAGTTATTCTCTATCGGTCCATTTTATATAAGATTAATACTATTTCACTTTCACCGAAACAGAAACCGTTGCGGCAGGTTTTGTGATATCGGAGCCTTCCAGATATACCTTCAGTTTTATTGTCTGTGCCTTCGCTTTTTGAGCAATCGTCATGTCGTTACCCTTAAATCCGATTGCATAAGTATATGTACCTTCTTTCGGATCAGAATTGCAAGCTGTCACATCATACATATTATTGTCCAAGACAACCTTGCTTATTTTGCGATAGCGTCTGAATGCATCCATATTGCTGTCGGTTAAATTTAATGTTACATACGCACTGTCAAATCGGTCATTTTTATACAACATTACACTCTTGGTACTCTGCTTAACCTTAGCGGTTGAGGCTTTTACATTAATAACAATAGGCTTTGACTCAATATGGCATAATTTCTCGCTCGGATTGCCAATATCACTTGTAATATACATTTTATATATCACATTTTTACCGGAAGGTTGCATTTCTCCGTTTAAGAATGTACTCCTATCTGAATTTATTACTAATTCTTTCGTATATTTGTCAAAACTGATGTCACCAAATTGCTCTCCTACCTTATCTTTGCTGCCGTTATATTTGTAAATCTTAACATCATACGAACCCTTCTCCCAAAATTCGGAAGACATATTCTTGAATGTAGGAGTAATTTTAACTTTTGAGCCAACATTATTAATATCCAGATATCCGGAGGCCTTAAGTGAAACCTCAGGCTTAACGTTATCTTGCAAAATCTTAACAGCAATAGTAACCGGCTTGGTTTCCATCACATATGAGTATGCTGGACCGAATTGCAAAGCACAATCCACATAGTATGTCTTGCCTGCTTCACACTTCGAACCGGCAGATATCTCTGCTTCGTAGTTCCCTTCCGATGGCGCAAATGACACCTTAATTGCATCATCCGGTGCCCTATGAGCTTCATCCTTTTTGGTACTTGTATAAACCTTAACATCTGCCATCTTATAATCAAACTTATCATTTGAAGGAATCAGCATAACTTTAGCTTTGTCATACGACGAACCGCTGCTGATGCCTGCATTAAGGTTTAAGTTGACACTCTTTTTATTTGCCTTAAGTGTTAATCCCTTTGAGCCTGTCGGCGAAACGGAAGTAACCTTAAACGAAGCCTTGCACTTATTATTATTTTTATACTTTAATACGAAAGTATATTTTTCATCTTTAGTATTGTCAAATAACCCGTGCTTTGTATTTTGCGAAACAGTAAGTGTCTTATCTTGATAGCTATAGATTACTTTATAGAGATAATCATCCGGATTGGCATCCGGGTCACCTTTATATAATTTCCATGTATCATAAAATATTGACAAACTGGAGTTAACTTTCAACTTTGAATTTGCTTCCGTCAATTCCAATTGCATATTGTCAAATTTGAAATCCTTATCCGATGTCTTAACGGCAGTCGTAAAAGTACCCACCGACTGTTCCTGGATAAAAGTAGTACTGTTTTTGGCAAAAGACATCGTAGGCAGTTTCTGTGTAACAAACAGCTTTACCTTAAGCGGTGGTAAATTAAGGTTCTTTTCATCCGTTATTACAAGAGTATATGGCTTATTTGACGATGTTGCGGGAGTATTCGGATTACACTTTATTTCTATTTGCGTATCATCATAACCCAACACAGCTGCATTAAAATTCGAGCTGCCACTATCACCGGCGGGATTGTAAAGCTCACATCTTAGATTGTGACTACAGCAGTCTACCGGATAAACTACTTTAACATACTTTGCAGTCCACGAAACACTACCACCCGACGCAGTGTTAAAAGTAACAGAAGTCACATCCGTCTTCCATTTATTTTTTGCATTTAATGCTAAAGCCTTAACCGTAAGAGGGAGACTGAATTCCTGTTTTGAATCGTTTCCAACGGTAAAAATGAGCAGAACCGTTCCACTTACGGGATCCGTGTATGTATTCTTGTTTAGTATATAGAAGCATCCTTCCGTAAAATCAGTATCAGTCTCTACAGCATAATCGTTTGATGCGGCATACTTCTTCGCATCCTTGGAGCTTAATCTTGCCAAATCATACTGCGTAGCAACCCTTACACCGGTAATATTTAAAGAATCCAGCGATACCTTTTTATCTTTACTAACAATGTATACCGGACATTTTTCATAGCTTTGTTTATCAGCAGGCACCTTTATTGTTGCATTTTTAAGTTTAACATTAGGTACCTTTGATGCTGCGGAAACAGAAACCGTGATGGCAGCCGGTGCATCATAGCCCTCTACATAAGCATTCAGATGCAACTTCGCACTTCCCTTATAACCACTTTCCTTACATGAAAGTTTCATACCATCATTACTCAATTTAAGCCATGAAGGTAATGCAGTCATTTTTGTACTGTTAAGTACAGTCTTATAAACAACACCCTGTTTGGATGTTAATGTTATATTCTGCACGTTATCCGAATAGAACGAGTTAAATGAGACTGACTTTGCCGAAACAGCAGGTGCCGTCTTCGAAAGCTTAATGGTTATCGGCTTATCGCTATATACATATGAGCCATTCTTAAGCTCTGCTCTCAAATAGTAAACAACCGATTTTTTCTTAACCAATTGTTTTGCATCTTCGCTTTTTTCATAGTAATTCTCAATCGGTTTAATACAGAGTGTCTTGTAATCAACCTCAGAAATATTAAAATACTCACTTACAGATGTTTTATCTTTATCAACAAGTTCAAACTGCTTTATCCTTGAAACATCCTCCCCGGACATGGAAACCACAATATCATATCCGGTATTCTGGTAAATATTATATGAAAAGCTTGTTGTTTCCGGATGAATTTTCAATTCATCAAAGGTATTGGATACATCAACCCTTAATTTGAATGCCTCTCTTTTCAAGGTATCATAAACAGTAATATTTGCAGTGCCGATTTTACCTTCCTTGGCCACAATTTTTACATATCCGAGCCCCGCTTTCTCGTAGTTAAGAGAAATGCTATCAAAAAGCTCGCTTCTATCGCATACATAATTAGACTTATATTTTTCCATAGCAGAGCTGTCCATCCAACTTGGAATAGAAAAATAAGCCTTAGCTGTTCTGTTAGTCGCACTTGCCCCGGGAGTATTACTAATATAATATCTTGTTCTACCTGCAGATTCACCGCTAAGTCTGAACGTCTCTTCTGCATTCAAGCGCACGCAACAGTCGCCGAATACCGCATTGTACGCTTCTATATCTTCATCCTTGGGACTACACCAATCAAATTTGAATAAATAGTCCTTCGATGGATCAAGGCCGGCAAATCCCGTACCGGTGTAAACCGTTGTAGAACTAGATGTCTTATAAAAAGCAGATGATGAATCATTCCCAAAATTAATGGTATTAAGACCGAGAGTAACAAGGAATTTATTGGAATAAATCGGTTCATTGTTTGTAGAGTCTGCCTCATATATATACAAGTTAACGAAACTATTCACATTTGCCTTAACATATGCTCTTAACGGAACGCATATATTTGTCGTCGCAGCCAGACTATTAATTTGCAGCCCACTATTCGCAAAATTGATTTTGAAGCCCTCTTTATCTTTGTCTTCTATTACCCAATCGATGCTCGGATTAACCGGTGCATAATAAAAACTATTCGTATCTATTTTTACCGTTTCTGTAGCGCTCGAATATGCAATTGTATCTCCAACCGTAAAACGAATAGTCTCGGACTTCCAATCATCGGTTAATACTCTCCTATCATTTTGCATTATCGAATAAAAGACCGTACCTGTTTTCGTGTATTTTGTATCATCCGAAACCTTGGCCGTTACAACAGTTCCTATAGGTAACTCAACGTTTTTTGACAATTCAGAGGCAGAAAGACTGAATTTTTCCCCATCTGAGGTTTCAAAAACAACTTCCTTTTCAGTTATTTTTGAATTCATTTCAAACGACACCATGACTTTTTCTTCCAAGGTGGCTCTGTGTACGTTTAATTTGTAATTAGCTGTACCTTCCGAATTCTTTACGCTGATGTCTATATTGTTATCACCTGAGTTAAGGTTTATTTTCTTTTCATTACAAACAGTACCGTTTATAGATATCTTGTCGTTTTCAGATTTGCCGGTAACAACTATTTCTATTTTAGCGGTATTACAGCTCAACGTAACATTTTTTGAGCCTGACAGAATTTCTTCAGTGGTCCATTTAAGTTCGTTGCCGTCAATATACATTTTGTCAAATATTACAGGTCCTCTAATCGGTCCAACAACATTAGTTTCTACTGTTGAACCGTATTCCCCTGTTCCGCTAACGACACATTTTATATTTCTTCCGACATATAAACTATTATTTATTACAAAAGAAGTCGTATTAGCACCATCAATATTCACGAAATCTCCGGTGCTTGAATCAGAAACCATCCACTGGTACTCCACCGTTGCTCCGGCGGGCATAATATCACCGACATTTAATGTTTCTCCGAGTTTAGGCTCACCGGTAATATCTCCAACTAAAGATAATGTCTTAAGTCCTTGGATTTCAACCTTTTTAGCCGGATTGCCTGAGGCATCAAGTATTCCATAACCGTAGCTTGCGTTATAATAAAAGCCTCCTATGGAATATTCGGACGGATTAACAACCTTAGCACCCTGTCCAAAAGTATAATTTAAATTATAAGAGGTTCTGATAGCTGAAAATAGTGACTCAGCAAAAAATGAACCATTTATTTCAACTTTATCAGTTGCCCAAAGAGAAACATCACTGCCACTAATGTTCACCTTGGTACCCATATCCTGTACATATGAACTACGAATATATACAATAGCTCCATAATCATCTGTACATTTACCGGTAACAGAAACATCAGCATCACCGGTCACTGCAAGCGTGTAAGAATATATTCCCCGATAGCTATTATCAATCTTCTTATTAACAATCAGTTTGGTATCTTTAATTGTAAGAGGAAAAATTTTTGGCGACATATAAGCAGAAACGCAATCACCTGAACTCTTCTCGTTAATGATATTAAGCGTGCCTTCGCCAGCTATTGTTCCCTCTCCTCTAAATGTCACTCTGCCGTAAATATAGTTTGTAGTACCTTCTTTAACAACAATAGTCGAGTTTGCAGGCAAAAGCATTGTATACTGAAGCCTAATATACGCTCCCGACAGTGTCAGAACATCTTTTTCTTCGTCCCATGACATATTATAGGCAGTCAAATCCCGTGGTATGCCATGCGTAAATGCAAGCTGTTGATTTACCCAGGGATTTATACCCTCATCATGCTTATATACCCAAAAACTAAATTCAAAATCATAGCTCTTAGAATTATATTCTGCGCTGGCTTCACAATCAATGTGATATTCATTGTTATTAGCTAAATCTGTTGGTAAGGAATAACTATCGGTATTATTTCCTTCTACTTTTTGCTCCTCACCGGTGTAATAATCCGTAATGTACCAAGTATATGTTACCGGAATATCATCAGGATTGGTTTCACCAATATTTTCCCACTTAGGAACTACAGATACAGTCAGAGGATCTCCGTTTTTGATAGTATATTTACTCAAAGAGTATTCTTTCCCCGCGGGCTTATTTTTATCGGTAATCCAAAATACAGGATCTCCCCCTTCACCCGAACCTACTGCATACATTTCTTCATCGGATGAAGATTCCAAAAGCTCGCTCTCACTTTCGGTACTTTCCTCTTCGGTAAGTGTGCTTTCAACAGTTTCTTCGCTCAAATCCTCGTCCGTCGAATCAGTGTCCTCTTCAGTTAACTCTGTAGCATCCATGTCTTCCTCATAATAAGAAGCATCCGTGGAAGCCATTTCCTCGGCATATGCCATATTTGGTAATGATCCAACTGTCATTACCACTATCAGTACACCTGCCAACAATTTGCCAAAATACTTTTTCAAAATACACCTCCAGATATAATTATTAAAATAAACGTAATGTTATTCCGAATTCTTTTTCTTTAAATATAAAAACGTTGCCGTCCCAAATAGAAGAATAAAACCGAATTCAACAGCAATCCTCGTATATTCCGAAATTGCCGATTCGTTGGAAGTCTCCACAGGGGGACGTTTAATAAAAAGAATGCTAACGAATACAATCACCGCTAAAAGAAGAAATATAAGAATTGCAATCAATACAGGTGATTTTTTTGCAGAATTCTTTTCCTCATTTTTCCCTTTAATGCGCATAATTCAACATCCTTTCCCCATTATTCACTTAAATAGAATATAACAAAGAGAAAAGGATGTCCCCGTACATATAGATAGTATTTTGAAATTATTTTATGAATTTGGTACAACCAATCCGCTCTTGGTCGCAAGAATTGCAAGTTCGATTTTGGAATTACATCCGGTTTTCGATAATAGATTTGTTAAATGGAATCTGACTGTGTTGACACTTATCATAAGTTCATCAGCAATTTCCTGATTAGTATGCCCCATAGCAATATATCTGAGCACCTCCAATTCCTTATCGGTGAATTCAGAACTGTCCGAAAGTCCGAGTTTTACCGTAGGGGCATGATCCGGCCAGATATGTTCTCCTGCCATTGTCCGGTCCATAACCTCAAGCATCGGTGCATCCTGAACCTCTTTGTACCAAAACGAATCAACGTTCATTTCTCTTGCCCTGCTTAAAAAATCCGAATCCGGCATCGAAGTTACCATCAGAATTTTTACAGTCGGATACGACCTCTTGATTCGCTCAGCGGCTTCAAGGCCGCTGATTCCTTCGGACATAACTATATCCATAATAATCAGATCAACCCTGTTATTTATACAATATGCGTCGGCAACCGTTGCCGATGCTATGGAAGCAACGAGCACATAATTATCCGAACTATTGACTATACTTTCAAAGTATTGACGCGGAAGCGTCTGATCATCAACTATTAAAACCCTGTAAGCCATACTCGTCATCCTCCTTGGGAATACATATTTTCAAAGAAAACATCGGGTTAATCAAAATATCCATTGTACCGCCTGCTCCCTCAACAAGTTTACGTAGCGATAACAATCCGCCCTTTTCAACAATCTGTTCCTTGGGCTGTGCACCATTATTTGTAAATACAGCGCACCTTCCGTCATTATTATCCGTAATATCTATATAAAGCGCATCACCGCCGGCATGCCTTAATGTATTTGTAAAGCATTCATGTATTGCTGTTGCAACAATATGCTTTTCAGGATTGCCCAAAGGCAATTCTCCCTGAATCTTTACATCAACGCCCAAAGTTTTTGCCGTGGATAGCATAAGATCATATTCGTCTCCCGTTTCATCCTCAGACTCTCTTTTCAGATAATCAATGCTTCCCGATATTCTTTCAAGAATAGCATTGCGTTCTTCTTTTGAGCCTCCGCTCGTTAAATATCTCTTGATGGACAAAAGTCCTGCACCAAGTTCATCATGTATCTTTATCTTGGCATTCAGCTTCTCTTTTGCCGTTATTGCCAATAAAATGTCGTCATGATATTCGCTGAGTTTTCTGTTCAATTGTTTTACGGATTCCTGCTGCTTTTCAAGAAAACGTGTTTTCTCATACTCCTCAGAAATATCCACCGCATCAAGCATACTGTACGTAACAGAGCCGTCCGTTATACTTGTCCTATAGAAGCACCACGCTTCGTTTTCAGATAAAAGTCTCAATATTTTATCATCTGTCGGAAGCTCATTTGATACTTCTATTTCGCTATGAGAAAATGCAACCTCTTCAAACTGCCGGCCATTCAAAAGGAATTTACCGGTCAGCTTTTGGCACAATCTATCCATTGTCCTGTTCTTGAAAATGATTTTGCCGTGAGCGTCAAAACATACAATTCCGGACGGAAGTGTATCAAATGCTTCCTTGATTGATCGGTTTGTAATATGCGTACGATTCCATGACGTACTGATATAAATCAGCCACACTTCCAAAATCGTACCTGCTATATATATTCCGGCCATAGCATAAACAGGAAGCGTGCCGTAACAAGACACAATCATACTCAAAAAAGGATCACTTATTTTCTTATAGCTTACAGCCGCAACACACTGAAAATTCAGATATGTACCAATAATCAATAAGTCATACAAAATGTTTCGAAGCCACAACGGGAGATTACGTTTAACAAGATTATCACCCACGAAAATAAGTACCGCTCCCCATAGAAGAATCATTGCCCAGCACCCAAACAGACACAGATAACCTTCACTTAAAAGACTGAACTGTTGCATTACGCTTCACCGCCTTCCCCGAAAGAGACGACCACTGTAAGTCCATCTTCGCAATCTGTATCAACACTTCCGTTCAAAGAATGAAATTCGTCATTATCGATCCAAACTTTATCAAACAAAGCATCTTTATCCATAGAAAACCTTATACAAAACACACCATCCTTCATGTTCATAGAAACAAGAAGTCTCTTTGCCACATTTAGATTATTCTCAACAACAGCCTCAAATGCGGCATAAGCCATGGTCATAACTTCCTTTGACAATCTGAATTGCTTCACCGGCGTAACAGCCACATCGAAATTGCACAGACTTATATATCCGGAAGATTCACAAATAGCTGTATACAGTTCTTCCACTGGCAATTTTCCGTCGTCGGTTTCAATCAGTTCCATATTGCTTCTTCTTTTGATATATGCATCCAATACAGCAATTCGTGCAATGTTTTCATCAAAATTGTCATCATTTATCGCATCGATAAGCTTCCGTATATTTTCAAGCTGTGGTCTGACAATATGTGAGATATTATCATACAGCTTGTTTCTTGTATCCAGTTTTGAACGTTCTTCCTTTACGGCAATATCATTTTTTAAGAATTCATTTCTCGTTTCAATTCTATCGGTTGTTTCATTTATTTTTCTGTTCAGTTCATTTAATTTCGTAAGATCCGCAACCCATGAGACATAACCGCCGCTTATTTCTTTTTTAAGAACACGTATATCGTCACTTTCTTCAAAAGACTTCTCACCATTTTGGGACGCATAAAGCGTATTACCGGATGCATCGGTTATTTTTATCATTCTTTCGGAAAGGCCAAAAAGTCTCTTGTAGCCGGTATTCGCCTGAAGCAGGCCTACCTGAATACACGCTTCCGTAAGGCCAATGGCCAAAAATGCATACTCTTCAATAAATGACCAGATCGAGATTCCAAACAACTTCGGTGCATCAAATATACTCAAAACCAGAAACGCAAAACCCGTTATAAAAAAAAGCAACGGTACCCAAATCTTTCTCTTAGCTGAATATATGGCACACTTCCTCGTTATGATTCCCAGGGCTAATGCATAGAGAATATATATCCATGCATAACAAACGTAGAACATGTTTCCGTGGCCGTAACTTCCTGTTGTTCCTGCGGTTTCTCCCGCAGTGACAAAAACAAGGTTGTGAAAATCATTGGTGTAAATCAGAAAAATAATAACTACGCACGGGATCCCCACAAGTAAATATCTCTTATCTATTCTGTTCTCTTCAGAAAGATTGATTGAAACCGCAATCAAAAAAGTGAGTAACGGAATGGCTTCAAGTACCACATAATACGAATACCACAGGTAACGTAAAGCAATAACGTTGTCCCATATAAATTTGTACCTTGCCAACTGAATAAGGAATGCAATAAGCAATAATCCCGCTATTCCAATAAAAAAGTTGCGGACTCTCTTGTCAATAATGCGCTCTCGTACAGTTAATGCCCACACCAGCACACATACACCATAGTAAATCTGACAAATACTGTCAGCCATATCAACACCATACAACAATATATGTCCGGCTCCGCCTATAACAAACAGCAAACTGACCAATATAACATTTTTATATTCCCTTACTATTTTCACAAAGCTCTCCCCAAAAACACTACACTTCTTTATATTTATCCATTGTCCTAACTTTACGACAAATCCCATCTCAACCACTTTACATCAGGTTTTGTAACATTTAAAGTGTACTGCTTTTAAGATATTTCTTCAAATGCAATTTTGACCAGCCATCCTTTTCCCTTTACATCTTCAATGCATTGTGCTAGTATGAGTTAGCAGAGGCTAACTCGTAGCTTTATGTAAATGAGAAACGTAGGTAGGGATATAATATGAGACTGGATGAATTATCAATCGGCAAAGATGCCATTATAGAAAAAGTAAATTGTTCGGACCGTGCACTGCGTAAGCATATTCTTGATATGGGATTAACTCCCGGCACCGAGATAACATTAAGTAAGACCGCTCCTTTGGGCGACCCGTTGGAGCTTCGCGTCAGAGGCTACGAACTTACGCTACGTAAATCGGATGCCGCATACATTGACATACACGGCATTCATGATACACACGATACTGCAGTTCCGAAGTCACGTCTTAAATCGGTTGAGCACCCCCGCATGGGTGAATTGGACCTAAGCAAAAAATACCATGTGCGCAGAGAAGGTGCAGCATTACGTGACAACGAGATAATCACTTTCGGTCTGGCCGGTAATCAGAACTGTGGCAAGACTACTCTCTTCAACCAGCTTACCGGTTCCAACCAGCATGTCGGCAACTTCCCGGGTGTTACCGTCGACCGCAAAGACGGTGCAATCAGAGGTATAGCCAATACCAATGTAACCGATCTTCCCGGCATATACTCTTTGTCACCTTACACATCCGAAGAAATAGTTACACGTGAATTCTTGTTGGAAGACCGCCCACGAGGATTGATTAACATTATTGACGCTACCAATATCGAGCGTAATCTGTATCTTACACTTCAGCTGATTGAACTTAATATTCCTATGGTACTCGCTCTCAATATGATGGATGAGGTCCGTGAAAACGGTGGTACCATTATGATTAACCAATTGGAAACCTTGTTAGGTATTCCGGTAGTTCCGATATCTGCAGCTAAAAATGAGGGTATTAACGAATTGATTGACCATGCCTTGCATGTAGCCAAACACAGAGAACGTCCCGGACGTGTTGATTTTTGCGACGAAGACGGCATTGGTAACGGTGCTGTTCACAGATGCATACATGCCATTATTCATCTTATAGAGGATCATGCCAAGGCAAGCGGCATCCCCGTAAGATTCGCTGCCACCAAACTGGTAGAATGTGACGAATCAATCCTTAAACGATTGGGGCTTGATGACAACGAAAAGGATACATTGGAACACATTATTTCTCAAATGGAAGAAGAAAGCGGAATGGACCGTGAGGCCGCTCTTGCGGATATGCGTTTCAGATTTATAGAAAAATTGTGCGATGCAACCGTTGTCAAACCGCACGAAAGCAAAGAGCATCTAAGAAGTAAACGCATCGACAAGGTATTAACCGGCAGATTTACCGCTATTCCTGCCTTCCTAATCATTATGGCGTTAATATTCTATCTGACATTCGGTCCAATAGGTTCATTTCTTTCGGGCCTGTTAAGTAAAGGCATTGATTCGCTGACCACATTTGTAGATTATGCATTAACGGAATACGGCATCAATCCGGTAGTGCACTCGCTTATTATTGACGGAATATTTGCAGGCGTCGGTTCTGTTCTTAATTTCCTGCCTGTTATTATCGTGCTGTTTTTCTTCTTATCTATACTCGAAGACAGCGGATATATGGCACGTATTGCCTTTGTTATGGACAAACTGCTACGTAAAATCGGTCTGTCCGGCAGAAGCTTTGTACCTATGCTCATCGGATTCGGTTGCTCCGTACCGGCTATAATGTCTACACGTACTTTGCCGTCCGACAGAGATCGTAAAATGACGATATTTTTAACTCCCTTTATGAGCTGCTCAGCCAAGTTACCGATATATGCATTGTTCACAGCAGCCTTTTTCCCCGGAAAAATGGCTCTAATCATAGTTGCACTCTATTCTACCGGAATAGTAATTGCCATAGCATACGCACTTATACTCAAGCGCTTCAGACGTTTCAAAGGCGAACCCGTTCCCTTCGTTATGGAGTTGCCCAACTATCGTATGCCAAGTCCCAAAAGTGTATTGCAATTAATTGCCGACAAAGCCAAAGACTTCATCAACAAAGCCTTTACAATCATCTTCTTGGCTTCCATAATCATCTGGTTTCTGCAATCCTTTGACAGCAGACTCAACGTAGTAACGGATTCCCAAAACAGTCTCCTTTCAATGATCGGAACACTGATTACACCGTTATTTGCTCCGCTTGGATTTGGTGATTGGAAAGTTGCAACCTCACTTATCACAGGCTTTGTCGCCAAAGAAAGTGTTGTCAGTACATTAACAGTATTACTGGGTGGCAATGTCAGCAGCTTGTCCGGCTTATTTACTCCGCTAACTGCTACGGTATTCCTGGTATTCTCACTGCTTTACACTCCTTGCGTAGCCGCAATTGCCGCCATAAAGCGTGAACTCGGCACCAAAAGTGCAATTCTGGTATGCATTATGCAATGTGTTATTGCCTGGCTTGCCGCCTTCATGGTTCACCTCATTGGCACTGCCATCGGATTCTTTTTCGTATGACTCTAACACTTGGGGGCTCTTTCCTGCATTCGCCACATGCCATTTGCTAAATGGGCGGGGCATATAAGTGTATGTTTTCTGAAACTTTGCCATTGTGCTTAAAGGTTTAGCAGGCGGATTATACAAAAACACAGACGTCAGCGAACTTGTTTGAAACGTAGACAAAATTTGGCGCTTTAGCTTGGCGGCTGAAAAAAGATATGTTCAAAACATGCTACCATCCTAAAAAGCTTTACGCAGGCGGATTATTAAAAACGCGACGGTGCTCAAACTAGCTTAGACAAAATAAGAACTTCGTAAACGAAGTTCTAGATTTTGTCTTAGCGTCAAACAGTTTCGCAACCGTCGGCGTTTTTATATAATCCGCCTGCTAAACCTTTAAGGCATGGTAGCAAACGTTTTGAACATATTCTTTTTTCGCCGTCAAGCAAAGTGCCTATTTTGTCACGTGAGTTTGAGCGACGTCGTGTTTTTGATAATCCGAATGCGTAAAGCTTTTCTAGCACAATGGCCGTTTCAGAAAACATACACTTATATGCCCCGCCCACAAAAAAATAAAGCGGTGAATGCAGGAAAGCGCTTCTAAGTGTCAAGAGGTTTCGAAAAAGAATCATCTGTAGTGGTAATGAGACATCCTTGAAACGGCATCTTCAAGCAATTCATCTTTGTCATATATGTCATATCGCAATTGTACAGGGTGACGCTGCTCATCGTATGAATCCATGACGATGCCGGTAGCATCTGACGTTAATCCGAGCATATCATCAATAGCGGCTATGATTTCTTTGTCAGGCGATACCATTACTGTCCTATTATCGTTGCCGAAATATTTGTTGCCGTATATGTCCGTTCCCAGATATCTGTCTATCACACTATTGATATTGCGTGAATATATTTCTTTAGATGAATGCATATCATAAACAGTTGTTATACCGTTTTTATATGATATAACCGCAACATCTTCTCCGTCTGTAACTATCGAGTATATTGTATTGCGAACATCAACGCCCCAATCCTTGGCCATATTATATGCATCATTGCCCAAATATGTTTCCTGTGCAGGTGTAAGCAATTCGCCGTCATATACAGTCGCATAAGCGTTATCCATATAATTATAGAATATCAAATGATTATCATTACCGTTGGCGGCAATGCCCATATACGCATAGTTATATGGCGTAATTTCCAACGCTTTAAGGGCATTCAGTCTCGTACACTCAATCATTTTTCCAAGATATGTATAAGCCCCGGTCCTTACATCCAATGCAGAGCACTCACCGTTAAGATTGCGCACGTACAACACATTATCATACTCCGTCAGACATCCGACACCATCATTAAACGAATAGTTACCTAACAAAGTGCCGTTGCCGCAATCATACAGATACAAATCATTGCCTGCCGTTACAGCCAATGTATCACCCATAGTGTACCATAACTGACCGGCCGCCCCGTTAAACAAAGAATTCCACTTTGCTTCCTTTTCCTTAACATTAAGGGCACACACATACGACTTATTCAAATCTCCCTCAGCGCACGTACTGAGCACATAAAATTCTCCGCCATGGCAAGTGCAATCACACATCTTGGCATTTGCAAAATCAGCCTCGAATATGCAATCACCCGATGCAATATCAGCCACTTTCAAAGTCTCGATATCCGATGCATCTTCCTTACATACAGAATAGAGTATATATCCGTTTGCATCATCCCATCCGATACAATCCGCATACTTCGTCGCATCATCGGCTGTGTCTTCAATACTATCCTTGTATATCACACTATAATCATTCAAATCATACACATACAAAGTTTTGTCCGCTTCGGCTACCAGCTTATCGCAAGCCGCATTAATGTATACACTGTTAAAATGTGCATCATTCAAAACTTTCATATCTTCAGACTGATTTTTAATAGATGCAAGAACAACTTCGCCATTATTATTGATATAGTAAAAACGGTCAGCATCAATAAAACCCACAATATGTTCACTTTGTGAGTTTCTTATTCCGTCAAAGGTCTCGAATACTTTTCTGTATTCCTTGTAAAGCCATACTGCCACATTACCTGACGCATCAGCATATATCACCTCAAACGGATTGCTGTTAAATTCCATCGCACATACAGTATCACTTGTATCGATTTCAAGTACCGATTTTGAATATCCGGCAGAATCATATATTCTCAGTGCATCTACCAGAGCATATCTTGCTTCCGGTGTATATGGCATCTTCGTATCATCTGCGACAGTCAAGGCATCATATGCTACTGCAAGCGCTTCAAGTCGCTTATCGTCCTGCAAAAGTCGCTGTGATTCATCCGCCATCTGCAAAGCTTTATCATACGCCAGGTTCTCCGCCTGCTTGCTGATTTTTACAGCAGATGTTACCGCCAGTACAGCAAAAGCAATAGCAATAACCGCAGCAGACGATACTGCGGTCAATATTGTTTTGATGCGACGTTCCTTTTGACGTTGTTTGAGATCATCAAATCCCACATTCAGCATTTGAGCGAGTATTCGAAGCTTTTCTACCTTTAGTTTACGCAATCTCTCGCGGTTGCTGTTGCCTCTTGCCTCAGCCGCCAAAGGTTCACTGCTGCCATCATATATAATCTTCGGAAATGCGGTATCGGGTTCGCCGTCTGCCAATACAAGCAACACCTTACCCTTGCCGTTCTTTGCAACAAATGTCTCTATTTCCCTCTTACACCACTTGGATTCTTCCAAACGCGGTGAACAGATTACAATCAAAAATTCCGATTGATTCAGAGCATCTACTATTTGGTCATTTAAGCTATCTGTAATAGGAAGTTCTTCTCTGTCACGAAACACTCTCCCTATCTTCTTTTTTCCCAAAGTCTTCCTAAGATTCTTCGGAATAGTATAACTCTCTAACAGTTTATGTACATTTTCTGCTACAAAGCTGTCCGGTTCAAGATGCCTATAACTTATAAAAGCATCGTACTTATAATTTGACATTGTCCATCTCCTCAAACAGTTTTATTCCCAATTCCAGAATGCCTCCTCGTCCGCTTCCTTTCCTTTTCCATCATCGTCCCTACTGTACGGTACATCTGAAGACGGATCGGTTATGCTTGCATTATCATTTTGAGTTGGATTGCCCGGCGCATCATTCGATGCTGATTGATCGGAAGAATCCGACACAGGATTAGTTACTGTTGACGTTTGGCCGGGACTTACTATAGCACCATTATTTGCATCCACGGTCTGGTTCTGTATCGGCACAGTATTTGACTGCATTACATCAACTTTCTTTTGTGTTTCCGCGACAGATTCTTTTTGCACCTCTTTACTTTTACTGTTTGCAGGTTTGATTTTCTTTTGAGTTGTCGATTCACTTTCAACTTCTGTAACCGAACTTGTTTCACAAATCTCAGTAACAGTGTCGCTCTCGCACTCTTCACAAAGAATTGACTCTGATGTAGTCTCCTCTTCGAAACTGACAATCTCGCTTGACGTCTCACCGGTCTCATCTATATTCGATGTCCCGGTACATCCGGCGATTACAAACATTGCCATCACTAATGGCATAATTTTAAACAATTTCCTCATTTTTACCTCACTCATATGTGCAATGTAATCATGCGCATCTGCATGCAAAATACCTAGAAAAATTTCGCAATTGCATCAACTTCCTTACGTTTAGGCATATCCGGAGTATTCTCTCTTACACCTACTGAAATAACACTAACTACCATCTGGCTATCCGGAATAGCAAAAATCTCTCTCAATTTTTCACCGTTTCTGATACCCATAACAAGTGTATCCAAGCTCATATCTCTTGCCTTTAATAATAAATTCTGCGTCTGTAATCCAAGATCATATGCTCCCCACTCATCATGAAGTTCTGTATCCGGATTGCCTTCTCTGTCAAAGCCTGCTCTCTTTGTTTCAAATGCTGTTACGATAAGAGCTTTCGCATTGACACAATTATTGGCATTGAATTCCGGAAGGCACTCATCCTTCACTCTATTCATCATCTCATCACTCATTGCAACATAGTATCTGGCTGTCTGTGAATTCTTCCAAGACGGAGCCTGACCTGCTGCCTTTATCATCTCGCAAATCTGATCCTTTGTTACTGTTGCATCAGCCTTATATGCTCTGATACTTCTTCTTGTTTCAATTGCTTGTGTTAATTCCATATCTGTTCCTCCGTTTAAAAAAATTCTACATATAATCTCGAAGCATTTTCTCAAGTCTGTCTATTTCTATAGGCTTGGTCAAATGTTCGTTCATACCTGCTTCAATAGCCATCTGCGCATCAGATGAGAAAGCATTGGCTGTCATAGCCACAATCGGCAATACCTTTACATCTGCCCTATCCAAAGCTCGAATATTCTTGGTAGCCTCATATCCGTTCATCAAAGGCATCTCTATATCCATTAGTATCAGGTTATACCAGCCTTCCGGCACATCTCTCATCATTTCAAAAGCTATCATACCGTTGGCCGCTCTGTCAATTGTCGCTCCCGACATCGACAATATCTCAATAATGATCTCGGCATTAATATCATTATCTTCCGCCACGAGTATACGTTTACCCGTGCAATCCGGAAAACCGCCCTGTTCGTCAGTCTCATCCTCTTTCATTGATTGATCGTATACATCCTGAATCATCTCATTCAATTCTTTTAAAAGAATTGGCCTTCTAATGAAATAGTTAACGCCCTTTGACCTGGCCTCCAGTTCAATATCCAGCCAATCTCCCTGAATCGACAAAATGATTGGTACACCCGCGCCGAGTTTTTTCCTTATCTCTTTTATCTTATCGCCATTTTCTTCTGTATACTTCCGACAAATAATAATGGCCGCGAATCTGCTTACTGCACTGTTTTGTTTTACAAAATCAATAAGTTTTACGTCATCATTCAAAGAATACTCATATAAAGACAAGCCGACACCGTTAAGCACATCACACAGGCATTTGCTGCCCATCATACATTCATCGTGTTTGCAGCCGCTCTCGCAAAAAACAAACAGTCCGAAGTCGTCCATTTTCTTAATCAATTCCTTATTGTTGAATTTGCGTACTTCAATAGGAATGTCCACCATTGTCGTTGTACCGTAATTCAGCTTGGAATCAATAATAATCGTTCCGCCCATAAGATTGACAAGATTCTTCGTAATTGCCATACCCAGTCCCGTACCGGTTCGTCCCTGCACTCGTGGATCATATGCTCTTGAAAACGGATCATATATCTTACGTAAGAATTCATCCGACATACCGACACCGTTATCACTAAAAACAAGATGCAGCACAATATGCTCACTGTCTGCCCCCGGTTCTTCGGATATATCCATGCTTATCTCACCGCCGTCAGGTGTATATTTGATGGAATTACTTACGATATTATTAACAATACGCTGTATTCTGTTAATATCTCCCAATAACATTTCTTCGCTGATATCATGCATTGATATAACGAATTTGTGCTTGTGTTCTTCCGCCGTAGGTAATAGCAGATTGTGCACCTGCATCTCCAATTCCGCAACGGAGAATATGTCATGTGCCAATTCCATGGCACCGGTCTCAATCTTTCTGATATCCAAAAGTTCATTAACAAGCTCTAACATCTGATTAGATGCCGCCTCTATCTTTGACAGACATTCATCTACCTTACGTCTGTCCGAACCTGCATTCTGAGCTAACATCGTCATACCGATGATGGCATTGAGAGGTGTACGTATATCATGACTCATCTTAGAGATAAAGTCTTTTCTGACATTACTTGTCTCTTCCTGCTCCTGAAAAGCATCTACAAGCGTCTTCTGCTTACGCATACGTTCAACTTCGGAAGTATCAATAGCCACATGAGCCATAACCACCTTCTTGGGTATGCCTTCCTGTGCTTTCGTTACCTGGAATATTGCACGTCTCCACATGCACGAATTGTCAGCTGTTTCAAACTCACATTCCACTCTTTTCTCTGTGATAAGTGCTTTACGCAAATTAGCTATAGAGCCTACTCTCAGACGCTCCTCTAATGAACGTCCGGACACGTACAATCTACACTCTTTTTCAAATACCTGACTGTAGCAACCACTCATAGGTACAACACGACACTTCGGATCTGTATTCTCAATCACGGTCTCATACGTATCGTTCTCCAAATCTATCTCATACAGAGACAAATAATCTTCGCACAAATACTCCCTTATTCTGTTGATTCGCTGCTTATTTAATCTCTCTTCGGCTTCCTGTATTGCCTCTTTCTCATATTGTTTTTTCTTTGTAAAAGCAATTCTTTCACATTTATCAATAAGATCATAAACAGAGAACGGTATTGTGGCAGATGCCGAAGCCGTTAAAAGCATATACTTTACCGCATCATTGGCAGACAGATATTCCATTCTCTCCTGCCATTCCATACGATATTCGTCAACATCTTCACCTGTGCCGTTGAGTAACACCACCAGAATTTCGTCCGATGAATACCTATATAAATGGCAATTATTCTTACGCAGCGAAAGTGCCGCCTCCGCAGCTCTCTTAACTGCTTTACCTGTTCGGGACTGTCCCATTATATTGAGCTCTTCCAGATATAGCAACAATACCTGACACGAATCCAACTTAAGATATTCCGTTTTTATCATCTTAGCCAGGTACTTGCGACTGTAGAGTGATGTCTCCGTATCGTATACCGTATTATCATATTCGTTATATTCCAACGATGCTCCTGCTATATTAACCGTGTAATACAACAACAACCTGCTGCCATTATGCTCAAGTGTTCTTACGGCAACATCTCTCCAAATATATTCGGAGCCATCTACCTGATAATTGTTACGCAGCGAAAAACGGATAATACGCTTTTCCTTGAGTTTATCAAGAATTCTCTCATCAAAAAAAGGCTGAACCTGATTACGCTGATCAAAGATTGTTGCTTCAATCATCCGTTCTCTAAGTTCCGCCCACTTCATATTAGTTACATGCTCAATAAACTCGCCGTTTTCATACGCAACCGAGTATACATCCTGCGTGTCCAAATCAATGCACACCGCCTTATCGCACACCATCTCAGCCAAATCCTTCAACAAGGCTGTATTATTAAGCACCCTATCCGATATAATCTTACCCATCTATAGTGTAGCCCCCTACATATATTCTCCCAACCGATTATACCTACATTTTTTTATTCATATTCATATGCCGTTTAATTGCTTCAAAACTGGCTTCACTGATAACATGTTCCATCTTACATGCGTCTTCAGCAGCTGTATCTTCATCAACACCGATTTGCATCAATGCCTCCGACAATACTGTATGTCTCTCATACACATTCTCGGCCACCCTTCGGCCTTCTGTTGTCAGCGAAATATATCCCTTATCATCAATCGTTATATATTCTTCGCCCTTTAACACTCCCATCGCTCTGCTAACACTGGGCTTTGACACCTTAAGTGCTGCTGCCACATCAATAGAGCGCACCTTAGCATTGGAATAGGACAACAACAGTATCGTCTCTAGATACATCTCTCCGGATTCTTTCATTGATATCCCCTACCTATTTTGTGCATACACTGGTATGATTATACCATATTTATTCATGGTGCACCACCTGTGTGATATCATACGGAAACCATCTTGCCATTTACTAATTCTCTTCTTAATCCAATTTGTGTTTGCAAAGGTTCTTCTTAAATGGTCCTTTTATTTTGTATTCAATATTATGTTGTCTTAAAATATCCTGAAATGCATTTATATATTTGTCCGTACGAATAACCTGGTGATAACAACAAAAAATTCGATCACCCAAAGCGGAGATTTCAAGTAACTGGTGTCCGTCTACAATATGCACGTATGATTCAATATAATCAGCCAACTCTCCCCAGTCCATATATCCGGTATAGTTCACAATAAATGTTCCGTGCGTAGCGTCTTTTCCCAGGGAAAGGCTGTTTTTCTTTGCATACTTTTGTTTTGCCGCTTTTCCGTTTACTTTATCAATTTCCTCATCAAATCTATATTGTCTTTTGCACTCATACAAACTATACATAGAATCGGATTGAAGTATAATTGCGCCTCTGGTTAAAGTTCCCAGTTTTTCGATGTCCCAGTCAGCCATCTGTCGGGAATATGGAATCAATACATGCGACAAATAATTGTTTCTTGTGTTTGGAATTCCCAAATCGGCAACCGGATTATGTGCAGTCTCCGCAATAATAATGTCACCTTTATCCGGAAGTACCTTACACATCGTTTGAAACATCAGAATATCAAAAAAGGAATTTACACTATTGTCACTTCCCTTGACCAAATTAATTATATCTTCCTGTTTGAATTCAAAAATGTAATATTCATGCGATTTCTTAAACGGATTAAACAGACCGTTTATATAGTCTTTTACAAGAGATGCCCTATTTTGCTTTAGCTTACTGTTTTGATACAATACCGCATCTTCAAATTGTTCGTACTTTGCCACTGCGTTTTCATCCGGAAGCATTGCACTATCCGGCTTTCTTATAGCCGGTGCATTCGGCAATACGTTATATTTCTCTACAACATACTGATATATACAAGTCATAAGCCACGGTGTAACGCCTTTTCCTCCGGCCAATGCATGGCTGAAATTGAAATATATATCCCTGCCTTCGTAATCAACATATAACAGATGATTATTCACTTGCTCGGTACACAAATCAGGATTTTTCTTTCCGCTTCTTATTACCACTATATCGGAATCATTCGGCTCAAATATATAAGAACCGTCTTCCGCATACGAAAGCTTTACCATAAAATACGGATATCTTCTTGTAGCAATATTAACTGCACGTCTTAAAGCATTCTCATCCACTTCATCTTTCATGGTAAATCTGTTTCGTATAACATATGTTGAAAATTGAGAGATAGAATAAAGACAATAACTGTCAAACGTTCTTTTCACGCTAACATTCCTCCGATGTAACTTTGGCTTTGTTATATGCCAAGTACAATTATTTTACAAGAAAAACAGAATGGAGTTAAACGCATTAAGCTTCAATCACATCTTGAATACCGGTATTAGATTTGCCATTTTGTTGCCGCCCGATTTGTTCAACGCCCAATCACGCAATGTGCTTCCGCCGGCTTCAATCATTGAGCGGACATATTCCTCTGTCGGACACAACCCCATTCGCTTTAGTATTTCCATGCAGATTCCAACAATTCCATCGATATTCTCCGGCGTTTGTCCGCCACCGGAAACTTGAACAAGCTCTTCATCGATTAATTCCTTAAGTTTATTATTTAATGTTTCAACTTCTTTGAGTGCGTTCAATTCTTCTTTTGTTTTCAAAGGTCAATTCTCCCTTTTCTCTCCTGCATCTTTATGGGACTTATATCTGACAAAATACGAAGTCCCGACTGCGAGCCAAAGCAAAAGTCTTGAAAGATTGAAACTGAACATTGCAATTTTTCCGCCCTTTCCTTCCGGCGGGCCAGCGGGAACCGGCGAATTTGCCATAGCTTCGGGAAGTCCGAGAACTGCAGGATCATTGTTAATGCCCTGTGGGGGAGGTGTAAGTCTCTCGGCAACGATAATAGCGATAAGGAATGCGGCAACGATTGAGAAAAGGATGATTATTACCTTGGGTTTGCCAAGCCTTCCTGCGGCATATGCGACCAAGACGCATGAGGCGAGCGTCAGCGCCAAACAAACTTTTGAAATGCCTTGGTTAACAAAAACATCCGACGCAAGGACAAACGCAAAGAGCAATATAACATATCTTATGACGTTTCCGTGAGGCGTCCTGTAGTTATACACCCAATAAAACATGACCGCGAGACAGAGTATCATTGTGATCACATTTGTAACGATAAGGGGACGTTCGTCCGTTGCAAAAAAATTGAAAATCACACCCCCGATTGCCATCAAATTGAAGATCATCGCGATGATATTCAAAAAAATAGAAGTCTTTTTATTTTGTATATTGTTCGTTTCCATTGAATTCCCTCCTGTTCCAAATTCTAAATCCGTTTCTTCATACGCCGCAAGCAGCAGATTCGAAGATTTCAGATAGTAGGATTTACCTCCACATTTTATTTTCTTTAGATTTCTTACAACAACCTATTATATTATACACTATAGTCATCTGTTTCTTCAAAAGTTATATAATCTTGTAAAATAACCCAAATGCGATACAGCAACTGCAGAAACTACTATTCAGTACGCGTAATGTTTTTTGTTCACCTTAATCGTGATAAATGTAATTATAAATGCCAGTATTTCCGTAACAGGCAATGAATACCATACTCCGTTCATTCCAAACAGCCACGAAAAAATATAGAGACAAATAATCGGAAGCACAAACGTCCTCACTCCTGAAAGGAAAGCTGAAATCCCCCCGTTATTAAGGCCCGTAAACAGTGCCGAACCGAAAAGATTGTATCCTGTTACAAGATACCCTGCGGACATAATCCTAATACCTATAATCGACATTTGCAGTATTTTTGAATTATATCCCACGAATGCACTGCAGATAGGTGTCGCAAGTATATTTGCCAAGATAATTAAGGTTATTGAATAGATAAAAATAAGTTTTTGACTTTGCTTTCGTACGTTTCGTAATTCATCCTGATTTTTGGCTCCGAAATTATATGCGACAATCGGAATCACGCCCATGTCATATCCCATAAACACGCATGAGAAAATCATGGTAACATACAAAAGCACCGAATACGCACTGACGCCCTCCACCCCGGACAACATAACAAGCACGGAATTATACAAAATACTTACCACCTGTGCCGCTACATTTGACAGCATTTCGGAAGACCCGTTAGCGCAAACCTTAAGAAGGTCCTTCAATTGTCCACGTATACTAAATCTTACAATTTTAAGGGGAAACTCTTTATTACCCAGAATATATATAAGAGGTACAATTACACCCGTAATCTGTCCCAGAACAGTTGCAATTGCAGCACCTCTTACTCCAATTTCAAAGTAAACAATAAACAAAGCATCAAAGCCAATATTTACAACTCCTGCAATTAGGGCAAAAGCAACACCCATCTGAGGCTTGTCAGCCGCAACCAAAAACTGTTGGAAAGCAAATTGAAGAATATATGCCGGAAATCCAAGAATCAAAATTCTTCCATATGCCCTTGCTTCTAAAAAAAGTTCCGCTTTTGCTCCCTGCGCATGAAGGAAAGCATCCAGAGTAAAGAATGCTATAAGGCTCAAAATCACTCCCAACACTATTGAAAACATAATCAGCAGAGAAAAAAGTTCCTTGGCTTCCCGATTTTTATTTTCACCGAAATATTTACCAAGGAGTGCGCATCCGCCCTCTCCTATCATGTACCCGAAAGAAGCAAAAAGGAATGTATATGCAGCAGAAATATTCATGCCCGCAAAAGCAGTTTCCCTACAGAAGTTTGATACAAAAAGGCCGTCAACAATCGTATATACCGAGCAGAGAAATATCGTAAGTATCGGCATAAATGTAAATGCAGCCATTTTTTTCATTGTAAAATGATCAGATATTCTATAGTCCATTTGTTTCCCCATCATTCATAACGCTTTCAAATGTTTCATCCAACATGTCAAGGAAGTGATTTCCAAAGTCCTCATCATAAAGTTTTGGGTCAATGACAAGAACAGCCATAAGCATATCACCCATTGGGAATAATTGAAGAACTATCTTAAAGGAAGTTGCTTCTATGGGATGCTGCACCATGCTGCCTTTTGCAGTTACACCGTCAATGGCAAAATCATCCGACATCTCAGACTGGAAGACAACAAGATTATCAACATATTCCGGTCTGCTGTCACGCATATACTGTTCTGCGGTAGCAGGATAAATAAGATTCCTTCTCATCTGATCTTTTATCATATTAAGGTATTCCGACCAGTCCATGTCTTCGTTCATACTACAATACATAGGAAGATTTTTACAAAGGAATCCGGCAGTATTAGCAAGACTTGAATCAGATCTGTTATTATATGTAACAGAATGAAGCGATTCCTTAAGTCCCTCTTCTTTTGCAAGTACATATCCGAATGCTCCCGAAGCTATAACATTGTTAGAAACGTTATATTTTTCACATATTTTCTTAAAGTCCGGCATCTTTGTTTTAAGCTGACGCATTATAAACGGGTTAAGTCTGTCCGAATGAATACTTGGGGATATTGGCCTCATTTGAGCATTCTTATCAATAAGAGATTCGTAATAATTTCTGCAATCATTATAGAATGCCTCTAACTGTTTTTCTTCCTCAAAAATCAACTCATAAGCCGACATTTCCTCCGGTTCAATCTGTCTTTTCTCATAAAGTAGTGTGACATCTCTTAAGAAAATATCCAACGAATCACCATCAATTATTATATGGGCGAAATCAACATATAAAATAACTTTGCTTTCGGTAACATATATACAAAGTTCAAACAGGAGTTTATCGGAGGTGATATTAAACGCCTTGCCAAGTCCCGGTTTCATCTCTTCCCACTCCTTGTCGGATATATATACTATTTCAGGAAAATACATCAATTCATCAGCAGCCGGTATCTGCCATAAAATACCTTCCTCAAGAGAAAACGTGCTAAGAAGCTCGGGATGGATAACAAATGCGCCGGTGATTGATTTTGCCAGTCTCTTGGGGTCTATTGAAAGCGGCATTTCGTAATAATAATTCAAATTCCAGCACATATCATCGGGTCTTTTTATCGAATCATTATATGTTATCATCTGACTCTTTGAAACAGGATAACGATCCTTCGGTCTGAAAACCTCTCTTCTTGTGCAGTTCTTAATAAACTTTTCAAGTTCTGTAACTGTCGGATTTGAAAAGACATCACCAATGCTGATTCTTACCATATATTCTGATTCGATTGTTGCAATAAGTCCGATAAGTTCCAGTGAGGAAATGCCTGCATTAATAATATTTGCAGTTATGCTTTCCTGCATTCCCGGGCAGAACTTCAGACAAATGTCAAGCAGGTGACGTTCAAATTCATTCGAAGGCAATACCGCTGTTTCTTCGCAAATGTCCGGTTTTTTAAGAGCCGCCCTATCAATCTTCTGATTAGCTGTCATTGGCATTTCATCAATTTTTACAATCACATCAGGCATAAGATAATGTGCAAGGTGTTCCGATAAATACTCTCTCACTTTACTTTCATCAAGAGACTCTTCCGAAGGAGAGTAATATAAAGCAAGAAGTTTATTGTCGTATACAATTGCCGCGCAGTGCTTAATATCAGGATGAGTGCCCAAAACTGTTTCGATTTCGCCAAGTTCGATTCTCAAGCCGCGAAGTTTTACCTGTGAATCCCGTCTTCCTCTGTACTCAATATCTCCATCCGGTCTCTTTATGGCAAAATCACCACTTCTGTATGCTTTCATTCCGTGGAAAGTAATAAATGACTTTGCAGTCTGCTCGGGAAGATTCATGTATCCTCTTCCGACACCCTTACCGCATATTAACAGTTCACCCTCTTCTCCGTTTTCAACTTCATTCAATTCATCATCAACAATATATGTGCAGACATTTCCGTTCGGGAAGCCGATAGTAATATCATCCTCAGATTCAATCACCTTAACTGTACAGCTTATTGTTGCTTCAGTCGGTCCATATCCGTTCAAAATCAATACATCCGAATTAACATTTCTGATTTTTGTAAATAAAGCCGGTGGAAACGCCTCTGCGCCAAAATCCATCACTTTAACACTTTTAATCGCCGCATTTAGCATTGGTATATCGATAAGCATATTAAGATATGCCGGTGTAACGATAAGTGCATCAACCTTATTCTCTGTAAGTAAATCATTAATAAGACGTGCATCAAGAATTTCCGCCTCCGTTGCAAGAACCAGTGTCATTCCGAAACAAAACGCCAGAAACTCTTCCATTATCGACATATCAAAGGTAAACTGCGCCATTGCAAGCATTACCGAACCATTTCTGCCAATCAGATACGTTTCCGTATTTTCCGGCTCGTTTGCAAGGAAGTTTGCAAGGTTGCCGTGTTCAATCATTACTCCCTTGGGTTTACCGGTGGAACCCGATGTAAAAATCACATAGCAGAGACCGCTCTTAGAAACAGCAATGCCGGGATTATTTATATTTCGATTCGACATAAGCTGTTCTATCAAAAGTGGTATAACATTCAATGATTTAAAAATTTGTGCATTTTCATATAATGTATTTTTGTTTGTTATAACAAACCGACAACCTGCCTGTTCAAATATGTCCAAAACCCTGTCTGCCGGGTATGAAGGCGAAGCATTTACAAACGCGCCCCCGGCTTTAAGTATTCCAAGGTTCGCTACATAATTGTCAATCACTCTGGGCAGTACTATAAGAACTCTTTCTTCTTGCTTTATTCCCAATGAAATAAGAGTGTTTGCTACTGAATTAGCCCTTTCATTCAATGCTTTATATGTATATTTTTTCCCTGAACCGACAACGGCAATTTTCTCCGAATTCGCCTCCGCCTGCTCTTCAAACAAATCAATTACACTGTTAGAATAATCCCTTGCCATACTAGTCCCTCCGAAAATCATTTTGTACATTATCTCATATAAGCTTCGAGTACATAAATCGTTACAACACTAATCTCGGACGTCATCTTTTCTCCTTGTGGGCTGTTATAATGGTATAACTATATCCATTTACAGTTATTATGCAGGTCTCTATATTGATATACCAGTTCTTTCCGCTTCGTGTAATAACAGCATGATCTGATTTGATTTTATCTCTACACCATCCGACAACATCATCTACATCTAGTGCCAGATTTCTTTTTATTCGAACAGCCCCCAATTCAGTTGTATGTAACTTATCTAAATTATCCAATAATTCATTTCGTGTACTCATGCTTTTGTATCCTCACTTCATCAATTAGATTGTATTTCCAATGAAATACAACAGGCTCCTCATTCGCCTCTTCAAAGTACTTATAAATTCGTTTTATAAATTCTTCTTTGCTTTTTACACGAATACCTCGGAGCATCTGACGGGTCATTTTACCAAAAAACCTTCAACCATGTTCAGCCAGGATCCATGCTTGGGTGTAAAGACAAATTCAAATCTCCCGGGTACTGTCACAAGGTATCTTCCCTTTATTGCTAAGGACATTATAACACAGTGTTGATTTATAGTTGAGTTATTTGAAAGATCATATACTAGGGATGAAGTTTATGGTTCAATGAACCACGGACTCCGTCTTCTTAGTTCATCTTTTATGCAAATATAAGTACATTTGTCAGGCATTAGATATGACAAATTACACATCCAAAATCGGTCAAAATGAGTTATAATCGTTCAAAGAACACAAGTGGTAATTGGATAGTTCGTGAATAAGTATGATTGATTCTGTTGAAACTTTAACAAAAAAGAAGAAGGGAATTGCATTTTTAAGATGATTTACACTGTTACATTCAATCCGTCGCTAGATTATATTGTGTCTGTTGACAATTTTGAACTTGGTATGACTAACCGGACAGGCTCGGAGCTTATCCTGCCAGGTGGAAAAGGAATAAATACCTCTATTGTCTTAAAGAACCTTGGCATTGAAAGCACTGCACTTGGATTTGTGGCAGGATTCACAGGTAGAGAGATTTGCAGACGTGTTAAAGACTATGGAGTTATAGGAAACTTCATTCAGATAGAGAATGGACTGTCTAGAATAAATGTTAAAGTTAAGAACATTGATGGCACAGAAATCAATGGTGCAGGACCGGAGATTACATTAGATAAGACTAATGAACTCTATATGCTACTAGATCGGATGATTGATGGAGATATGCTTATTCTTGCAGGAAGTATTCCGACAAGTATGTCAGATCATACATATGAAGACATACTAGAGAGGATATCTGACAAGAAGATAGATATTGTGGTAGATGCTACAAGTAATCTACTGCTCAATGTTCTGAAGTATAAACCATTTTTAATTAAGCCAAATCATCATGAGCTTGGTGAGATATTTAACGTAACGATTAAATCCCGGGAAGAAGTTGTTAAATATGCTAAAGAGCTGCATGATCAGGGGGCGCAAAATGTAATTGTATCAATGGGAGGACAGGGCGCTGTAATCGTTGCAAAGGATGGCTCGATATATGCGGCGGATGCTCCTAGGGGTGAACTCAAGAATTCAGTGGGGTCAGGTGATTCAATGGTGGCAGGATTTGTTGCCGGATACCTAATCAGTAAAGATTATCTTGAGGCTTTCAGAATGGGGGTTGCAGCAGGAAGTGCAAGTGCCTTTTCTGAAAATCTTGCGACAGAGGCGGAAGTTAAGGATGTTTATAAAAAAGTTGAGATTAATAAAGTGGTGAATATGTAAGGAGGGCTATAATGCGTATCACAGATTTGCTTGATGTAAGAAGTATCAATCTGACTGCTTCTTGTACATCAAAGGAAGATGCTCTTAATCAGGCCATAGAACTTATGGTAAAGAGTGGAAAAATTGATAATGTGGATGAGTACCGTGCACAGGTATTCGCAAGAGAAGAGGAAGGAACGACAGGAAGTGGTGAAGGAATTGCGGTTCCGCACGGTAAATGCAGTGCTGTTAATAAACCGGGACTTGCAGCGATGGTTATTAAGAATGGCGTAGAATTCAACAGCCTTGACGGTGAACCGGTTACACTGTTATTTCTAATTGCTGCTCCTGATACAGGCGACAATGTACATGTTGATGTATTGAGCAAGCTTTCAATGCTTATGATGGATGAGAAGTTTGCAGACAAATTGAGAAGAGCCAAGTCAGTTGACGAGTTCCGATCAATTATTGATATTGCTGATGTTCAGACTAAGAGTGTCAATGAGAAATTTTCAGTAGGCGGTAATAGGCCATCAATCCTTGCCGTTACATCATGCCCTACAGGAATCGCGCACACTTATATGGCAGCCGAGGGGATTGAGAAGGCAGCAAGAAAGGCAGGGGCATCTGTTAAAGTTGAGACAAGAGGCTCTGGTGGTGCTAAGAATGTTCTTACAGCAGAAGAGATTGCTAACGCAACATGTATTATTGTCGCAGCAGATGCGCAGGTTCCAATGGATAGATTTGATGGAAAGCGTGTAATCGAGTGTGCTGTGTCAGAAGGAATTAATAAGGGAGATCAGCTTGTTGACAGAGCGCTTCACGGAAATGTATCTGTCTATCATGCTAAGAATGGTAATGCTGCAGTACAGAAGTCATCAAACGGTAGTGTAGCACATCAGATATATACGCAGCTTATGAATGGTGTATCGCATATGCTTCCATTCGTAGTAGGTGGTGGTATTCTTATAGCTATTGCGTTCCTTATTGATGGACTCGGAATTGATCTTAATTCTCTTTCTGAAGCAGATAGAGGTAACTTTGGTTCGATTACTCCGGCAGCGGCATTATTCAAGTCAATTGGTGGTACGGCATTTGGATTTATGCTTCCAATTCTGGCAGGATATATTGCTATGGCAATAGGCGACAGACCGGCTCTTGCACTTGGTTTTATCGGTGGTTCAATTGCAGCTAACGGTAAATCAGGTTTCTTAGGAGCTATTGTTGCAGGTTTCCTGGCAGGGTACATAATTAAGATGTTAAGAAAACTTTGCGACAGACTTCCATCCGCTATTGAGAAAATAGCTCCGGTTCTTATTTATCCGCTCGTGGGTATTTTTACAACCGGTGTAGTTATGATGTATGTTGTTGAACCAATAATGGGATTCATTAATACAGCTCTTAATTCAGGACTGACAAGCATGGGCGATTCGAGCAAGCTTTTGCTGGGATTTGTACTTGCAGCCATGATGGCAATCGATATGGGTGGCCCATTTAACAAGGCAGCGTATGTATTTGGTGTTGGAGCAATCGCAGCAGGTAGCTATGATATTATGGCTTCTGTAATGGTAGGTGGTATGGTTCCTCCGTGTGCTATTGCTCTTGCCACAATTCTTTTTAAGAATAAGTTCACAAAGGAAGAGAGAGAATCTGGTCCAACAAACTTCATTATGGGACTTGCATTTATTACAGAGGGTGCTATTCCATATGCAGCGGCAGATCCGTTTAAGGTTCTTCCTGCATGTATGATTAGTTCAGGTATAGCCGGATTACTTAGTATGCTCTTTAAGTGTACATTGATGGCTCCACATGGTGGAATTTTCGTATTCCCAGTGGTAGGCAATGCACTTCTCTATCTTCTTGCCCTTGTAATAGGAACAGTTGTAGGAGCTATCCTTCTTGGAGCATTCAAGAAGAGAGTTGAGGAATAGAAAGTAGAATTTATTGAGGTATGTTATATGAAAGAATTCAATCATGTTATCGCTGATCCGGAAGGAGTTCACGCTCGTCCGGCGACTGAATTGGTAAAACTGGCTAAAAATTACCAGAGCTCTATTAGTATTATTTTTGATGGTAGGGTAGGTGACTGTAAAAGAGTTTTCACGATTATGGCGCTTGGAATTAAGTGTGGCAATACTGTTACATTCGCTTTTGATGGTGATGATGAAGATGCAGCTATGGAAGCTTTCACAGACTTTGTTGCTACAAAGTTATAGTTAAGGGAGTACCATTCATATGGAAAAATATGTAGGAAAAAGTGTATTCAGAGGAATAGCTATTGGTAGAATTTCAATATATGAGAAGAATCAGCAGCAGGTAAAACGAGTTAGGGTGACTGATACTGAAGCTGAGAAAGAGAGATATGCAAAGGCATCAGAGATGGCATTGTCAGATCTTAGTGACTTATATGAAAAAGCTGTTAAGGAAGTAGGCGAAGCCAATGCCGGCATATTCGGATTCCATCAGACAATGATTCAAGATGATGATTTTATTGATTCTATAAATAGCATAATTGAGACACAGCAGGTTAATGCAGAATATGCCATAGCCATGACAGCGGATAATTTTGCGCAGATGTTCTCTGCAATGAATGATGACTATATGAGTGGCAGAGTTGCTGATGTTAAGGATGTTGGAGAGAGATTAATCAGTATTTTATCCGGGAAGAAAAATGCTAGTGTGTCAGGAGATGAATCAGTTATTGTTGTAGCAGAGGATTTGGCTCCTTCTGAAACAGTTCAGATGGATAAGGATATGGTGATTTCTTTTGTAACAACTCAGGGATCAGTTAATTCTCATACAGCGATTCTTTCGCGAACTATGGGAATCCCATCGCTTATTGACACTGACTTTATAATTACGAAGGAGTTGGACGGTAAGCTGGGAATTGTTGATGGAAATAGTGGTGTATTTATAGTTGATCCTGATGACATCATTATTGAGAAATATAAAACCCTTTTGAATGAGGAGCTGGAGAAAAAGCAGCTCCTCCTCTCTCTCAAAGGAAAAGAGACGGTTACAGTCGATGGAAAGAAAATACGATTGTACGCTAATATTGGAAACAGCAAGGATTTAGCACAGGTACTTGCTAATGATGCTGCAGGCATAGGACTTTTTAGAAGTGAATTTGTATATTTGGAGAAAGATAGATTTCCAACGGAAGAAGAACAACTTGCGGTATATAAAGCAGTATTAGAGACAATGGCTGGCAAGCCTGTTATTATCAGAACGCTTGATATCGGTGCTGATAAGCAGTGTGACTATTTTGAAATGGAACATGAAGAGAATCCTGCAATGGGATGTCGTGCCATTAGAATCTGTTTAAGTAGACCGGAAATATTTAAGACACAGCTTAGAGCTTTGTACCGTGCAAGTGCGTATGGCAACTTGGCGATAATGTATCCAATGATAACAAGTGTAAGAGAGATTAATAGAATTAGAGAAATGGAGAATGAGGTAAAGCGTGAATTGAAATCTCAGGGAATTGAGATAGGTAACCCTGCTACCGGAATAATGATAGAGACTCCGGCAGCAGTTATGATTAGTGATGAACTGGCAAAGTTGGTAGACTTTTTTAGTATAGGAACTAATGACCTTACTCAGTATACGCTGGCAATTGATCGCCAGAATTCGAAGCTGGATACATTTTATGATTCACATCATCCGGCTGTATTGAAGATGATTAAATTAGTTGTTGATAATGCACATGAAGCCGGAATTTGGGCGGGTATCTGTGGTGAATTGGCCGGGGATACTTCTTTGACTCATGAGTTTATTGCTATGGGAGTAGATGAATTGTCAGTATCACCGGGGTTGGTTCTTCCGGTAAGAAAGCAGATATTAGATTCAAGAGCTTGCAATTGATAGTCCGTATAGTTAATATAATCTGAGACATATGTTTGGGAGGACAAGAGCATTATGCTTACTGAGCAGAGGCATGAGATTATTTTAAAGCTATTAAAAGAAAAAGGAAGCGTTACACTGACAGAGATTAGAGAGACTCTGAATATATCTGAATCAACGGCAAGACGTGACCTTACAGAACTTGATAAAGCAAAAAAGCTGACAAAAGTATTTGGAGGCGCAATATTAACGAGCAGTACACTTTCTACAAGCGAATTATCAGTCTCGCAAAAAGAAACTGTATGTATTAACGAAAAGCATCAAATTGCAAAATATGCAGCATCACTTGTAGAAGAAGGAGATTTCATTTATCTTGATGCAGGAACTACGACGGGCTGTATGATTGATTATCTTGATGCACCTAACATTACAGTAGTAACAAATGCGGTGAATCATGCTAGAAAGCTATCACTTAAGAATATAAAGGTTATTATACTTGGTGGAGAAATGAAGGGAATTACTGAGGCAGTTGTAGGAAGTGAGGCACTTCTTACGCTTAGCAGATTTCATTTCACTAAGGGCTTTATAGGAGCAAATGGGGTTCATCCTTTACAGGGATATACAACACCTGATAATAGCGAGGCTGTGATAAAGAGCGTTGCTGTTGAGAATAGTCGTGAGAGATTTGTTTTAGCAGATCATGAGAAATTCGGAAATGTCACTTCTATAGCTTTTGCTGATTTTGATGATGCCAAAGTTATTACAGATTCCGAAATAGATGAATCGTATAGAAGAATGACTAATGTAATAGTTTCAAAATGAGAAACCTATACTTTAATGAACTAGTATTTCGTCATTCTTCTAAACAATTCAATATAATTTGGCTATGTAGTGTAGATTTATTATTTAAGTTTAATCTCATAATGACGGAAGAAATAAATAACAAACATTATGATTCCGATAATTGCAAGCAATAATCCAACACCTGTACCATTATTATTGGGATAGTAGTAATTTATCATCCCATGCACAGGTACGAGAAGTATCGCAATTACCAACCATACCAGTTCTGTTCGTAATAGACTTTTATTTGCCTTTTCTTTTTTCCCTTGCAACTCAATTAAATTTTCTTCTGCCTTTTGTTTATAGTTATCCATAGCAATATAGTCCCCTGTCAGGAGTTCATTAACACTTATTTTTAATAGATTGCATAATTCAAGCATTAAAGATACATCCGGCATACTTTTTCCTGTCTCCCACTTTGAAACTGCTCTATCAGTTATCCCAAGTTTTTCGGCAAGAGTCGCCTGAGTATACCCACATTCTTTTCTACATAATGCGATAAATTTACCTATTTTTTCCTGATTCATTTTCGGGAACCCTCCTTTCGATATAAACTCTATCTTATATCTCATTTTTATGTCATGAACCAACAGTTGATATTGTAAAAAAACAATACAATACCGTACTCAACCAATAGTTGATAAGCAGAATTTCATAAAGTAACCTCTTTTTCACTCATATCTTAGAGAGACAAATAGGATTTCTATATTCCTATTCATATGAAGGCCACACAGTATCATTTTTTGATGAAAGCATTAGTATAGGAGCTTTGATATTCTATTCTTGAATTCAATCTATATTAGCTATAAAATAATTACCATACGCTCAGTCTGTCTTCTGGCTTCGTATACATTCTGTCACCTTCTTTTATATCAAAAGTCTCATAGAACTTATCGAACTGTGATACATTAACATTTACACGAAGGAAATCCGGTGCATGATAATCAGTCTTTAATTTCTCTTGTACAACATTCTTTGTAAGAAGTCTTCTCCAGCATGTAGCATCCGCAATAAAGAAGTCTTCATAATTAACTTGGATTCCTTCCTTTTCCTTCCCTGCCAAAAGATCAAGAACAACTGAAGTTCCGGCGAGGTCAGCAACAGTCTCCGTAATTACAAGGTCAGCGTTAGGTGACTCGCCATCGAGTATTTCATACATTGCGTATCGTTCCCCAACCGCTTTAGTCCTTTGTCTGAAAGCTTCTCTGTCTTCATCTGTCCACCAGTTAACTAAGTTTCCATCTTTATCATACTGGCTTCCGTTTGTGTCAAAGGCATGTGACATTTCATGACCAATAACAATACCTATTCCGCCCATATTATAGGCAAGTGTTGCGTCCTTATCATAATATGGCTTTCTTAAAATTGCCGCAGGGAAATTAATACTATTCTGACTTGGTACATAACATGCATTTACTGTAGCGGCAGACATGATAGCTCCCCACGCTTTTTTGTTAAACTTCTTTCCTGCTGCAAATTTCCACGCTTTTTCGTCTTCGCTTCTTATTGCAAGCATGTTCTGAAAGAAATCCTTATTATTATCATATTTAATTCCTGAAAAGTCATTTAACATTTCTTCCGGATAGCCTATGTTAACATCCATGCTATTAAGCTTTTCAATTGCTGTATTTCTAGTTTCTTCACTTAACCAATCGTTCACCTTCATTCTTTCTCTGAAGATGTCAATCATATCATATACATTTTCCTCTATAGCTTGCTTTTCTTCTTCTGTAAATGTGCTCCTTGCATACATATCTCCTACTAATTCGTTATATGTATCATTCACAAAGTCATATGCCTGCTCTTCAATTGGTTTCGTACCAGTAACACCACTAATAGTGTTTATATATTCTATACTTATCTCGTTAGCTTCCTCATCTGTACAGTCTGATGCGTAACTTAGAATATCTATTACTGAATAAGCCTTTAACATATCAAGGTTATTTTCAGATGCAATACTAGCAA
>JAGHVF010000073.1 GCA_018064425.1 Candidatus Colinaster equi | reverse complement strand
AGGTTTAATAACCAGTTGACGCTGCTTAAGTCGGTCATTTGAAGGTAAATCATCGAGTTTATTATCCTCATGCATTATCTGAGTGATAAGACAGTAGGCTTCATAGGCAATGGTGCCTTTGGCATTCTTTTCCCCGACTGATTTGATGAATTCAGCAAAAGGTCGCCGGGCATGAATCCAACAGCCTCCAACTTTAAGGTCTTTCCGCTCGGAACTTAGTTTGTGATAGACCTGGTAGCCGTCTGTGATTACCGTTCCGGAGAAGTCTTTAAGGAATTCCCGAGGGTGGTCGGCCTTCCTTGAAGGTTGCCAGTCAAAGAGCACTATGGGATTGGTATTACCGATTGGTTTGTTTCGATAGACCCACATATAGGTTTTCTTACCGTTTTTAATGGCCTGTTTTTCGATTCGCATTACCTTAACCGGAGTTTCATCGGCGTGGATTACATCGTTTTCATAAAGTTTTTTATGAAGAGTGTCATATATAAGCGAGAAGTATTCCTCGGCACTTTTGATAACCCAGTTGGCCATGGTGTTTGAAGAAAGGTTGATTCCGTTATCCTTAAAGGATTTGGATTGTCTTTCCAAAGGAACGGCCAGAGTGTATTTTGCGTTAAGAATGGCAGCCAGTAATGAAGGAGTAACAATACTGTTGCGGAATAAATCTTTCGGACGGTTAGCTTTGTATATTTCACCGGTATTTTTCTTGGAAGCATAGACGTGAACATGATGTTCATCAACAATGAATGTTTCCGGAATTATGTGAAGACGTTTGTATACTTCGGCAGGAAGTTCCTTGTAACCGTCAGGAAACAGTTTGGATAGTTCTTCTTCCGAAAGGGTATGCTCAAAGATACGCGCAGGTAAACCTTCAAGGTCCGATTCTCGCTTGCCGCTTGTCTTGGATCTGCGATAGGTTGAAACTACAACCTCAGTGATTTCCGGTTCGGGTATACACTGGTTTGCTAAAGCTTCGGCGGCATTGAAGTAATCAAAGATAGTTATCTGACCATCACATTGATTAAGAGAACCTTCAGATTTGCGACCGAACTGACGCTGGTTCATAATGCGAATCTGTTCAGTGAGTAATTCAATCTGACGATTGGTATCGGATAACTGGGCATTAGCAGCATCCAGCTGATCATGCATGGCTTTAATCTGATCCTGTAATGAAGACACGATAATAATTAAGGCATCTTTGTTGAGGCTATTCAATTGTGAATCAGATAATAAATTCATGGCATTTCTCCTATAGAGTATTATAGCAGAAACCTTGCAAATAGTGAATTTGAGGCACTTTTGAGGTTCGTCATAATGCCTATGGATGAGAAAACGTATAAGGAGGAATCAGGAACTCAAGAAAGCAGACTAAAAAAGGAAAATAAATGCCATGCAGAGCCTTGGAAGCTTAAAGAAGATGGATAAATAAGCTCCCGGAGGCTGTGCATAGCACTTAAAGAGAAGTGATTTTTAAGGCAGAAAAATCGTTAAAAATTCTCTGTTTTGCACAAAGAAATCAGGCAGAACGCGAAGGCTTAATATCGTGGATGATAGGGTCAATGGCGAATCCCTGCATTAACCATCGGAACTGTTCAAAAGACATTTTTCGAAGCTCGTCTGAGGAACGAGGCCATGAGAAACGACCTTGTTCGACACGTTTATACAGAAGTAGAAAGCCATCACCTTCCCAGAGTAGTCCTTTGATTTTTGTGGCAGAGACACCGCAGAAAAGAAACAGGGTATTGGGAACAAAAAGATTCATCTTGTATTTCTGCTCAATGATGGAAGCAAGGGAATCAATTCCGTAGCGAAGGTCGGTGTATCCACAAACAATGTACACTCCGGCAAAGGAACTGAAGTTAGCATCTTTAAGCATAACGCACCGCCTTAATGAGGGTTCGAATGAACTCCTCGGATGCGGACGAATCAAGTTCTATAGAGATGCCATTAATAAGAATCCTTGCACTTGTGCAACTCGTGCAAGTTGCACAACTTGTGTAAGTAGAACTTGGAATTTGAATCGGGGTAATGGGTTCTGATACTGAGGGCAGTTGCACAGGAACTATATCAGGAAGTACCTGATCGACAACCTGCGATTTGAGAAGCCGTTTCCAGTAGAAGTATTTGTGGGTAGTTATTCCATTTTTCTCACACCATTGAGGAACGGAAAGACCACTTGATTGTTGATCCGCTATTCGAGCGGCCCATTCGCTAAGACGGATTTGGTGAATTTTTGAATTGGTAGACATGAAATATCCTCCTTAATGATTATTGTTGAAGGATAATTGTCTCAAAAATATGATATTGTAGAAAGGTACCCGCTATTGCGGGCTTACAATCTATATGGGTTTGGAAATGAAAGAGCATATTGGCTGTTTGTTCCATTGCTTATGTCACTCGCGATGATGAGTAATGAATTCACCAGTGATAAGGATGTGTCAGATAAGCAGATAATATTGGTATTGATGATATTTGTTGTATGTATTCTATTTAAGATATGGTGTAATTGCACATATTATTTTAAAGAGAAACCAAGAGAACAGTTGGATACATATATAGGTGAAGGTATTTTTAAAGGATTATATTCGTCAGCTGGTAAGGCACAATCAGTGGTAGATATCGAGAGATATTTGCAGTCGATGACAGAAGAGGGCGATAGAGTGTTATGTCTTGACTGGGCATCATTCGCTTATATGATGATTAATGGCGATATATGTTCGCCCACTACATTGGATGCAAGCGAATATACGTATAATGTAAATGATCCGGAACCGTATTACTCATATTTTAGGACTGTTGGACGTGTTCCAAATAAGATATTCTATATTGATACCGGACGTGATGATATTGTAAGCATTGATAATCCGGAATGGAAATTCAATGAACTGATTAACGTATGCTATAGGCAGATTGATGAACACAGTAATGAGAAATTAAATATAAGAGAGTATATGTTGATAGATGAGATAAAAGCAATGCAGATAGTTAATAGATAAGATGATAAAGTACTGTATTGGAGTCATATTATGATTAGTATAGTTGTACCATGTTACAATTGCGAAAAGTATATAAATGCAACATATGTAAGTCTGATTAATCAATCAACAGATGGTTATGAGATTGTATTTGTCGATGATGGTTCTACAGATAATACCTCACGGATTCTTGATGAATATGCTATAAAAAATAGTAATGTGAAAGTAGTTCATCAAGAAAATGGCGGATTAATGAATGCCTGGAAACGTGGTGTAACGGAAGCGCGTGGCGAGTATATAGTATTCTGTGATGCGGATGACTATGTTGAGAGTAATTTGATTGAACTTGTAGAGAAGGCTATTTTACAAAGTGGCGCGGATATTATCCAGTATTCGATGAGCTCAAATTATGATGATGGCAGTGAAATAAAGAAGGATATCAATTTACCAGCAGGATTGTATGATAGGCAGCATATCGAAGAACAAATATTACCCAATCTTTATTCAGATGGAGACATGGAATCGGGTTTACTTCCGAAATCCAGATGTAGCAAGGCGATTAGACGTTTGTTGTTACTTGATGTAATGCCTTACTTGAATGAAGAAGTTGCATTTGGCGAAGATGATTTGACAACTTTTGCATTGCTTATGAATGCATCTAGTATATATGTAATGAGCGATGCTTATTTATATCATTATGTGAGAAATGCTGAGTCAATGATTGGAGCATATGATGAGGCAGTCTTCAATAAGATAAAACTTCTGTATAGTGAATTGGAAAAACTGGCAGACAGATATGGGTATGTATACCATTCGCAGATTTTGGCTGACAAATTTGGAGCAATTGTATTATATCTGAAAAAGGAAATATGTCGTAATCCAAATGGTATCGCAGCAATTAGGAAGAGAATAGTTCAAATAAGGGAATGCGAGGAATTTGAAAGATTAATAGATGTAGTTAGTATAGAAAAATATAATCTGGCAGCCAGAATATTTGCGAAGCTTATTGTTGATAGACAGTATATGTTTGCTATAGTGTGTACTAAGTTGATTGATATAATAAAGGGTAAGAATGTCTAAGCGGTAAGGAGACAAATGAGAGGTTATTATATTCATCCGGGATCTAAGAAGGTCTTTTCGGGAGTTGATAAAAAAATAAGAATGCAAATGGAGGAATTTGCAAAGCTTGGTGATATACAAGAAATTGTTGTAGAAAAAGAGAATTCCAATTTGTTTAAATCAATTTGTTGGAGATTGCCGGGTGGTTCCTTCGGAAGAAATTATGATGCTGCTTTACAAGAGATTGAAGGAAGTGGAACTCCGGAATACATATATATTCGTCATTTCTTTTTTGACAGACGTGTTATCAGATTCTTAACCGAATTACGTAGAAGATATGCTGAGGCAAAAATAATATATGAAATCCCGACATTTCCATATAAAAATGAGTTGTTAAGTAACATAGAAATGTTGCCATGGTATTTTAAAGATATAGTATACAGAAAGAAACTAAAGCAGGTAGTTGATCGTGTTGTAACATATTCAGATGATGAATATATATATGGGATACCAGTAATTCGAACTACCAATGGAATAGATGTTGAAAGTATTCCTATGGTTGAGAGCACAAATAATGATTGCATAGATATCGTTGCGGTGGGACAATTTCAAAGAGCACATGGATATGAAAGAATTATTTGTTCTCTGGCTGAATATGTAAATGCAGGAGAAGAGAGGGAGAGAGTTCACTTGCATATGGTAGGTGATGGGAGAGAACTTCCGTACTACAAGAAAATTGCTAAAGAGTTAGATATTAATGATTATGTGACATTCTATGGATATTGTGAAGGAGAACAGCTGGATGCTGTGTATGATGAAGCAGATATAGCATTAGGGTGCTTTGGAGCTTATAAGAATGGACTGAAAGCGTTAAGTTCATTAAAAATGTGTGAGTATATTGCGAGAGGTTTACCTATTGTTTCGGCATGTCCTGAGAACGCATTTAGAGGTGCAGAGTGTGATTTCTATTTGGAATTTCCCAATGACAATTCGAAGATAAGTATGAAGAGAATTATTGAGTGGTACAATGACATCAATAAGAAATATAATGATAAGCTCAGTATGTGTAAGACCATTAGAAATTATGCATATGACAAGGTGGATATGTCGAAAGTGATGAAAGTAGTAATTGATTATATTCAAGATGATAATATTGTAAATTGAACAGTTAAATATACGAGATTGCCAATGGAATAGCGACCGTTAAAACGAAGGAAGAGCTGGGGATATAGTAAATTGTCGCTTAAGTTGTATAAAGTAAGTACTGTATTACTTCAAAATAAGGATTAGCATGCAAAACATAAAAACCTTTTTTAGAATGTTTGGTCAATTGAATAAGATTCTGACATCAGGCCAGAAGAGACAGGCAGTAGTGATAGCACTACTGTCTATTATTAGTGCACTTTTGGAGACACTTGGAGTGACGGTGATTCTGCCATTCATTCTTGCTATGCTTCAGCCACAGACACTGATGGAGTATGAGAAGGTTGCATTTGTACTTGATTTGCTGGGTATCACCGACGCAGTCGGAATGATTACTTTTGTGGGAATTTCCGTTATTTTGATATACGTATTTAAGAACGTATTTATTATGATTTTCAATTACTTCAAATTGCGTTTTAGAAATAATCTCGAACGTGATTTGTCTATTATTATGCTGAAGTCTTATATTGAAAAACCATATACATTTTTCCTGAATGTAAACAGTGCCGAAATTATGCGAGGTATTACCGGAGACAATGCAGGTGTGGCTACAGCGGTGGATAGTTATTGTACATTGCTGAATGAATGTATGACTTGTCTCATGATAGGTATAGTGTTAGTGCTGATTAATCCTATTATGGCTGTGACTGTGTTGGGATTAGCAGGGGTTATTGCACTCGTAATGGTTTTAATATTGCGTAAACGTGTCAGTACGTGCGCTGTAAAGTCAAGAGATGCATTTGCCTTAAGATATAGACATTCTTATGAAACAGTGAATGGAATAAAAGATATAGATGTGATGCGACGTCAGAATTTCTTTTTGAAGAAGTTTGCATCTGCAAGCAGTAATGCGGCCAAAGCAAATACCGAATATCTATGGATAGCAGCATTACCCAGTAGAGCTACGGAAGTGATTTTCATATCCGGTTTGGTATTGTTAGTATTGGCGGCATACAATTTCTTTAATGATGATATGACAATGTTGGTTGCTCAGTTCAGTGCGCTTGCGGTTGCGTCAACCAGATTGCTGCCATCGATTGCCAATATATCTAATGCTATGAATGCACTTATTTTCCAACGTCCCGCACTTGAAAATGCATATAATAATATTGTGGGCGGTGGTCTTAAAGATTCGTTATCGGATGGCGACAGTGCTGTGGATAATGGTATGAAAGCAGCTTTTGAAGATGTGATACAGGTTAATGATGTTGTATGGAGATATGCAGATCATTTGCCTAATGTTATTAATCATTTATCATTGGATATTCATCGTGGTGAAGCAATCGGATTGGTAGGTGAATCCGGAGCTGGTAAGTCGACACTTGCTGATATATTATTGGGACTATATACACCGCAGAATGGTTCTATTACAGTAGATGGTAAACCGATTCTTGATGAAAAGACTCAGTGGCACAAGATGGTTGGATATGTGCCTCAGACTGTGTTCTTACTTGATGATACGGTTAGAAATAATATTCTTTTTGGTATACCTGAAGAGGATGCGGATGAAGAGTTGCTTGCAAGAGCAGTTGATCAGGCTCAGATGCGCGGCTTTGTGGAAGGTCTTGAATATGGTATGGATACGGTACTTGGCGAGCGCGGAGTGAAGTTGTCGGGCGGTCAGCGTCAGAGAATAGCTATTGCCAGAGCGTTGTACTATAATCCGGATATTCTTGTATTGGATGAGGCAACATCTGCCTTGGATAACGAGACAGAGAGCGCTGTTATTGAAGCAATTAATGCATTACAGGGTGATAAGACGTTGATTATTGTCGCACACAGACTTACTACTATTGCCAATTGTGACAGAGTGTTTGAGATTGGTGGCGGTGTGGCAAGAGAGATAGATAAGGAAAGTATTTTATGAAAAAACTGTTATCAAAAAATCGTGCTATTCCGATAGTGTGTTTCTTTGGATATGCAATATGGCAGTTATTTATCATAGTAAGATTCCAAGGTATGTATTCGTATGATGAGACATACCATGTTTTTGCAGCTAATGATTATTACAATTCCATTTCATCTTATGATAGAGCACCATATATCAATAAGTTGATATCTTTATTTAGTAATATATTTGGCAGGTCATATTATGTCTATAAATCCATTCCGTATATACTGAGTCTTATAAGCGTAGGCTTATTATTATATGTGTTGTATCAGTATGTACAGCGTAGTTTTAGCATTGTTCTATTTACTGTGCTTGTTGCATTGCACAGTTCAATTCTGTTTATCAATATATATATTCGCATGTATGTTTTTGATGAAGCATTGATGGCTGTTGCGGCTTTTATTTTAGTGCGTATGTCTATGACAGAATCAAGGGTACGTAAGTGTATTGCGATATTGTTGTATATTGTCGCGTCATTTGTATTGATGGCGTTTCAGCCCCGTGAACAATCATCATGGTTGCTTGCTATTATCTGCTTAACGGCACTGATTGGCAATTGGCTGGGCGGATATGCTATCGAATGGGCTGCGCAGCACAAGAAGCAGATACTGTTGATTGTCATTATGTCGGTGTGCGTTGTGGGAGTTGCCGGCTTATTTGTTGCGGTAAAAAATGGTATAATTGAACTGCCATTTTATGTTGTTCATATTGAACAGAATAATGAATATCCGTGGTTGCTTAGGCATGTGTTAAAAGGCAATCTGTTGATATGTATCGGTATGCTCCATATGGGTATTCGTTTGGTGTACAATAAATATGAGCGTAAGAGCAATCTGCTTGGTATCTATCTGTTAGGATTGATTCCGTTATTGCTATTCCTCATAGTATATTATGATAATTTTATCTTGCGAGTATTATCTGTATATCTTCCTTGTATGGTGCTTATTACTGCTATATGGATAGATAGTATAAAGCCGAGAATAGTAAGTGGTGTAGTAATCGGTGCATTGTATATTTTCAATATATACAAATCTCAGGCCGATCTTGATATTGTTTCGTATATGCATTCACCGTATATTCAATGGGAAGCAGCGATGAACGATTATGGCGGTATGGTAGCAGATACCAAGGCAGCAATTGGCGATGGTAGAAAATGCATCTGCTTTTGGAAGAGCAGAAATGATATGTCAATGTTTGATGATTTGACAACTATTGCTGATGAAAATCTCTGCTTGGAAGATGATAATAATAAATTGTTAGGTAATGTTGATGCCGAAGTGTTACATGATGTGCTTGATAGACTTGAACAGACAGATGACAAGTACGTTGTAATGATTGCTCCTATTGTTGAATCAAGAATTGCAAATACAGATTTTCCTGAAGTCTATTGTCCGGAGTTTTTGGAGACATTGAAAGAAAGGTATGAATATAAACAATACACGGCTCAGTCTTTCTGTGGCGTGTTCTATGTGAATTAGAAGTGATTGGGGATATGGATATAATAACAATGATTCGGAATATTATGAATAAGCGCAGAATGCGTATGCACGATCAATATGTGCATAGTGTGGCCGAGATACCGGCGGATACATATATTGATCCGTCTCTTAATATTGATATCAGAAAGAGTAATGGCAATAAGAGATTGACTGTGGGTAACAATTGTATGTTGGCAGGCAATTACATTTTTGAAACGGAATCCGGATATGTGACTATCGGAAACAGATGTCATATAGGGGGAAGTACTTTTATTTCCCGTTCGGGAATAGATATTGAGGATGATGTAACAATTGCCTGGGGTGTCACTTGCTATGACCATGATTCCCATAGTGTTAGATGGAGCGGTATGCGTGAGTATGATACAATCCAAGAGTATAAGGATATGATACAGTATGGTGATCCTATCAAAAACAAGAATTGGGATATTGTAAATACTGCACCGATTCGTATTTGCAGTAAAGCTTGGATTGGGATGAATGCATTGATACTGAAGGGTGTCACAATCGGTGAAGGAGCCGTTGTTGCAGCCGGCAGCGTGGTTACAAAGGATGTGGAGCCGTGGACTGTTGTGGCAGGTAATCCGGCTAAAGTTGTGAAGATGATTAAGGAATAGTATATGAGCAAAGTATTAATAACAGGCATAAACGGATTCATTGGAAAACATATTGCGGATTATCTGTGTAAATGTGAGAATGAAATAATTGGCATAGATGTTTCTGCAGGTAACGGAACATATAATACGATTGTATGTGATATGGCAAAAGACGATTTGACAGACATATTGGAGTCGGCTCGACCGGATATTGTGATTCATTGTGCCGGGATAGCAAATGTGTCATATTCAATTGCTCATCCGGATGATGATTTTGAAGCTAATACCGCGGTAGTACATAGATTGCTTTATGCAATGCTTAGAGCAGGCCTCACTTCATCACGAGTACTGTTTTTGTCGAGTGCCGGAGTATACGGACAACCGGAGATTCTTCCTATCTCAGAGAATACTCAGACATCCCCAATATCACCGTATGCACTGCATAAGAGAATGGCAGAAGATATTTGTTCGTATTTCGTGGATGTGCATGGAATGGACATAAGAATAGCACGTATTTTCTCTGCATATGGTCCCGGCTTACGTAAACAGTTGTTTTGGGATATGTATCAGAAAGTGCTTGCAGATGGTAATTTGCAGTTGTTCGGAACCGGTGAGGAGACTCGTGATTTTATATACATTGATGACTTGGTTCGAGCACTTGGATTGATATTGGAAGCGAAGAAGTCTACAGAATACATCTATAATGTGGCTAACGGTAAACAGGTTAGCATACGTGAAGTGGCCGGTTGTTTTGCAAAGCAAATGTCGGATAAGATAGAGGTATCTTTTAACAATCAAAACAGAAAAGGTGACCCGGATAATTGGTGTGCTGATATCAGTAAACTACATGGACTTGGTTATAAGCAGCAAGTATCATTGGATGAAGGAATAGCTCAATACATTGAATGGGTTAGGAATAACTAGATGAAGAAGAAAAAAATAGCCGTTTTGTTTCCTGCATATGATGATGCCGGATGGATGGGCGGAGTATATTACATTAGAAATATTGTAAATCAGTTTGTTGCATATGCACGTACCTGTGAAGAGATTGACTATCAGGCATACGTGCTGTTGAGTGATAAAGTAAGAGATGTCTTTTCGTTTGAAGAGGAAGATGAGCATATACATCTTTTAACAAAGAAAAAGTATCCTTGGTCTGAAGGCGCAGGTTTCTTTAATCGAAATATGCGTGAGATAGAGATGAGAGCGCGATTGATATGCCATGGAATTGATTATATCTATCCTTCTTTTTGTGAGAGAGGTATAAATAGGAGAAAAACTATTGCCTGGATTCCGGATTTTCAACATGTGGTTTATCCGGAATTTTTTAGTAAGGATGAATGTGCTTTTCGTGATGAATACTATGGAACAATTGCCGCTAAGCATAACAAACTTGTATTAAGCAGCAATGATGCTTATGATACATACGCACAATTGTACCCAAAGTATTTGGATAATGTTTATGTTGTTCCGTTTGCGTCCGCTATCGAAAAGAGCATGATTAGTGGAGACGTAGAGACTGTAAAGGCAAAATACGGTTTGCAAAATAAAGATTATTTTATTGTATGTAATCAATTCTACAGACATAAGAATCACAAATTGGTATTTGAGACAATGAAGAAGTTGGTGGCAGAGGGCCATGATGATATTGCGGTTGTGTGTACGGGCTTGCAAAAGGATGTAAAAGACCCATCATTTTATCCTGAAATAGAGCAAATGCTCAAAGAGAGTAATCTGCAAGAGAATGTACATATACTGGGATTAATTGAGCGTAAGGATCAGCTTCTGCTTATGAAGGAATCTATTGCGGTAGTACAGCCGTCATATTTTGAGGGTTGGGGAACATGCACCGAAGATGGTAAGACATTAGGTAAGATAGTAGTATTGTCAGATATACCCGTGCATAGACAACAAGCCGATGATAGAGCAATTATTGTTGGAAAAGATGATGTTGACGGATTGAAGAATACGATGCTGTCATTATGGAATGAATATAAGGGTAAGAAGAAGGTCGAAGGCTACAACATTAGTGCGGCGGTAGAGTATGGTAAGATGTTTGCCGAGATGCTGCGATAAGTAGATGAGTGTATGAAAAAACGTATTGAACAACATGATATCAAATGGAAAACAAATCATAATTTGGATGAAATGGGAAAATGCTTTACGTATGACGGCAGATTCTATCGTCTGATTTATGCACATATGATTGATGAATTCAGAAGTTTGCTTAATTGTGAATTCATAAAGGCGGCAATTGATAAGAGATTACTAATCCCTGCGTTCGAAGTAGAAGATATGGAACTTGAAGGATATGAAGAGTGTTTGCTGATTGAACATCCCAGATTGCCGTATGTTACCGAGAACAATGAGTGGTCGCAGTTAATGCTGTATTCTGCTATGAGTATGGTTATTAATCTTGAACTTATTCTTTTATCCGGCGGATATGGTTTGGCCGATCCTCATTGCAATAATATTGCATTTGATGGTAATACACCTGTCTACCTTGATTGGGGAAGTATTCGACCGTTATCGGTAATTGGATTTACGACATTAAGAGAGATTCGTGAAAGATGGATGTATCCTTATCTGTTCTGGAAAAATACAGGGCTTGAATATGATGCATATCGTGATTTTTTCTATATTCATACAAGGTTGAGTGCAGAAAGATACAGTGCTCTTGTTTTTAATGGGGCGCTTGCAGGTATGCGACATCGTATTGCGGATATGTGTGAATATAGAATGTATGATAATACTGTTAAGGGCGGAAAATTAACAGAAATGGTATTTGGTGCAATCAGAGCAATACGACATATTGATAATAAAAAAGTAAATCGGTATATGGATAGACGTCTTAGACAGTATTTGGCAATGGTAGAGCATGACAAAGCTTGCCTGCAGAGACGTTTGTGCGACATAGAGGAGGCAACTGCAAAACAGTCGGATTCAATGTTTAGTCGGGTTGCGCTTGAGTGTAAGAAACGCATTGAGCAGCGTAGCGGCAGATTGACCGGATTAAGGTTAGTATATTGGACAGACAAAAACAGTATTGAGTATGTAGATAGTAAGTTGACGGATGATACATCTATTATTATTGGTGCAAATGACAGTAAACTGATTGACAGATTACTTTGCAGCGATAATAAGAAAGTCGGTTATGCTGTAACAGATGTTTTTGAGAGACGTAAGATAAGTGATGAAAACAGATTGCATAGATTTGATGCGGATATACTTGTTCTGACATGTCCGGTGGAGAATTATCTTGAAAAAGATTGCATTACGCTTGAATTTTTGATGAGTACAGCATGTGTATATTCGCATGAATATGTACTTCTTGGAACAAAGATGGAAGAAAATGCTGTCAGTATGCTTGTTGATAGAATTAATGCTATTAGAGGATGCCGTGTTGAAGAAATCGTACCAACCGGTGAACGTAAAGTATTAATGGTACATGTGGAGTAATAGATATGAATGAAAAGCTGATGTGGGATTGGTATGATGCCAAGAACTATTATAGAGATTATTTTTTCTATAGAAGATCACAATGGTATGAAAAAAGAACAGGTCAGGCATATTGGCCACAACCTGTAAAAGTGGCAGGAAAAAAACTGTTGTCGACTGAGGAGACCAATCAAGTGCTGTATGAAGGCATAATATCAGGACGTCCTTTTTGGGCGGGCCGCTTTGGTGGCACTGAGATGAAGTGTATGTATTCGTATATGAAGTACAGATTCGATAACAAGAAAGATAACCGTCAGGATGCGATGGAGGAGTTGTGTAGATTATCGGGCTTTTTTCCCAATGATATTGCATTGGGTGACCAATTTACGGATATGATGATAGATGCCTGTGGGAATATAGATGTACAAGCGGAGTGGAGTCGATATATGGAAGACTACTTTTGCGCAAGATATCAAAAAAACGCAAAACTGACGCAGATTAGCAGCTTATATCCCTGGACATTGATGGAGGTGGCAGATACTGCGGTAAAGCCATGGACAACCGCTCTTGAAGGCAAGAAGGTGCTGGTGATTCATCCATTTGAGGAGTCGATTCGTTCACAATATGATAAGAACAGAATGCATATATTTGATGGAGCTTTTGAGGCAGATGATATTTTGCCGAAATTTCAACTGGATGTACTTAAAGCGGTACAGACTCTTGCAGGTGAAAAGGATGAGAGATTTGCAACTTGGTTTGAAGCTTTGGATTGGATGATAGAAGAAATAAAGAAGCGTGATTTTGATGTTGCAATACTTGGATGCGGAGCATATGCGTATTTACTTGCAAATGAGATAAAGAAGATGGGCAAATGTGCTATTCACCTTGGCGGTGCTACTCAGTTGCTGTTTGGAATATATGGATCGCGTTGGAAAGAGTCAACATTATTGAAGACTGTCTACAATGAGAAGTATTGGATTCATCCATGCGACACAGAGCAGATAAAGAATCACAATGTAGTAGAGAATAGTTGTTATTGGTAGGAACAAGACAAGAATATGCAGTATGTGGGAATTGTCATATTACTAATTGAATATTTTGCATGGGCATTTATGACGATTGCATATAAGAGTGTGGCAGCAGCTATAGCAAGTGTAATTTGCTCGGTTGCGGGGGCACTGTTATGGCGGGGAATACTGGGTATGTTATACGATAATGTACTGTTTATCGGGCTGAGCAAGCGTATGTCTACTCATAATCCATTGGTAACTGCGAAAAAAGAGCAAATTGATAGGATTAATATTGCGCTACTTGTTTTTAACAGCGTGTTGCTTTTAGCACAAGTAAGAGCATTTAATGGTATACAGTCGATATGTATGCTAATAGCCAATGTAATATGGATGTGCGTCACAGTGTCGGGAGTGATAATGCGTCGGCGTACAAAGACTGTCGTTCCTGTTATCGAGAAAAGACGTGCAAGAGATTATATTGGTCTGATTGTTTTGATTGTTATTGCATGTTTGCTGACATACGATGCTAATTGGAGACAATTCAAATGGGATGGATTCTTATACTATATGTCGGCACATAATATAAATGTGTGTTCCATTAGTTCGACGGCTATCTATGGGCATATTGCGCAAAGCTTTGGTGTGATTGTCGGCAGTGTTGCAGCCATTACGCATGCCGTTATGTGGGCATTACAATTGTGTAATTTCTTCGCATTGGTGATAATGATTGTATATTCGTACAAGATGATGCAATATCTGCTTGAAAAATATGGTAATATCCGCCTTACCGGATGGCAGTTGGGGCTTTTATCATCGGTATGTGCATTTTCGCCGTTCTACTTGGGAATGGTGAATTATTACAGTCTTGACTATTATCTTATGTGCTTTGCTCCAATGTTTGTATATTATTTGTTGACCAATGAGTGGGGATTGACATGTGTTGCCGGATGTATATTTGTGTTCACGAAAGAACCTGCCGTCATATTTTATGCAGGATGTGTTCTTGGTCAATTCATTGTTGAGATAGTAAAGTACGTGCATACAAAAAGAAATGCGGAACGTAAAAATGTCATTGTGTATGCATTAACGTCTGCCAAAAACTATTACTTGGCGCTTCCGCTAATTATATGGATACTAACATACAAATTATTGGGTCCATGGTCTGCGGGAGATGGCGGCCTTGTTTGGGATGTTGATTATGTTATTGAAAAGCTGAAATGCCTATATGTGCTCAATTTTGGCTGGCTCTTTGTCGTATTGATTGTACTTGGCATAGTATGTGCGATAGTAAAAAGCAGATTGCATGTGGCAGATTGCGAATGGCTGGTTCCGATTCTTTTGGGAACATTGTGTGCAACATGTTTCTCGTGTCTTTTCAAAACGGTAAATCATCCAAGATATGTAGATGCAGTTCCTTGGACATTATATATTGTGGCATTGGTGGTAGTAGTACGATTGTTATCGCCTGTTAGTCATCATTTATGGCAAGGTGTAGCGGTCATATTGGCCGGACTTATGCTTGTATCAATGTATGTAACGATTGATATGGTGTCACTTGGCGTAATGGATAGTGTCAATGTTGGCACGAGACGTTTGATTCGTACAATGGAAGCACCTTTGGGAGACGGATCTATATATAATAAGCAGATGCTGGGACTTGAGCATGTTATGAACGAAGCATTTGCCGAAGCCGTAGAAAACGGCTCGACAGTAATTATGCCCAATGTTGGTGACAGTGAATACTATTTTGATGGTACTGCATATTATGGCGTCAGGGTTGATGACGTATATTATCAAACAGAGTATTGGGATGATAAGAAGGGTGTAAGACATCAGGCGGCAACCGACGCGATTCAGGATTATGTATATGGCAGTGAGAAATTTGATGGATACGAGGATATAACTGCATATACACCGATTCAAGTGTGCATGACGGGTAAGAACGCAAGCATGGCACAGATTGATGAATACTTAAAGGATTGTGTAAATAATGCAACGGCAAGTGAAGACAGAGTATATACGATAATATATATAAATGATGATATTCAACCACAGGCTAAGAACTTATGTGATGAACTTGAGGTATGCGGTGAAACGGAATATAATTACAGAGGTTGGACGTTACACGCTGTAACGGGAGCGATGTAATAGTGTCATATGACAATATATGAGGAGCAATAATAGATGAGCGAGAAAGTATTGGTAACGAGGGCTGTATTGCCTGAGTTTGATGAATATGTGGAAGAGATACGTGATATTTGGGACAGCCATTGGCTGACCAATATGGGCGCAAAGCATAATGAGCTTGAGGCAAAACTGAGTGAATATTTGAAAGTCGATAAAATGTCACTTTTCTCCAATGGTCATATGGCTCTTGAATTGCTACTGCAGGCGATGAACCTGGAAGGTGAAGTGATTACAACTCCATTTACTTTTGCATCTACTACACATGCGATTGTTCGTAATGGACTTACACCTGTGTTTTGCGATATAAATGCAGATGATTATACTATTGATGTGAATAAGATAGAGTCGCTTATTACTGATAAGACATGTGCCATTGTGCCGGTACATGTATATGGTAATATTTGCGATGTTGAGGCGATAGATAAGATTGCAAAGAAACACAATCTAAAAGTAATCTATGATGCAGCTCATGCATTTGGAGTAGAATACAAAGGCCAAGGTATATGTGCTTACGGTGATGCTTCAATGTTAAGCTTCCATGCAACTAAAGTATATAACACTATTGAAGGCGGAGCGATATGTCATAGTGATGAAGCATTGGGCAAGCGTATGTATCAGCTTAAGAATTTTGGAATAAAGAATGAGGAAGTTGTTGACGGAATAGGAGCCAATGCCAAAATGAACGAGTTCCAGGCAGCAATGGGACTTTGTAATCTTCGACATGTGGATGATTCAATTGCAAAACGTAAAGTGCTTACAGATAGATACAGAGAGTTGTTAGCTGATGTTAACGGTGTGAAGATGTGTAATGAACAGAAGGATGTAAAACACAATTATGCATATCTGCCGGTCTATATTGATGCTACAGCTTATGGACATAACAGAGATGAGTTGTGGGAGCATCTCAAGGAATATGATATTTATGCACGTAAGTATTTTTATCCGCTTACGTCTGCATTTGATTGTTATGAGGGAAGATATGATGTGAATGCTACTCCGGTAGCACTCGATGCATCAAAGAATATATTGACGTTGCCGATATATCCTGATATGCAACTTGATGTTGTAGACAGAATATGTGAATGTATTTCAAAATATGCAGTTTAGAAAAAACAACAAGCCTTTTACGGCTTGTTGTTTTGCGTCGATTGCCAATTATTTATATCAGTTATTAATTGTGCTGTACGCTTCTTGGCACCGTCTGTTGTCAGGTGAAGATAATAGTCGGAGAAATAGTTCGGACTAAAGAGGTAATCTTCGTAGTGTGATATGCATGGACATTCAAGTCTATCGCTTAATTCATCTTCGAATTGTGCAAATGTACTGTAATCGTCGGTGTTCTCATAATCAAGTATGGGATAGCCGGCAACAAGTAATGTGGCTCCGTGAGCAGCTAAATATTCATTCCAATCGTTGAGTCGTTCAACTTGTTCATCATTTATAGGTGATGCATAGATAAACTCGTCAGAGCTGAATTCACCGTTTGGGCGATATGTGTTAAAATCACCATATGTGTTGATATTTGATATGGTGTCTTCGTGTAGGTCTTCCCCGTTATTGTAGTGAGTAATGCCATGCTTAATATATGTTGGAAATGCTTTGTACATAGCCGACAAATCAGAAGGCTCAATTAGCTTCCATAATGCTGGATGTTCTTCTACGGTAACCCAGGTAAGCACCGGATCGGTAAGTTCGTTGAGGTCCCAATAAGTGGTATGACAGACAATGTATATGTCACCTTCATGAACATTGAGACCCATCATACGTTCATGGAAAAGATTGCCGAGACCGCCGTGCAAGCCCATATTGACAACAGGCATATTGTATTCTGCTTCCAACATGGAGCTATCAATTCCGTATAGCAGATTGGAATTGCCAATCAGTACAATTTTGGGTTCGTCTATTTCTTTTAGTCTTTGAACTTTTGACATAAGACTACCGGTTAATGTGCCTTCGTATTGTGGAAAAATGCAAAAGAACAGCATAATCAACATAGCGGCAAATACAATAAGCTTAATGAAGAAACGTTTATATGAAGTTGAATGATTTTCTTTGTTATTCATAGGAGTATATATGATTTTTAATTCACTTAACTTTCTTATTTTCATTATTATCGTCTTTTTAGTATATGTCCTTATTCCGCTTAAGGCAAGAAAATATTGGCTTCTTATTGCGAGTTTTACATTCTATGCGTGGAATGGGATACAGAATATATTGTATCTGCTCGGTGCAATTATTATTACTTATATTTGCGGAAGAAATATTGAGAAAAAATGCAGTGACGGAAAAAAGAACAGGGCAAAAATCCATGTTGCAATAGGCGTGGTGGTATGTATTGGGATGCTTTTTGTACTAAAGTATCTTGATATGTTTTTGAACATCGGGAACAGATTCATAGGTTCGTCTCTGCCGGCGCTTGAACTTGTGGCACCGCTTGGTCTGTCATTTTTCACCTTGCAGGCGGTCGGATATTTGGTAGATATCTATAGAGGTCAGATTAGTGCAGAGAAAAACATTGTATCCTATGCATTGTTTTTGTCGTTTTTTCCGCAAATCAGTTCCGGACCAATCGCAAGGGCAGGAAGTTTGCTTAACCAGATAAATGGTATTACGCATATAGATATTGATGTATGTAAAGAGGGATTGTTCCATATTGCCTATGGTTTGTTCCTAAAAATGGTGGTTGCGGATAACATCGGTATAGTGGTAGACGGAGTATTGACCGGATGGGAAGAAAAGACAGGTATGATGTTATGTCTGGCAATAGTATTATACGGAATACAGATATATTGTGACTTTCACGGATATACTACTATTGCAATAGGTATTGCGGAAGTATTTGGGATTAAGCTGATGAAGAACTTCCGACAACCATATCTTTCAACCAGTGTAAAGGAATTTTGGAGAAATTGGCATATATCGCTTACGTCTTGGTTTACCGACTATTTGTATATTCCGCTAGGCGGTAACAGAAAAGGACAGTTGCGCAAATTGGTCAATATGATGATTGTATTCCTTGTGTCAGGATTGTGGCATGGTGCAAGTGCAAAATATGTCGTTTGGGGTGGACTTAACGGATTATTTCTTGTGCTTGAAAGCTTGCTTGCCCCTACATGTGCTAAACTGTGTGATAAGCTCAAAATAGACAGAAACACAAAGATGTATAAATTATTCAAAGGCTTGTTAACATTTGCATTGGTTGATTATGCATGGCTATTCTTCAGAGCAGATTCTTTCGGTGCAGCAATTGGGATGACTCGCAAAATGGTGAGTGAATTCAGACTTACCTGGTTCTTATCTCAGAATTGTTATGATACCTTTGGATCAATGCAGACTCTTGCAATTATCTTAATATCGATAATTATCCTGATATTGTGTGACCGTTATGAGAAGAGCGGAGGTAATCTATACCGTGCAATCGCTTCTTGGCAGATTGTGTACAGATGGCTTTTTTATGTGCTGATGCTCTATGTGATTATTTCATGGGGAGTATATGGCAATGATTATACGCAGACACGGTTTATATATTTTCAATTCTGAGAGTATGTAAATAGTTAAGTTTCATGCGTACTTCGGCAAAAATGACCAAAGCGATTATCTAGGCTGTTAATATGTGATATAATACTACAGAGTCGGACTTGGTGGTTCGGCTCATTAAAATAATACGAAGAGTGGTACGGGTATAGTATTGAGAAAGTGGATTGATAATAATATAAGAATAGTGTTATTGTGTGCAGCGGTCGTCTATACGATGGTATTCTTTTTTGCAGGTCACAGACTTAACTTTGCAACGGATACATTTGCTACGTTTGACAGCGGTTATGCCAATACAACACTTCATATGGCACTTGACAACGGAAGGCTTGTTACAGCGGGATTATATATGCTGTTTGCAATGACAGGTGCTGCTGCGGATGTAACATTTTACATTCTATACTGGGGTGGTATGATTACGCTTTGTGTGGCCATATATATTCTGGCGGAGCTGTTATACAGACATATTGGATATTGGTCACTTCTGATTGCACCGATGTTGCTTATCAATGTGTTTATTATTGATTACTTTCTATTTTTGGAAGCTTTTGGTTTCTGCAGTGGTATTCTTTTTACAGTAATAGCTGTTAAGTTCTTTGCAGACAGAATGGACGGAGGAAGTGTCAAGGATATTGCATGGAGTACAGTTTTTCTTTGCCTTGCACAGCTGTGCTATCAGGCTGTACCGGGTGCATTTGTCGGAATACTTCTTCCATTTTTTATCTATTATTCTAAGGGAAGCATACGAACACTTATAAGATATAATGTTGAAGCCTGTATAGAATACGTATTTGTCAATGCAGCATCGTTCTTTATGATGGCATTTGCTTTTCATAGTGACAGAGTCGAACTGATGGGTGAGACATTTGGGGAATCGCTTAAGATTGCATTAACAGGAATGATTGACATTATGAAGGACACAGATGGAATTCTTGATGTTGTCATGCCGGCGCATGTATGGTGTGTCATTGTCATAGTACTTGGCTTACTTGCTTGTGTGCGTGCTGTACTGACAGCGAGACATAATGAGTCAGGAAGTGTGCTTCTTAATCTTGCATATGTAATATATATATTCGTGATAGTAATGCTTCTTCAGTTCGTGCTATATGTGATTGGTAGGGCTGTTGCCAGAGTAAGTTATCCATTAGGCGTGCTTCCGGGGGCTGTTGTTCTGCATATGCTGCTTGGAGATGGGACTGTATCAGATAGTAAGTCGGGAACTTTTTTTGAGCGTATTATTGGATATATAGCCTGTGCATGCGGCGTTGTACTGTTGTTGATGGAGCTAGTAAGCTTCACGATTATATTCGGACAGAGGTATGAGGGTAATCGTCTTGATCGGGATGAGATAGTAAGCATTGGGCATATAATAGATGAATACGAACAGAATACGGGAATCCAGGTGAATGGAGTCGTATTCTACTATGATGAGAATTCTTCGGATTACTGGGATTGTATAACATACTATTCGGATACATCTGTCAGGTCACTTAGAAGAATCTGGAGTCACTACACAAGTGTCAATTACTATCTTGGAAGGAACTTCTACATTCTTGACCAGGACCCGGAGATTAAGCAGATGTTTGAATCGCAAGACTGGAATGAATTCGATGAAGATCAGGTTGTGATAGTTAAAGATGTGGCGCATATATGCGTCTACTAATCGGATATAAGGTGAATGAATGAAGGTATATTCTTCAGGCAGTGATGGTATCGTGCCTTGGTGTATGCATTATCTGATCGATTGGAAAGGACGCCGAATGGAGAAGAAGGATTATGAAAGAGAAGATGAACAAAATCAGTAAGTGGTATTGCTCAAATGTGCCGAACAAGGTGGAGATTGTGTTAGCATTTGTAGCATTTGGGCTAATATTTTTCAATATGTATTATCAGGACAATCCGGTAATCTTTCTTAATTACTATTGGAGTAATGAAGGCTTACTTCATATATCAAGCGGTTCGTCGCTTGCCTTGTCCAGTATGGCATATGGAATTGTTCAGGATATTATTGGATGTATATGGGTGCTACCTGTTAATATTGTGCACTTATTTGCTGAAATTGAACCGGGCAATGTAATCTGCATGTTGTATTATAAGGCATGCATTATGATTTTTGTTGTACTGACGGTCAAAGAATGGAAGAAGACAGCTGGCAAATTGGGAATTGCAGATGACAACATCAGATGGATGATATATGTGGGACTGACTTCCATATTTATGGCGTTGCCTTTGTTTCATATTGCTCAGACAGATGCAATATATCTGTGGTTTTTCTTAAAAGCATATAATGCATATCTTGATGGTGATCATAAACATTTCATTTTATGGTCAATTTTGGCTATTGATGTAAAATATATAATTCTGTTTGCATTTATTCCGCTTGAGTTGCTTGTCGAAAAGAGAATACTGTACATTCTTAGAGATTGTGTAGTCGGATGTATTCTTATACCGGTGCAGATTATTGTGCGCAAATTGATTAATGCAATATATGTATCTGTCAGTGCATGCGTACCGATGCGAATGTGGGATGTTGCTTCTGCGGCTGAGACGAGTGTTGAAGGTGGTAGTACACAAACCGACTTTATGATGCATTTCTTTAATAAAATGTTGTATTTTGAGATTCCGGCAATTCGTAAATCCTATATGGCATCCGTATTGGTTGTGCTGTTCATATTGTTATGTATATGGTGTTATTTGTTGAAGAGAAGCGATGATTACAAAGATGTATCGATATATGTATGCGTAGTTTCACTGGGCTTGTTTTTCTCATTATCATCACCGTCACCGTATTGGATTGTGGTAATGTATCCGTTTGTTTTTCTGCTTATATATAAGAATGCAGGCAAGTTTAGAATTAATACAATATTGCAACTGCTGTATTCGTTTATGATGTTACTTATATATATGGATGATCAAGGGCATGTATACGGCGGAGCTGTAAGCTTCAATCAATTGCCGCTTACCGAATGGTTCCATATTGTACCGCAGGGACATACTTTTGAATATGGTCCGCAGGTGTATGATTATCTTGCAAAAACGGGAATATTCGGGTTTATGTCTGTGATAACAGCTATATGTTTGGCGGCTGCGGTAGCCTTTGTTATCATCAATTTTCCAAAATCAAAAGTGATGCTTGGTGTTGAAGACGGAATAAATGATGAGGAAAGATTACACATTAATCATCGATTATTGACGGGACAGGCAATATTCTTACTGGTTTGGTTTGTGATAAATGTTTATTGCGTGAGCAGATATTAGTGGGCGTCGGATTGTGTGATGTGAATGATGACAATTTGGCGAAAAATGTAGGATACGTGAATGGATGATAAGTTATATATCGTTATGCCGGCATATAATGAGGAAGAGAACATTGAGAGTGTCGTAAAAGCGTGGTATGAGTGTCTTGCCTGTGCTTGTGATGGCTCGAAACTTGTAATTGCGGATAACGGTAGTACAGATAGAACTCATGAGATACTAACTGAATTGAAAAATAACTATCCGGCTCTTGAGATACTTGGTGATACAAATAGGTATCATGGCCCCAAGCTTATTGCATTATATAAGTATGCTATAGCTGAGGGTGCAACATACATATTTCAGACAGATTCGGATGGACAGACTAATCCGGATGAATTCTTAGCCTTTTGGGATATGCGCGACAATTATGATGCCATAATCGGTAGCAGACCGATAAGAGGCGACGGATTATCCAGAAAAATGGTTGAGAAGGTGTTGTGCGTTATACTACACTTTTTTTATGGAATTAATATATCTGATGCCAACGCACCTTTCAGACTTATGTCTGCCAAGCTTTTAGGAAAGTATATTGATAGATTTGATGATCTGTATAATCTTCCTAATGCAATGCTTACGACTTTTTTTGTGTATTATAAAGAGAATATTCTCTTTAAGGATGTGACATTTATGCCAAGACAGGCAGGCAAAAGTTCAATCAATATTAAGCGGATTTTTGCAATCGGTTGGAAGGCGTTAAGTGATTTTAGCAGATTTAAGAAAAATATGTAACTGTTGATAGGTATTTACAATGAATGTTTTATACATGGTTAGCTGGTATTGTTCAGCGACTGATAACAATCCAAGTGAATCTTTTCATACAATAGCGGCACTGGACCTGGCAAAAAGACCAGGGGTAAATGTGGCGCTATATTATCCATATGAGAGAAATATAGATGAACCTGTCGTAGTAACGAATGAATGGGGACTTAAGACGTACAGATCCCGGTATAAGTTGGAAGACAAAGTGCGTAACAGAGTGAATATGTATAAGGCTATGAAGCAAATTGTAAAAGAATTTGCGCCGGATATTATTCATGCACATGTTGCTACGGAGGCAGGCCGATTTGCTGTCATGTTGGGGAAAATATTCCATATTCCCGTTATTATAACAGAGCATAGCAGTGCTGACTTATCCGGAGTACGTTCATTTCCGCATCATCAGTATGCATATATGTCTTATGGCGGCAGTAAGTATAATGCGTGTGTATCCGATAAGCTTACAGATGACTTGCGTAAGATATTCCCGAGATATTCATTTGAGACAATATATAACGGTATTCGTCCTGTTACTGTGGAGAAGCCCAATACCGACATTCGTGTCATAGACAAAATCAATATGTGTATGGTGGCAGGAATGTATGACAGAAACATAAAGGGTATACCGGTATTGCTGTCGGCATTGAGCCTTTTGAAAAAAGATGGAATACAATTTGTGTGCCATTTCATCGGAGACGGTGATTACCGTGAAGAGTTCGAGAGACTGGCGAAGGAATTGGAACTTGAAGATGTTACGATTTTCCATGGAAGGAAAAGCCAAAAAGAGGTATACGAAAGCGTATCGGCAATGGATTTCTTAATATCGGCCAGCAGGTACGAGTCGTTTGGATGTACGATGGCTGAAGCGGCTATGGTAGGTACCCCGATACTGGCAACAGATTCGGGCGGCTCTGCATCAATTGTAAATGATATTAATGGAATATTATTACAAGAGTATGATGCGAATGCGATTTACAATGGCATAAAGAAAATGATTGGTCGTATAGGTACTTTTGATAATGAAGCTATAAAGGCTGATGCACTTAGACGTTTTGCGGTGAATGAGATAACCGACAAATATATGTCGGTATATGAGCGCGTACTGAATGAGAAAAATTGAAGCATTGAAGATTGCGAGAATGATAGATAAATGGTAAGAAAAATTAGATTAAGTACATTAATACAAATAATAATATGTGTATGTATGGCATTGTTGTATCTGTGCATCTGGCCGACGGGATTGATACACAGAACTGCTGATAATGCGACAAGTGAACTGGCACAGGTATTAGACGCGGATGCAATCAAAGATATGACACTTGTGTCACAACCATTTGTAACAGACGGAACAAGATTGCAATATATCGATGTAATGGTGACAGATGCAACACCGGGGGCAATGTACGAGTTCAGTATGTATGATGACAAATCGCGTCGTATATGTCATGTGATGCGTACGATACCGAGTGACATACAGATGCCCGGATATCTGCACATTCCAACCGGAGTAAATGTAACAAGAGGTGGATTCTATACATATGAGATACATGGCGGAACACAGTCACATGACGATGATGGATTGTATGTGGAATATGATGATTCGGCATTGACAGTCGGTTATGAAGAACATATGAATACATCCAATCCGAATTGTTTTGCCCTGGTATACGATGGTGAAGAATTGGCGGAATATAATACATATGCCAAGTATCATTATGCAATTGTATTTAACACATGGCAGAACGTGGTGATACTGTTAGTGCTTGCAGCGTTGGCTGTATGTGGCTGTATATTTACACGCCGATTCTCGGCAAAGTGTGAGGAACATGAATCTACTATCGATGTACTCCGTGTTGAAAGGTATGTATTTACCCCTATTTTAGCTATTGCATCAGCAATTCTAATTTGGATGATTGCAATAGGACGTGTGTTTGGCACAGATGTGGGTGAGATAGTTTTTGAATGTATCGGCATTATGCTGTTATTGATATATCTGTTATATGTTTTGTGGGGACCGGCGTCCGGCATAGGACAAGTATGGAGTGAAGAACGCCTTAAAGATAATCTGGGCACTTTTTTGCAGGGAGTATGTTATGCCGGTGCTTTATGGCAGTGCTATGAGTATTGGAACGGTTTGTATGATATTTTCCATGAGTATGCGATGAGGAAGATGTTGTGCTGGTTCCTTTTGTCAATATTGGTAACTTTTTCAAAGAAGGAATTGCTTACTATTATCAATGCGATATATTTGGTGGCTTCATTGGTATTCGCATCATTTTACTCTAAACCGTATATAGGCGTGCAGGATGAAGAACTGATATATAAGTTGAATGGACAGATAATTGTCTTGGGCGGCTTGGCACTTATATGTATTATTAGAGCGTTGATTGCTGCTATAAAGGCACGCTGCATAAATAGAATAAGGCTGCCGTATATTATATGTACTGCATTACTTTTTGTCGGAATGAGTGTGTTCCGTAACGGATATGTATGGGTAACGGTTACATGGGTGATGCTTGCGATTATGCTACTGCGTATGTTGACTTATGATAAAGTGGACAAACTGGCACAGGCATTATGTTATGGCGTGGTGATGAATTATGCTTTTACTGTGTTATACTGCCTGCTTCACCGTCCGTTTAGAGCATATTACTATTATAGGTATGGCATGTTATACCATACGGTAACGGTCACAGCAGAATATTTGACATTGGTAATAGCTGTTGGACTTGTACTGTTTATTAAGAAATTTTACAGTGTAAGTGAGCAGAAGGGATTGCTATCATACAGCGGTGCAATGTGGAAAGAGATTCTTCTATTGGGCTCGGCGCTGACATATATGATATTTACTTTATCAAGAACGGGATTTGTGGCAATTATTGCATTGGTGCTGGTTATTTTGCTTATATATGTGTATGGCATCCGTGGTGGAATGAAGTCAATTGTCGATGCAGTTAAGATGGGTATGTTGGCGCTTGCATCTTGCATATTATTGTTTGCAGGTGTTTTTACATTAACTCGTGTAATGCCTGCAATTGTGAATGATCCGATTAGTTCTGATATTGAATTGGACGGATGGCAGGTAGAAGATGGTACGTCGGCCGATGATGAGCGATATATGACATTGGATAGATTCATCTATTGTGCCAAGGAAAAATTGCTTGGAATATCGGATGAGGCCGGAACGGAAGAGGTCGAAAGCGCGGAAGTATCACCAATGAATGGCGTGCGTGCTAAAAGCGTGGGTGTCGGTAACGATATGTTGCTATTGTCGGCAGCAGATGATGAGGCAGATGTAGAAGCGGCGACTAACGATATTAATCAATTCAGCAATGGTCGAATTGATTTGTTTAAGAGATATATTTCGTATTGGAATCTTACAGGTCATGATGAGATGGGCGTACCGATGGCGGATGGAGAATTATCTATTCATGCGCACAACTCTTTCCTGCAGGCTATTCATGATTTTGGATTGATTGCAGGTGGATATGTTGTCATATTTGGTGTGATTACTGTATTCGTGGGTATCAATGTATGGCGCAAGGAGATGGACAATGTCGAGAAAATATCGTTGCTTGTGACCGTAGCCGTAGTTATTGGATTTGCGGCAGCCGGTATGACTGAATGGATGTTCCATATATGTAATCCATTCGGCTGGATGCTCTTTATGAGTGTGATGCCACTGATGGTAACAAATGGCAGAAGAAATTCTGTTGAGAAATAGAAATATATTGATTGAAATATGTTGATTTAATGCCCTATGGCGCGAAGTATTCGTGTCATAGGGCATTATTATTTATGACAATTCTATTGTAGAAAAGTATGCCATAACAAACTTTTTTATCTGAAAAAAAATGAAACTTCCTTTTATATCATCTCGAATGGTCATAGCATCTAAGATATAGTCATATCATAACAAGTACCCAAGCGGTACACAATCACGATGAATAATATCGTAGAAAGGAGAAAATCTAATCTTGTTAATGTATGGTTAGACAAAAGATAAGATGAATGTAAATGATGCAAATGATGAAAACAAAAGTGGAAAAAATAACATCTGGCGCTGCACGGTGTGTGGTCATATCTATGATGGCGATCCTTTGCCTGAGCATTATGTGTGTCCTGTGTGTGGTGCGTTTGCGCCGAAGTTTGAAAGAAAAACGACAGAGGAAATGTAATGAAAGTTGTGTGCAACTGATTTATTCGGAGTGCGAGTGTCATGACAAAGGAACAAATGCAGATGAATCAGTTGAAGCAGTAAAGAAGGTTACAGAATGAAAAAAATTATCATGTGAACAAATCTTATTGGGGAATAAGAGAGAGCGGGCAAATATATAGATTATTGACAGAGAGAAGGTATGTGAAATGAATAATAGAAATCAAGAAATAGAGTGTGATTCATGTATGATAAATACTACGAATTATAAGAATACTGATGTACAGTTTTATAGATGCGAAATATGTGGCCAGATAATGGCAACAGTGGGTGAGGTGACTAATCCATTGTCATGCTGTGGTCAGGAAATGAAACATCTGCAGGCCGACGTTATTGATGCTGATAAAGAGAAGCATGTGCCGGTCTATCATATATCCGGTCATAAAGTGATGGTGGATATTGGTAAATTTCCCCATCCAATGATTGAGGATCATTACATTGAGTGGGTGTGTCTGGTGACCTGTTGCGGAATCCAGTGGAAACCACTCGAACCAGAGGATGCACCAACTGTAACTTTTCGAATCCAGAAAGATGAAGTAGTCCGGGATGTATATGCCTACTGCAACATGCATGGATTGTGGAAAGCCTAAGTTGAACATCATATATATACTTTATCCTACCCCTCAAAACCGCCGGCATGCGCTCCATGCCGGCGGTACTTTTGTGTCTATTAAACATCTAAAAAAGCAGAGCCGTCATTATAATCGGAATTATAATGTATGACTCTGCTTCTATTTCATCGATCAAACAATCTAAGAGGTCTTCTGGTGATGTTGTATGTGATGCTCTTGCGACCGCTGTAGTTACCTATACCTTCGATTACAACGGTAGCTTTACCGTTTTTGATATTATTCTTGTAGCTGACGATGCGATAATCTGTCGCAAATTCAAGCTGCTGTTTACCAAGTTTTACATATGTAAAATCTTCTTTGGTCAGTGTAACTGGTGAACCGGTGTAAGCCTGGTTATTGATCTTGCAGACGGACTTGCTGATGTCGTTTTTGGCAATACGGTAACTACCGGTTATAGTACCTGTATATCCGCCGTTTCCGTTTACTGTGACATTTATTACGGTATTAGCCGGAATGATATCTGTGTTGCTTACCGGATCTCCGCTGCTCATGACATATGCGTCATAATACTTACCGTTTTTACGCTGTATGCATGTTTCCGATGCATATGTATATGTAAAAGTCGGCAGATAATCAAGTTTTGCTCCCTTTTGAAGCTTAGTACCGGTTGACGGTTCGGATATAGCCGGATTAACTGCATAATTCTTGGCCTTATTTGCATATGCCTTATCCGGAATATATATATTCATAGTGGATATATCCGTAGGTTCAATCGTAAATGTACCAATCGTTATCGTACCCGAATAATTACCTTTGCCGGTAAGAGTAATGGTAGGCGCTTTGACATCAGTGCTATTTCTTACCGCTTTGTTATTGAGGTATTTGAGCGTGTAATCAGTGCCTTCAATAAGACTCAGACCATCAGCTCCTCCAATTTTGAAGTAATTAAGCTTTGGCTTGCAACCGGCCTTACAATAAGCGACAGTGGTGTCATAAGAAGTACTGTAATTGTCACTTAAGGCTGCAGTGAGCGCCATTTTGTTAATCTTAAATGTCTTTGTTAGCTTGCCGGTGTATTTGCCAATACCTGTAATAATAATCTTGGCGGTGCCGGCATTTATGTTCTTCTCGTAGCTTATTGTATAATCAGTGCCTTTGCTCAATTCAATAAGCTCACCATTTTGCTTATATGAAAGTACAAGTGTACCGGCATCGGTTGGTTCTGTGCCGGCCGGGCATATTTCACTGCCGGTGAAAGCATAGCTTTTCTCAATACCGCTTATCCAAGCCGTTTTTAATGCAGTACCGGTTATCTTGTAAGAGAAGGATTTGTTACCAATGTAATTGCTGCCGTCCACACTTACAATTTTGGCTTTGATTGTACCGACGTCAGTGGTATTATACGGCCATTCGATAGTATAATCCGTACCTTCAATGAGCACATTTTTTCCATATTTGACTGTTACTGCAGGCTTGTCATCTGTTCCGTCATAGACGCGATTGGATACTTTGATGCTTGCACCGGACAGAAGTAAACTACCTTTCTCTCCAATCTTGTATGTAATATCGCGTTCGCTGCCTACGGCTGCAAAGTTGCCTTTTCCTGTTATGGTAACAGTGTATTCACCGGAAGCGATACAACCGATATTGGTTTCCGCATTTTCGTTCTCCCATGTAAAGGTAAAGTCTTTACCGGATGTGAGCTTTTTGCCGTTCCATGTAACAACAGGAGCGGGCTTTTGTTTCTTGCCGGTGAACTTAACAGCGATATTGTCTGCGTTAAAGCTGTCACCACTGATGTCTTCCGGCAAAATGTTGAATTTCTCAACAATTTTCTCGTTATAATTACCTTTACCCGTGATAGTAACAGTTGGAGCTTTGACAGCCTCTTTTGTTGCCGCATTCTTGTTGTTACTATATGCTACCGTGTAATCGGTCTTCTCGATTAGCAGTTTGTTCCTGTCATAGACTCTGATAGCAGGCTTAATGGCAGCACCGGTGTAAGTGTAATCCGGTATGTCTGACATCCATATGCCATCCGGGATATTATTAAGTTTTTCCTCGGCAGTAGCACCCGGGAGCGCGTTATAGTCTTCATCAGTGATATCGCCTTGTGATGCTACAGGGATCCAATTGGCGTAAATACACATATTGGATGATATCGGTACAGAGCTTTTAAATGGCTGGCTCTTATCATTATTAATATAGAAATTGTCAAAAGTATATCCGTCATATTGTGCGGTAGTGGGAAGTGTAATCTTATCCCCTGCATTAACATGCATAGTCACACTTTCCTGATTATCTAACAAGCCACCGTTGCCGTACAATGTAATGATATATGAAGTCGGCTTCCATTCGGCCTTTAAAGTATGGTTGTCTGCAGTGCACATCTGTGTCTTATCGGTGACAGTAAGATCATCATAATACCATCTGAAGAAGGTATAGCCATCTTTAAGCGGAGTGGGGAGAGGTCCGTAAAGGGCTTTATATGTGACAGATTTTGCGTTGCTGTCACCCTCTGCAAACGCACCGCCTTGCGGGTCAAAGGTGATTGTGTAAGTCTCCGGTGACCAGTGCGCGTATACTGTCAATTTTCTGGATTTTACTATAGTTGTCTCGGTAACACGTGTTCCACCGCTTTTCTTAGTGAACCATCCGTCAAAATGATATCCTGCGAATGTAGGAATAGGAAGTTCACCATAAGGGTCATTCAATGATACCTTTCCGGCGGGTATATCGCATCCACCGCAGGAATCAAAGATAATATCACAGTTTTTGACTTTATCCCATTGTGCATACAAAATCACGGCTTGGTTTTTGACAGTGGTGAGATTGCGTATAGATGCACCATCAGCGTATGAAGTACCACTACCGTCCGGTGCTGTGTTCCACTCACGGAATGTGGCATCCTGCGAGGTGAAGGTGCACAGTGGCAGTGTCTTGTACTCATCGTATGTGCAAGCTAGCGTGGGCATACTACCCGACACACGATAGCCTGAATTGCCTGCATTAAATTTTACATTGTAAGTAATCGGTGTAACCTTGGCATAAACAGTCCTATCAGATGTGATGTTGCTAATACCGGTTATACGTGTGGTATAGCTGCTGTCGGTATACCATCCGTCAAAGGAATAACCGGGGTCACATATTGGACTTAATAAGGTAAAGCTTCCGCCTTTTTTTAGCGATGTCACATTGCCACTTGAGTTCTTAGCGTGTGCAGGTACATTGTAAGTAATGGTATAAAGAGGAGTCAAATTGATTGTGATGTCGCCGCTGTTAGTCTCATAACTGCCTTTATAGGTGTTGATTTTAAATTTATATGATGTTATCCCGGTATTGCCTTTATATGTCTCGTCAACATATTCGTAACTTGAACTTCCGTTATCGGATATCGTTGTAAGTAAAGTAAGATTGTTAGACTCCGGACCTGTATATATTCTGTAGCCTTCCGCTCCGGCAATTTTATCCCAACGATATATAACGGTATTGTCACTCAGTGGAGTGTATGATATTGATGAAACTCCACTCAGTTTTACACTTACAGTGTACGTCTTGGTTAGTGCCCCAAGCTTGGCCGTTATGACAGCTTGACCAATATCTTTTGCTGTTGCAATACCTGTGGTTTCATCTATGCTTAATACCGATGGATTACTGCTTGACCACGTAAGCCCCTTTTGTGATGCATTGGCGGGGGTGGTAACGATGCTATATTCTACTGTATCGCCGATGTATGGGATGTATTTTGAATATTGTATAGCAGTAATTGCTGTTGCCGGTATTGGTTTATCTTTGTCTACAACCACCTTGAAGGACGCAGTTTTGCCTTTTAGCTCAGTGGTAGCGGTAATGATAGCAGTACCGGTGCTGCAGGCGGTTATTTTTCCTGTTTTGGAATCAACTGATGCAATGGCAGGCTTGTCGGATGACCAGCTGACATTCTTATTACTTGCTGTTACGGGGAGAACTTTGGCAGTCGGAGTATAGACTTCGGTTGGTGCCAAGACTATACCTTCAGCAGGAATATCGGGGAATTCTATTCCTGTGGGTACGATAATGTCCTTAATATCTTTTGTGTACGCTTTTATGGACAGACTTCTTGTGTGACTGGAATCGTAAGTATTATAGTCATACCAATAATTGTTACGGTATACGTATCCTTCGCCGGCCTTTGCCTTGGTTGTGATAGCATAACCGCCTCCGACAGTTCCGTCGGCAGCAATTTCTTTATCTTCATCCAATATTACTTCAACGGCATAGCGCTCGCCATATTTTAGAGGAACAGGGTCAGATAATGTCACTCTGGTCATGCCGGGATATGTCATTGTACCGGTGGTTGTGGCGTATGTAGCCAGTGTACCGTCGGTGGGAATACCACCTTCAGGAATATCCGTATATACATTTATTGTATATGAGACGTTGGACGATATGGTGGAAAATGATACGTCACTAAGGCGTTCACCGTCTTTGCAGGCATGAGCCGTAAAGACATTAGCAGCTCTATTGCACCAGGTGGCATATTTAAACAAACCTCTGTCATACTGATATGTGTTATCATAGATAGCTGCACCGTATGAGTCTGTTGCAGGTTCGAATTCAAATGCCCATGCTTCATCTTCTATTGTATTATCGTAGTAGGATAGCCAAAAATATCCTTGCAGAGAATTGGAATTGTTGGTAGTCCAACTGTTGCGGATAAGCCATGCTCCGTCAGCAGGTGCCGGAGTTGCAAATTTATTCTTGCTAAAGTTATCGTCCCATCCGACGATTGTGATGGCATGATTGGTAGGAAGATCGGTACCTTCGGCGTAGCCAAAATCTGTGGCAGAATATGGGAAGTAGTAGCAGTTATTTGTTTCATTAAATACTTCATTATATTTGACAGTATGTGTGTCGTTGAATGTGACAGAATAGCCCTTTTGGATAACATAGAAAGAAATACCTGCAGCGCCGTAATCATATACTAATTGTTTTGTTGCAGCGATATCACTTCTGGGTTTGCTTTCGTGTGTATTCTTTATTCTTGCTATACCATCATATGCAATGTCCTGATTAAGACCGGATGTAAGCACGCTTGCTGCTGTTGAATATGGGGCAACTGACTCGTCAACAGCTCCGACAGAGCTCGCAAACATGTTACCTGCGGCTTCGACATTACCGCCGCCATCCAAGAAGTTTTTGCCATTGCTAAGTACATTTTTGGTTCCATCATACTCATTGAGCGGGTCACTGTTAAGATTATATGTAAAATATGAAAGATGCAGTTCGGAATAATCCGGAGTGGAATAGCCTTGCTTCATCATACTAATCTCAGCAAGAGAAATCGAAGAATGAGCCCAACATGTGCCGTATGGATTTTGATTCTTGGTATTTGGTAAATTGGGCGTCCGGTATGAAGAAGGCAGAGTCTCACCCATGACAGGACCCATATAGTCATCAGGCAGATCATTGACACTTTGGAATCTTGATGGGTCCGGACTTGCAACATATCCGTAATTGATATCCTCCGCGTCATACACGGTCTCAGATTCTGTCTCAGTCTCCGTTACAGTCTCAGTCTCCGCCATTTTGGCTGTAACATTGCCCATAACATCATCTTCACTAGATTCTTCGGCAGATTCCGATGTGGATGTTTCTTCGGTAGACTCGTAAGTCTCACTTTCATCTTCTAAACTTGGTTCGGTAGATGTGTCATCTTCAGTAGATGTGTCGTCTTCAGTAGATTCCTTTTCGTTGATGATGACAGTATTTGTGTTCGTGTCAGGTGAAATAGTCTGAGCGAATGCTCCGATTGTTTCTTGGCTTGCCAAAAATGAAACTATAAGCAGATAAGATACTACTTTGGCTGATCTTTTCTTTATATTCATAGTATTGCCCCCCATAAGCAATTTACTGTGAAAACCACATGGTTTTCACAGAATATTATATCAATTTGCGTATACAAATGGCAAGCAATAACCAACATTATGCCGGCGTTTATGGCTGGACTGGATTGTCATCGATTTCCGGACTTACTTGCTTTTTCGATGACTTTCGCCGGCCTCAGCGCCCGGATTGTCATCGATTTCCGAACTTGCTTGCTTTTTCGATGTATTTCGCTGACCGTGGTGCTTGGATTGTCATCGATTTCTTGACTTACTTGCTTTTTCGATGTATTTCGCCGGCCGTGGAGCTTGGATTGTCATCGATTTCTTGACTAACTTGCATTTCCGATGACTTTTGCCAGACTCAGCGCCCGGATTGTCATCGATTTCTTGACTTACTTGCTTTCTCGATGTATTTCGCCGGCCTCAGCGCCCGGATTGTCATCGATTTCCGGACTTACTTGCGTTTTCGATGACTTTCGCCAGCCTCAGCGCCCGGATTGTCATCGATTTCCGGACTTGCTTGCGTTTCCGATGACTTTCGCCAGCTAATGCGCTCGGAGGTATTGATTTCCTGACTTGTCCGTTGCCGGAAACGGCAAAAACGTACAATCCCGGCAACGAAAAGAGAGAAAAGCAAGCGTGTCCGTTGCCGGAAACGGCAAAAATGTACAATCCCGGCAACGAAAAGAGAGAAAAGCAAGTGAATTCGTTGCCGGAAACAGCAAAAACGTACAATCCCGGCAACGCCAAGACACTAAAGCAAGCAGGTCCGTTGCCGGAAACGGCAAAAATGTACAATCCCGGCAACGCCAAGATACAAAAGCAAGCGTGTCCGTTGCCGGAAACGGCAAAAATGTACAATCCCGGCAACGCCAAGATACAAAAGCAAACGTGTCCGTTGCCGGAAATGGCAAAAGCGTACAATCCCGGCAACGGGAAGGAACAAAAGCAAGTGAATCCGTTGCCGGAAACGGCAAAAACGTACAATCCCGGCAACGCCAAGATACAAAAGCAAGCAGGTTCGTTGCCGGAAACGGCAAAAATGTACAATCCCGGCAACGAAAAGAGAGAAAAGCAAGCGTGTCCGTTGCCGGAAACGGCAAAAACGTACAATCCCGGCAACGCCAAGACACGAAAGCAAGCAGGTCCGTTGCCGGAAACGGCAAAAGCATACAATCCCGGCAACGCCAAGACACGAAAGCAAGTGTGTCCGTTGCCGGAAACGGCAAAAATGTACAATCCCGGCAACGGGAAGACACGAAAGCGGCGTGGAACTGTGTAAATCAGCAAAACGGGACATTACATCAGCAAAACGGGACATTACATCATGACATTGCACAATATATCGCAATCTGTTATAATACCGATGTTTGCGATTATGTAGTATATGAAAGGAAGAAAAGTGATGTTAGCATATATTGATCCGTCAGCTGTGACTTATATTATTCAGGCTGTAGCTGCTGTTGTTGTAGCACTTGGTGCGCTTATAACAGTATTTAGACATAAGATAGCTGCCTTCTTTAAGAGAGGCAAAGATGATGTGGAGAGAAAAGAGATTCATTTTACGGATGAGGATACATCTTCACAAGAGTAGTGAGAATTCAAGCCGAACCTTAATGGTTCGGCTTTTGACGATTTTATCTGATAAAAAATGTTTTAGTTTGGCAAGATTAAGTAGCTTGCTGTGAGAATAAGGAAATAAGCGATGAGTTATATTGGAGATGCATTTGGCTGGCTGATGAGCTGCTGTTACAAAATAGTACCGGATTATGGATGGGCTATAATTCTTTTTACTTTTTTTAGTAAGATAATATTGCTACCTATATCAATTATGGTGCAGGTTAATTCTATTAAGATGGTAAAAATGTATCCGGATATGAATAGAATTAAGGCCAAATATATGGGCAACAAAGACATGATATCCGAAGAGAATTATAAGCTGTACAAGAAGATGAATTATCATCCGATGCTTGATTTGGTACCTGTTGTAGTTCAACTTGTTGTGTTGATGGGTGTAGTTGAAGGCTTAAAGAAATTCTCTGTTGAAGAGACTATGTTCTTAGGACTTGATCTTGGCGTGATACCGTCTCAGGTGGGCGGAGTAGCAATACTTATTCCGATAGTTGCGGCTCTGTCGGCATTACTTATGTGTTGGACACAGAATATATCCAACGTTTTGCAGTCTGAGCAAAGCAAGGCCAATCAGATAATTACATTGTCTATTTCGGTTGGCTTGTCATTGTATTTGGGATTCTTTGTTCTCGGCGGTGTAGGCTTGTACTGGATTGCCGGCAACTTGCTGTCAATTGTACAAATGTATATATTGAATGCTTGTATCAATCCTAAAAAGCATATAGATTACGAAGCTTTGGAGGAGAGTAAGCAGGAACTTGATAAAGTTATGCAGTATCAGTCTGCAGCAAAGAAAAGCGTATCAAAAGAAGAACTCGCTCGAGAGAAGGCTGATTACAAGCGCTTTATGAAGTATGGATATAAGCAGATTGTGTTCTATGCAGAGCGTAACGGCTTTTATAAGTATTTTAAGGATGTGATTGAGTCAATTCAGAAAAGAACGGACATAGAGATACACTATATCACATCTGACCCCAATGATGATGTGTTTGCTCTTGCAAGTGATACTTTCCATGTATATTATATCGGCGAGAATAAATTAATTGTTCTTATGATGAAGATGGAAGCTGACATAGTTGTCATGACCACACCGGATTTGCAGACATATCACTTGAAACGTTCATTGGTGCAGGATAATATCGAATACATCTATATGGATCATGCAATGGGCGATGTGAACTTAAGCTATAGAAAACATGCGCTTGATCATTTTGACACGATATTTGTACCCAATGACTTAACTATTAATGAGATACGTGCGCAGGAGCGCGTATATGGTCTTAAAGAGAAAACTCTTGTTAAGACAGGTTACGGATTGATTGACAATATGATATCCGCATACGAATCGGAAGGCCACAAGGAGAATAATCCTAAAGAGATTTTGATTGCTCCGTCATGGCAGACTGACAATCTTTTGGATTTGTGTATTGAGCCGATACTTGATCAATTGCTTGGCAAGGGTTATCACGTCACATTGCGTCCACATCCTCAGTATGTTCGTCATTTTATGGAAAAATTGATGGCGATAGAGGATAAATATAAGGACTGTGACGATTTCACACTCCAGACAGATTTCTCATCCAATAATACTGTATTTAATGCTGATGTAATGCTGACCGATTGGTCCGGTATTGCATATGAGTATTCATTTACAACACTTAAGCCAACGCTGTACATCAATACTCCTATGAAGGTGATGAATCCGGATTATGAGGAGATAGGTATTGAACCGTTTGATGTTACGGTAAGAGATGAAGTGGGTATATCCGTAGATATTGATAAGCTTAATACTTTAGCTGAAGTAGTAGACAAACTTCTTAATGATAACAGCTATTCAAAGGATGCTATGGCTGCTGTCAGAGAAAAATATCTATACAATATCGGTGGTAGCGGTAAGGCCGGAGCGGACTATATTATCAAGCAGTTAGTCGCGTATTCTAAGAGATAATACAGGCCCGGCAATTTGAATAGGATTCTATTGGATGACAAAATATGTGGTTTTGGAAATTAAGAAGACAACTAATTGAATATGTGCGCTTTTTGATTGCTACAAAAGGAAAGAGGCGCTGCTTGTTCTTGGGCACACCGGCACATAAGAATCTGGGAGATCATGCAATAGTCAGAGCGCAGTACAGCTTTCTTAGACAAATTGATTCTTCGTTACATTTTTTTGAATTCTCCAGACTTGAATACGAGACATACAGAAGGATTATCAGAATGACCGTATCGAATAGGGATTTGGTGGTTATTGACGGCGGAGGCAACACCGGTACACTTTGGCCGGGTGAAGATGCATTAATACGTGACATTTTGAGCAGATTTAGGTGCAATCCGACAATTGTTTTTCCACAGACCGCGTATTATGAAGATACACCTGAAGGTATGAAGCTGTTAGATAGTATGTGCAAGTTGATTAATACTCATTCTGACTGCATATTCTGCGTTAGAGACAACCTAAGTTATGAATATTTTAAGGAAAAGGTGAACCCGTCAAGGCTATTGTTATGTCCTGATATTGTCATGTGTACTGCTGATGCGTCGGATAAGGATTGCGTGGAACGTAGACAACAACCGGTAATTGGTGTATGCCTTAGGGATGATAAAGAGTGTATTCTTGAGCAATCAAAGAAAGAGCAATTGTTTAAGCAAATTGAAGATTACGGAATGGAATGCAGAGTTGTGACAACAATTTCTGACGTTAATATTCATTCTGATAAAAGAGAAGAAGCTCTACTATCTGCGTGGAAGTCATTTCGTAATTGCAATCTCGTGATTACGGATAGATTACATGGAATGATATTCAGCGCGGTAACCGGAACACCATGTATAGCACTTGATAATATCAGTCATAAGGTGAGCGGCGGATATAGATGGTTGGAGAACTTGGAATATATTCGACTTGCAAGTGACGGTGTTGTTCGCGGTAAAGACATTGATGAACTTCTGGCATTGGGCCATGGCGTGTATAATCCCACAGATGTTATCAAAGAATATTTCGAGCCGATATTGCAATTCTATAATAAACACTGCAAAGATTAAAAAAACAGCCGATGAGATTGTTTCTACAATTCCATCGGCTGTATAAATTATAAGTATTATAT
>JAGHVF010000021.1 GCA_018064425.1 Candidatus Colinaster equi | reverse complement strand
TAAGGAGATATATAACATATATGTTTGCCTAAGTAAATTCAGTAGATGATTTTGCCAAGGTAAAATCAGTACAGATACGGAATTTAATTTGGCAATTTAGCTTTTTGTGATGAAGAGTAGCCATTTTTCTTTTATTTTCGTATAATAAGACATAGAGTGAAGTCGCTTATCCGGCGGAACCTATTGGTGAGATGAAGGATATGAAAATTTTGATCGTAATATGACAAGTTGTGACTTCGAAAAATGTAAAGGTTGCCTTGCTTTAGAGGTTGAAAAGGAGACAGCGTATGGGAGTAAACTATGGAATTTATTTGTTGACGATAGTCGCTTTGATTCTATTGGTAACTATTGTAAGGCATAGTGCATACATGGAGCGAAGACGTAATTTTCAATACGATATTACAGCACTTTGCGTTGTTGTAGCGCTGGCTGCTGTAGTAGGAAGAGATTATGCAGGCGTTCATCATATTTATTGGCTGACTGTTGCTTCCGCAATTTCAATTGATTGCGCTTCGGTTATCTATTTTCTGTTCTTTATTGGCTCACTGCGTTCCTGGAAGAGTGCGGTGATGCGAGTGTTTGAGGTGATCGGCGGAATAATTATTTTAATGGCATTTGCTTCTCCGATGACAGGTTGGCTATTCCATGCATATGAGGATGGCGCGTTCGAAAAGGGAGTTTTTCAGCCGGTTGCATCGTTATATTTGATTGCCGGATTTATTGTTCTTATCGTTATCAATTTTAAGAAGTATAAGGATTGCGAGACAGAAGATATTGTTCGAATGATTTTTTTGTTTTCGCTTGAGGCTCTGGCTATTTTGTTACAGGTTCTCGAGGCTGAAATGTTCCAGGATGGCTTTATCGGTTCGGCTCTTTTGATTATTTTATATTATGATTTCGTAATTGAAATTGAAAGTAAGTATGACAAGTTGACGGGTACAGGCTCCTATACTTATTTCCAATCGTATGTTGACAGGGCCGGCAAAAAGGGCGATTACCTTATGGTTATGTTTGACGTGAATGGATTAAAGCATGCAAATGATACAATGGGGCACGATGCCGGTGATAAGCTAATTAGTGCCGTTGGTCAAGGAATCAAGGCAGCGGTTGGCTCAAGCGGAAAAGTGTTTCGAATAGGCGGCGATGAATTCATGGCGATAGTAATGACTGCTGATGAAGAGCGAGGAAAAGAAATTGTGAAACGCGCGGATGTGATTTTTAAAGGAAAGACCGATGAACTTGGAATGAAAATTTCGGCGGCATCCGGTATGGCGGTTCGTTTGGCCGGTGAAAATGTTCTTGATGTGATGAGACGTGCCGATGAAATGATGTACGAATGTAAACAGCTTTACTATAAACAGACAGGAAACGATAGAAGAAAGTAGTACAAATCGTAAAAAAGGAGAGGTGTGAATGAATATGAATAACAAGTTTGAAGGTTTGAGTATGGAATTAGATGAACTTGAAAGCGTAAGCGGTGGCACATCATACAATAAAGGTGCCGGTACAGGTAAGATACAGCTTGCCAATACACCATGTTCCTGCGGCAGCAAGATGATTCGTGTGGTAAACGGAGTGAAGTATTGCGAAGGCTGTAATAAGAAGAGAACTGATTTGGCATAGATTTTGCCGGAAATATACTATTTTATATGAAAAAGGAGTGATCGCAATATGTGTGACCTTGTAGCGGGTATACATACATTGCAATCACTCTTTTTTATTGGGTATCGGCGTAATGCCGACATAGTGAATACTATAATATATACTATTTATGATCTAATGTGGCGATGGCGCGATCCAAAACATCGTATAACTGCTCGGGCTGAATAGGCTTTATCAAGTAATCAAAAGCTTTAACTTCATCCGAATCCTTCTCAAATGCGGAAGATGATGTGAGATAGATAATTGCACCATTATCACCATGTCTTCGAAGCTCTGCGGCAACTTCCGTACCTCTCATACCCGGAAGAATGATATCTAGAATATAGATATCAAAAGAAGCTCCGGCAGATACGGCTGATAGTAAGTCGTCTCCGGTGGAAAACGGAACGCCTTCAATGGTGATGCCCTTTTTTGCTGTATATACACGAAGCCATTCATCAATAAGTCCTTGTTGAATCCAACTATCATCACAATATGTAATCTTTATCATTGTTGCCTCTCCAATCCATTATCATACAATATATTGTATTAACATAACTTTCCGAAATTAAAATTATTATACTAAAGATGTCTGATAAAATCAATAGTTTTCAGAAAAACCCAACAAATCCGCGACTGTAAAAATGCAGCTATGTATGATACAATATGTATATATATAACTATGCGAATACGAAGGAGGCCGACTATGAAATTAATGTTCATTGGAGCTGCTCATGAAGTTACGGGTAGTTGTCATTATATCAACGCATGTGGAAAACATATTTTGATTGATTATGGTATGGAACAGGGGCAAAATATTTTTGAAAATGTTGATTTACCTGTTGAAGCACCACTCATTGATTATGTCCTTTTAACACATGCACACGTCGATCATTCCGGCATGTTACCGCTTCTTTACGCAAGAGGTTTCAGAGGCAGAATATTCATGACGGAAGCCAGTGCTGATTTATGTAGCATTATGTTGCGTGATTGTGCGCATATCCAGATGCAGGAAGCAGAATGGCATAATCGTAAAGCCAAGCGTAATTCGGAATTTAAGGCTGCCGAACCTGTATATACAATGGAAGATGCGGACGGCGCTATCAAACAAATAGTGCCTTGTCCTTATGAAAAACAGATAGAGTTGTGTGACGGTATTCAGATTAGATTTGCCGATATCGGCCATTTGCTCGGTTCAGCCAGTATAGAAGTATGGTTAAACGAAGGCGGGCAGGAGCGTAAGATTGTATTCTCCGGTGATATTGGTAACAAGAATCAGCCTTTGATTAAAGACCCGTCATACACAAAGGACGCAGATTATGTTGTGATGGAGTCTACTTACGGTGACAGATTGCATTCGACAGAGCGTCCGGATTATGTTAAAGAGTTGGCAGATATTATTCAGACGACCTTTAATCGTGGCGGTAATGTTGTAATTCCGTCATTTGCTGTCGGCAGAACACAGGAGATGTTGTATTTCCTGCGTAAGATAAAAGAAGATAAGCTGATACAGGGATTTCCTGATTTTCCTGTATATGTTGATAGCCCGCTTGCCGTTGAAGCAACGGGGATTTTCCATAAAAATGAATTACAATGTTTTGATGAAGAAGCCATGGAATTGGTTAAGAAGGGAATCAATCCTATTACTTTCCCCGGATTGAATCTTAGTATTACATCAGATGAGTCAAAGGCAATCAATTTTGATATGACTCCGAAGGTAATACTTTCAGCTTCGGGTATGTGTGAAGCCGGTAGAATCAGACATCATCTTAAACATAACCTATGGCGTCAGGAATGTACGATATTGTTTGTCGGTTACCAGGCAGTGGGAACTTTGGGACGAGCAATTATTGACGGTACCGAGCAGGTCAAACTGTTTGGTGAGACTATTGATATCAGAGCGGATATTAAGCAGTTGACCGGTATATCGGGTCATGCCGATAAAGAGGGATTGCTTGAATGGATAGGTGCATTTGAGAATCGCCCCAAGAAGGTGTTCATTGTGCATGGTGAGGACTCTGTTACTGAGACTTTTGCCCAGACACTTATTGATGAATGTGATCTCGATGCGTATGCGCCGTACAGTGGCACCAGATTCGATTTGATATCGGGCACATTTGATTATGAAGCTGTGCCTGTCAGAGTTACACCTAAGAAGAAAGCGGTTAGCGATGTATTTAGCCGACTTATGGCAGCAGGCCAGCGCCTTATCGGTGTTATTAAGAAAAATGAGGGAGTTGCCAATAAGGATTTGGCAAAATTTGCCGATCAAATCAACTCACTGTGTGATAAGTGGGATAGGTAACAGGAAGGAGATAAATTGAGTTACGCAGATAAAGTGTTTGTAGATATGTGCCGCGATATTTTGGAAAACGGTACAAGTACCGAGGGAGAGAAGGTGAGACCTCATTGGCCGGATGGTACACCGGCATATACGATTAAGAAATTCGGTGTGGTTAACAGATATGACCTTCGTAAGGAGTTTCCGTTATTGACATTACGTAAAACGGCACTCAAGTCGGCTACTGATGAGATGTTGTGGATATGGCAGCAGAAATCCAATAATGTCAATGATTTGCATTCGCATATTTGGGATGAGTGGGCGGATGAAGACGGATCTATCGGAAAAGCGTACGGATATCAGATGGGTGTCAAGCATCAATATAAGGAAGGCATGATGGATCAGGTAGACAGAGTAATCTATGACCTGAAGAATAATCCGTTCAGCCGTAGAATTATGACCAATATATATGTGCATCAGGATCTTCATGAGATGAATCTGTATCCTTGTGCATACAGCATGACATTTAATGTTACACAACGTCCGGGTGAAGACAAATTAACTCTTAACGGTATATTGAATCAGCGTTCGCAGGATGTGCTCGCCGCAAACAATTGGAATGTAGTGCAGTATTCGGTATTACTGCATATGTTGGCGCAGTCATGCGATATGTATGTGGGAGAATTTGTACATGTTATTGCGGATGCACATATTTACGACAGACATGTACCGCTTATTAAAGAGCTTATTGAAAGAGAGCAATTTGATGCTCCCAAGTTCACACTTAATCCTGATATTCATGATTTCTATGAGTTTACACGTAATGATGTATCTGTTGAGAATTATATTACAGGACCACAGATAGAGAATATCGAGATCGCAATATAGTGGTGAAAAACTGCGGACCGAAAAATAATACGAAAGGAATTCACCAAAAAGGTGGATGTGATTAGAAATGAACGCAATTGTAGCGGTAGATTCCAATTGGGCAATTGGTAATAAAGGTCAATTGTTAATCAGTATTCCTGCGGATCATAAGATGTTTCGTGAGGAGACAACAGGTAAGGTGGTTGTACTGGGAAGAAAAACTATTGAGACTTTTCCGGGAGCAAGACCATTACCCAAGAGAACAAACATTATTTTGTCGACACAGAAAGATTATCATGTTGAGGGTGCAATTGTAGTACACAGTGTTGATGAACTGTTGGAACAATTGAAAGCTTATGACAGCAAAGATGTCTATATTATAGGTGGAGATTCCATATATAAGCAGATGTTGCCCTATGTTGATACGGTGCATGTTACCAAGATTGACAGAGAATATGAAGCGGATGCGTTTTTTCCTAATCTTGATGAGATGAAGGATTGGGAGATAACAGCTGAAAGCGATGAACAGGTCTATTTTGATACGACGTATGCCTTTGTAAAATACGAGCGTATTGGCAAATAGAATTGTAGGTTAGGTTGAGGTAGAAAGGGAAACAAATGAATAGGTATGAGAAGAAGAATTTTGTTGTAAAGAGTGACAGCGAAATTGACAGTCTTAGCGATGAACAGGAACGTGTAAAGTATGTAGTAATGCGCGATTTTGTTAAGTATCGAAAGGAACGCGGCGTTACGCAGGAGGAATTGGCAAGACGAACAGGTATTGCCAGACCAAACATTGCCAGAATGGAGAGTGGCTCATACAATCCGACAATTGATATGCTGTGCAGAATGGGTGAAGCTATCGGCATGAAAATTGATATTACTTGGAGAGCATAGTATTCGATTAATCCCTTTAAGAGTGGAGCAATCCGTTTTCTTAAAGGGATTTTTGCATATACGGAAGGATAAATTATGAAGATTATTCATTGTGCGGATTTGCATCTGGACAGTTCGATGCAGTCCAATTTGAGTAAGGAGAAAGCAAAAGAAAGAAAGGGCGAATTGCTCAAGACATATTCCGATATGGTGGATTATGCAGTAGCAAACGGTGTTACGGCTATTCTTATTGCCGGTGATTTGTTTGATACGGGAAATGTGTCTGCCACGGCACGTAATACAGTCAAGGATTCGATAATTGCTCATAGTGATATTCATTTTTACCTATTGAAAGGCAACCATGACAGAGACAATTTCTTAACATCGCTTGAAGAGATTCCTGACAATCTGCATTTGTTTGACAAGGAGTGGACTCAGTATTCTTTGGGAAAAAATGGAAATATTAAGCTGTATGGACTGGAATTTGATAAAGAGAATATCGGGGATATCTATATTCCGTTGCAACCGGCACATGGTGATTACAACATTGTAATGTTGCATGGTCAGGAAACGGATACAGGTGCGAAAGATAAGGCCGAGATAATTAATTTGAAGGCACTAAGAAACAGGAATATTGATTATCTGGCACTTGGACATATACACGAGTATAAGGAGAGCGCACTTGATACAAGGGGCGTATATTGTTATCCGGGATGTTTGGAATCAAGAGGCTTTGATGAGACCGGACGTCATGGTTTTGTTGTACTTGATATAGATGAAGAGACGTTGCAGTGCTCGCGGACACTTATTGAGTCCGGATGTCGCCAAAATGTCGTACTTTCGGTGGACGTAAGCGGATGCATGTCTACGGTACAGGCACTGGATGTGATTGATCGCAAATTGGACGAGACAACTGTTAATTGTCGTAATCTGCTTAAGATTGAATTGGTTGGTAATGTTGATATTGAGGCTGAGATAGATGCTGAATATATTGCCAAGAAGTATGAGGATGATTTTTTCTTTGTAAAGGTTAAGGATAAAACAGGTACGCATGTTGATTATGCGGATTATAGATTTGATGCATCGCTAAAAGGCGAATTTGTTCGAACTGTTATGGAAGATGAGGCACTTAGTGAGGAAGATAAGGCGAATATTATTCGTATTGGAATCAGAGCGCTTGCCGGTGAAGAGGTTACATTATGATAATACTAGGATGTCATGTTGAGAATTTTGGAAAATTGCATGATTTTGATTATTCATTTGAGCAAGGTTGCAATCGCATTCGTGAGAAAAACGGATGGGGAAAAAGTACTTTGGCGGCTTTTATTCGTGTAATGCTTTATGGCTTTGAGAGTGAAGGTAAGAAGAAAATCACGGAAAACGAGCGTAGGAGATATGAACCTTGGCAAGGTGGTGTGTATGGTGGCTCAATGACATTTACGCATGGTGACAGGAAATACATTGTCACGAGAACTTTTGGCAAGAAGATTATGCAGGATACGTTCGAATTGCGTGATGCCGATACTAACCTTGTGGTTGACGATTTTGGCGCGAACATAGGTGAAGAGATTTTTCATATTAACAGTGAATCATATTGCAGAAGCGTATATATTGCACAGAGTGATGTTATTACTCATGCGACAGACGGAATCAATGCCAAGATAGGTAATATAACGGAAGCAACGGGTGACTTGGATTCTTATGAGCAGGCAATGGTTGTGTTTAAGGATGCCGTGAATAAGTATAGTCCCACCAGAGCGACGGGTGAATTATATCGTTTGAAAAGCAATGTTACGGCGCTTAGGGTTAAGCAATCCGAAGGAAAAGGAATAGAGCAGGCATTAGAGACATTACAAAATCAGATGGATGAAGAGAATGCCTTAAAAGCAAAACTTGGTAAGGAACGTGATGTTCTGGCACATGAATTGGAAGCAAGCAGTAAAAATACAGAACTTGTGGCAAAGCAAAAAGAGTATGCGAGTATATGCGAAGAGTATGATAGGTGCAAGCGAGCATATGATGAGTGTGCAGATAAGCTGCCCTCGGAAATTCCTGAAGACAGTGCCATAGAGGAATGCATGCGTTATGCATCGGAAGTGAATGCGGCAAAGCACGCACTTGAAACAGTCTGTTATGAAATGTCGGATAAGACGGGGTATGAAAAGCTGGATGCTTTGTTTCATGGAAAGACACACAGAAGACATGATATTGAGCATGCAATGGCTTTGGCAAGAGAAATGGACATGGAAAACAGATTTGTCGAAGAGCGCATAAAGGAATCGGAAGAATTTCAAGAAGAATGTGAAGAGCGACAATTGAGTCATAAGAAAATGACGCCAGTGTCATTGGCTGTGACAATTTTGTCAATATGTGCTTTGTTGGCAGCAGTGCTTGTATTTACGCTGTCTGGTAGCAGTAAAAACGGTATGACTATATCGGCCGTTTGTTTGGTATTGGCAATTGCCGGAAGCATTACCACAATTGTATCTGTTAATAAAAACCAAAAAGTGCATGCACGACTAAAGCAGTCAATGGACAGCAAATTGGCAAAAATGCAAAGTGATATTGAAGAAAGAAAAGCGGATATTCGAAAAAAAGCTAATCAGCTTGATTCATTCCTGGATGAGTTCGGGATATGTTGTGACAGTACAGAATATGCCAATACATTGTCACAGTTGTTGGCTGAATCATATGAGTATGATGAGCTGTTTGATAAGAATGACCGTTATATAAAATGCAAGGCCGCGTACGATGAAGTAAACGCGCGATTTGTGGAGGCACTTACGCACCTTGGCTTGATTCAAAGTGAAAGCACATTGCTTGATTTGCAGAAATTGACCGTAAAGGTCAGCGAGTATAAATCACTCAAAACTGTCTTTGAAACTGCCGCGAAGAGAAAAGAACAATATGAAAAGACAAATGATATGTCATTTGTTGAAACGGACACAAAAGAGGACGCTGTTGTAAGAGACAGTGTAGAGATAAATGAAGAATATGTTGAAGTAAATAGATTGCTGGAAGAATGTAATGACAGAATACGAGAACTTGTAGCCAAGATAAACAATTTTTCCGAGCAGTACGATGATTGGAAGGAATTGTGCGAAGAGCTTGCATTGCGTGAAGATGAATTATCGGAGAAATCGCATGCCTATGAGTATTTTGGAAAGACTGCGGAATATCTTGCCAAGGCCAAAGAAAAAATTACATCAAAATACATGGATCCGTTGTTAAAGGGATTCAATAAATATTATTCCATGATTGTCGGAAATATGGATAAGAAGTATTACATTGATGCCAACGCTAATTTGACGGTAGAAGAGCTTGGATGTCAGCGAGACACTGCACTTTTGTCAGCCGGATATCAGGATATAACCGGCATATGTATGAGATTGTCGTTAGTGGATGCTATGTTTGAAGATGAAAAGCCGGTATTAATTATGGATGATCCGTTTGTGAATCTGGATGATAGTAAGTATGAAGCTGCTGTTTCTATGTTGGAACGAGTACAGGATGAGTATCAGCTTTTGTATTTCTCATGTAGGTGATGCGGAGAGCATTTTTGTGACAGGCAGGTGATATCTTTCACGATATCACCTGTTTTTTTCTATGCAAATCGCGAAATGAACGGAATAGATTGTAAATGATTGTAAATGATAAAAAATAAGAAAAAGCCCCTTGACGAAAGGGTGTATGTATAGTATACTTCAACGCGTAAAAGCGTTGACGCGTTGGTGCGCGTCAGCGAAATATGTAACCATTCGGAGGGATAGGTAATGATAGCCAAAGTGATTATGCTTGTTATATTCTTTGCTGTAATGTTCGGCGTGGGAATATATTGTAGAAAGCACGCAACAGATGTTAATGGATTTATATTGGGAGGAAGAAGCGTTGGACCGTGGATGACTGCATTTGCATACGGAACTTCCTATTTCTCTGCAGTTGTGTTTATCGGTTATGCCGGACAGTTCGGATGGAAATTCGGTTTGGCAAGTACGTGGATTGGACTTGGAAATGCGGTAATTGGTTCTTTACTTGCATGGGTGATTCTTGGAAGAAGAACAAGAATTATGTCAAAACATTTACATGCGGGAACAATGCCACAGTTTTTCTATGAGAGATTTGACAGCAAGGCATTGAAAGTAGCATCCAGCGTAATTATATTTGTGTTCCTTGTTCCGTATACATCATCAATATATAACGGTTTATCGAGATTGTTCGGAATGGCATTTGACATACCATATGTGTGGTGTGTGCTCACGATGGCTGTTCTTACAGGAGCATATGTTATCCTGGGCGGATATATGGCGACAGCAATCAATGATTTTATCCAGGGAATAATAATGTTATTCGGTATTGTGGCAGTTATTGCTGCTGTACTTAACGGACAGGGCGGTTTCACCGAAGCGGTGACAAAATTGGCTTTGATAGAGGGTACAAATGCTGCAGGCAGTGCACAACCCGGTGTGTTTGCTTCATTCTTTGGACCGGATCCGATTGGACTTCTTTCGGTTATTATATTGACTTCGCTTGGTACATGGGGCTTACCACAGATGATTCAGAAGTTCTATGCAATAAAAAGTGAAGATGATATTGCTAAAGGAACAATTATCTCTACAATATTCGCAGTAATCATTGCAGGCGGTTGCTATTTCCTGGGTGGTTTCGGAAGACTTTTTGATTGTGCTGCAATCTATAAAGAAGATGGAAGTATTGCATTTGACAGCATTGTTCCTACTATGTTGGCAAATGTGCCGGATATTTTGATGGGAATTGTTGTTGTGTTGGTTTTGTCGGCATCAATGTCTACATTGTCAGGTCTTGTGTTAACATCATCATCAACACTTACGCTTGATTTCCTTAAAGACAATATTGTTAAGGGAATGAAAGAAAAGACAGCTTTGTGGATAATGAAATTGATGATTGTTGTATTCATTGTGATATCCGTTGTGCTTGCTCTTGATCCTCCGGGATTTATTGCACAGCTTATGGGTATTTCATGGGGCGCACTTGCCGGTGCATTTTTGGCACCTTTCCTTTTGGCATTGTATTGGAAGGGCGTAACCAAAGCCGGAGTTTGGGCTTGCTTTGCATCAGGTGTGGGAATCACTGTTGGAAACATGTTCTTCAATTGGTTTTCATCATCTATTACAGCCGGTGCGTTTGCAATGCTTGTAGGTTTTGCTGTAGTTATTATTGTAAGTTTGATTTCGCCTAAGCTTGATAAAAAGCGAGTTGAAGAAATATTTGAGTGCTACGAGAAAACAGCAACTGTTCCTGTTAAGAAGGTTCTTGTAGAGGATGAAGAATTTACGGTGAAATAATAGGTCGAGTTTACTGCCTCAAATGATAGACTACAGAACGGCGGCAAATTTACGTGAGTTATCATCGAGATGATAGAAGCCGAAGTTCGGTAAAAGATTAAACAAGTTATCATCTAGGGCGTCGAGGCTGAAAAAGCGGTAAGCGAAATTAAGTATAGAAGGAAAAAGAAACGTGGTTTAGAGACTACGTTTCTTTTTGATTTAGTGTATAATTAATGAATGTGTAAAAAGTGGGCACAAGATGAAAACATAGGCTAATTGAAAGCATAGCGGCATAGGCGAAAGCATAGTGGCATAGGCGAAAGCATAGCGGCATGGGCGAATTTGGTGTGCGAAATTGGAGGAAATAGAGTATGGAATTATTTTCGGGAAAACCAAGTGATGTTACAGGGAGGCTTGATAAAGAAATCAGAGTATATAGATTGTTGGATGAGTTGGGAATAGTATATGACAGAATTGATCATGAGCCTTTGATGACAATGGAGGCTTGCGTGGAGGCAGATCGTGTGTTGGGAGCACACGTATGCAAGAATTTGCTGTTATGCAACAGGCAAAAGACTGATTACTATTTGCTTATGATGCCCGGTGATAAGAAATTCAAAACAAAAGAATTGTCTGCGCAAATCGGTTCGGCACGTTTATCTTTTGCAGATGGAGAAGATATGGAACGCCTTTTGGATATCACTCCGGGGTCATTATCTGTAATGGGACTCATGAATGACAAGAATAATCAGGTAAAATTGTTGATTGATGAAGATATTTATAACGCTGAATATTGCGGATGTCATCCGTGTATCAATACAAGTTGTATCAAACTAAGTTTAAAGGATATACTTAATGTGTACTTACCGGCAGTAGCACATGATTATACAGTTGTAAAGCTTGTTGGCGAAGAATAGAAGTTGCGCACAAAAACAGGCATCTGATGCTAGGCGAGCCATTGATGCTAGGCGTGTTTTTGATGTATGGAAGGCATCTGTTGTGAGGCGTGTCTCTGATGTGAGGCAGGCATCCGTTGTGAGGCGTGTCTCTGATGTGAGGCAGGTATCCGTTGCCGGAAATGAAGAAAAAGACAAATCCCGGCAATAAAAAAGTCAAGATAGGCAGG
>JAGHVF010000037.1 GCA_018064425.1 Candidatus Colinaster equi | reverse complement strand
TTCAATATCATTTACCTCAAAAATGAATAAAACCTTTGAAAAATATAGCTTTATTCGGAATTTACTTTGGCAAAGCGGAATTCACTTTGGCAAGTGACCTTCATCACAAAAATCCGACTCGTCGTCATAATCGCTGTCCATAGCCGAATCTTCCTTCGTAGCGGCTTTATATCCCTTCGGTCGACGTACAAACAAATCCACAATGTGGCTATGTGCCACAATAAATATTGCAACAATCATAAATATATGTGCAAAAAACGTGCTGACTAAGACTCCGTTTGATTTGAGCAGATACTTACCGGTAAATCCGATCAAGCACATAATGCCTGTATATGATAATCCAACAAGTAACAGCGGCAAATTCTTCATTGCTCCTTTAAGTGCGGCAACAAAGTCCTTAAATGATGCATCAAAATAGACAAATCTACCTATCATCAATCCCAGGAAATACATAATAAAGCCATCGTAATTATTATTCTCATAGATATATTTGATATATATAAATATCAGAATAATATAAAACATTCCCATAAGTCTGACAGATCCTTTTTCCTCATGAGTAATCATGCGAAGTCGCACAAAAAGCTTGTCAAGCAGTGTATTGATAACGCATGACAACACGATAAGCACCAAAAGCAACATATCCGAATGTGCATCCCAGAAAACTCTGAATTCTCCCGTGGTTACAAATCTGTCTATCAAATAATATACCGATAAGAATGACAGAATCGATGTTGCCGAAAAAATCATCTCGTAAAATCGTTCAATTGCATTGTGAATATATTCATATTTATATATCTTGCGTTTTGTCGCATTTCTTATTTTCGCCTTACGTGCTCCTGCCGATGCCAACAGCGCAATCACTACAACGCACGCAATAGCAAGCACCAGCGCCAAGGCTTCAAACAGCAACATATCTTTATACGACAAGTAATGGTCCAGATATTCGTTAAGAGTCATTGTTTTCTCGTAAAATCTCATTCATTTTGAATGATTTAATTTTACTTCCCTCCATATATATTCAATCTCCCTAATTATATACATGCCAACAATCCTATGCAAGTTGACGCAACTGATATACTGCTATATTAGCATACGTATCTTTGTGTAACGTGGTGCTTGTAGATATAATGCAAAAAGAATATGATTAATTGAAACAGTATCTTTGAATAATATAGGAAAACAACCATGATACTACACATCAATCATTTGGATCCTGAACAAATAGCTCATAGCGGCCAATGTTTCAGGTGGAGAAAACTTAAAATCGACGAATATAATCCGTTGGACAATATAAGTGAAGCAAGCCCTAGTCCATACGACATTCCGGATAACATAACTCAAGATTCCAACGGCCATTGCAAATATGACACATATGTCATTCCTCCATTAAATTGCGGTAATTTGTCACTTTCCCCGTTATATATCAGGAAATGTGACGGCGGTGTCGAATTATCCTGCAATGAGGCTGACTGGCTTAGTCACTGGTGTGAATACTTTGATATTGTTCCCTCTACGTGCTATTCCGCCCAGGCTTCAACTTGTAATGACTCATCTTACCGCTCACCGGGCTCAAATTCCCTCGATGTCTATGATGTGGTTCACACCCTCATCACCACATCAGATGATGAATATCTAAAAAGGGCCTACTTTAACGGTGAAGGTATACGTATACTGCGACAAGATATTTGGGAAACAATTGTTTCATTCATGATATCGCAAAACAATAACATTACAAGAATATCCGGCTCTATTGAAAAAATATGTGACTTGGCAGGATTGCCATACAATATGTTTCCAAATCCCTCACAAATGCATGCAGACTGGTTTGATGATCCTTCATTGGGGCTTGGCTACAGAAATGTATATATTAAAGAAATACTTGAATATGTAAACGCTAATCCAACCTGGCTTACCGATTTGACGCATATGAGTTATAAAGAAGCCTACGATTCATTAACATCACAAAAGGGTATTGGTCCCAAAGTGGCCAATTGTATATGTTTGTTTGGTTTACACCACATAGAGGCTTTCCCCATAGATACTCATATGAAACAAATATTAAGCACCTATTATCCTCAGGGTTTTCCTTTGGAGCGTTACAACAACGTTGCAGGAATTGTACAGCAATATATGTTTAACTACAAACTACATAAAAAGAGCATAGAAACGATATAAATCGCTTCTATGCTTTTTTACTTTCCTTCACTTCTTGTAAAGCTTCCTTTGCAGAAGCATTTATGCTATCTATATCAAGTTCCTCTTCGACTATCTGATATGATATGCCAATAAGAAGACCTAACGAATACGGAGCATTCGAATCATCATTGAATCTATTCACTTCATATTCAACCGCTTCCTTAAATTCCTTACCGACAGTCTCGGGGCAATCATGTGCTACCGCAACAAACTTGTCTCCGCCTACTCGTGCAATATATAATGGGCTGCTAAGAAGATGTGCAGATTTATACAATATCTGTGACACCTTTTTGAGCACGATATCGCCTTCCAAATGACCATATAATTCATTAATTGCTTTAAGATTATCTACATCAATCATACACACTAACAGATTATTTGCACTAGGCAGAATTACGCTCATATGCTTTTGATATTCACGCTTATTATCCATTCCGGTCAATTCATCTTTGGATATCAAATTCATTTGATCGATTGCGAACACCAACACAATCGCAAATGTCATTCCCACCTGTGCTACCGTCGCACCATATAAAAGCATTTGAATGATTGAGCATACCATTGGCGGATATGCAAAATATGACATTGTCATCGCATGTCGCTTATCCTCATACGATTCTGCTCGCCCGGCCAACAACACCACTTTTACAGCCAGATATATCAAAAAGCTCCACGCCACCAGCGGTACTATATATGCACCAAACTCTCGCTTATACACATTATTTTCATCCAATGTAAATGAAAAGCCGGTAAGCGGAGATGATAATGAGACTAACCAAAAGATGAATACAACCAAAGCAAACAGCACTTCGAATATCCCTTTTTTGTATCCAAGCACATACAGATTCAGACACAAGTATCGTTCCCAAAGTACCGCAATCAGCAAAGGCATAGCTACATACAAGGTATTCGCCGTTAATAGTACAATTCGAACTCCGGTAAAATCCATACCTTTGAAAAAGGCAGCTGCAATATCACACACACAATATGTAATCATCGCAAATATCTCTGCCGCAAAGTACTTTTTCTCAGCTCCACGCTCATTCCTTCGATATATGAAATATACCGTGAGCAATAATACAATACAAATTATATTTGTCTCAAAATAGTACAGATTATATGTAGAAAGTTCCATCTTCCACCCTCATGTCAATACGTTGACTCTCTCAATATATCGCGTCATTAGATACGAATAAGATTGTACTCTCTTGTTCCCAATCCGATTTTTTCCGAATGTTCCAAACTTGTCTTCCATTCTGTGTCAGGATGTACCATTGTAAAGCAATCATCATGTGAATGAGGATGTTCCTTGCATCTATCATCATACTGACTACCTGTTATTGCCGGCTCTTTTATTGCCAAATCAACACATGCCTGATCAAGTGCAACCGGATCAAAAGATGCCAACATACCAATATCCGGAATAATCGGAATATCATTCTCGCCGTGGCAATCACAATTAGGTGACACATCGCAGATAAGCGAAATATGGAAGTTTGGTCTATCCTTGCAAACAGCATATGCATATTCAGACATACGAAGATTAAGCATTGTAGACGTATTGTCAAAATCAGCTTCTATTGCATCTTTAGGACATATAGCTATGCATCGACCACATCCGACACACTTATTATGATCAATTTCAATCTTACCATCTACCATTGTCGGTGCATCATGTGCACAAATCTTCTGACATGCTCCACAACCAACACACTTACTCTTATCAGCATTCGGTTTACCGTCGCAATGCTGTTCTTTCTTACCTGCACGTGAACCGCAGCCCATACCGATGTTCTTAATAGCTCCACCGAATCCTGTCATCTCATGTCCTTTAAAATGATTCAATGAAATGAACACATCAGCATCCATAATTGCACGACCGATTTTCGCATTCTGAACGTATTCAAGATTAATCGGCACTTCTATATCATCTGTTCCCTTCAATCCGTCGCCGATAATCACATGACAACCTGTAGAAAGTGGTGAAAAACCATTGGCAAGTGCTGTATCAAGATGATCCAGCGCATTCTTACGACTACCTACATACAATGTACTGCAATCTGTAAGGAAAGGCTTACCACCCAATTCTTTAACATAATCAGCCACAACTCTTGCATAATTGGGACGTAAGAAAGCCAGATTACCATATTCACCAAAATGAACTTTAATGGCAACAAACTTGTTCTCAAAATCGATATTCTCAATTCCCGCGCTCTTTAGTAATCTATGAAGTTTCTGAAGCAGGTTCTCACTGGGAGTTGCTTTAAAACTTGTAAAATACACATCTGATTTACTCATAATTTACCTCCGTTTTCGTTGAAGACATTTTTACTAATTATACTACTGCTTATGACCGCATATCTACTTATTTTTCTCAAAAGATTGAAAAGACAACAAAAAATCCCCCTGTTAAAAAAACAGGGGGCAGGGGGGGGGAGAGCTACATCCTTTTCGAATGTAACAATATATGTTTACATGCTTCGCAGGGCATCGATTGGTTTCAATCTGGCCGCTTTCTTGGCCGGATATACACCAAATATAATACCTATCGAGCACGAAAACAGACTTGCAAGTAACACAGTCAGGATATCAATCGAAACACCGACTCCTACTGCCGTGCAGACAATCGCTGCACCGACTACGCCGACTACTATACCGATAATACCGCCGACCAGCGCAATTATTCCCGATTCCAGCACAAATTGCATCATAATTGCTGACGTACGTGCACCGATACTCTTTCGAATACCGATTTCCACAGTACGCTCACTTACGGAAACAAGCATAATATTCATAACTCCGATACCGCCAACCAGTAACGATACCGCCGCAACGAACACAATAAATATCTTCACTACATCCAGTACTCCGTTGATTGTTCCCATATAATCATTGAAGTCTTCCATCAAGATGACGCCTTCACCACGCACATTTTTTCTGGTCTCCATAAGAGAGATTACTTGCTTGGCAAGTACTGCGGAATCCATATCCTCACCGCAAAGTACATAGAACAAATTATCTTCAAGGTAAAATCCAAATGCATTACATACCGAACTTTCCGGCATTTTAATGGTAACTGCTTCACCGTTCATAAGCATACTTAACATTCCCGCATCTGCTGAATGAAGTATTCCTATAATAGTGACCGGCATAGTCATTCCATAACACGAATAATCCATCTCCATACCGACTACATTGGTGGTACCAAACATTTTGATGGCGTCATTCTCGGATATTACACACACCGGATTGCCGGAATAGTAATCCGATTCGTTAAAATATCTTCCTGCAACCACTTTATCCTTATCCACCAATTGCAGATCCGGCGTACCGCATTCGCAGGTCGCGCTAAAGCTGCCTTTTTGAGTTACAATACTACCGCCAAGATTAAATGCAGGGCTTACACCTTTAACACCATCAATTTCACGAATCACCTGATAATCTTCTTCGTCAAAATAAATATCTGCACTGTCTGAATAAATAGCTATCTGTCCGCCCGCAATATCATTAAGCGATGTATTTACATTGCTCTGTACTCCGTTACCTATTGATATAATCATAATAACGGAAGAAATACCAATAATAATACCAAGCATTGTGAGCACAGATCGTCCTCTGTTAGACTTAATGTTCATCAATGCTATCTTAATATATTCACCTATCTGCGACATTGATTCACCTACTCATTCTCTAAAGAAGCCGATTCAGCCGTTGTCTCCTGTACCTCATCACTTGCCGATGTCACAGGAACACCCGCCTCCATATCCGGTACAGCATAAACCTTTATACCTTCAACAATACTATTACTAATCTGAGTAATAACAACATCATTCTCACTCAATCCGTCTATAACTTCAATCGCACTGACCGTAGAAATACCAAGAGTCACATCTTTTCTTACAACAATACCATTCTCTACAACATATACAAAATCACCGTCTATGTCGGCATTTACTGCTGCCGATGGCACTGTCAGTGCATCCTTTTTACTCTGGCCATGTATCTTAACCTTTGTATCCAATCCTATTACGATATAATTGTCAGGATTATCTATCTTCACTCTTGCCGCGATGATGACATTACCGTTCTCACCTGTTCCGGCAAAATTGCTGATAGATTCAACTGTTCCTTCATATACTTTGTTTGCAATTGTGACCTCTGCCTTCTGACCTACACTCACACGTCCTATATCCATCTTAGACATGTTTACATCTGCATACACATCATCAAGGGACGCAAGTGTATACACCGGTTCACCGGGTTTAGTCTCGGCACCCGATAATACGTTTACCGCACTGATTACACCGTTAAAAGGAGCTTTTACTCCATCTGTGGCTGCCATAACACTGTCAAGAATATCCTGATTATCTATCGCCTTAATCTCGTATGAAGCCTTTTTTGCCTCAAGTCCGCTACCTGATTCCGATGTCTCAAGCTTAGCCTCGCGTTCTTTGAGTTTTGACAACACATCCTCTTTATCTTCAAGCTCATGCTTCATATCAGTCAAATTGTTGTCATATTCAGCTGTCGCCTTATCAAAATTCAATTGATTGACTGCTTCTTCTTCATCTACATCTATATCGCCTTCTGCAATCTGTTTCGTTCGTGCAGCGAGTGTAGTGTCTATATCCTTTTGTTTGCTCTCAATGGTTCTGTCCAAATCTTTGATTTGCTGCTCATACAGCTGAATCAACTGTTTGCATTCAGACAAACCGATATTACCTATATCAAGATCCATATGTGCCACAGCATTTTGATACTGTGATTCAGCATAAGACTTGTCGTCTACTGTCGTCTGTAATTCTGCTTTTTGCTTAACCGTTGCAAGTTCATCGGGATCAAATATAACAACAGAATCCCCACTGTTAACGGCAGTTCCAAGCGGAACAATATTATCCACTTTACATGCGAACTTCGCATAATATGTCTCTGTCGTGCCGGATACAACTTTGCCGGATACACTTACCAATTCTTCAATATCACTCTTCGAAGGCGATACCGTTGTTACAGGTATACCTTTTTTACTCGAAATAATCGAACTGACTATTACTACAACTACAATTACAAGTATTGCCAACAAAATAATATTTCTTACTTTGTGCTTGGCAAACTTTTCTCTAAACTTCTTCACCGCTGCCTCTCCTTACATCACTTTCAATCTTACCGTCTCTGATTCGTATTACTCTTTTGGTCTGCTGCGCAATTTCATCATCATGCGTAATAATAATGACCGTTCTTCCCTCATTGTGAAGATCAATAAGAATCTTCATTATCTCATCCGTCGACTTACTATCCAAATTTCCGGTCGGCTCATCCGCCAAAATAATGGGCGGTGCCTGTGCTATAGCTCTTGCAATAGCCACCCTCTGTTGCTGTCCTCCACTCATTTGATTGGGCTTGTGATCCATTCTGTGTCCCAAGCCTACTCGCTCAAGCGCACGTATAGACAACTGTCTACGTTCCTTTGCACCGACACCTCGGTACATAAGAGGAAGCTCCACATTCTCAAGTGCCGTCAGATTTCCAATCAAATTGAATCCTTGAAAAATGAAACCGATTTCCTTGTTACGAATATCCGACTGTTCATCGTCAGTCAGATTGGAAACATCGGTACCGTTCAGATAATACTTACCTTCCGTAGGTACATCAAGACAACCTAACATATTCATAAATGTTGATTTACCTGAACCCGAATGACCTATTATAGCCACAAGTTCATTTCTGTTAATCGTCACATTTATGCCATCCAATGCTCTGACTTCATTTTCGCCCGGATTATAGATTTTTTTCATATCGATGATTTCAATAAGCTTATCATCAACTGCACATTTTTCCATATTTCTCCTTCTTGCACATCTACTTTATCCTAACGCTACATACACATCATATAACGCATTCATTAAAGTTCAATGAAACAAATCATTAAAATTGTCTTAATTATCTAAATTTTCTAGTTATAAAAACAATATTCCGGCACTAATTGCCTGTACCATTATATGACAATGCGCCCTTCATCCACACCTTATAACTGATATAGAAGAAAACAATACCAAATACCGGCGTAAACCACGTAAGGACCGGTACATTATCGGGTCGAAGTACTGCCATACTCGGGTAATATGCCATAAAAGCAATCGGCGCGATGAATGTAAACACGAATTTCAGAGCACCCGAGAAAATAGTAATCGGATATCTCGCATAGCCTCTGAGCGTATTTGATAATGACAACACGAAAAATGAATTCATAATGAAAAAGCACGCTGACGAAGCAAGGTTTAATATTGCAATAACAATAAGTGAGGCAAACACAAAGCCGAATATCAGCAATACCAGAGATTTGAAATTCACAGGTAATGCCAGCTTGTTCCAGGAGTATACAATACAGCTTAAGCCTACAAACAGTTTGCCCACACCTTTTATGTCAAAAATCTCCGACATAAAATAAAAGAACAAATTCACCGGTCTGAAGCAATACTTAATAAAATCTCCGGAATAAACCACAAGTCTTAAGTTCCAGTTATTATCAAACATACACTGTGCCGGTGTAGATGCCACCAATGTAAAACCATATAAGAACAACATCTCATAGAAATTCCAGCCCTTAACACTGGGAAAATTCTGAAACACCAGCCAAAATGACAATATTTCCACCGCATCCGTAAGTATCATTCCGATCAATGAAATAATAAAATCCGAACGATAGCTTAGTTTACTCTTGATATCCTGTGCAATAATCCTGAAATATATGTTGAAATAGTATCTAAGCCCTCTTCTTTTGGAGGCAGTTTTCATAGACATATCACTTGTTTCCATATTCAATCATCCTCCGTTAACAGTAATTCTTCTAAGTGAGAATTTGAAGAACACATCAGACAATATCCCCATAACAACGAACCACAATACCTGCATTGCGAGGATATTGACCACGTCGGTCAGTCCGTATTCCGGGTGCAAAAGAAGCGTCATCGGTGAGTCTATAATGGCATGAAAAGGTAGTGCCAATGCAATTTGCTTAAATCCTTCCGGAAAGAAAGCTAAAGGAATCATCGCGCCACTGAGCACGCCGACCACCACTTCTTTCATAATATCGATACCCCAGATAGACTCTGTGTACATAATGATTGTTCCTACAATAAACTCAATATAGTAATTAATAAAAAAGCTAAAAAACACACTGATTAGAAACCATAGAATATTTAAGCCCAGGTGTATGGCTTTGCCGGATATAAAATATACTATTATCGCTGTAGGGAGCAAAGTCGTAAAAAAGTTAACAATTACTTCACCCAGGCCTCTAAACAAACGCAGTCTTCTGTAGCCGCATGGCATCAGAAGATCTACAACAATCTTTCCATCTTGTATATCTCGTCCCATATTCCAAACAGTCCACATTTCCATGAAATTGAAAAGTGCTGCCGCAAAAACAAGATAAATTATGGTATCGGAAAATGTCATTCCGTTAATTACGGGGCTGTCCGATGATTCAAAGATTGCTTTCCACAAAAAGAAAGCAAGCAATAAATATAAAAGATTACCAAAAAAAGTCATAATGATAGCACCGCGAAACTGCATGTCTTCCATAATCCCGGCTTTTATCATCGATAAATATTTTCTGCACTTCATAGATCAAACCTCATGTTGCTACTACTTTACTATCTTAGAACCGTCATATATCTTGCGTATTACACTTTCGGTTGATATCTCCGTAATATGCATATCATATACTTTGTACTTATCCTGCACCGCATTAATCACTTTGACCACACCGGTAAATGCTTCATTGACAAGTATCTGTATCTCATTGTCTTCAATACTTACCGGCATATCTACATCCGGCCACTGTTCTCTAAGCAGATTGCTGACGGAAGTCTCCATCTGCTCCAACTCTTCCTTTGTCAAAATCTCCTTATTTTTTGACAGAGACACGCTTAATGTACGATAAGCGCCGAATAATCCCGTCAGATGTTCTATATCGTTATCGTAGATTTTCTTACCCTTATCAATAATTACAATTCGCTCGCACAACGCATCTACATCGCCCATATCATGCGTCGTTAAGATTACCGTCGTGTTTTTTTCCTTGTTAAGCATCTTAACAAGTTCTCTTATCTTGGCCTTCATCGCCACATCCAAACCAATCGTAGGTTCATCCAGGAAAACAACCGGAGGATTATGCAAAAACGATGCAAGAATATCGCACAGAGTACGCTGTCCCAAAGACATCTGGCGCACCGGCTTATGCATTATACTGTCCATATCCACCAACGTAGAATAAAGTTCCAACATATCCTTGTAATCTTTATCCTCTACCAGGTAGATGTCTTTCAAAATGTTGAAAGATTCAATTGCCGGCAAAGCCCACCATAACTGAGATCTCTGGCCGAACACTACGCCAATATTCTGTGCATTCAAGGTTCTCTTATCATATGGCACAACACCATTACAAATAATCGAACCGCTTGTCGGCTTAAGCACGCCTGTCATCATCTTAATTGTTGTCGATTTTCCGGCTCCGTTTGGTCCCAAATACCCAACAATCTCACCTTGTCCAATATCCATGGAGACATTATCTACGGCACGTACAATTTTGTAATCATGCGAAAACAAATCCTTTATACTGCCTTTAAGTCCTTCACTTCTATTTAGAACCTTAAATTCCTTTGTTACATTATTTACCTGAATAATCGGTTCCATTTTTCCTCCCTGTAAAAACAATATATATTATTCTTCAACCCAAAATAGTTCATCCAGTGTTTTATTCAAGACTTTGCATATTGACACACACAGATTGATTGTAGGATTGTAATCACCCTTTTCCACGGCACTTATCGTCTGTCTTGAAACTCCCACCGCTTTGGCCAAATCGTCCTGACTCATATCCATTCCCGCTCTCGCAGCTTTAAGCTTTAGATTTTTCATAATTAATCCTCGCTTTCATCAGAATCATTTTTGTCACGCCCGTCACAAATAAGAGCAGTACCAGCTACAATTGCTATAAACAGAGTACACATCAGGCCGATAAACGGGAATTGAAGTTCACCATTCACAACCATATATCCACCAATAATTGCCATTACCGAATTGAAAAGATTAAGTAATCCTGCAATCCAAAATATAATCATATATGTCTTCTTATTATTGTTCAAGCCCCAATAGCATCCGTTAATAATACAATACAGACACATTACGGAAAGGGCAACGAAAAACAATGCCGTCAATACAATATAATTGGTAATATGCATATTAGGAAATGCCATATCCGCGATTGATACACATATCAAACCTCCGCTTAACGTCCAAAATGCAATCTTATATGCTTTTCCTCTTATCAATTGCTGTCTCTCATCATATTCCGTCTTAACCATATTATTGGTATTGGCCATTTTAAGAATAAGGGCAGTAATCAATCCACCTAAAATTAATCCAACAATTATACCTATTGCCTGATAGCTCATTTTTCATCCTCCTATGACTACATATTGATAAACAACTGTGCAACTGTAACTACTAACCAGAATATGCAATACAACATCATACCAACATTGAGTATTGTTGTGCCAAATCTCTTACCCTTCGGAATCTGCTTTTCTGCAGTATTAAACGTAAATCTTTTTCTGAACAAAATGAAAAGAATGATTCCGATAATTACCATGGACATTACAATCATTGAATACGCAACAAATGCATACACTCTGATACCGTTACTTGAAAGATATTCCATAATCACATTCGCATCGTTGGAAGTAAATGCACTCACATATTCTTCAATATCAACAAGCCCGGCAACCTTTACCGATACAACAGAACCCATAAAATTAATCAAACTGTGTATCAATATTGTATAGCCGATATGTCCCGTCTTAACATAGATAAACGCCCAAAACAAACCAAGTCCAAATACATATATACCCTGATTCAGATTACCGTGGAACAGAGCAAACATTGAAGCCGACAAAATAACGGCAAGGCCTTCTCCGTACTGTGCTGTCCTATCAACAATAAGCTTACGGAACAACAGCTCTTCAAAAACAGGTGCAAGGAATGTGACAACAACTATCTTTGGAATCGATTCCAAATTCGCAGCCAATTCAACGCCTATGTTCAAAACATCGCTGCCCTTCACAGCTGCAATTCCCGAAGTAATACCTATACCCAACAGATTAAGAACATACATTGCTGCATATGACATAACAAAAGCTGCAATAAACTGTCCGAATGACATCTTATGCTTGGTAAGATTACTCTTTTCAAGCTTGCCCTTCTCAAATGTCAACACCCATATCGGATACACAAGCAACATAATCGGTAACATTGATACCCAAAAAACATTTGACGTACTGTTCATAATCTCAGGGTCAATTGCTGAGGCAATATTCATTGCAACTATCTGCACAATGTTTACAACCAGTGTAAAAACGAAATATCTAAGTCCCAATCCCGAAAAATGTTTCTTCGCTTCCTTTTGATTAAATTCGTTCATCTCATCCTCCATAACTATCACCAAAGTCGCTATGACTTTTCAAACATTTTGCATCACTGATTTAAATCACATTGACAGAATATACCTCATTTTACATTGTGTCAAGTATATTTTACATTTTATTTTATTTTTTTTACATAAATGCAAATATGACGTACATTTTTCATTTCTGCATTTTCCAAAAGGATGAATTGCAATCCGAGATTCCCGTTTGTAACGCGAGAATCCAATTTTGTAAATGAAAAACACATTTTGTAATCAGAAATCCCGTTTTGTAAGCGACTTTCCATAGTTTACGAACTTTACAGGCGTGTTATAATAGCTTTGTACTTAAAAAATTACACAGCAAACAAGCGTCGACTCTCGCTCAGCTCATTTTGTAACTGGAGAATCCACACTTCCTGGCTCGATATTTCATTCATCAGCTAGCGGCTTAAATGTATTTCTTAAGTGTTGTTATTTTTTGAGAAGACGAGGTTTAAGTATGATATTCTCGGC
>JAGHVF010000036.1 GCA_018064425.1 Candidatus Colinaster equi | reverse complement strand
TAGCAACAATGGATGGTGACCAACCACGAGTGAGAGGTATGATGTTATTTAGAGCAGATGAAAATGGAATTGTATTTCATACAGCTTCAACAAAGGATGTTCGCTTCGGTTCTCTGACGTTGATGAGCACGGACGGATTGTGAATGTAAGATTATATGGCAGAGTAACCGGCATGCTAAAACGTGATGATTCAAAGTGCCAAAGTGACACTTTGAAATTATCGTTAGAAGAATAAGCAATTATTAATGTGATAAAGAACAATCCAACTGCTACGCAAAAGCAAATTACTGGATTCCTGCTATGCGAAAGATGCCTTCAATGATAATTATTACGTATATCAGGCGACGCCGTATGATGTGGATTCGATTGGTAGTAAAAACTGACCTCTTGGGGACGGGTTAGAGGTTCATTTACAATCGCCTGATTGGAATTCTTTCAGAGAACCTGAATCTGCGTATTCGTAACATTATTTTTGATAATTTCACAATCCTTTACACTTTCTTTAACCTTTTTTGACGATTACTATATCTTTTATTTGTATAGTCATATTTGTAAGGCAATATTGCAGAAGAAAGATAACAGAAAGGACAAGAGATGAAAGAGTATTATATTCAGACTAATATGCTTACCAAGAAGTATGGAAATACCGAAGCAGTAAGTAAGCTGAGCATTCATGTAAATAAAGGCGAGATTTACGGACTGATTGGACCAAATGGGGCAGGTAAAACGACACTTATGAAGATGATTTCAGGACTGGCAGCACCTACTGCCGGAGAAATCAATATTATGGGTGGTGAGGATGCACAGAATAGAATTGGATGCTTAGTTGAAAGCCCCGGATTGTATGGCAATTTGAATGCATACGATAATATGAAGATAAAAGCAAAGGCATTGGGGCTTTATGATCGACAAGAGATAAAATGGCTTATTGATTTTGTCGGACTCGGAAATGTGCAAGGAAAGAAGACAAAAAACTATTCACTTGGAATGAAACAGCGTCTTGGAATAGCAATGGCACTTATCGGACATCCGGATCTAATCATTCTGGATGAGCCTATTAATGGACTTGATCCTCAGGGGATTATCGAGGTTCGTGAGTTGATACTTAAATTATGCAAAGAGCAGGACATGACAATTATCATTTCCAGTCATATTCTGGAAGAACTCAGCAAAATTGCAACACAATTTGCAATTATCAAATCAGGAAAGCTCATTATGGAGATTAGTTCTGACGAAATCAAGAAGACGTGCGGTGAGAGACTTGAGATTGTGACAGATGAAATCGGATTGTGTACAACAGTCCTGGAAGAAATGGGAATAAATGACTATTTGGTTGAAAATGACACTACCGTATATGCAAAGAATTGTTCTGAGAGAGTAGCAGAAATAACAAAGAGGCTTGTAGATTCATCTGTACCTGTTACATCGATAGGATTAAATTCTATGTCACTGGAAGAGTTCTATTTGAACGCAATTGAGAAAGGAGTGTAATCATGTTGAACCTTATTTCGATGAATTTGTATAGATTATTAAAATGTAAGGGTGCTTACATTACCATTATTATTGCAATTTTGCTTTTTGCTTTGCTTGGGAATATATTGACTGATCCGGAAGAGCAGGCAATGGATAGTCAGATTATAGAAGAACAGGGACTTGATATTGAAGAGTCATCAGGAATAGGTATGACTATTACGAGCTATTATAATGAGGAGGCAAAACATCCGCAAGGGCTTGATATAGTATATAATGACATTATGAGCAGCGGATTACTTTTGATGTTGATTGGTATATTTGCGGCTGCATATACGAATGAAGAGCGCGATAGTGGTTTTCTCAAGAATCTTCCCATGGGTTCAAAGCAGAAGGGGGGCATTTTTCTTGCGAAAGTGACAACGATATTTGCATATTCATTCTTTATAATTTTGGTAACTATTTTTGCAACGAAGATTGGTATAATTGGAAGAACTGCTGAGGTAAATCAGTTTTATGATTTGCCTGGCTTTGTAAAGTATGTGGCTTTTCAGGTATTTCTTCACACAGCCTTTGCAACATTCGTTATGTTTGTATTTGAATTGTGTAGAAATATGCTTGTTACAGTGATTTGCACTATTGTAGTTTCAGTCAACGTGATTGGTTCGGTCTTTTCCTGGGTGGAGGGAAATATCGCATCATTCGGTACCTTGGCAAAGAGGGCTGTGGAGTATTTGGGAATAGTTCAGTATATGATTGTAACAAGAGTACAGGGGATGAATGTATGTTATGCTACTTTTCCACATGTAAATTCTCTGGTTGTCGGCATTATTGGCATAGCATTATATGCTACACTCGGAGCGATTGTTTTTTCTAAAAAGGATGTATACTGATTGTATGAATAATGCGGTACATTATACGATAATTACTATACTTGCATTGATTGTTGTTATATTGATTTCAATGCTCATTTTATATAGGCGGCAGGTGCAGTCCATCTGTCGCCAGCTTCGTATGCATAGACTGGATAGTAGTAACATTGATTATAGGACTGATGTTATTGGTGGACCTTTTCGCGAACTTCAGATGGAATTGAACCTATGTGAAAGGGAAAAGAGAGAGAAAAATAGAAGGTATAAGGAACAGGAGGACGCCTGGAAGCAGCTTGTATCAAACGTATCGCATGACATTCGAACTCCTATAACGTCAGTATCCGGATACTTTCAATTATTGCTTGAAACTGAAGATGAAGAGAAGAAGAAACAATATTCGGATATTATTATGAGCAGACTTCAAAGATTTAAAGAGATGCTTGAAGATTTCTTTGCTTATTCAACTGTTGTCAGTACGGATCGCAGGATAGAGACTGAACGATTTGATGCAGTCAGAGTTGTTACAGAGACTCTGTTTATGTATTGTCGGGAAATTGAGGAACATTTCGGTACTCCGATAATAGACGTTCCTTCGCAGGCATTTTGCTATGCAAACAGCAAGGAGTTGGCACGTGTTGTTCAGAATATTGTTAAGAATGCATTGATTCATGGAAGGAATTCACTAAGAGTCAGAATTTGTGTAACAGACAAAGTTGACATGTTTTTTGAAAATGAGGCAGATGCTGAAGTGACTGAAGAGGATTTGAGGAGGGTATTTGACAGAACCTATAGAATGGATGCTTCAAGAAACTCAATGGGAACAGGCCTTGGGCTGTGTATTGTAAAAGAATTGGTTTTGCAGATGAGCGGGCAGGTTGAAGCATATTTGAGTGATGATAGATACTTTGGGATTCATATTTCACTGATGAAGGGATAGATATGAGTAAAATACTGATTATTGAAGATAATAATGAAATCAACGGTTTGTTAAGTGAATTAATAAGTAATATTGGACATCAAGTGGTCTCTGCATATTCCGGACCGGAAGGACTTCGATTGTTTCGTGAGGATTCATTTAGCCTGATTTTACTTGATCTTATGTTGCCGGGAAAAAGTGGAGAAGAGATTTTAGTGGAAATGCGTTCCAATTCGAATATTCCAATAATTGTAATATCTGCGAAGTCTGATATTGACGAAAAAGTCAAGCTGCTTGAAAGCGGAGCCAACGACTATATTACAAAGCCATTTGACACCAGAGAGGTTGCTGCAAGAATAGAAATTCAATTAAGAAACAGCACATATTCTAACAGTGCATTTGTATCGTATGGCGAATTGAAGATTAGTTCGATTAATCGGACAGTGATGGTAAATGACAGTGAGATTGTGCTTACGCGGCATGAGTTTAATATCCTTGAATTGCTCATAAAGCATCCACAAAAGGTCTATAGTAAACAGGAACTATATGAGCAAGCATGGGATGAGATGTATCTTGGTGAAGACAAGACGTTGAATGTTCATATCAGTAATATACGAAAGAAGATAAAGGAATATACGGACACAGAATATATTGAGACGGTCTGGGGAATTGGCTTCAGAATAAAGGGGCTTGCTGTTGGTGGCAGGAGATAGGCTTCGTAATGTGTCGGCCTGCGGTTGGTGGTTTAGTATGCTGAAAGTAGGAGTTGTGTATGAATAAGGCTTTTCCAAACTTTCCAATAGAGGAAATCGAGAGAATTTATATGCAGATTCGTAAGATTGGAAATGCCGGAAGTGCGGAGCAGGATATTAAGTGCTGCGGTTCCGATGCAAGGTAAGAATATGTTTGAACGTGAAGATACAACCTATAACGATCTAAGGAAGAATTCCTTTAATAGTTGGCTTGATGAATTAGAAAAGAATGATGATATTTCCGTTCGAGGAGGCGTAAAGCTGGCCAGGGAGTATGTGGCTCATTTGGAAGACGAGATTGTGAAACTCACGGAATCCAATGAACTGAAGAAGGAATATCTAAAGAAAGCGGTCAGCCGACATGACAAATGAACGCTTATTCCTGAAACAAATGATAATGCTTAATAACTTCCTCATTACCGGAGCAATGACAGAGCGGGATTACGGAAAGAGTGCTGGAGGGCTTACAGAAAAGATGGGATATTTATTAAAAGATACAACCAAAGAAGAAAGAATTGCATTGATTAAATCATGGATTCCGGACGATGAGGCCATGGACGGAAGTGATGTGGATCTTTGGGATATGTATGCAGATTATATCAACGGAACTAAAGAAATATCAGAATGTAATGAAGCCTTTAAGGCCGAGTATTATACGGACTTGTAATAGAGGGCGGGTTATGAACATACAGATTTTTGGAACTAAGAAATGTTTTGATACGAAAAAGGCGGAGCGGTATTTCAAAGAGCGCAATGTCA
>JAGHVF010000051.1 GCA_018064425.1 Candidatus Colinaster equi | reverse complement strand
ACCTCCCCGGTCAGAACCTTTCGTCTGTACTTAACCGACCAAACCACATGGTAATTAATATTGCACACTGATGTGCGGTAATGAATAAGATTTTCTTTCATACACATAGTATACCATAAGATATAGAATAGCACAAGAAAAATCGAATATATGTTCTGGTTTTGTATCCATCAAACCTACCATTTTTCTTGTGTTCAGGCGCTTTCATCTCGGCACTTGAAGAACCGAGGATTCCCGCTTGTTATCCTAAATCTCCCGATTATAACTTCCCTAATGCAATGAAAATCTACACTCTTTCGTATTCTCACAACACACATTCTTACATATCACTGCATCTATTTCTCAAATCTGCATATATGCCCTACGCGCTTAATCAATATTCCGCCCAATATTCCACATAATATACCTGATGTGAATGAGACCGCCAAATATAAGTATAAAGGAATACTAATTAAACGAAATGTCAACATATTGGCGCAAGCTGCTGCACTTACACCTGCAATTGCATTAACAAGAACAATCTGTTCCGTACGTTCAATACGCGTATGAGAAAAAAGGAATATGCAAATATCCATAACTATTCCCGGAACAATATATCCGATAATTGCAAGCATCCCCAAGCTTCCCGTCGTTCCCATGCACAACGCAAGAACACATTGCAAAACGCACATAAGTGTAGCCGCAAAAGGAATATTACAGATGTATGCACCTATCAAAATGAACATCAAAGAAAAACTGACACTTATTCCACCCGGAATATGTAAGAATTCTGTTACAACATTTGCCGCCGGTGCAATCAATTTCTTTGCAATTATTCCCAAATCGCAGCACAATGCCATAAAGATTAATTTGGGCAAACTAATCCTATACTTTGTCATTATAAGTCTCCTTTTCAAATACGGAAGGTCACAAAGTTTCCTTATATGGCCCTAAACGGTTGAAGTCCCATAGCATAGCCTTAGGTAACAGCAACTCGAAGACATCATTCTATGTAATAAACACTATCACAATAGTACTATATTATTATCTCAGACACAATCACAATTAAACTCAACCGCATGCTATTATTAATCAAACAAACTAAGCTGCTCATAGTTCTCATTCTGTGCCGTAATCTGCGCTACTTCCTTACGTTCCTCACCTGCCAGATTATCCAGAATATATCTCTCTTCAATAGGTGTGTTATATAACATCTTGCCATTGCATGTTATGAAAAACCGAGCCCGCTTTAATACAATTCTCATCTTTTTTAGCATTTCAAAATCAATCTTGGAATACTGTCTTGCACTGACAATCTTCTTCACACCGGTCGGTCCTATCCCCGGTACACGAATAAGTTCGTCATATGATGCTGTATTGACTTCTATAGGGAACATTCCCAAATGTCTTATCGCCCAATCGCATTTGGGATCAATCTGCTCATTAAAGAAAGGATTCTCTTCCGATAGCAATTCTCTCGATTCGAACCCATAGAATCTCATCAAGAAATCGGCTTGATACAGTCTGTGCTCTCTAAGCAACGGTACAGGCGTACCAATCTCAGGTAAATCAGGATCATCATTAACCGGCACATATCCCGAAAAAAAGACTCTCTTCAAATCAAATCCGCGATACAGACTCTCTGTAGTCTTAATCAATTCATAATCAGTCTCACCGGATGCCCCGATAATCATCTGCGTACTCTGTCCGGCCGTAGCAAACGGTCTGCCAATCTGTGAATCAATACGTTCTGCCGGAAGATAATATCCTGACTGTGAATTCAACTCATCCAACACTTTTGAATGCGCGCTGTAATTGCGAACCGCGCCTCCGGATAAAAAGCCGGCATTATTTGTACCTAAAAATCCCCCGTCAGAATCTGCTCCGAATATATTGTGTACCAAATGCTTATTGATGGTTGCACGCTCCAATCTCGCAGACTTTCCGTTAGCAATCCTGTTCGCCGCAATCGTCTCCGTAATACGACTCATAGGATTAAGAATATTGGCCATCGTCTTATTGGGTGCAACCCTTTGCAGACTCGCCTGTGTCGGCATCTCCATATTGATACTGACTCTGTCAGCAAGCAATCCCGCTGAATATATGAGTTCCGAAGATGCCCCCGGAATAACTTTAATATGTATATAGCCGTTAAACATATACTTCGTGCGTAACAATCTAAGTGTCTCGCACATCTTTTCCATAGTATAATCCGGGCTTTGAATAACACCCGAGCTCAAAAAAAGTCCTTCAATATAATTGCGCTTGTAAAATTCTGTCGTCAGCTTACATATCTCATCAGGCGTAAACATGGTCCTGACAACATCATTGGTCTGCCTGTTCTTGCAATACTTACAATCATATATGCAGTGATTAGTCATCAAAATTTTAAGTAACGATACGCATCTGCCATCGGCTGCAAAAGAATGACAGATTCCGGCAGCACATGAATTGCCAAGCTTCCCCTTCTGTCCTCGCCTATCAACTCCGCTGGAAGTACATGCAACATCATATTTGGCTGCATCCGACAAAATCTCCAGCTTCTCCATTAATCCTAAATCAGTCTGTATCTCGTACATATGTTCGTCTCCTTGATGTTATTATACGAATATATGTTCGATATTGCAACCACTTTTCTTATATATTGCTTTTTTTATGAATTAACCATTACGATCTGCCATTGTATAGAAATTGAAATACACCCCTTTTTGAGCCATCAATTCCTCATGATTGCCTTCCTCACATATGCCATCATCAGTAAGCACAAGTATTCGGTCGGAATTTTTTATGGTAGATAATCTATGCGCAATCGTAATTGTTGTCCTTCCCTCCGACAATCTTCGCAAAGATTCTGCGACAATATATTCACTCTCATTATCCAAAGCCGATGTAGCCTCATCAAGAATCATAATCGGAGGATTCTTAAGGAACACTCGTGCAATGGAGATACGCTGCTTTTGACCGCCTGACAATTTGACACCTCTCTCACCAACGTATGTGTCATATCCATCTTTCAATTGCAAGATAAATTCTTCCGCATCTGCTTGTCTGGCCGCTTCCATCGCTTCTTCTCTGGTTGCTCCGTCCCTTCCGTACAAAATGTTATCCATTACCGTTCCCGAGAACAGATACACATCCTGCTGAACAATACCAATATTTGAACGAAGCGAATGCACCGTATAACGCCTTGTATCAACATCATCAATGAGTATTGCTCCACCTGTAATATTAAAAAATCGGGGAATAAGATTGCATAACGTTGTTTTTCCACCACCTGATGGTCCGACAATCGCCAATTTCTCGCCCGGATTGATTTTAAGATTCAGGTCTGTAAACACAATATTATGGTCGTCCGGATATTCAAAGCTCACATTTTTGAATTCTATACTTCCCTGCGGTCTGGTCATTTCAATTGCATCATCTGCATCGCAAATATCAATGTCGGCATCCATTATCTGCAAGAATCGCTCTATACCCGTCACACCTCTCTGAAACTGCTCCGCATATTCAATAATACGTCTGACAGTCGCGATGAGTGTCGTCACATACATAACATATGCCACCAAATCTCCGGGAGTAATTATTCCGTTAATCATAAATATTCCGCCAAAAACAATGATAGCAATGTACATCAAACCATCAAATGCGCGCGTAGCCGAAGAAAACGTAGACATATACAAATATGCCTTTTTCTTGATTTCCAAGAAAAGACTATTACCCTTTTCGAATTTCTCACATTCCTTTTGCTCGTTCGTAAAAGCTTTTACCACCTTTTGCCCCAGCAAAGAGTCTTCTATCGAAGCATTCAACTCGCCAATTTGGACACGCTGACTGGCAAACGCTTTCTTGGTACGCCTGTTAAGTTTGAGGCAGACAAACGCCATAATCGGAACAATCGCAAAAATAATGATTGTTAACGGCACATTGACCATAATAAGGAAAACGAACGCAACTACAATTTTGATAGTTGCAATGAAAAACTCTTCGGGACAATGATGCGCAAACTCGGTAACGTCAAACAAATCATTGGTGATTCGTCCCATTATCTGACCGACTTTCGTATTATTATAGAATGTAACCGACAGCCTCTGAAGGTGACTATATGCATCCCTTCTCATATCTGTTTCAATAGCGGCACCCATAATATGTCCTCTGTCCGCCATATAAAAATTGGCCGCACATTCAATGATTTTAAGTGCTAAATAGCAACCGCCCAATGACAAAACAAGCTCAACAGTGAGTTGTGTAGCATCCTGCATTCCGGTATTGGTAATATATCTGAGTATCATCGGCAATACCAAATCACATCCGCAAGTCAATGCAGCGCAGATCAAATCCATTACCAATATCAGTCTGTATGGCTTGAAATATGGGATAAATCTCTTAAACAATTCTTTTGTTGTATACTCTTTATATTCATGATTCATTAATCCATGTCACTTCTTTCTTACATTTTGTGAAAAAAAATTCTACATAATAGTAAATTTTACGCTCAAATTTCAAAAATCCTTTCAAACTCGGGTAAAATGTACGCCTTCCTACTTTACAACTTCATCCCAGTGGTCGTTTACCTCGACATCATAATTGCCATATACCGTAACTCTGTCAGCGACACGTTTGATTTTTCCTGCTTTAACAAGTTCGTCTAGCTCTGCAGTTTTACTTGCTAATGTCACTTTTTCATAACAGTCTGTATCACGACGCACGTAATATTTGAGTTGCAGGCTTCCTCTTTTCTCAACGGCCGGCTCATCTGTTGTAAAAAATTCATGATATGATGTGAATCTCTTACTTTTGAAATTGCTCTCAAAATGCTCAAATCCCTCATCATTTTCATAGAAAAACTTATGAGTGCCGTCCTCATATACCACCTCAATATATTCAAATATTGAATAATCAACAGGAATAAGATGCAGCCATCCAAGTCCGGCCACCTCCTGTCGCACAATATGTCCCAACCGATATGATACTTCTTTCATTTATTGCCTCCATCTGTTTTTCTTCATAAATCACCCGCGCAACAAAACTTCACCCTTCATCTTTACATATCGCGTCGCTAGGCACGTCTAATCTTTATCCAACACCACAAATATGCATACGTTGCAATTATTATGACCGCAAATACAGCTATCGCTATTGGGAAAAGTGTCAATCCAACCAGCCCCGCCAATTGACCGAATATAATCGGCACAATTAGAAATGCCATAGTTGCCACTGTCATTTGAGAACCGATTACAGATGTTGCCTTTTTTTCGCCAAAAAGGATTGGTGTCAAATAATTGAAATTAGGAAACAGTGGTCCGTTTCCTGCGCCAATCATGAAAAATCCTGCAATCAAAAATGGTCCGCCTACCGGAATAAACACCAGTGTAATACCAACGCTTAAAATACATATACCTAATACTACTATTTTCTCAGCTCTAAGCAAATGTGAAATCAAGCCGGATATAAGTCTGCCAATTGCCATTCCCGCAAAATATGCGATCATGAATGAGGCTGCATTCTGAGGTGCAACGCCATGCATCTCAACAAGGAATGTACTTCCCCATGAAGCACATGTTGTCTCAATCGAACATGAGAAAAAGAAGAGCAACCACATTGCTTTCACATACGGTGTATGCAATAGTTGCTTAAGTGACAGAACATCTATCTGTTCATCTTCACTCTCTTGTGTATCTATATTTTGTGCGTTTGCCTTCTGACATTTCCATAGTGGCAACGAAGCAAACATAAGCACCGCTATACATGACTGAATTATAAAAGCGATAAAATATCCTTTCTTCCAACCACCGTCTGCCGCTATTGTTTTTGCGATAATAAACGGGCTTATTGTAATTCCGATACCGTAGAAGCAATGTAAAAAATTCATGTGACTTGCACTGTAATTTAGCGCCACATAATTGTTAAGTGCCGTATCAATCGCTCCTGCGCCAATACCCAAAGGCAAAGCACATAGTAAAATAAAAATGTAGCTGTTTGAACATGAATATCCAAATAATGCCAAAGCCGTTAGCAAAGTTGACACTGCTGTCACTTTTCCCGTACCAAACTTCTTAATGACCTTTGCACTTAACATCGATGAAATCATTGTACCCAAGCAAGTAAGTGATGATACAAAACTTCCGTAAGAAAAAGGAATATTCCAATCAGAATATATAGCCGGCCATGCTGTTCCGAACAACGAATCCGGCAGTCCTAACCCAATAAATGCAATATAGATGAAAAAAAGTAGTTGCATAGCATTCTCCTTATGATTTATGCATGCTTTTCATATTAGCCTAATATCCCTCATAATAGTCGCAAACACATACGATCAATTACGCAAACAGTATATCATAATATTTGCTGTAATAGGCATAAAAAAGGCTCTACCTTCTGGTAGAGCCTTTGAATGCAAATTGTCACTTTCTATTGTTCATACGCAACCTTTGCAAGTTTGAGATTTACTCGATTCATAACTTCAAGATAATATAGACTATCTGCATCAGACATCTTCTCCGAATCATATGCATCAGCCTTTTCTGCAAAATCTGCATATTTTTCCATAACTTCTGCATACTCTACAAGCATTGACAAATCATTCACATCATAATTTTCCATAAATTCGCAATACTCATCCATGAACTTTTCATATGCATCCAAGAAAGACTTAAGTTCCGGATCTACTCCTGATGCATCACTTTTATCTTCCTGTGAGCTTCCATCCGTATTACCATATTCAAATGTAAAATCTTTCGTTGCTATAACATCATCTGAATCATCAGAAATTGAAACAGTATAGTCTCCATTTAGACCATTTCCATCATCACTAAACTCAGCGGTAAAGCCTTTTCCACTTGCTAAGATTGTTGCCGTATCTGTTTCATTATAGCCATTTGCATTTGTTAGTGTAACATTAAAACGTGTATCTTCCGGCGCATCTGATGTTATTTCAAATAATACTGTTCCATCTTCCTCATTTACATTAGCAGCTATCTCGATAGAATATAATGTTGTTTCCTGCGTCTCTTCTACTGTTTCATTGCTAACATCAGCCAAACTGTTTACCATAGTTTCAGGTTGAGTCTCAACAGTGGCAACAGGTTTAGATTCATATTTCTTACTACTATTACTATTACCTCTGTTAAAGTAGAAAATGAGGTATACAATCCATGCTGCTGCAATAATTCCATATCTTATTTTCTTATCCAAATTACAAGTAGGTCTTAATAAGAGAATTGTAAGTGGAATCGGGAAAATGAATATCCAGCCAAGAACCCATAACCAGGTTTTTCTCTTTTTCTTCGTTTCGGATGTTGTCCATGTGTGACCACAATCTTTACAAAATCCAACCGTAGCCCTGACAATTTCTTTGCCTTTCTTATCTCTACGTTCTCCCTGGTCTTCACGATTGAAAGTAATATTTGAGCTACCGCAATTTGGACATCCAGCCTTATTGAGTGTCTCCTGCTCCTTTTTCATCTCCACAGTCACTTGAGAACCGCAGAATTCGCAATACGCCGTTTTGCCTGAAATCTCAGCACCACAATTTGAACATTTCATATATTATCCTCCCTTTAATATATGGTAGTGTCAAAAGTAACACTACTTTTTTATTATTTAAAGGCTTCAAAAGCCTTTATTTTCAACGTTTTCCTGGAGGTTTACAAACAAAAAGAGCATTGA
>JAGHVF010000078.1 GCA_018064425.1 Candidatus Colinaster equi | reverse complement strand
TGCATATACTGTCTTCGTGCACATTATGTCTCGCCTTTTTATTGAAAGCTTTCCGAAATCCTGTCCGATATTATTATTTCCGGAACTTGACACAATTACCTTACCATCATGACACAGAAGCACTTCGCCATCATATGCAACATTTTTCAAAGCATTTCCGATTGCTCTGTAATCATTTTCTACATATACAAACTGATCATATTTATTGTTTGGGTAACTGAGTTTTGATAAATATACAATTTTTCTGTTTGGAGAATAATATCCATCAGACGCGTCAAAAAAAGTAACCAGCGTGCGTTTCAATCCGCTGCTTGCAAACTCCTTATACCACTCTTTATCATTTAAGCTGCTAATCCTTCCGACATATCCACCGTTTTTCATACTTGGGTTATTGGAATATATCTTAACTTTTGTCTCGGAAAAACCAACCAGAGTCTGGAAATAGGAATTATCCGTCATCATATAATATTTTGCAAAATAATCATATGAATTATCGTATTTTTCCCCTAAGAATTCTTCTACATTTCTATTGAGCGATATACTTGTTGATATTTTTTCGCAATTCTCCAAAACATCGGCCATCAAATCTTGAATTGCAACAACCGTTTCCTCTGCTTCATATTTCTCATCTGCTTCTTCAATAGCAACGATACGCGACAAAATCATTCCATCCGTTATTGTCAACGGCATAATCACGCAAAACAAAAACAGGCAGATTATCTTAATTCTTAACTGTAAATTGTTGAACCATGAAAGAAATAATTTGAAAAATTTTTTCATTCTTTATCCTCAGACTATTTTCCCAAAAGCAAGCCAACAAGCCTATCCGGATACTGCTCATCCGGCGTACTTACAGAAATGCACAAATATGCACCATTATCACAATCAGGAACAATCTTAAGTTTGCACAAATCAATTGCCCCAACATATTCCTTACCGTCTTCATCGGACAGTATAACAACACTATCCTGCACATTTTTATACATTTCATCGGACAACACTTCGTCCACAGATGCGAAGATTCCACCTGTCTGCATAACATCCAACATAGACTTATCAACGATTAGATAATGTACCTCACCTGCGGCAATTTGTGCAAACAGAGCCATCTGTGATGAATATGCATCCATCTGTTGTGCTGTACCGTCAAACAGATTGTCACGTGAAATCGCAGTCATACACTTCTTGCTATCATATCCGTATCTTTCCATGTAGCCATCTGTCAAAAGTGTCTCCGTCTCATCTGATATATTTACATTATATACCACTCCGAAAGATACATTTTTCTTTTGAAACACCGTATCTGCTATAAACCATATTGCCAAAGCGATGACAACGATAATCACAATACATGGCACCATATAATAGGTCTTAAAATAGCTGATTTTCTGGGGCCTATTCATCTGTTTAACTTTATTTAATTCAACTTCGATTTTTTCTTTTAATGACATAAATCACTCCTGACAATCAGTATATCTTATAATTGCCGCTAAGGCACAAGAATGCAAAGAAATACAGGCAATTATCATAATATCTTCTGTCCCCGGTTCTAAGCGGTGTATCCCAAAACTTTTTGAGACATACATCTGTTGCTGCGTTATTAACAACTAGTGCTGTAGTTGCGTTTGTTGCAATAATAGCTGTCGGATGCATTGCACTCTCTTTAAGCATCTCTCCGTCTACTTCAAATATATGATTCCAATTATCTACACCAATAGTGTTGACCATATAATCCGCAAAAGTTTCCGCTTCTGTCTTTGCCCATTCATTTATACCATTCCATGCATAATCAAGGCAGATATTCATAATTGTTCTATATGCATCCGAAAAATACCAGTCTCTTCTTGAGCCCCACATCTTCTCGGCGTTTGGAAGCGGTGTACCATCAAACTCCGCATATTCTGCACTAAAGCCTGTCTTCTTATGGCATGCCTTTTTAAGATATTCACGGCTTGCCTTGGCTGCAAGCTTATAAAACTCCCTGTCCTCTTCATCTGCCCACTGAGCAAACAAATCATAAAAGTGTGGCAAATGGTAAGAAGGATCCGAGAAATCAACTTCACATATAAAACGAATCAAATGATTATCCGGATCAAACATTGCTCTTCCCGGTGTCCCGTTCATTCCCTTTTTTGCCATATCTTTCAACAGTTTCTTGGCTTCCGCCTCATAATTGAATATTCCTTCACCGTTTCCGAATCTGTGCGCCGCAAAAAGAAGCGCCATTGCAAAATATTCCTCTCCATCAGGTGCCGGTCCATAAGCATTCTTACTGCCATCCGTTGCACAAGACCATGCAAAATAACCGGAATTGACTCCCTCATCCATATACATATATGTCTTGGCCCATTTCCATATTCTGTCAAACTCTTCCTTACGATTCATCTGTACACACATCATCATTCCATAGGACATACCCTCTGTCCTGCTGTCATGATTACCTGTGTCTTCAATATATCCCATATCATCACCTACCGGATGATATATCCTCTCATCATCACTTCCATAAAAAAGTGTATCAAATATAGCATTAAGTCTTTCAGATACTTCTTGTTTTGTTACACCTAATCTCTCAAATACGCACTCCATGTTTTCTCCTCATTTCCAAGTTGCAGATATATCTACTTTAATTGTTATTGTTCCTTTTTCTTTAAAAAATCCAGTAACTCATTTTGTATCTCTCTCCTTTGAGCACATCCTCTTTCATCAAAAATCATTTCCATCGGTTCTTCTTTACTATATTCATCCCATTTGTTTAACAAACGTCCATAGCAATCGGTTCCGTTCGGATTACCCGACTTGATAAAATTGCTCCAATAATCGCACATAGTATGTGCAAGTTCAAAATGTGCTCCGCTATACGGTCTTTTTGCTTTATACAAAGTTTCAAAAAAGAACCACAAATCAACCGAATGAAATGTTCCCGGTCTATCATCCCCCGGAATTGTTGCATCAAATTTGTAGTAATATACCGGCTGCTCACTTCCATTCTTTCTTTTGTTTTCAATCATACCTTTAATAGCCGGTTCCAATGCACTGGTTAATGCATATCCCATCTCACCTTTTTCTCGTACACCGTCTATCTGTAAGAATTCATCCGCCGAATCTCCAAAATGCTCCTTTGCAGCTTTTTCTAATTCTTCAATACTATCTGCATCGATAAATGCCGAGAATTCATCTGTTGTATTACCTACAAACAAAGGAATCTGCGCACATTTATTCGTTAACAGCTTGCGCAAAGGTTCATCCGTTATTATTATGTCATCAATACAAGGACTCATAAACAAGTGGTTCTGCCTATATTGCGCATACATATCTCTAATAAACAATGCATCCAATTTTCTTGCTTCTTCGATTGTATTAACACCCAAAAACTCCAAGAATGTTTTGCCGTTTTGTTCAGCCTTTTTAATGTTACCCGGAATAAAGAATTCATCAAAGAAATACGGATTCCTTATTATTCCGCTGAATATTGCCGCACTCTTTATTTTATCAAAATTTTGTTCGCAGGTAATCTGAATCATAGTACTCGCGCCGCCTGCCGACTGTCCCGCTATCGATATATTATTCGGGTCGCCGCCGAATGCCGCTATATTCTCAAACACCCAATTAAGTGCCGCCTGCTGGTCAAGCATACCAAAGTTGGTCGGGTCGGATGGTTGATCGGCCGTAAGCGAAGGATGTGCCAAAAAACCAAGTGCACCCAATCTGTAAGTACAACTGACAACGACAATGCCTCTTGATGCCAAGCGTTCACCGTCCATCTCCATCTCAGCACAATATCCCCATTGGAATGCGCCACCATAAATCCATAATAATACCGGCAATTTTTCATCAACCTTTTTCGCAGGCGTCCAAACATTAAGATATAAGCAATCCTCACTCATCGGTATATCGGGATCAACATGCCACTCTTTACAATATATATCAGTACCCAGTCCCGGTGTATCCTGAACGGCAATCGGCCCATATTCGTAAGCCTCTTTTATTCCATCCCATTTTTCACAAGGTTGTGGTGCTCTCCATCTCAATTCACCTATCGGAGGTTTTGCAAAGGGAATTCCTTTAAATGATGTGATTCTTGGATCCGATGCCGGCAATCCCTTAACCGCACCGTATTTTGTATTAACTATTCTTAACATTTTATTCCTCAACACTTTCTATTTTTGTATATATATACTCTTCCCATATAACTAATTATACATAAAATGAAAGAGTTTGGATGTCAATAATTGACAAACAAACTCTCAAATCTTGCCATAACACTATTATACACCTGAGTATAATGCTTCTCCAAACTTTTTAAGCAACAGTTCCTTCATATACTCTCCAATAGCTTCCTCATTCTCAAAACTTTTAAAGAAATCAAGAGGAATAAATGCCCCCGCAAACATTGCATGTCCGCCACCTGTACCGATTCCCTCAACTACCCTCTCAGCAAAATCCCCGGCATGTAAATACGGCATTATTGAACGCACCGACATTTTTATACCATTCTTTCGCAAAGAAAAAACAACAACAAGTTCCAAATCCGACACACCCAAAATAAATTCGGCCAGCAAGGCAATCAAACCATCCGGGCAATCAAATGGCACATACGACAGTGCCATGTCAGCCAATACAAATATATTGTTAATTGCCTGTCCAAATGCTTTAAGGTCGTCCAATTCCATATTACTGTTTTCAAGATGATTCATGACATTCTTGTCATATTTTCCATACAGTTTGCAAAATGCATCAACATCTTTGGCAGATACTTCTCTGGTAAGATTAAGTGTATCCATCTTAATTCCCCAAAGCAAACAGGTAGCAATACTTATAGGCATATCAATATTTATATTAAAAATCTCATCGGCTATCAAAGTCGCGCACGAGCCGACAGCCTCAATATGCTTGTATTCATATTCATACTTGTTTGTATCTTTATGATGGTCAATGCATGCAAATACATTACCCTTATCAATAGACACATTGCCTTCAAGATTTTGGCAATCGACACATATAATGTTACAATCATCCGGTATATCTTCCGGTTTTGAAAACTCGATTTTATATGCATCAACCATTTTGCCCGAGCTAAGCATATTCACACTGCCCACATATGTAAGTACTGTATCAATTCCATATTGTTTCAGCAAAAACTGTAACGAATATGATGTTGCGATTGCATCTGCGTCCGGATAGTCATGTGTCCAGATCACAATATTTTCTTTCCCTTTACATACATTAACAAGTTCACTAATCATCTATCGCCCTCAAATTGTGTCCTTATGAGATAAACATTTTGGTACTATGTGTATCTTATCCCTTTCATTTTAACACTTACAGGCAAAAATAACGATAGAAAAGTGATGTTAAAAGCGATATCTGTTTAATGGCCAAAAACAACAAAGACACATTATTTCAGATATGCAAGCCCGAATCTACTGATTCAATTCCGCTATGATATTTGCTACTTCCTTAGGTTTATCTGCCTGAGGAGTATGACCGCATCCCTTGATCTCATAGAATGCCTTATCGGGTGCTGTTATATCTTCATAATATTTCCTTGCATAAGACGTAGCACAGGTATAATCCTGCTCACCGCTTATTAAATAAACCGGCACTTCAAAATCAGTTCCGTATATTCTGATATCATTTGCCACTTCTCCCCAGAAAAAATATTCAAGTAAAGCAGGATAGCGTTCGTACATTTTCTCAGAGCTCGAATTGTCAATAAACATCCATCTCATATCATCAACGCCAAGATATGGAGAAAATGCTCCGTGAATAAATGCCCTTTGCGGTACATCTGGGTTATTATAAGGTGCTGTAAGCGAACGCAGCTTAGTTATTGTGAATCCCGGGTCTGCCTGAAAGGCTTCAAATGCGGCATCCAAAGCTGTCACATCATCACCGGCCTTTAATGCCTCGCTCCTTGCGTGTTTATACCCCTCTTCTTCTGCCGGAACGAAATTCGCAACCTGGCCGATACAGATTGTCTTTTCTATTTTCTCAGGATGAAGAAGTGAGTATCTTACCGCTAATACTGTTCCCCAGGAATGTCCGAGAACAGTAACTTTTTCCTGCCCGAATCGGTCACAAGCGTAGTTTGTCAACGCATCAATATCTTCGAGAAGCTGTTCTACCGTAGCCGTTTCACCGTTAGCATCAAAGTTCTTATTCTTGTAATAGGTTCTTCCGCATCCACGCTGATCCCACGTGATATATGTATAATCATCGAGGAGATAATCCATATAAGAATAATCCATCATTCCGTCAGGGCCGCCGGGGCCGCCATGAAGAAGAATAATTACAGGATTGTCCACGTTTCTTCCCAACACTCTGACAAACTGCTCCTGACCGTTCAAATCCACATAGCAATCTTCAAAAACAGGATTGGGAGCGCCGACAAATGCTTTGATAAATTTGACGTTCTTTATTCCGAAATAAGTTGTAGACGCCAGGACAAAGGCACATCCTATCACAGCCCCAAGAGCCTGTAGAATACGTACGGGAAGTACTCTCTTTTTCTTTCCGACCGCTTCGTTTCTATGCTGAAGGTGAATCCCGATATGACCGATTCCCAGAATCGTCACCGCAAGCATAAGCA
>JAGHVF010000071.1 GCA_018064425.1 Candidatus Colinaster equi | reverse complement strand
GTATAATAGTATATATATTCACAATTGCCGTATAAAGGGAGGCGACTATGATGGATAAAGTGGTAAACGGATATGCCATATCTGATGAAGAATTGAATCAGGTGTGCGGTGGCGTTGGACAGATAGAGCAGATTAATCCGATAGAGCAGATTAATCCGATAGAGAAGCTTAGCCCGGTAGAGAAAATTGAACTGATTAATACTAATCCTATGCAGTTGGGAGGAAAGGGTATTGATGCGGATGGCTCCAATATAATTGCCGAGCCGGGAAGAGAGAGAAAAACGATACAAGAAACATTGATGTATTAGCATATGTTATTGCATTTGATATCGGAAAAAGGTACTATAATAAATGATGTATGCGGTTTACACACAATTCTGAAAAGCGTGCAAATTTAATATGTCAATATCTATGGGAAGGCATTTTAATGGATAAAATTGCAATTGGATTCTTAGGATACGGCACCAGAGCTTTGGATGCGCTTATGGAACATCCGTTGTTTGAGGTCAAATACTTTTTTGCACCTGAAGCCAGGTTGTGCGATGATGTCTATAATGCGGCAGAAAAGTACAGAGATAGTTTGAATTTGGAGATTGTTAAGAATAATGAGGATTTGGAAAAACGACTTGCTCAGATAGATGACGTTGATTGCTTTCTAATGAATGCATGCAACATTATTCTGAACAAAAATGTTCTTGATAAGATGCCGTTTTACAATATTCATCCCGGCAGGCTTGAAGATAACAGAGGACATCATCCTCATCTTTGGACGGTACTGCTTGGCGAAAAGAGCAGTGAGATTGTGTTACACGAGGTGTGTACGGGGATAGATGAAGGAAATGTGATTGCCTTTAAAGATGTAGAGATTCCGGCTGATGCAAACAGCCTTGAGGTCCTCGATCTTTTGGAAGATGAGATTCCGTGTCTCTTAGACAGATTGTACAAATATCTAAAAGGTGAAGTCTCATATGAAAAAACCGTAAATGGCGGTACATATCGACATGTACTCAAACCGGAGGATTACAGAGTTGATTTTGCCGATTATAAGGCACAACAGTTTGATGTAATGCTTGGACGAAAGATTAGAGCAAGAGCCATGCATCACGGTGCATTTTTTGAATATAACGGAAACAGAGTATATATTGATAAATTGATATGTAAGCGAGACATTGATGATATCGGATCAAATAATATGAACGTATCTGTTAATGGCGATGAGACTACGGTTATGGTGGGCGAGAGTATGTATGTTTTTCATATCAATAAGATACAACCCATTTAATCTGGACAAGGAGACATAAATGCGAAAGGGATTTGTTACTTTTATTGTTGCGTTACTTATGATTATACCGCTTGGTGTTATGGCATTATCATTTTACAGCATGGCTAATTATGATGGAGTGGTGAGAGCAAAAGAGTTCTATAACAGTAAAGTGATGCTTGATAAGCCTTGCAGTAAGGCTGATGGTTCGAAATACAGAATAGCATATGTGGATATCGATCCATATCCTGCATCGGGAGAGATGCTCTATTACTTTGTTGAGGAATTGAAAAACACAGGCTGGATAACATTGGATGAGAAACTTCCGTTTGACAGTGCCAATACTGATGCAAAAGAATTGATAAATTATCTGGCAGATAAGGATTTGGGAGATTATATTGAGTTTTCCAAAGATGCCAACTATTATATTGCGGTAGATGATCCCGATGAGTGCAAAGAGAGTATCCGAAAACATGTAAAAAATAAGGATATTGATTTGATTTTCTGTATGGGAACAAGCCCTGCGGAAATGGTAATCAAAGATTTGGGAGTAACAGATGTGCCTGTAATGGTATATTTCAGCGTTGATCCGGTAAGCGCCGGATTGTCAAAAAGTGAAGAATATTCCGGACAGAAAAACGTATGGTGTCATACAAGTTCTGATGTTTATCTGAATCAGTTGCAGTTCTATTATGACAATTTCCCATTTACCAACATAGGAATGGTATATTACAGTGAGTCTGTCGGTGCTATGGCACAGTATAGAACTGCTGCGGAGCGCATTGGCTGTGATATTTCTGAAATAAAGATTGATACACTTACGACGTCTGAACCTGAACAGGTTGAGGCTTATTATGAGATGCTTGAAGACAAATTCAAAATGCTTGTGAAGGAGAAGCATATTGATGCATTTATGCTTGGCACGGATATAATTAAGGACGCCAACAGAGTGGAAGATATGCTGGAAATATTCTATAAGGCGGGCATTCCTGTATTTGTTCAAAACGGAGAATATTATGTTGAGAAGGGCGCAATGATTGTTGTTACGGCTTCGGATGCACAAAGTCAGGCACCTTTTGCTGTTAATGCAATGTCGCTTATTTTCAATGGAAGAAATCCGGGAGATGTATATCAGAAGTTTGTGATATCGCCGTATGTAAGTATTAATATGGATGTTACAAAGAGGTTGCAATATGATGTTAGTGAGAATCTCCTTTTGTCTGCCGAGAAATTGGTAAGCACACAGGATGATAAGTGAGGTGGCAGATATGAAGAGTGAGACAAAGAACAGATTATTTGCAATTCTTGTATATTTAATATTGACCTGTGGCTGTCTTATATTTGTGTCATGGATTGCTTTGATGTCATATAATAACACGTGTCTTGAATTGCAGGAAGAATATTTGGCGGTTCATGTAAAGAGCAATGTCAATAAGATTGAGAATTCTCTTAACTTTGGCAAGGAATTGGATAAATACTATGGTATGGATGAATTGCTTAGGGATATATGCGATAGCAGCGAAGCAGGCATTGATGTCATTGTAGTTGATAAGGAGTGCAATCCGATATATGTGTCAATGGAAAACGATGATGCCGGTGTAGCAACTTTGGCTGCTGTATATAATGAGGAATATCGCAATCAAATTATGGACGTGTCCGACAGAAAACATGCCGGTACAAAGATAAAGATGGGTAAAAAGGGTAGCCTGGTATTCCCTATATTTGAAGATAACAGCGAACCTGTCGGATATATGGTTATTGCTTATGATGAAAAGGAACTGCTTAACAATAGAGAGACGGACGGTTTTAACTTTGGCTCTCAGGCAGTTACAATTGTCACATATGTTTTGTTGATAGGAATAATTATAACAGGATTTAAGTTTTTTGTTGAGCCGTTTGCTGATCAGAAGAAATGGTATATAAGAAATATGCTTGTAATAATTGTTATGGCCGGAATGTTGGGTTACATATTCTATATGAGTGCCAGCTTTGCAAACCTTCAGGAGAAGGTTGTAACAGAGAATGCCTATATGACTGCAAATTATATAAAGGATTCTATTGATGAATTGCAGGGTAAAGGATTGTTGCTTGCTGATTTGAGCTCTGTGTCCAACTATATAAATAATATGGTTGTGGAGAATCGTTCAATCGAAAATATTGCCGTTGTAAAGAATTTCTATGATACTACGCTTACTACTTACAGTATTTCATTACCGATATCAAACGGTGATGCATTTGCCAATATAGCGATTAATCGAGAGTATCTGGATGAAAAAATGCAGGCTTTGAAGCTTGTATTCGGAGCGGTATTTGTCATTTGTCTGATGATTACATTTGAGATGACAAAGGTTGCCGAGATTATTACGAATAAACTGGAATTAAAGAAGAACAAGGAAACTTCCGTAGGTGCTGTAGGCAATCAGATAAGAATATTGTCCTTTATGACATATACGGCAATATATACCAGTATGCCTTATGCAGCTGTAATTATGCGTGAGCAGCATGCAAAAGTGTTTGGCTTTTCGGAGTCGGTGAGTGCATCGCTACCGCTTACGGTGGAATTGCTGGCAGTGATGCTTGCGTCTTTGGTAATACAGAAGGTATATGAGGGCACAAAACTTAGCCGTATGACTTATATTGTATTTCCAATATTGATATTGTGTAACCTGGCCTGCGGTTTTGTAAATGATCCGGGACTTTTGATTGTATTACGTGCACTTTGCGGTGTCGGCTTTGCATTCCTTAAATATTGGCTGAATTCGTATGTAGCTGCAGGTTCAACAAATGATAAAGATATTCAGGCCAATTTTGCACAGCTTAACGGAGGTCTGCTTGGAGGTATTACCGTAGGTGCTTCATTGGGTGCGGTCATGGCTTCGGCAAAGGGATATCAGTTCAATTACATTTTTACTGCCGTAATTTGCTTGGCGGTATGCGTGATGGCTGTTTTATTGATGCCTTGGAAGACGATAGATGCCGGAAGAGAAACGATAAAAGGCAATGAAAACAGAAAGAATTTATCGTTTAAAGAGATATGTGAAAACAAGAATATTGTAAAGGCATTATTGCTTGGCGATGTTCCTCTTAATATTGGGTTGATGTATGTTGTGTCATTTTTGCCTGTTTACATGAGCTCTGTCGGACAGTCTGAGGTGGCTACGAGTTATGCATATTTGATTAATGGAGCAGCCGGAGTGTATTTGGGCGTATTAATGGTACGTATGCTTAAGAGATTTACGACTTTTAAGGGCGCAGTGTTTGCACTCTTTATGGGAGCTGCGGGAATACTCGTTTTGGTATTAGGTTCAAATACGGGCGTTATTTTATTGTCGGCAGCAATTATGGGATTGTTTGACGGATATGGAACACCGACTATTACAGGACATTTTACCGGCCTGCCGGGTACGGATAATATTGATAAGGCAAGTATGCTTACGATATATTCAAGCGTTGGTTCGGCTGTACAGATAGTATGTCCGTTGCTTTACAATGTTTTGATTCAGCCTGATGGCAAGACGTTGTATTTGGGTATTTTTGGTATATGTTTTGCAGCTGTTGCATTTCTATTCTATTTGTCGCTTCACAAAGCGGAAAAAACTATTTCCTAAAGGAGAGAGAGCATGAAAACAATAAGAGGAAAACTGCTTACAATTATTCTTAGTATCGTTTTGATATTCGGACTTATTGTTGTATGTACTTCTATGATACAGTTGACAGGATTGAGTGATAAGATTGTGGCACTTGGTCAGAAACAGGCTTCTGATATTACTGTGGAGACGACTAATACAATGGCTGAACATGAATATGAGGTTGCGGCCGATTTTGCGGATGCTTCCGTAAAATACTTCAATCAGGTGTTTTCTGATGTGCACAAACATACCTTATCAATTGCGAACAAGGCTGGTGAATTGTACGCAAAAGATGAGCATGTTGCTACGCTTGACAGCCGTGTGGGAATAGTAAAGGGTGTTGATCCTGCTTCGGTGGAAGATGACTTTAGTGTCATTGCTCCTATTCGTGATTTCATCGCATTTTTGCCCAATTATGATATAGAACATCTGGAGAAGCTTGACTTGTACGTTGTAACTGAGTCGGGAATGTGTTTGGACGGTACGTATGCCGAACTTGGCAATGAATATGCCGATTTGAGAAATGAGATATGGTATACAACCGTAAAGGAAAATAACGAATTGTACTGGTCCGGTGTGTTTACCGGTAAGGTTACGGGTAAGGTAAAAGTAGTATGTGCCGCTCCGTTTTATGATGCGGAAGGTAATCTTAAGGGTGTTGCCTCCGGAGATATCGCCGTAGAGACATTCCAGAATATCCTGGAAGATTATAATGAGAATCAGATTTTATCCGTTGTCTTTTTTGATAAAGACGGTGAACTTATGTATGCAACAAACGGATATGATGATTTCGAGGAAGTGCAGAAAAATCTTAATGGTTCTTCCGATATTGTTGAAAATGATGGATTTATCTATACATACAGAACAATGGATGAGACGGGCTGGACTATTGCCCTGGTGCTTAGCGAAGAGAAGATAAATAACGCTGTAGCAACTGTGCAGAGCAATATTGAACAGAATGCTCAAAGCACAAATCAGCTGGTTAAGGAAGGTATTAAGTCAAGCCTTGTTACTTGTACAATAGCTATAATTGTCGGCCTTTTGATAGCAGTGTTGCTTACTAGTTATCTTTCAAGAAAATTTGCAAAGCCGATTATAGAATTGACTGATGAAGTTGCCGCCTTCGGTGAAGGTAATCTTGATGCGGCTATATCTGTTTCTTCCAATGATGAAATAGGTAAATTGGCCGAAGCCTTTAATAAGATGACTGTTGATTTGAAGGAATATATGAATAATTTGCAAAAGGTAACAGCCGAAAAAGAAAGAATCGGTGCGGAATTGGATGTTGCAACACATATTCAGTCGTCCATGTTACCGTGCATATTCCCACCATATCCGGATAGAAAAGAGTTTGATATATATGCATCTATGGATCCGGCTAAAGAAGTTGGTGGAGATTTCTATGATTTCTTTATGGTGGATAATACGCATATTGCGATTGTTATGGCAGATGTATCGGGCAAAGGCGTTCCCGCAGCCCTTTTCATGGTCATAGGTAAAACATTGATAAAAGATCATACTGTTCCGGGCAGTGATCTTACCGAAGTATTTGCGGAAGTTAATAATATTCTGTGTGATTCCAATTCGGAGGGACTCTTTATTACCGCTTTTGAAGGTGTATTGAACTTAGAAACAGGCGAATTCCTTTATGTCAATGCAGGACATGAGACACCGTTTATCTATCACAAGGGCGGTCAGTTTGAGCAGTATCCGATGAAACCGGGATTTGTACTTGCAGGTATGGAAGATATGAAATTCAAAGGTGGCTCAATTATGTTGCAGCCCGGCGATAAGATATTCACTTACACCGATGGTGTACCGGAAGCAACAGATGCGTCCAACGAATTGTACGGTATGGAACGTCTTGATGCCATTATGAAACAGGTAGGCAACGAAGAACCTCGTGAAATCCTTCGCCGCGTCCGCGAAGATGTCGATGCCTTCGTCGGTGATGCACCGCAGTTCGATGACTTGACTATGCTCTGCCTCCAATTCAACGAGCGTATGTAGTATGCCCACTCCGGGTTTATCCGAGTTTTCAAGGCTCCCGCAAATTCATGCGGGAGCCTTTTTTATGCCCCCATCTGCCCCGTCGCGCCCGCCCCACAGAATGCCGGGATTAAAAACTTCGCGGAGATTCAAAAATCACATCTGTTGATGTTTGTGTCTTTTTTTCGCCGAACGTTTTCGGTCGATTGTACGTCCGAGGCAGACACTCTCATAGCTTACGGTACTTCTTGGGGGCAAGCTCACAAATGATATTAAAAGGTCGAATTTTGAAACGCGGCTAAAGCCTTGAACGTCAAAATTCGACCTTTACATTTAGTTCGCTTTTGCCCCCCCCCCTAAGAAGTACTCGCAACCTCTTCAAAGTGTCTGCGTTCGGACGCACAATCGGCCGCAAACGTTCGGCTTAAAAAAGACATAAACGATAAATCAATAGGTGTGATTTTTGAATAAATCGAAGCGCGTTTTTAATCCCGGCATTCTGTGGGGGCGGGCGCGACGGGGCAGATGGGGCTAATGGCGAATAAGCTCCATGAATTTGCGGGCAGCCATTGAGACATCGGTAGAGCCCGGAGTGAGCATACTGACAGCACGAGTCGGAATTGGAGTGCTTAGGGTGAGTTTACGAACTTGGCCGGAGTCTATGGCGTCTAAGGAGAGCTCTTCGGTGATGCCGGCTATGCCGAGGCCGATGCGTGACAGTGAGATGAGGAGTTCGTAGCTGGCAAGCTCGATTTCGGGAGCCAAACGTACGCCTTCTTTGAGAAAGCAGTCTTCGAGGAAACGACGCGAACCGGATTCCTTCTCTAATAGGATGAGGGGAAGAGCTGCTATATCGGCAAGCGAATATGAGGCATTAAAGTCTATCGGATAGTCGGGGGCTGCAACAAAGGCTGTGTGTGTTTTGAAACACAGGTAGCTGGTATAGCCCTCGGGTTTTTCATTGGTGGTGGCAAATGCAATATCAACAAGGCCGGTATCAAGATAGCTCATAACGCGCTTGGAGGTACCATTGAGAATGCGAACCTTTACACCGGGATACAGGCGATGATATTCGTGCAAGAATGGAAGGAGATAGTAATCTGTAAGAGTGTTGCTGGCACCGATTACAAGTTCTCCGCTTTTGAGTGTCTTGGATTCGCCAAGCTTGGATTCGCCGCTTTCCAAAAGTGCAAGAGCTGCAGAGACATATTCGTACAATGTCTCGCCATCGCCTGTGAGAGTTACACCTTTACGTGAGCGGCTGAAAAGGCGAACTTCGAGAGCCGATTCAAGTGATTTGATGGATTGGCTGACGGCGGACTGGCTTATATACATATTGGATGCGGCAACGGATATATTGCCGGCATCGGCTACAGCTTTGAATATTTTATATTGATCTATTTTTGCTTGCATTTTTTGCTCCGTTTTGTATTAGAAAAACTTATGATATATATAAGTATATTCTGTTTTACTTATATTATCAAGATGCTATAATACCCTATGTAGTGTGAAAACACAGAAATGTCGGGTTACGGCAAATAGTTTTAACTAAACGGAGGGTAAATTCATGACAGACGATCGTAGAGTCGGAACAGTTTCAAGAGGTATTAGATGTCCAATCATTCGTCAGGGAGATGATTTGGCTGAGATAGTAACAGATAGCGTGCTTGAAGCAGCTAAGAGCGAAGGTTTTGAGATTCGTGACAGAGATGTTATCTCTATTACAGAGTCAATTGTAGCAAGAGCACAGGGTAATTATTGCTCTGTTGATGATATTGCAGCTGATGTTAAGGCAAAGCTTGGCGGCGGAACAGTCGGAGTTATTTTCCCGATTCTTTCTCGTAACAGATTTGCTATATGTCTTAAGGGTATTGCAATGGGATGTAAGAAGATTGTCCTTATGCTTTCATATCCTTCTGATGAAGTAGGTAATGAGCTTGTTAGCATCGATAAGATTGATGAAGCAGGCGTTAATCCATACAGTGATGTTCTTTCACTTGAAAAATATCGTGAGCTTTTCGGTTATATCAAGCATGAATTCACAGGTGTTGATTATGTTGAGTATTACAGCGACCTTATTAAAGAGACAGGTTGTGATGTTGAAATAGTTTTTGCTAATCAGGCTAAGGCTATCCTTGATTATACAAAGGATGTTATTAACTGTGATATCCATACAAGAGCAAGAACAAAGAGAATCCTTAAGGCAGCAGGTGCCAACAAGGTATTTGGTCTTGATGAGATTATGAACGCACCTATTAACGGTAGCGGATGTAATGAAGCTTATGGTCTTCTTGGTTCAAACAAGGCTACAGAAGGTCAGGTTAAGTTGTTCCCTCGTGAGTGTAAGCCACTTGTACTTGATATTCAGAAGAACATTCTTGAGCAGACAGGTAAGCATGTAGAGGTTATGGTATACGGTGATGGTGCTTTCAAGGATCCTAAGGGAAAAATTTGGGAGCTTGCAGATCCTGTAGTTTCACCTGCATTTACAGACGGCCTTATCGGAACACCAAACGAGCTTAAGCTTAAGTATCTTGCAGATAATGATTTTGCCGAGCTTTCAGGTGAAGCTCTTAAAGAGGCTATCTCAAAGAGCATTAAGGCTAAGGATGAGAATCTTAAGGGTAAGATGGCATCAGAAGGTACAACACCTCGTCAGCTTACAGATCTTATCGGTTCACTTTGCGACCTTACATCAGGTTCAGGTGATAAGGGTACACCTGTTGTACTTGTACAGGGCTACTTCGATAACTATACAAACTAATATGAATATGATTTGCCTCACAGTTACAGTGTTTTGTAGCTGTGGGGCATTTTTTTTGTTACATTTTTCTTTAGACAATTGCCGGATGCTGTAGTATATTAGAAAAAAGTCTCATTGAGGAGGAAATTATGAAAAAATTGTTGCATGAGATATTTATTGACGGACTTAGTGGAATGGCAAGCGGATTGTTTGCAACACTTATTATCGGTACCATTATGGTTCAGATAGGAACTTTCGTTCCGGGAGTAGCCGGAGAGTATCTTCTTATGATGGGTAAAGTTGCAAGTGCAATAACCGGTATGGGTATTGGCGTGGGAACAGCGACCAAACTTAAGGCTTCACCACTTGTACTTGTATCAGCGGGAGCAGCCGGTATGATTGGAGCTTTTGCTTCAAAAATTATTGCGGGAACAGTGCTTACGGACGGAGTAATGTGCTTTGCGGGCCCGGGCGAACCGTTGGGAGCATTTGTTGCAGCTATGGTTGCCATATATATTGGCAGACTTGTATCCGGTAAGACACCGGTTGATATATTGATTACACCATTTGCATGTATTGTTGCGGGCGGAGCAATAGGATTGCTTGTAGGTCCAAGCATTTCGGGATTCATGACATGGCTGGGTAGCCTGATTAACTGGGGTACAGAGCAGGCACCGTTACTTATGGGAATTGTTGTATCTGTACTTATGGGTATTATTCTTACATTACCTATTAGTTCGGCAGCTCTTGGTGTAATACTTGGATTGTCAGGCCTGGCAGCAGGTGCAGCTACGGTTGGATGCTGTGCAAACATGGTTGGTTTTGCGGTAGCTTCATATAATGATAACAAAGTGAACGGTTTACTGGCACAGGGACTTGGTACAAGTATGTTACAGGTACCTAATATTATGAAAAAACCTATTATTTGGTTGCCGGCGATAATAACAAGTGCAATACTTGGTCCGATATCGACATGCGTATTTCATATGACAAATAATGCAACCGGTTCGGGAATGGGTACATCAGGTCTTGTAGGACCGATTAATGCGTTCCAGACAATGATATCCGAAGGTGTTGACCCTACCTTGTGTGTAGTAGAGATAATTTTGCTGCAGGTTGTAGCACCGGCCGTACTTGCTTTGATTATTGGCAATGCTATGCGAAAAATGGGCTTAATTAAAAAGGGTGATATGAAACTTGATGTCTAATAATGTGATATAATCAAATGAGATGTTAGATTGTATAGCATAAAGGAGATAGCGAAATGTATTGTACCAAATGTGGGAATGAACTTAGGGAAGGCGTTAAGTTTTGTACAAAATGCGGAGCGCCGGTTACCAATAATGATGCAAGCAATATTAGTGTAAACAAAAATGATGCAGGCAATATTAGCGTAAACAATAATGATGCAGGTAATATTGAAAAAGAGGATAGCGTTAAGCAAAAGAATGACAAATTGATTTTTATTCCCATTATTGTTGTAGTGTGTGTGGTACTTGCTCTTGGAGTTGCGGCATATATCTTCAGAGAAGACATCGGACAGTTTATGCATGATAAGTGGAATATTGATATTCTGTATAGCGGTGAAGAGGATGACACGGATAGCGAAATAGTTGATGTAGATGAGTCAACACAGGAAACGGAATCCGATGTGACAGAGACAGAAGAGACAACGACTTCCGCAGATGATAATGAAGTGACAGTTGCCGACTGGTGCGAGGCATATAAAGATTATCTGACAAAGGGTGATTACACGATATATACAAGTGCTCTTATATATGTCAATGATGATGAGATTCCCGAACTTGTACTTGTCGGTGATTGCGAGGCAACAGGCAATCTTATTCTTACATATGATGGTACAGATATTGATGAATTGCAGACAAGCAGACTGTATTTTGAATATATCGAAAAAGGCAATCTGTTATGTAACTCAGATGGTGTAACAGGATGTTATCATGATTACATTTTTTCTATAGAGAACGGAAAATGGAAAAATTTAGCTAACGGAGATTACGATCTGATCAATTATGATACTGAAGAAATGGAGTATTTTTGGGACAGCAAGGAAGTGACAGAGGAAGAATATTACGCTTCGCTTGATCAGATTTTCAACCGCTCGGCAGCCAAGAGAGTTGCTGACAGTATGCCTTATGACGAAACAATAAAAATGTTAGAGGACAACAAGCCGGTTTCTGATATGGTATGTGAGGTATTCTATAAGGACAATACGGATATTCACAGATATGAAATAGTTGCCGGTGACGTCAATTGGTATACTGCGATGGGCGATGCTGAGTCGAAAGGCGGTTATCTGGTACATATTAATTCGAAGGAAGAATATGATTACATTACCGATATGCTGGAAAATGAAGGATATCATGACTATATCATATGGCTTGGCGCGGTAAGATCAGGTTTCCAAAAGAAGTTCCGTTGGGGCTATGTAGATGAATCATACCGAACGAGTGATGAAGTGTTGGAAGAGAATCCGGTATATGATGAATTCTGGCTGGAGGGTGAGCCGAGCTACTATAGCGAAGGTGAAAATGGCGAGAAATGGTCGGAAGATTATCTTGATATGTTCTATTCAAAAAAACAAGGCAAATTTGTATGGAATGATGTACCGGATGACTTGATTATGGTTGTTCCTTCGTACAAAGGCAAAATAGCATATGTTATTGAATATGAAGATTGAGTAATGTGTAATTGAGCACAGAGACTAAAGAGATTAAAAAGACTACAAAGACTACAGGAGAGATTTATATAATGGAATTGGTTCGTTTGTTTGATGATGCGGATGTATTGGTTAAGCGATTAAAAAAGGCCATATATGAGCAAAATATGGAAGTATTTAAGGAGCGATTTGCTGCAGAAATCGATGTATTTGCAAATTGCGTTGAGGATGAGGCGGACACATCTGCACTTGACACCTTGGCAGATTCTTTTGTCAATGAAGTTAAGGACAAATTTGCCAAGAATGGAAAAATCGGTAAGACTAAGATGCTCGACCTTAATTTTATGATGATTTATTATATTTTTCCGGCAATTATGATGGCACAGCCAACGCATTCTGCTTTGATATGTGATACGATTCGCGATAAGTGGAATGACGGCTTTGGCACCAAGATAGATTATGCGTCTTATGATACCATTATTGAAGGCTTTAAGGGCAAATTCTTAGGTATTTTCGGATTCTGATGTTTGAGCATTGAACAAATGCGTTATCGGATGTATGTGGTAAAACGATAGACAGCGGAAAGGATATATTATGGAGATTGAACGCAAATTTACTATAAAAGAGCTTCCTAATCTGGGACAGTACAGTTATCACAAGATTGAGCAGGCATATATCAATACCGAGCCTGTTATGCGTATCCGTAAGCAGGACGACGAATACTATTTTACATATAAGAATAAAGGCTTGATGGCCAGAGAAGAATATAATCTGCCGATTGACAAAAAATCCTTTGAGCATTTGCTGAAAAAAGCAGACGGCAGAATTATCAGTAAAACGAGATATTTGATTCCGTATGACAATCATACTGTTGAACTTGATATATTTGAAGGCGAATTGGCACCGCTTATAATAGCTGAAGTGGAATTCGATACGATTGAGGAGGCGGCTGCATTCAATATGCCGGAATGGTTTGACAAGGATGTTACCGAAGATCCGAGATATCATAACAGTAATATGATTTTTTAAATAACATATTTGGATAAATTGTTGATGCATATTGTACGTGAATGGTGCTCATAGACTGTATGAACAGGAGGAATCTGTATGAGGTCCTTTTTGAAGAAAAATGCTTTTCAATTGTTGGGTGTTGCAACGGTACTTTTACTTGCTTTGGCGATTGGGTTGTATGTAGCTTACAGCAGCGGCTTTATTAAATTTGAGTATGGGTTTGATAAAACGTTATCGAATGATTATTGTTCGGTTTCAAGACCTTCGACTTCGGGAAGACTTCATGTTGAACAGACACATATATATGACGAGAACGGAGAAGAAGTCATATTAAAAGGTGTCAGCACTCACGGAATTCAATGGTTTCCGCAGTTCGTGAACGAAAGACTGTTTAATGAATTGAGTACGGACTGGAACGCAAACCTTGTTCGAATTGCTATGTACTCAGATGCATATTGCGAGAGCCCTGACAGGCGCAGTGAATTGCTTGACCTTGTGAAACAGGGAATTGATTATGCCGTTGAATCGGACATGTATGTAATAGTAGATTGGCATATTTTATATGACAATAATCCAAATATGAATATTGATTCTGCAAAGCAATTCTTTTCTTACATGTCATTGGAATATCATGATGTCCCAAACGTAATTTTTGAGATATGTAATGAGCCAAACGGAAATACGACTTGGGATGACATTTCAGAGTATGCAAAACAAATTATTCCTATAATCAGAACAAATGACTCCGATTCGATTATTATAGTCGGAACGCCGGACTATTCCTCTGATTTGTCAGGGGCTGTCGATAAGCCGTTAAATGAATATGACAATATTATGTATGCTTACCATTTTTATGCTTCCGGTCAAGGAGAAGACGATATGGCTCATCTTAATACCGCCCTTGAAAAGGGAGTTCCGGTATTTGTTAGTGAGTGCGGTTTGCCGAACTCGGACGGAGACGGCGAAACGGATGAAAAGAGCGTTGAAAAATGGTTTAAGCTTGTTGAGGATAATCATTTAAGCTTTACAATTTGGAGCTTGTCCGACAAAGAGGAAACTGCGTCGATGATAAAGCCGCTTCTTGGTAAAACAAGCGGATTTACCGAACAAGATTTGACGTCAAGCGGTAAATGGGTAAAGTCTTATTTAAGACAGGGCGAAATGCCCAAAGCGGTCCGTGAATCACATTTTTGGCTGTCGGATTACTCGGATAAAATTATGCCAAAAGTTGAGTGGTTACATGTTGCATGCAGCACATTGGTAATTGTGTTACTTTGTGGTCTGTTACTTTTTGTTGCATTCATTTTAGGCAGAAAAAAGCATAAAACATACAATGATATTGGAGAAAAGGCATCTATCAAAGACAAGAATGTATTGGTCGGAAAAATCATTTTGATTCTCAGTGTATTTTGCTCGTTTATGTATCTTTTCTGGCGTTTCAGATATTCGCTTCCATATAAGTATGGAGTAGTATCCGTTGTGTTCAGCACGCTCCTTTTGTTCTTTGAGTTGTGCGGATTTATTGATTCTGTTGTGAATTACATAAGCATGATAGGATTAAGCGATTACGTGCTTCCGAGTTTGGATGATGGTGAATATCCCGATGTCGATATTTTCATTGCAACCTACAATGAATCTGCGGATTTGCTACGCAAGACCGTAAACGGCTGTTTACATTTGGATTACCCCGATAAGAGCAAAGTTCATATTTTTCTGTGTGACGATAACAGAAGAGCCCATATTCGTAAACTTGCAGCCGAAATGGGAGTCGGCTATTTTGATCGCCCGGATAATAAGGGCGCAAAGGCCGGAAATTTGAACAATGCATTAAAACAAACAAGTTCACCGTATGTGGTAACGCTTGATGCGGATATGATTGTAAGAAGCAATTTTCTTATGAAAACCATTCCGTATTTTATTGACTGTGAAAAGAAAAATCGTGACCGTGAGCCCGAGAAAAGAGTCAAATTGGGCTTGCTTCAAACTCCACAGTGTTTCTATTCAAGAGATGTTTTTCAGCACAATATGTATGCCGAGAATATTGCTCCCAATGAGCAGGATTTCTTCTATCGTACCATTGAGGTTGCGCGTACAAGAACCAATAGTGTACTGTACGGTGGATCCAATACGGTTATTGCAAGAGAAGCACTCAATGATATCGGCGGCTTTTATACAGAATGTATTACTGAAGATTTCGCGACAGGCATTTTGATAGAATCACACGGATATGTTTCGCTTGCAATCTCCGAACCCCTGGCGTCGGGACTTGCACCGTACGATTTCAGAGAGCATATTCAGCAGCGTGTAAGATGGGCACGAGGCGCCATTAACACGGCTAAAAAGTTTAAGTTTTTAAAGAATAAGAACTTATCGATTCTTCAGAAAATCAGTTATTGGACTTCTGTAAATTACTGGTTTTCGCCAATAAAGAATTTGCTGTATTTGATTGCTCCGCTTGTATATTCTGTGTTTATGATTCCTGTATTTGATTGTACGACGACGGAGCTTATAATGTTTTGGCTTCCTATGTATATCACACAAACATTGTGTCTTAGGTTCATAAGTACAGGCCTTGTGTCAGCTAAACGCTCCGGCATTCAGGAAACCTGTATGATTCCTTTCCTGATAATTCCGGTAATTGCCGAAGCTTTTGGCAAATCGCTCGGAACATTTAAGGTTACAAACAAGGATGGAGGTTCGGGAAGGAGCGGAATTGATTTTAAGGCAATGCTTCCGTTTGGAATTTTGCTTATATTGTCGGTCTTCGGTATTACTCGAATGCTGTATTTACTGATACATGAGAAGATTTTCGGTATTTTGTTCATATTGTTTTGGCTTTTCAGAAACATGCATTATATCATTATGTCAATGTTCATGTGCGACGGAAGACCTTATGACGGCGATGATGTATGTGTGAAATATCCCGAAACGGTTGAGGTTTATACAGGCAATGAATCCTATACTGGTATTACAACGGAAATGAATGAGCACAGCGCTAAGATTTTCCTTGATGAAAACAGAGTTCTTCGACTTGGACAGAATATTGATTTTAACATTGAAACGGATAAATATAAGGTTACACTTAACGGAACAATAGTAGGTGTACGCTATGCTTCCAATGAAAAAGTTCCACCTGTTTACAACGTAGAGATACTTGATTATAAGGACGCAAAGCTTGAGTATTTTCAGATACTGTATGATAGAGTGCCTACTTTGCCGCAGAAGATTATCCATGATATAGGAATAGTACATGACGTTGTCAAGAATTTGGTAAAACGTGCAGACTTATAATAATCAAATTTGGTTTGCAAGACAATATTCGGTGTGATATAATCGAATAATGACTGTGATTATCTCTGTAACTATGCAGTTTTGCACTGATTGCAGATGATTCTATCATATATAAGAAAGACATTTAGAAGGAGATTTTGTAATGAGCGTTAAGGTTGAGAAGTTGGAAAAGAATATGGCAAAGCTTACCATCGAGGTTCCTGCAGAGGAACTCGAGACAGCTATAGAGAAGGCATATCAGAAACAGAAGAAGCAGATAAGCATTCCCGGATTCCGTAAGGGTAAAGTACCGCGTCAGATGGTTGAGAAGATGTACGGTAAGGAAGTATTCTATGAGGATGCTGCTAATGAGATGATTCCTGATGCATATGCCAATGCATATGATGAGTGTGGTGAAGATATTGTTTCTACACCTAAGGTAGAGGTAGTACAGATTGAGTCAGGTAAGCCATTTATCTTTACAGCTACAGTTGCTTTGAAGCCGGCTGTAGAGTTGGGTAAATATAAGGGCGTTACAGTTGATAAGATTGACAGAACAGTATCTGATGAAGATGTTGATAAGGCTATCAATGAAGAGAGAGAGCGTAATGCAAGAAGCATCAGCGTTACAGACAGAGCTGTTAAAGCAGGTGATGAGATTATCCTTGATTTTGAAGGATTTGTTGACGGAGAGGCTTTCCAGGGCGGTAAGGGTGAGAATTATCCTCTTACAATCGGTTCAGGTCAGTTTATTCCGGGCTTTGAAGATGAACTTATCGGTAAGGAAATCGGTAAAGAGTGTGATGTTAACGTGACATTCCCTGAAGATTATCAGGCAGATGATCTTAAGGGTAAGGCTGCTGTATTCAAATGTACTGTTAAGGAGATTAAGGAGAAGCAGCTTCCTGAGCTTGATGATGAGTTTGCATCTGAAGTATCTGAGTTCGATACATTTGATGAGTACAAGGCTGATGTAAAGAAGAACCTTGAAGAGAAGAAAGAAATTGATGCAAGAAATGCAAAGGAAGAGGCTGTTGTAAGTGCAATCGTTGAGGATGCCAAGATGGATATCCCTGATGCAATGATTGAGACACAGCAGAGACAGATTGTTGAAGAATTTGCACAGAGAATTCAGAGCCAGGGTCTTTCATTTGAGCAGTATATGCAGTTCACAGGTGCAACACCTGAGAAGCTTATTGAGCAGGTTAAGCCACAGGCGGAGACAAGAATTAAGTCAAGACTTGTTCTTGAGGCAGTTGCTGCAGCAGAAAAACTTACAGTTTCCGATGAAGAGTTTGATGAGGAATGCAAGAAGATGGCTGACGCATACGGAATGGATGTTGAGAAGGTTAAGGAGTCACTTGGTGAGTCCGGTATGAAGTCTGTTAAGGATGACATGCTTGTAACAAAGGCAGCTGATTTCGTTGTTAAGGAAGCAAAAGAGAAATAATTAAATTTAGAATAAATAAACTGGAGGGTTAAAGAATATGAGTCTTATACCTTACGTCATTGAACAGACCAGCAGAGGTGAGCGTTCATATGACATTTATTCAAGATTATTACAGGATAGAATAGTTTTTTTAGGTGAAGAAGTCAGAGAAGATAATGCTGCTACTATTGTAGCGCAGCTTCTTTTCTTGGAGGCAGAGGATCCTCAGAAGGATATTTGTCTGTATATCAACAGCCCGGGCGGCTCTGTAACAGCCGGAATGGCAATATATGATACCATGCAGTATATTAAGTGTGATGTATCTACAATATGTATCGGTATGGCTGCCAGCATGGGAGCGTTCTTGCTCGCAGGTGGTGCAAAGGGTAAGAGATATGCACTTCCGAATGCTGAAATTATGATTCACCAGCCAAGCGGCGGTGCTCAGGGTCAGGCAACTGAGATTCAGATTACTGCTGAGCATATTTTGAAGACAAAAGAACGTCTCAATCGTATACTTGCGGCTAATACAGGCAGAGATTACGAGCAGGTTGCGCAGGATACAGAGCGTGATAATTGGAAGAGCGCGACAGAGGCTATGGAATATGGGCTTATCGATACTGTAATTAACAGTAGAGAAGATGCTCAGAAGACAAAATAAGGGGATTATGCTAAAGTGGCAAAAAATAGTTCTGGTAAAGAAATATGTTGTTCTTTCTGCGGAAAGAGCAACGAAGATGTGCGCAAATTAATAGCAGGTCCAAACGGAGTCTACATTTGCGATGAATGTATATCTGTGTGTGGCGAGATTATCGAAGAGGAATTCGAAGAAGAATACCTGGATACCGATATATCGACCGATATTAATTTACTTAAACCTATAGAAATAAAGAAGTTTTTGGACGAATATGTTATTGGTCAGGAAGATGCCAAGAAGGTGTTGGCTGTAGCAGTGTACAACCACTATAAGCGTGTTCTTGCTGTTGCAAACAGTGGTAAGAAAGCAAATAAGAGATCGGGTAAAAATGAGAAGGCAGAGGTTGATGATAATAGCAATGATATAGAGCTTCAAAAGAGTAATATCATTATCATGGGACCGACCGGTTCGGGTAAGACATATTTGGCACAGACGTTGGCAAAGATAATTAATGTACCTTTTGCGATAGCTGATGCAACTACTCTTACTGAGGCCGGATATGTCGGTGAAGACGTTGAGAATATATTGCTTAAGCTTATTCAGGCTGCAGATTATGATGTTGAACGTGCCGAGTACGGAATTGTCTATATTGATGAGATAGATAAGATTACCAAAAAGAGCGAGAACGTATCAATAACAAGAGATGTGTCGGGCGAAGGTGTACAGCAGGCATTGCTTAAGATTATTGAAGGCACCAATGCCAGTGTTCCGCCACAGGGTGGCAGAAAGCATCCGCAGCAGGAATTGATTCCGATTAATACTTCCAATATTTTGTTCATTTGCGGCGGCGCTTTTGATGGACTTGATAAGATTATTGAAGAGCGACTTAATCGTAAGTCTATCGGATTTAATGCAGCTATTGCCGATAGGTCGGGTAAAGAATTGGGAGATGTGCTTAAACATGTTTCTACTCCCGATCTTGTCAAATTCGGTCTTATTCCGGAGTTTGTCGGTCGTGTGCCGATTCATGTAGCACTCGATGGTCTTGACAAGGAGTCATTGGTACGCATTTTATCTGAGCCGAAGAATGCACTTATTAAGCAATATCAGAAGTTGTTTTCTTTTGATAATGTGGAGCTTGAGTTTACAAAAGAAGCTATTGAAGCAATAGCAGATGAGTCTTTTGAGCAGGAGACAGGTGCAAGAGGCTTAAGAACCATTATGGAGAAGATTATGATGGATATCATGTTTGAGATTCCATCTGATGAAGGCATTGAAAAATGCATTATTACAAAGGAGTGCGTTGAAGGAAAGAGTACTCCCGAGGTGATTAGAAAGTAAGATAGAACGTCGCGACATGTCGCGGCGTTTCTTTTACCGATGCTTTAAGATTGGTGAATAGCTCTATGAAAGGAACAGTTGTATGTTTGAAAGTGATAATATAATTCCGGCTGTAGCATTAAGAGGCCTTAATATATTCCCGGGAATGGTTATTCATTTTGATTTGTCTCGCAAGTTCTCGGTTAATGCAGTTAAGACAGCAATGAAATGTAACGGAAAACTTTTGGCAATAACACAAAAGGATTTGGACAGTGAAACCCCCGGCTTGATTGATCTATATAAGGTGGGCACGGTTGTCAATGTGCGTCAGATTACAAAATTGCCACAAGGTGTAATACGTGTATTGGTAGAAGGACTGTATCGAGCATCGCTTGAAGATATCAGTATGTGTGAGAAGAAGTATCTTGAAGCACGTATTGTGCCTATTGACGAAGATGATGGCCGTATCGGTGATGATCCGATATATGAGGAGGCATCTTTTAGGGCGTTACTTGAGATTTTGACGGGATATATGCAATATCATCCTAAGGTTAGTCGCGGTATCAGTTCACAGGTTTCTCCTGATATGCCTATGAATGAAATTGTGAACCGTATCACGATGAATATACCTTTGCCTTATGATAAAAAACAGGAGATTTTGGAAGGGCAGACTACAAAGGAACGTTATGATGCTTTGTCAAAAATCCTATGTGATGAGACTGCAATAGCAGGAATCCATGCAGATTTGTCAAAGGAAATCAAAGATAAGATTGATAAAAACCAACGTGAATATATTGTCAGAGAGCAGATTGCAATGCTTAGAAAGGAACTCGACGGCAATAAAGAGATTTCAGATGAAGAGCTTTTCCATAAGCAGGCAGATGAATTAATAGCCGGCGACGATATAAAAGAGAAAATTCATAAAGAAATAAAGCGCTTTGCCAATATTCCCGATTCGGGCTCCGAGGCAGCTGTGCAAAGGGCTTATATAGAGACATTGCTGGAATTACCGTGGGATAAGGCCGAAAGCGATAATAATGATATCGGTAATGCTTCGACAGTGCTTGATAAGAACCATTATGGTATGGATAATGTCAAAGAAAGAATTATTGAATTTTTGGCTGTACGTAATCTTAACAGTAAAGGACACAGTCCTATTTTGTGCTTGGTAGGACCACCCGGTACAGGTAAGACTTCAATTGCCAAGAGTATGGCCGAGGCACTCAACAAAAAGTATGTGAGAATATGCCTGGGCGGAGTAAGAGATGAAGCGGAGATAAGAGGACATCGTCGTACTTATGTCGGAGCGATGCCGGGAAGAATAGTGAATGGCCTTAAAACAGCCGGTGTGAAAAATCCGCTTATGTTACTGGATGAGATTGATAAAGTCAGTAATGATTATAAGGGAGATACATTCTCGGCTCTGTTGGAGGTGCTTGATCCCGAAGAAAACAAGCAGTTTAGGGATCATTATACGGAATTGCCGGTAGATTTGTCCGAAGTGCTCTTTGTTGCGACTGCCAATGATGTGTCTAATATTCCAAGACCGCTTCTTGACAGAATGGAAGTCATAGAGGTATCAAGTTATACGGAAAATGAGAAATTTCATATTGCCAAGGAACATTTGCTTAAGAAGCAGTATGAGCAAAACGGTATGACCGGCAAGATGATACGTATTTCCGATAGCGCAATTAAGGACGTTATACGCTATTACACAAGAGAAGCGGGTGTACGTGAACTTGAGCGAAAAATCGGACAACTTTGCAGGAAAGCAGCCGTAAAGATAGTCAGTGATGAAAATATCGGAAAAGTAAGTATTGGTTCAAAAAATTTGTCCGAATATCTGGGAAAGAGAAAGTATTTGGCAATCAGTGCCAATGAAAAAGATGAGATAGGAATAGTAAGAGGTCTTGCATGGACGGCTGTCGGAGGCGATACTCTTCAGATTGAGGTAAATATGATGCCCGGTAAAGGAGAAGCAAAGCTTACCGGAAGAATGGGCGATGTAATGAAGGAATCTGCCGAGATTGCAATGAGCTATGTGCGTTCGGTCGGACCTAAATATCATTTGAATGAGGATGTGTTTACGTCAAATGATTTTCATATTCACATTCCGGAAGGTGCTGTACCGAAAGACGGACCAAGCGCCGGCATTACTATGGCAACAGCCATTTTGTCGGCAGTAACCGGTATCTCTGTACGCTGCAAAGTGGCTATGACGGGTGAAATAACACTAAGAGGTAAAGTGTTGCCTATAGGCGGATTGAAGGAAAAGCTTCTGGCTGCACGACTGGCCGGCATAAAGAAAGTGCTGGTACCGACTCAGAATGAGAAGGATGTCGAAGAAATATCCGAAGAGATAATAGGTGATATGCAGATAGTGTACGTTGAGAATATGAATGAAGTGCTGAAACATGCGCTTTCGCGTTGAAATGAGGAATATATGGTAATAAGGAATATCAATCTTGAAACTGTATGTGGTGTAACAAGTGTGTTGCCGGAGAATGTTCATCCGGAAGTGGCGTTTGCCGGTAAGAGTAATGTGGGCAAATCGTCGCTTATTAATGCACTTATGAATAGAAAATCTTATGCAAGAACCAGTTCGCAACCGGGTAAGACGCAGACGATTAATTTCTACAATATCAATGATGAAGTTTATTTTGTCGATTTGCCGGGATACGGTTATGCCAATGCAAATGAGGCCGTTAAAGCGAAATGGGGAAAGATGATTGAAAAATATCTGCATACATCCAAGGCTTTACAGACGGTGTTTTTGCTTATTGATATCAGACATGCACCGGGACGTAATGATATTGATATGTATAATTGGATATTGCACAACGGATATGAGCCCATCATTATTGCAACAAAAGCCGATAAGATTAAGCGGAGTCAATTGGCAAAGCAACTTAAATTGATAAAGGAAACATTGCGCTGTACACCTGCGACGGTAATGATACCATTTTCTGCAGAAACAAAGCAGGGTCGTGATGAAATCTACGCCCTGCTTGATGATATTCTGATAAATTATGAATCTAATATTCCCAAATAGAAAGCATCTGTACGAAGTAAATCTAACAGAGCATTTACAATATCGGGATCAAATTGTTTACCGCTGTTTTCTTTGAGCTCACGTATGATATCCTCATTGGAAAGACGAGGTCTGTAGCAACGATTGGAACTCATGGCATCATATGAATCGGCTACGCATATAATACGTGCAAAGAACGGAATTTGATCACCGATTAGTCCTTCGGGATAACCTGTACCGTCAAAATGTTCATGGTGATACAACGCACCCTGAATTACACCGGGAATAGCAGTAAAATCTTTTAATATCTCAGCACCGTTGGTGGTGTGAGTCTTAATAATCTCAAATTCTTCTTTGGTCAATCTGCCGTTCTTATTAAGAATAGCATCCGGGATACCAATCTTACCGACATCATGTAACAAAGCCATATAATATATCTGCTCGGTATCTCGTGCGGGCAGATTAAGTTTTCTGGCCAATTCTCTCGTATAATAAGCTACTCTGTCCGAATGACCTCTTGTGTATGCATCTTTAGCATCAATAAAATTAGAGAAGGTCTTAAGCGCCTGTGTAATAATAATCTTATCTTCGAGAGATTGAAGTTTGATGGCTTTAACCTTAAATTCGACGACAATTGTAATTATTACGGCAGCCAAAATAGCAATTGTTGCAAATATCAATACCCAAAACAGTGTAAAGTCACGGTAGCGATACAGTGGTGTGGCTTCTACGGTTACATCATACAATTCCTCAATTGCCGGCGTAACAAGAATAAAACCAAAGCTACCTACATTGTTAGCCTCAATAACCAAATTGTAATCGACAGGGTAGCATATTAATTTGCCTGCATTTTCTTCGTATTGAATACCCCATGAATCATCAACCTTATAGTGCTTTGGAAGAGTAATCTGGGCTATCCAATTGGTGTAGCTGAAATCTGTATTGTTTAGAATGGTAACGTCGTACTGAACTCCATGGTGGCCGCCGTCTTCCCTCCAATCCTTGGAATGCACGATAGATACGGCAAGATCACTTTGCTCAATCTCTTCTGATGTACCTGTTGAGTGAATCTTAACAGGGGTAGGGTTGGCACAGATGAATTCCAAATATGTAAATCCAAACAGTACAAATACAAATGCAATAGCATAAATGGCAATTATGTTATATACATTCCTTTGTCTTTCTTTCTTCTCGGGTTTGTCTTCCATATATAATCTCCTTAAATCCCCTTTTAAGTATTATATATCACATAATGTAATTTCGCAAACTACATATGCATTTTATACATTTATATGAA
>JAGHVF010000045.1 GCA_018064425.1 Candidatus Colinaster equi | reverse complement strand
GGCAGGAAATCGATGAGAAACCGGGCGTTGTGGCTGGCGAAAGTCATCGAAAAAGCAAGTATCAGAATTGGAATATATATGCATTGACAATCTCCATCTATTATTTTGTTACAAAAATATGGTATAATAATTTCAAATACGCAATAGGGAAATGTTATGGAAGATTACAATAGTAACTCACCATATTTTGAGAGACCTGATGAAAATATCAGACAGGCAAGATATGGAACAAGTGTGAATAAAAATAAGATGGCGACGGTGTCCTTTGTGCTGGGGCTGGTGGCGATGGTAAGTGTGTTCACTTTTATGGTGTATCCGCCATTAATACTTGGCAGTATAGCAGTGATATTGGCCATATTATCAAAAGGATATGAGAAGAAGATGTGTGCGAATGCCAGGACAGGTTCGCTGTTGGGGATTGGCGCGCTGGTTTTGGATGTGGCTATGGTTGCAGCCGTAATTGCGCTCATTTTTTCCAATGGGCCGTTTAAGCAGCAGTTGAACGAGACCAGTAAGCAGGTGTATGGTGTGACCTTCGATGAGATGATTCAGGAAATGATGCAGGGTGAGGGTGATATCAGTTTATATCTGCCGGAAGAGATAAGTAAGAGCGTGAACAGACCGGATGATGTGGTGTAGGTACCTATCGGAAGGAGTGATATTATGAGTTGGTTATCTGTGGAAAATGGAATGAATTTGGGATATTCGTGGAACCAAACGTCCATGGGGTTTTGTAGCGAACAGGCGAATGCGATGGGTGGCGCAATGGTTGGTACACCCGGCGTATCCGGCAGTGAGAATGTGTCTAAGCCTGTGCTTAATCCGGGAGAGTCTACAAAGGTTCAGCCGGGTAAAAAATCATCTCCCGCAGAATGTGAGACATGCAAGGAACGTAAATACCAGGACGGATCAAATGAGAGTAATGTTTCGTTTCAGACAGCGCAACATGTGTCTCCGACAGCAGCAGGTGCAGCGGTAAGAGCACATGAGGGCCAGCATGTGTCCAATGCTTATAAAAAGGCGGCCAAAGATGGTGGCAAAGTGTTACAGGCAAGTGTGGCGATACATACGGCCATTTGTCCTGAGTGCGGACGCGTGTATGTGTCGGGCGGTACCACTACCACTAAGATAAAGTACGGTAATGAGAGCAATCCCTATGTGAATAATATGAAAAACGCGGACAAGGGATTACTTAGCGGTATGAATTATGATGCGAGAGCATAAGAACAGAAAAGCAGAAGGAAAATGCATGCGTTTACGCATGCTTGGTAGATATGAAGACATCGGCAAATTTGAAAGCAATTGCAAGAGGCAAATTATACGATAAGTTAAAAGTAACGGCAGCAGCATTGGCATTGGAGACTATACTGTTTAGCATTGTCGGCAAGATTGTAAGTGTGGTTATCGACAATACAAGCGTTTACGGAATGTTAATGTATGGTGCCATTTTACTTATTATCCAGTTGATTTCGGCCGTGTTTGAAGTGGGAGAATTGGTTATTTTCTTGAAAATATCAAGCGGTGAGATGCCGTCTGTTCGTAATCTCTTTGACGGATTTGCTCTGCATCCGGATAAGGCTATTATGGTAGGGCTTATCAGAACACTTAGACAATTCGTTTGCTATATTCCGGCTATTATTGCTACCGTATGGTATCTAAATTGCGGTCGCACTTTAGTCTCACTCATTGCAATGTGCGCATTATATGTGCTTGGAGCAGCCGGAGCGTTATATGTGATGATTGAGTTGTCCATGGTATTCTATTTGTATTTGGATTATCCCGGTTATTCTGCACGTGAATTAATCGATGCCAGCCGTCAGATTATGCGCGGCCATCGTGGTTCATATTTGTATATCATATTAAGCTTTTTACCATTGGAGTTGCTTGGAATACTCAGTTTTGGTATAGCTTATCTATTCATCATTCCATACATTCGTATGACTTTTACGGAATTCTATATGGATATAATCAGTAAAAATGAATAATTATCTTACATAAAGAGAGGAATATTAATGGATATTATTAGCAAAATTACGGAAGAACTCGGCGTTCGTAAGGGCCAGGTGGAGGCTGCCGTAAAACTAATCGATGAAGGTAATACTATACCTTTTATTGCAAGATACCGTAAGGAGGCGACAGGTGCTCTTAATGATGAGCAGCTGCGTACACTTGATGAGCGACTTACGTATTTGCGTAATTTGGAAGAGAAAAAAGAGCAGGTACTTGCGTCTATTGAGGAGCAGGGTGCGCTTACGGAAGAATTGAAAAACAAGATTATTGCTGCTACGACACTTGTGTCGGTTGAAGATTTGTACAGACCATACAGACCAAAGAAAAAGACACGTGCGTCAGTGGCAAAAGAAAAAGGGCTGGAACCTTTGGCAACATTGATTTTACTGCAGAATGCGAAGGAGCCTATTGAGAATATCGCAATGTCATATCTTTCGCCGGAAAAGGATGTGACAGATGTGTCAGATGCGATAAACGGTGCAAAAGATATTATTGCTGAGATGGTGTCGGATGATGCTGATTATAGAACTTATATCCGTAAGGCAACTTGGAAGGAAGGCTTGATAATAAGCACTGCCAAGGACAAAGAAGCACAATCCGTATATGAGATGTATTATGACTACAGTGAGCCGGTGGCGAAGGTGGTAGGTCATAGAGTGCTTGCGCTTAACCGTGGTGAAAAAGAGAAGATATTGACTGTAAAGATAGAGGCTCCGGTTGAAAAAATTGTTGATTACCTGGTTAAGAAGGTGATTACAAGTGATAATAAATATACCACACCGATTTTGACCGATGTGGTCGATGATGCATACAGCAGACTGATTGCACCGGCAATTGAGCGAGATATTCGTAATGAATTGACTGAGAAAGCTGAAGACGGTGCGATAGATGTGTTCGGTAAGAATCTGGCACAGATATTGATGCAGCCGCCAATAGCCGGCCATGTAGTATTAGGCTGGGATCCGGCATTTCGTACCGGTTGTAAGCTTGCAATAGTTGATGCGACCGGAAAAGTGCTTGATACAAAGGTTATTTTCCCTACCGCACCGCAGAATAAAGTGGAAGAAGCTAAAGCGGAACTTAAGAAATTAATAAAGAAGTATAATGTGTCATTAATTTCTGTCGGTAACGGTACGGCATCAAGAGAATCAGAGCAGGTAATTGTTGAACTGATTAAGGAAATAGATACGCCGTTACAATATGTAATTGTCAATGAGGCAGGTGCGTCTGTTTATTCGGCAAGCAAGCTGGCGACGGAAGAATTTCCGCAGTTTGATGTCGGACAGAGAAGCGCAGCGTCAATTGCACGTAGACTTCAGGATCCGTTGGCAGAACTTGTGAAAATTGATCCCAAATCAATCGGTGTCGGTCAATATCAGCATGATATGAATCAGAAGAAACTGGGTGAATCTTTGCAGGCGGTCGTTGAGGACAGTGTTAACAAGGTGGGAGTTGATTTGAATACGGCTTCTGCATCTTTGCTTGAGTATGTATCGGGAATCAGCAAGCCGATTGCAAAGAATATTGTTGCGTACAGAGAAGCCAATGGCAAATTTACCACTCGTAAGGATTTGCTGAAGGTGGATAAACTCGGGCCGAAGGCATATGAACAGTGTGCGGGATTTTTGCGTATAAGAGACGGTAAAAATCCATTGGATGCAACAGCTGTTCATCCGGAGAGTTACGATGCAACGGAAAAATTGTTGAAGCTACTGAATATGTCAATGGAAGATGTGCTGTTATGGCAGAAGGAGATAGCATCTTTAGACAAATCCGGTACAAATAAGAAATCATTTTTGAATAAAAAGGTAGATAATCTTAAGAAGATTGCGGATGAGCTTGGAGTTGGTGAATATACGCTTGCGGATATTTTAAACGAACTTGAGAAACCGGGAAGAGATCCGCGTGAGGATATGCCTAAGCCGATACTTAAGTCTGATGTACTTAGTATGGAAGATTTGACTCCGGGTATGATACTCAAAGGAACTGTAAGAAATGTAATTGATTTTGGAGCATTTGTAGATATCGGTGTGCATCAGGACGGACTTGTTCATATTTCTCAGATTACTGACAGATATATCAAACATCCGCTTGATGCTGTGAGCATCGGAGACATAGTAGAGGTAAAAGTAATAAGTGTGGATGTTGCAAAAAAGCGAATCGCACTCACAATGAAATTGAATACTTGATAAAAAGTTAACAGAGTGATACAATTGCACATGTTGAATACTTCAGGGCAGGGTGTAATTCCCGACCGGTAGTGATGGTGGGCAACCACATAAGTCTACGGGCTGTAAATGCAGCAGATATGGTGAGAATCCATAACCGACAGTAAAGTCTGGATAAAAAGGAGGAAAAATATGAATACTGATCTATTTACATCTATTGCACAGAATGCGTTGTTCGTTCTGGAATTTCTTGGCATAGTCGTTGCCATTATTATCATTGCATATTTAGTTGAATTGGCTGCAAAGAAGAAAAACGGCTCGACAGAGAGAATACTTACCACTAAAAAGATGGTTGTAATTGGTATGTTTTCTGCAATAGCGACTCTGTTGTTTTTACTGGAGTTCCCGCTTCCGTTTTTGGCACCGGGATTCTATGAAATGGATTTTTCAGAGTTGCCGGCGTTGATTGCCGGATTTGCATACGGACCGGTAGCCGGTGTTATGGTTGAGTTTCTTAAGATTCTTATTAAACTTGCTATTAAGGGAACAAGTACTGCATTTGTCGGAGATTTGGCCAATTTTGTAATCGGCTGTGCGTTGATTTTGCCGGCTTCGATATGTTATAGCTTTAAGAAAAATAAAAAAATGGCGATTTTGTCCTGCGTTATAGGCACGATTGTGATTGCCGGCTTCGGAAGTATATTTAATGCTTTGTATTTGCTGCCGGCATTCAGTAAAGTGTATGGTATGGATTTGGCGGTAATTGTAGAGGCCGGAACGCAGATTAATCCGCATATTACAAGCCCTTGGACAATGGCATTGTGGGCTGTATTACCGTTCAATTTAATAAAAGGAGCGGTTGATAGCGTGATAACGATGCTTGTATATAAGCCACTCAGAAAGTTTTTGAAATAGAAGATTGCGATTGCAATATGACGTATTCAACTTAGCGAATAACCCCGAATGTGATGAACACATTCGGGGTTTTCATATTGTTTGCGGGGGACTATATTTTAATAAAGCAAGAGCGGTTATAGGTTGGGTTAACTGTGTAATTGTGGTATTATTTTTATGGTTAAAAACTTGCAACAGACAAATTTGGTGAATACACAAATCCTATGCGTGCGTTAATTTCGGCGTGTGGCGCGCCGAACTGCGAAAATCATCGAAAAAGCAAGTAAGTCAAAAAATCGATGAAAGTAGTAAGAATAATGAAGAAGATAAACAGGTCGAAATTGAATAGAGAAGGAATTCGCAGGGTTGGCGTATTTATTATGGCAATGTTGCTGGTAGCGGGGACTTGCGGTGAGTGCGGTACACAGGTATATGCTTGCGAACCTGTCGGATACAATTACGCAGGCGCAGATAATCTTGCGATTGCGGAAGAAAATGGCGAGAGTCAATCATATACAGTCGAAAAATCAGATGAAGAAGATACAACTTTAGAAATAGAAGATGAAACAGAATCATCCACAAATGATACTTTGGTGATAGAGGATGAGAATGCATCGCATCAAGATGAAACAGATGAATATAATCAAGAGGAGACAGTAAGCGATACAGTAAGTGAGACAGAAACAGTATTGGAAGATGAGGAGACAATAAGCGAGACAGAAACAACTGATATCGATATTGAGAAGAATAAGACAGAAGCAGCTGATGAAATAATGCAACCGGTCGGAGACATGCTTTTGACTGAAGAATATAGTCTGAAGCTTAATCAGTCGAAGATATCATTGTATGAGACTGTAAGCAGATTGGAACAAGTAGGGGACGATTCATATGTTTTGCGTGTGAATATATCTCCGCAAATGTGGGTTGCCGGTACGGAAAACGGCGTATTGACTTGGAAAGTCAAAGATGCTGAAACAGAGCAGGATAGTGAGATTGTAGAAATAGCTCCGTATGGAACAGCGAAATTTACGACAGACGGAACAACGATGCCTGAAGATGAACTGATTAATTGCAAAGCTGTACTTGTAAAGAGTAAGAGCCTTAATGGGGCAAGAGAACCTAAAAAGGCTATTGTTACCGCAGCAATTGTAAAGGACGATGAGGAAGTGACATCAGTGTCATGTGAGGTGACGGTGATGCCGTTAGATATTGATGCTGCTGATTTGTCAGAGCTTGGTACAGAAGAAATACTGAATGGAATATGGATGGCCGGTTTTAAGGAGACTGTGGAGGATACACCGTTAGCTGCGAGCCCTTTGACATATACGGGCACAAAAATCACTCAGAATATCAGACTCTATGATAGAAGAAGTAAGTTGACTGAGGGAGTCGACTATTCGATTGTCTATAAGAATAATATTAATGCCTGTGATTCGAAGGCTTTGAATTCACCTTCGATGACAATAAATATGAAGGGGCAATATTCCGGATCTATAACAAAGTACTTTAAGATTAACAGAAGAAATATTGCGGACGTTACGGTAAAACAAGAAAATGTAGCATATATTTCAAACGGTAAGTTGCAAAAGTATGTGCCGCAGATAACATTAAACGGCCGTAAACTTAATAACAACAAAGATTTTACAATAGAATATTATACGGATAAGTTGTGTCAAATTCCCGCAACAAATGATTGGGCTAAACAAAACAAGAATGATTCGGTTGAAGTATTTTATAAGGTTGAAGGCATCGGAAATTATTACGGCGAATGCATTTTGCATGAAAGCTATACGGATGACGGCACAGTTAAGGAGTCGGAATATACAGGCAGCTATAGGATAGCACCTAAGTCATACAATGTTGCAAATGCTCAGATTAAGTACACGAATAAATTGCAATACGACGGTAACGAGATAACGGCCGAGGCACTTAACATTACTCTGAAAATGTCGGGCGAGAGTGCGTATACACCGCTGTCGACACAGAATTGGAATGTGCGGTTATCGGATGCAAAGGGTACAGCGGTTGATGTGGTAACTGCTCCGGGCAACTATTCGTTTGTGATTACTCCAAGCGATGAGGGCGTCGACAACGGATACACAGGTCAGCTGTCACGCAAATTCACGGTGAGTGCAGCGTACCATCTGAAGGATGTTGCTGCGGTTACATCCGAATGGCAAAAGACGATTGCTTTTGACAAATCAAAGAGTGAATTAAAAGATAACAATGGCAAATTGTTAGGTATGCGCCAGCCTGTTTCAAATGAGAATCTTTTGCAATCAAAGGGTGACAGCGTAGAAATCACCGGAAATGATTATGATGTTATCTACAGCAATAATACAAAAGTCGGAACTGCAAAAGTGACCTTCAAAGGCAAAGGTCGATGTGACGGTTCGTTCTCTCAGACATTCAAAATTACCGCAGGAACATTCGATTCACAGGCGGTTACTTTTGTTGATGAAAAAATGTTGCCTCAAGGCGAGAGCCCATATCCGGTGATTGGATATTCTATGGGCGGAGCATCGCCAAAGATATCGGTAAGTGTTGGGGCAGGTGAAGAGACCGTAACGTTGGTTGCCAATAAGGATTACACAGTTGCATACAGTAATAACAAAGCGGTGACTACATTGGAGAAGCTCGCTTGCGTGACCGTCAAAGGAAAAGGCAATTATGCGGGATGTGTTGCAAAATTATCATATGCTATTGCACCCGCCAATATCGGTAATTGCAGAGTTGTTGCGGCAGACAAAGCAGCCGGCGCCAAGGCAAATGATTATATGACAACTGTGACGGTATATGATCCGAATGGGAAGAAATTGACGCAGGGCATAGACTACAAGAAACTTACAATTGAGGATTATACGATTATCGACACACCCGGCATGGACCCTATAGTTGCAGGATACGATAATGAGACATCCGCAGACATGGACCCGACAGGCGATACAGCCAATCCGCAGGCAGGTACATATATCAAAGTTACGATTACGGGAATCGGAGCCGGTGACACTAATCCGGATAATTACAACGGCACCGGCAACTATGTGGGACAGGTGACGGGAACTTACCATCTGTATGACAAGAGTAAGACGGTGAGCAAGCTGCAGATAGCGATTGACCAACAGGTGTTTGAGGGCTGCCCTGTTGAGCCGACTCCGTATAAGTGGGACAGCGCGACCGGCGGCAAGGGCAATCCAAACGGTGCCATTCATGTGTATCTGAATGCCGCGAACAAAAAAGCGGGAATAGAGACGGAAGACGCGACAAAGTACATTGAAGTCGTGTCGTATTCCGCAAACGGGGCAGCAGGCACCGGCAAGGTAACACTAAAAGGCGTTGGTGAGTATGGCGGCACCCGAACGGTTAATTTCAAGATTTGGGATAAGATTCTTCATGTAAAACTGAAAGAGACTCAGTCATCGACAGCTCCGAAGGTTACGTATAACGAGGCAAATCAAATATATGAAGTTACTTTTGCACAAGGTGGAGTGACTCCGGAAACGATTGTAACGGCAGGTACTGATACAACCGAACTTATCAATAAGAAAGATTATACGATATCATATTCCGGTAATAAGGCAGTAAGCATAGATGCAAAGAAAGCAATTGTGACCGTAAAAGGTAAGGGAGTATATGCAAAGTGCGAACCGGTACAGCTTATGTTTAATGTTGTACCGGCATCGATTGCGGGATATCGAGTTGAGGTGGCGGATAGAACAGTAAGTACCAAGGCAAACGATTATATGTCACCCGTGACTGTATATGATATAAACGGCAAGAAATTAACGCAGGGTAAAGACTACAAGAAACTTACAATCGAGGATTATACGATTATTGACACCCCGGGCATGGACCCCACAAGTGCAGGATACGACAATGAGACATACGCGGGCATGGACCCCACGGGTGATACAGGAACTCCAAAAGCAGGTACATATATTAAAGTGACGGTTACGGGAATAGGAGCAGACAGCGCTAATCCGCTTGCTTACAACGGTACCGGCAATTATGTAGGTCAGGCTTTTGGCATATATCATCTGTACGATAAAAATACGGCAGTGAGCAAACTGCAGATAGCTATTGATCCACAATTATATACGGGTAAACCGATTGAGCCGACACCGTATAATGAGGCCGATGGTTTGCTTGGCGGCGATAATCCGAACGGAGCTATACATGTGTATCTGAATGCCACTGATAAAAAGGCAGGAAGAGAAGTAAAGGACGCGTCGAAGTATATTGCCGTAGAAGCATATTCGGCAAATATTAAGGCAGGAACCGCTTCTGTTACACTACATGGTTTGGGAGAATATGGCGGCACACGCAAGGTATCGTTTAAGATAACAAAGAAGTCGTATGCAACTACGCGAGTCAGTAAAGTGGTAATTAATCCCGATTTTGACATAAATACGAGTGAAGATTGGGCCACGGCAACTCTTACAGCTACGGTGGAGCCTGCGAATGCAGCAAATAAGACATTGATATGGTCTTCGTCCAATTCTAAAGTTGTAAGAATAGACAGCGTTACGCAGATTGGCACGGATGGTGCGGAACAATCCATGGCAAAAGTGACTTTTCTTAGTTATGGCAAGGCAACGATTAAGGCTGTGGCACAGGATAATGGAAAAAGTGCCTCGATTAATATCAATCTTGCAAAACCGAAATCTATGCACTTTGAGACGGACACCGTCAATCTTACAAGCGGTGAGACAAAGCAGTTGAAATGCTTATATGATAACGAGAATCTGAAAGAAACAAATATAACATGGACAAGCGCTAATCCTATGATTGCAACAGTTGATGAAGAAGGTATGATAACAGCTAATCATGCCGGAGCAACACAGCTTGCGGCTTATGATAATGAACTCAATTTTTCGGCTACCTGCACTGTATATGTGACTGAAGATATTGGAGAGATGTTAGATATTACCACCATGGGGGTTGTGGCGAATCTGGATAGCGAGAATAATACATATAAGACAAATGTAACCAAATTTGAAAATGCGATTATGTCTGTAGCAAAATGCGGAGTAAACGAAGGCAAGACAATATATGTGCCGGCGGGAACGTATTATTTTGCCGTTAGACATGATGACAATAACAGTGTAAGAATATCGGAGGTTGAGAATGTAAGTATTGTGTTGGATTCACAGGCAATACTGCGCGCTCATGCAAGTGACCAGGATGATTCGCGAGTGGTATGGATAGATAATTCCAGGAATGTATCCATAACAGGCGGCACGGTAATCGGTGATGTGGAAAGTCACATCTATAGCAGGGAATCCGAAGATGAACATGGATACGGCATTTCGGTTGTGGGCAGCGATAATGTGTTTATCAGCAATATGCATATTAGAGACTGTTGCGGTGACGGTATATACATAGGCACCAATCAGCGATACCCACAGCAAAGTACCAATGTGCATGTTGTGGATTGTACCATTGAAGAAAATCACAGACATGACATCAGCCTGACAGCTTCTGAGAATGTGGAAATTAGGAATTGCTCATTGATAAATACAAAACCTCACGGCTGTATGGATATTGAAGCAAACGATGGCAGGTATAACAAACATGTGCGCATAAATAATTGTACTTTTAGCGTTGGCGGCGGTGCTGCTTTGGCTATTCTAAACGACGCGGATGACATCGTATTAACAGACACGTTGCTTAAGTGCAATAGCAATAGAAATGAGTGTTACATAGAGAATCGTTCGGGAACGCACGTATATTTTAACGGCATCTATATCAGACCGAATTCTTTCTACGATCCGTGACAAACTCATTGCAAATGTATATACAAAAAAGTATAATGTTTATGTTAGTGTGCCTATGCTCTGCGATGTGAAAAGGACGCATGCTTTGTAAATAAATGCATTTTTTTCATGTGTAAGAATTGCAAAATGGCCAAAACAGAAAGATGAAATAATATGGAATTTGAATTTGATGTAAAAATGACTACAGCGGCATTGTATGATTACAATATGTATCATACATATACGAGCACAAGCGGTATTATCGGTTCAGTGGCCGGAGCTATATTTCTTGTTTTGTTTGCGGCATATATGCAGCCGTATTATTTGATTGCCGGTGTGGTTATTTTGTTATATACACCGATTACGTTGTATGTGAATTCGAGCAAACAGGTGAAGCTCAATCCAATGTTTAAGAATCCTATCCATTACAAGATGGATGATGAGGGTGTGACCGTATCATCGGGTGATGAGGAACTTAAGGTTGAGTGGGATAAGATGATAAAGGCCCAATCGACCAATCAGTCGATTTTGTTGTACACAGGTAAAAAGAGTGCCTGGGTATTTCCGAAAAAGGATATAGGCGAGCATAGATATGAGTTGATTGAGGCAATATCCACTCATATGCCACCGGAGAAAGTAAGAATTAAACAGTAGTTTTTCATATATGTGTAAACTATAAACGGAGTGTTAGTTAAAAAGTGATTAAGGAGGAGACCATATGAGAATATTGGGAGTGGATAGTTCCGGACTTGTGGCAAGTGTGGCTGTTGTTGAAGATGATGTGCTTCTTGCGGAATATACTGTTAATACCAAACAGACGCATTCTGAGACACTGCTTCCGATGTTGGATGAGATTACTCATATGATTGACCTTGATATGTCACAGATAGATGCTATTGCGGTAGCTGCAGGCCCCGGCTCTTTTACCGGACTTAGGATTGGCGGAGCAATGGTGAAAGGACTGGCAGAGGCTTCGGGAAAACCGATTGTTGCCATTCCTACTGTTGATGGGTTGGCATATAATCTTTACGGTACGGATGCTATGGTATGTCCGATTATGGATGCCAGACGTAATCAGGTATATACAGGATTGTATGATTTCCAAAAATTCAAAGATATATACAATATGAATTGCCTGATGGAACAGAAGCCGATGGGAATCGATGAGCTTATCGATGTAATTAATAAGATGGCAAGAGACGTTGTGTTCTTAGGTGACGGAGTGCCGGTGTTCTATGAACAGTTGGAACAGGGGCTCAAATGTACGCATACATATGCGCCGGCTTTTATGAATAGACAACGTGCGGCGACAATTGCTACGTTAGCTCTTGAGTATGTTGCGGAGGATAAGATTGTAAGTGCGGCCGATTTTGCTCCGGAATACTTAAGATTGTCACAGGCAGAACGTGAAGCGGCGGAAAAATAATAGAAATAGTAGAAATGATGGTAGATTAAGTGATAGAAGTTTGTTTACTTGGAACGGGCGGAATGATGCCGCTGCCACACAGATGGTTGACATCAATGATGCTTAGATATAACGGCTCAGCCATTATGGTTGACTGTGGCGAGGGTACACAGGTCGCTCTTAAGGAAAAGGGTTGGAGCCCAAAGCCAATTGATGTAATAATGTTTACGCATTTTCATGCGGATCATATTTCGGGATTGCCGGGCATGTTACTGACGATGGGCAATGCAGAGAGAACAGAGCCGTTGCTTATTGTTGGCCCAAAGGGTGTGGAACGTGTTGTTGAATCACTTCGTGTGATTGCAAGAGATATTCCGTTTGAGATTGTATATAAGGAATTGCGAGAGAACGAAGAAGAATTCGAGGTTTGCGGACTTCGAGTGAAAGCTTATAAAGTAAGTCACAATGTGACATGCTATGGATATACATTTGAGTTGGATCGTGCCGGCAAATTTAATGCCGAGCGAGCCAAAGCTGCCGGAATCGATGTGAGATTCTGGAATAGATTGCAAAAAGGTGAAATTATCACTACAGACAGCGGTGAGACATATACACCTGATATGGTACTTGGTGAGGCCAGAAAAGGTCTGAAGCTTACGTATTGTACCGATACGAGACCAACTGATGCAATTACAAGAAATGCGACCGGTTCGGATTTGTTTATATGCGAGGGTATGTACGGTGAGCCGGACAAATTGGCCAAGGCTAAAGAGCATAAGCATATGACATTTTATGAAGCGGCACAGATTGCAAAAGATGCCGAAGTTAAGGAATTGTGGTTGACACATTATAGTCCGTCACTTCCCAATCCGGGGGCATATAAAAAGGAAGTGCGCGAGATTTTTGCCAATACAAAAGTGGCAAAGGATGGCAGAAGCATAGATTTGCTGTTTGAAGAATAAGACGTATTGATAAACGGGAAAAGAAAGGAGGTAGTCTACATATGAAGAGATTCACTGGTACAAAAGGCTTTATTTGTTTGCTGGTGCTTATACTTTTGGTTGTAGGCTATTATTATTACCTTTCTAATAGGCAGATAAAAGCCAAGCATGAGGCAAATGTTAAGCTTACGGATGCACAGGAATTGCTGCTTACCAATTTTGAGGTTAATTATCCGCCCACACCCAAGGAAGTTGTGAAAGAATATTTGGAATTTACCAAGGTGCTTCATAACTCGGATTTGACGGATGAAGATACTGAGGCTTTGGCAAAAAAGATACAGGAAATATACGATACGGAGCTTGTTAATAACAAATCCGAAGAAGATTACTTAAAAGATCTGAAGAGTGAACTGATATCTTTCAAGAACAACGACTATTCAATAGTGAATTATTATACATCAAGCTCTACTGAGGTGAATTATTTTGAGACTGACGGATATGATTGTGCTTCTTTGTATGGTACATATAATATCAGAACTTCGTCAGGTACACAGGTGTTGTCCAACATTTTTATTCTGCGTAAGGATGAAGCCGGACGATGGAAAATATACGGTTGGCAACCTATCGAAAATGAGGCGCCTACTGTGCAGTAGAATAATCAAAAGAATGGCTTGATAATAGAAGAGGAAAGAAATGGAAGATATTAATATTCTTGCAATTGAATCATCGTGTGATGAGACGGCAGCATCTGTTGTTAGAAATGGACGAACAGTGCTGTCGAATATTATTTCATCCCAAATTGATATTCATACTTTATATGGCGGAGTGGTGCCGGAGATTGCATCACGCAAGCATATGGAGAGAATCGATCGCGTTGTGATGGAAGCACTGAAAGAGGCAAATATGACATGGGATGATATTACGGCTATTGCCGTAACATATGGTCCGGGCTTGGTTGGAGCATTGCTTGTGGGTGTGTCATATGCTAAGTCACTTGCGTGGGCGCTTAATAAACCGCTTGTCGGAGTGCATCATATTGAAGGACATATCAGTGCAAATTATATTGAAAATGAAATGTTAAAGCCACCTTTTATGTGTCTGGTAGTATCGGGTGGACATTCACATCTTGTTAATGTGACGGACTACGGCAAATACGAAATACTCGGACGTACTCGTGATGATGCTGCCGGAGAAGCATTTGATAAAGTGGCGAGAGTAATAGGCTTGGGATATCCCGGCGGACCAAAGATAGATAAAGTAAGCTATGATGGTAATCCTAAAGCAATCGATTTTCCAAGACCAAAATTCGATGATAATGAGTATGATTTTTCGTTCTCGGGACTTAAATCTGCTGTGCTAAATTATCTGAACGGTTTGCAGATGAAAGGCGAAGATTATGTGCAGGCGGATGTGGCTGCATCGTTCCAGCAGGCGGTTGTGGATGTGCTGGTGGGACACAGTATGCAGGCTATAGAACGCTATGGTGTGAAAAAATTTGCAATTGCAGGTGGTGTGGCAAGCAATACACATTTACGAAGTGCTATGGAAACAGCATGTAAGGAACGAGGAGTTGAGTTCTACAAACCATCACCTATTTTTTGCACGGATAATGCTGCAATGATTGGCGTAGCCGGATATTATGAATATATTGCAGGCGTCCGTTCGGGATGGGATTTGAATGCAGTGCCCAATCTGAAGCTTGGACAAAAGTAGAATAGACAGAATGCAGTGATGATAGTGTCACGTAGGTGAAAGAGGAATACTTATCTGATGGATAATATTGTGATAAGGGAATTGACATTGAAAGATATTGATGCAGTGTGCCTGATGGAAGAAGAAGCGTTTTCAATGCCATGGCATAAGGAATCATTTATTGATATGATAAACAATCCTGATGCATTATATTTGGTGGCTGAAGCTATTGATGACACGTGTGTCATATCGGCGAATGCCGCACAGAATGGCAATTGCGTCAAGGTGGTTGGGTGCGCAGGTGTCATTAGTGTCATAGGCGAAGGTGATATATGCAATATTGTTGTTTCTACTGACTATAGAGGTCAAGGAGTAGGAACAAAGCTTGTAAAAGCATTGCTTTTGCAGGGTGAGGAAGATTATGGTATCAAAGAATACACGTTGGAAGTGCGCGTGAGCAACAAGCCTGCCATTGCCTTATATGAAAAAATGGGATTTGTAGGCGAGGGTGTACGGCCCGGGTTTTATGACGAGCCCAAAGAGGACGCACTTATCATGTGGCGCAGACAGATAGTGAAATAGGATGTAATGGATATCAGACGAATCCATGACGTCTGTTGGAGTAGATGTATGGAAGTAATTGAGAGTTACAGTACGGAAGAGACATTTCGACTGGGTGAGTCAATCGGACAAAAATCCAAGCCGGGAGATGTGTATACATTGATTGGTGATTTGGGTGTAGGTAAAACCGTGTTTACACAGGGAATGGCTAAAGGCCTCGGAATTGATGATGTGGTAAACAGCCCTACTTTTACCATAGTGCAAGTATATGAAGAAGGCAGACTGCCGTTTTATCATTTCGATGTCTACAGAATAGGCGATCCGGAAGAGATGTATGAGGTAGGATACGAAGAGTATGTATATGGTGAAGGCGTGAGTCTCATTGAGTGGGCCAATCTGATTGATGATATTTTGCCAAAGCATTATACGCAGGTACTTATAGAGAAGGATACGACTAAGGGTTTTGACTACAGGCGTATTACGCTTCAGGAGAAATGATGGAAAATGTTGCAATTGTGCTGGCTGCGGGAAGTGGAAAACGCATGAACAGCGCGGTAAAGAAACAATATATTGAAATAGAAGATAAGCCTGTTTTGTATTATACATTGACGGCTTTTGAACATTCTGCGCTGATTGACGGTATTGTATTGGTGGTCGGTGCGGATGACATAGACTATTGCAGGCAGGAGATTGTAAATCGTTACGGTTTTGCTAAAGTATGCGAGATTGTCGTGGGCGGCAAAGAACGTTATCATTCGGTGCGTGCAGGACTGCGAGCGATTGAGATGGCAGGCGGTTGTAAGAATGTGTTGATTCACGATGGCGCCAGACCATTTGTGGATGATGCAATGCTGGAGAGATTGCTTGAAGGTGTGAGAAGTCATGGTGCATGTATTGCAGCTGTAAAAAGCAAGGATACCGTTAAAATTGCGGATGATGCAGACTATGTTGTGTCGACACCGAACCGAGGAAACGTGTGGAATGTACAGACCCCTCAGGTATTTGATTTTACACTGATATGTGATGCACATGCGGCTCTTGAGCGCGAAGAGGCTACACTAAAAGAGCGCAATGTTGAAGTAACGGATGATGCTATGGTGGTTGAAACATGGACCGGTCATAAGGTAAAATTGATTGAAGGCAGTTATCAGAATATTAAGATTACAACTCCTGAAGATATAGGAATTGCAAAAAGTATTATTATGCAAGGTGAAGCGAACTGCTGAGACAGGATTAGCGAATTAATAACTAACATATGAAGAAAGGGATCTGACTTTTGAATGAGTCGGATGTGTGAAGCAATATGAAAAGAATGGCATTGGTATTGTGTGTGGCTGCATTGACAATGAGTGTATGCGGTTGTGGTGTTAAGAAGGATGTACATCTTGATATGGTTGAGGATGTTGATGTTGATGTTGATGTTGAGGTTGCTACTGTAGAAACTATAGAAGTAGAGCCCATAGATATGGTGGATGCCATAGCTGATATAGATGTTGAAGTAGAGCCTATGGAAGGGATGCCCAATCCGTGGGTTGATACCGATGAGAACGGCATAATGCAGATGGGCGGCGTGAGATTTGCTGTGCCGGAGGGAGCAGCCGAAGTTATTTACAGATATTTGGAGAGTGAGAATTTATCTGAGATGCAATTTGATTTGGATGGATTGCATTTCTGTGCTCGAATCAAACCAACAGCTGAATGGGAAGATATTTCGGGTGTGTATTGCGACTGGACTGTTGAAGACGAATGCAAGGTAAGCGAAGCGAGGCTTGAAGGTAAATGTATGCGTTACCTTTCTGAAGAGGAGACGACAGATGTATGTCTTTGGTATGATGTAGTGCCCGGGCTTATGTATAGCGTGACAACTACGGCAGCTGATTTGGATGGTTTTGATATTCAAGCAATTGCAGAGGCTATATATACACCGATGCAAACTGAGGTTCCGTAAGAGATTTTAGCAGATATTTGCGGCTTAAAAAAGAATTTTCATAAAAAACTAAAAAAAGATGAAATTTGTTGTTGACATCAATCGAATGATATAGTAATATAATCAAGTCGGCAAACGAAAGCCGTAACAAATGCGCGAGTGGCTCAGTTGGTGGAGCACGACCTTGCCAAGGTCGGGGTCGCGGGTTCGAGTCCCGTCTCGCGCTCTTTTCTTTAAGAAGCGGAAATCCTTTATTTACAAGGTTTTCCGCCATTTTTTTTGCTTAAAAAGGGGTGTATTCATTTGAATACAGTTGAATACACCGCCTTCAAACCCTTGATTTTACTACATTTGTTGAAAATCCCACGTATTCAAAATTACTAAAAAGTCCCGTCTCGCGACTGGCTGAAAATGGCTTTACAGCGCGCCTGCGATAAGGTCATAGGTTTCTGCCTCAGTGAGCGGATTGTATATATATCCGTACGTAGTAGACAGATTTGAGTGCCCTAACTGTTCTCTTATAGCATCGATAGGAACACCGTTTGCATTTAATAAACTTGCATAAGTTTTGCGCATTTTGTGGCTGCTTTTTGTTTTCTGATT
>JAGHVF010000005.1 GCA_018064425.1 Candidatus Colinaster equi | reverse complement strand
TTTGCAATCATACTGGTGGAAACTGCATCAAATCCCCTCTCTGCAAATAGCTGTAATGAAACTTCAATAATTGTTTCTTTCGTTGTCTTCATAAATCACCTCGTAAAAGTAAACGACCGTTTATGTTTTGTATAATAAACGGTCGTTTACTTTTTGTCAAGTTATTTATAATTGATTTTCCCTTCAGCATGTATTGTAGAGCTTCCTCACTATATCTGCTTCCATTACAGTATTCACAGGTCGTGGTCACAGGCTCCATAAAGACAAGTTCCGTAGTAATTGCCCCTCTGCCCTTACAATGAGGACAGGCACCCTTGCCATTAAAGCTAAATTAAGTTCAATTAATCTTCTAATCAAATTATCTAGGTATATTTTAAAGCCTGCACAGTCTTCTTAGACTATACAGGCTCTAATACTAATCACTATTATACACACTACCAACCCAGGTCTTCAAGCCAGCCAGCTACTCTTTTTTCACGACTGGCATCTTCTTTTTCCCACTTGCCAAGGGCAAGTTCGCCTTTTAATTCTCCATCAAGAATGTAAAGAATTCTGTCACACCTACTTGCTACACGACTATCATGTGTTACAAGAAGAATCGATGTTCCTTTCCTGTTAACATCAAGAAAGGCTTCCATTACTTCTTCTGTTGATCGCTGATTGAGAGCTCCCGTAGGTTCATCAGCAAATATTATCTCTGGATTCATTACTAAGCTTCTGCATATGCAAGCCCTCTGAAGCTGTCCTCCGGATACTTCTGATACCTTTCTTTCTGCCAAATCTTCAATCTTAAGATCCTTCATATAGAGCTTTGCACGTTTTTCATACTCTTTTCTCTCATTCTTATTCTTTATAGCATGCTTGACGGGAAGCATTATATTTTCGAATATATTCAAAGTCTGGAGCACATTCATCTGCTGAAAGACAAAACCGATTCGATTAAGTCTTATATCTGCTTTTTCATCTTCACTAAGATGAACCATCTCCGTATCACCCAGCATTACTTTACCACAATCAGGTTTATCCATCCCTGACACATTGTACAGAAGAGTGGACTTACCCGAACCGGAAGGTCCCATTATTGCTACCATCTCTCCCTCTTTTACATCAAAACTAATTCCCTGAAGTATATCCGCTTTCTTTATATCCCTAACTTCTAATATATTCATTATGATAAAGCCTCCCTCGCGCTAATCCTACATATGTCCTTTATACTGATGGTGATTGCAAATAATGCAACCAGAACAAACAGTAACGGAATCAATCCAACAATATATGGATAGTTGATTATCATTCTAAATTTGGATATTCCAAATGTTCCAAGTACTATTCCACAAATTGACTGCCCCAGGAATATTCCCAATATTACTCCTGCGATTACTCCGGATAGTACATATTTTCCTGAACCTGCAAGATATTCCATTTTAATATCACTTGTCTTATATCCTATAGCTTTCTTAAAAGCTGAATCTCTTCTGTCCGCCTCAACAATCATTCTCATAAACAGAAGAATTACTATCCATAGGATAAGCATTCCTGCTGCCAACGCAACGATTGAAGCATTCTTAATCTGCGATATTGTCTGGCTATATGTAGCTTCAACATATGTTGGAATATCTGTAACCTTAATCGCTATGTCTTCAGTCTCTGCATATTCTTTCATCCGTTCAAGCCATCTGTTACTGTCCACATCTTCAAAAAGTGAAATATATATAACGCTCCACATAACCGGCATGTCAATCTGAGCAAACATTTCTCCATTATCATATGCTTTTGCAGTCTTTCCTCCATTGGTAATATCCGAATATATACCACAAACAGTGTAATCTACGAACTCATCGTTAATAATTAATTGTACGGACTGTCCAGTAGTCACACCAAGTTCTTTAGCGTTTAATGATGATAATGCTATCTCACATTCCTCATTAGGAGCATCGCCGTCAACGAAAGTCAGCGAAAACTCCTCATGATTGCCCCATTCAACAAGAAGATTCTGTACTGAACCATCAATAACCGCATTTACAGTTCTTGTCTGCAGAATCACATATTTCTCAACATCAGAATCTGAATCCAGTATCTCTTCAACTTTCCCAGTCTCTCCTGCAATATCTTCAGTCTGTCTTACATCCAGACGAATCTTTGCGTCCCCTATTCCCATATAAGTTACAAACTTATCCGAAGATATAGTACTTAATATGTTGATAGGCACAATCGCCAAAAACAAGGTAGCTGCCGTGATAACACTAATTAATACATACTGTTTTTTCTTTCCTTTATCCTTATCAGTACGCTTCTGAAGTATCTGCACTGCTGAGAGTCTTTCAATCTTTCTTAGTATTCTGTTAATAAGGAGAAGCAATATCCCTTCTACAAGAACTACACCTATAGCAGATGCAAGAATAGAACTAATAATTGAATTCTCAGTACCATACAATTCTTTCATTTGAGCACTCAACGGATTCGATATAATAGCTGCAAGTATAATTCCACTTATTGAACCTGCTATAGCAAGAACAACATATTTATTAAAGTAAATTCTTCTTATATCAAATCTTGATATTCCAATAGCCTTCATCATTCCAATCTCTGGCTTGTCCTTTTCAAGAGTAGTAAGAAGGATAAATCTAATACATAGAATTGAAATAATCAGAATAACAACACTAACAAGCAGAATAACAAATATCATCATGCCGTCGGATAGAGTATTCATAAGTTTGATAAGAGCCCTTGTTATTGTCGGACCGTTTGCTGGAAGTCCTGCGTTACCATACTCAGTTGCAAAAGCGTTAACATCACATCCATCTTCAATCAGAAACTCAATAAGGTATTCCTCCGAGCCCACCTCGCTAAGCTTATCATAGTCCTCGGCAGATACTAGAAATCTTTTTGATGAAGCCATCATGGAATTCATCTGAGAATCTCTTATAAATCCTTCAACAACAAGACTCTTATCCCCTATCTGCATAATATCCCCAGTATTAATTCCATATTCTGACCTATAGCATACCGGAACATATACATGACCTATGCTTACATTGGGTATCTCTCCATCAGTTGCTATCAGATAATCGAACTTTGCACTCTGAACACACAATCCGTTGTCCTGATTGTTCTCAGAAAAAGAGGTTCCACCCAAACTAATCATTGCGTTATCAATATTGAGAAATTCACATATCTGCCAGTTTTCTACACCTGTGTTGGATTCTGCGAATTGTATAATCTCCTCCATACCTATCTCTCCAGCATGCATCTGAAGAAAATCCGGAGTCTTTGCTTTCTCCATGAGACTGTCAATCGACCCGGAAAGATTTGCAAACAATAGAATCGTAAGTCCCATGAGTACTGCTTCTATTGTCATAAAAAGATAGGTTACTACTTGTATAAATCTGTCTTTTTTCATTTTATCCCTCTCTACCGACAGCCTGTCGGTATGTAATTAAAAATAATTGGGAAACACAATGTATTTCCCATTATTATTAACGTCTGTAAAACATTGGTATCATGGCTTCACGCATGCTTCCCTGTTCCATACAAAGCATCAGTTCAACATTGCCAATAAAAGCCATCACCTTGTGCATCTTTTCTTCCTGCGAATACTCAATTGTATCATCAAAAGCTTCATTCGCGTACAGCAAAGACATCTCAACAACCTCTTCCGGGCAATCAGTTCTCATTATCCCAGCTTCGATTCCATCCTTCACCGACAGCTTGTCGGTAACTCTATAATAACCATATCATTAATCATTGTCAACATTTCATTATCCAAGTGTAACATCAAGTATCATCATGCTTACAAATCCGACCATAATGCTATGGTTGCATAATTTGAATGTTTTCTTTTCTATTCCAATATCCAGCAAACCTGCAATGTCAACTACCCATCATCTAAAGGTCTTACTTTGCACATAAGCTTTCTCCTTTCAAAATGGTTTCCATAACGCCAAAATGGCGCCTTCCTATTGCTAGGAAAGCGCCAATTAGTACAACTTTATGAAATTGATCTGTCTGATGCGATTTCTGCATTATTACGCAGAATTATGCACCACTCAGTTGCAATTTTGTTGCAAATTTGTTGCAAACCGAAAATCTAAAGTCCTAGAACCCTTGATTTTACTGGATTACTCGATGATTGTAGCAACTCTACCAGAACCTACTGTTCTACCACCTTCACAAATTTATTTCATCGTTGACCTTCTTTTTATAGCAATTCCTGCGGTGAGGCAAAGAACTGCCGGTACCAGAAGTTCAATTGTTCTTTCAATCACATACAGATAAAAAGGCGCT
>JAGHVF010000060.1 GCA_018064425.1 Candidatus Colinaster equi | reverse complement strand
TTACATTTACTATTGGTGATGAATTTAATGGTGGACTTCAGAATCTCGTACTGGTTATAACTGATAAGCCAAGTCCGAGTCCAACTCCGACACCGGATCCTCAACCTACACCTAAACCGGACCCACAGCCAACACCGGCACCAAGCGAATCGGATCCACAGCCTACGGTATCGCCTGCTCGATATACGGAGACCGGAAATCCTGTTAAAAATTACGTTGCAAATAATCCCACAGGAAGCAATGTTCCGCTTCCGTATATAACAACAGACGGTGCAAAAGCAGGATGGCAGACAATTGATGAAGCGCTTGACGCACATAAGGCTAATTATATAGGAAAAAATGTTGACGCATTGAGCGTTACGATGAACGGAAGTGCAACGGTAGATTCGCAACTTATCATTGATGCACATGATAAAGATATTCCACTTTCATTAGTGCTGGATGATGAGGTAACCGTCGGAATTCCGACTGCAAATTCAGTTCTTAGTGATCAGGCTAAGGAAGGAAAGGCAACATATTTCAAAGTATCTTCAATGACAACTGCAGAAGCAGTAAGCGTTAACAAGGCGGACGCAGGATTGTTGCCGTCAGACCTTGTCGCAATAGGTGGAAGCGAAAACACACCCGTTGTATTGACGCTTTGCTCCAACGATAAGTTAAGCACTGATAAGTCCCAGCTTATGACCATTTCCTTCAATGCATCGAAGGCAGGATATAAGAAGGGTGATAAGGTATATCTTTATTGCGGAACATCATTGACAGGAATAGCAATGTATAAGATGGGCACAGTTGGTAAGGATGGATTTGTAACCTTTTCTGTACCGATGGTAAGCAATTATTGGACAATCGGAAGCACAAATATGGGAGATAAGCTTTTTAGAAATAATTGAGTATTGTCAAGATAGATATACTTATTGAATGGGTGTTCATATTACTTGATAACAATAACAGAGCCGCCAAATTGGCGGCTCTAAGTTACTTCATTATAATACCTAGATTCTTCAAACGATCTGATTTGCTTAAGCCTAAACGTGAAGGCCTGTTTTTTTTATCCCGTTTTAATTGAATGAGAAGTTCTGTTTCTGCCTTTTCAAGTTCAGCAACAGACATTTCTTTTATTTCTTTGGGGATTTCAAGAACATCATTTTCATACGTCATAATCTGTTACCTCCTTAAAAGTAATGTCAAAATTTTCCTGAAGCCGTTGCAAAGTTGCAATCTGAGCTTCATCTTCATTATATCCTTGCTTGAGAAATCTTTCAACAACCATGTTGTAGTATCGAACCTCAATGCTTTCATTTGCAGAATACAAATATACTTTTCCGTTATGGCAAAGGACAATTCCGACCATGTAATTATGATCGAAGTTTGCATTAATGTCATCGATACTTGGCGGAAAACTGTCCGGATGAGAATGTACAGTTATCAAATCAGTTCTTCCTTCGATGGCTTTAATGGTTTTATCGGAATAAATGATCTTTTTCTCAATAGGGCATTCTGTTTCTTTAGCAACAATCTCAAAGGTATTGGCATCAATCCAATACATGTCTTCATATTTGGTACCGGCTCTGTGAAACAGCATTTCTTTGGCTAATCCATATAGAAGCCTGCTCAATTGTGTATTGCTGGTAATCAAATCAAACTTATTTCGATATGAACCACTGTTAATATAGGTATGATTAACGAGCGTTTCCTTGTTTCTGCCGGGGCGCTGTTCTTCAATTTCTGAATAATTAATGTTTTCCATTCCTTCATTATATTGGCAGGAAAAAAGAAATACAATGATTATTTGTTCCGAATAGATTTAGCGCTGTTATTGGCAGCTTTTTTAAAAGATTATCTATCGATTATCTACCACTTACCTACCACATATGCTACAATATGCGGTAGATAAGTGGTAGATAACTGGTATATAAAAAGAGGGAATAGATGGAAAAATATATAAATATCGTAAAATCATTAATAAGGCGGAATGATGAAGAAGAGTGGTATGAGTTTAAGGAAAACTGGTTTGAACCATACGAAATAGGTGCATATATTTCGTCACTGTCAAATGCGGCAGTTTTGTGCGGTAAGGAATATGCATACTTGGTATGGGGTATTCAGAATGGGACACATAAGATTGTTGGCACAGACATTGATTACCAGATTGATTATAAGAAAGAACCTTTTCAACATTATCTTGCAAGACAGGTCTTTCCGAGTATAGGTTTTGTATTTCATACTATTGAGATAGATGAAAAAAGAATAGTTGTATTGGAAATTCCGGCGGCAGTAAAGGTGCCTACATCTTTTGATGGTACACGTTATATTCGTATTGGATCAAGTAAGGAAAGTGTAGCGAAGTATCCTGAAAGAGAAGCTTTGCTATTTGATGTTTTGAAAAATGGTTTGCCATCTGTTGAAAATGTCGAATCGGAGTATCAGGATCTGTCATTTGAAAAACTATTTACATATTATGCAGGACGAGGAATAACACTTAAACAGGAGAATTTCAAAAAGAATCTTGGTTTGCTTACCAAAGAAGGGAAATATAATCTTTTAGCACAATTATTATCAGATGATTCACATATTCCTATTCGGGTTTCTATCTTCAAGGGAGAGACAAAGGGCTCACCTTTATTTTCGGTAAAAGAATTCGGCAACACGTGTATATTGGTAGCACTGGAAAAGATTTTGGATTACAGCGATGTTATTAATATTGTTCAGGCAGATGAAGAAGAACGTAAGATGACACGTAATGAAGTGAATCTTTTTAATGCAGATGCATTTAGAGAAGCACTGATTAATTCATTTGTGCATAATAAGTGGGTAGATGGAAATGCTCCAATGATTACTGTTTACAGTAATAGAATAGAGATTTTATCCAGAGGTTTTCTGGCTCCGGGACAAACTATTGATGGTTTTTATGCAGGTGAATCAGTTCCGGTTAATCAGAAACTGTCAGATATATTTTTGCAACTACATATAAGTGAGAGATCCGGAAGAGGTGTTCCGAAAATCACGGAAATTTATGGAAAAGATGTGTTTGATTTAAGAGAGAATTCCATTGCGGTTACATTGCCATTTGCATTTGTAGATGAAAAAGTGGTAGATAAAGTGGCATATAAACCGGTAGATAAAATTGAAATGAATTCTACTCAAGCAAAGGTGTTGGATATTATAAGAGATAATCCGGATATTACTCAACCACAGATTGCAGCCAAGTTAGGACTTGGTAAAACTGCAATACAAAATTGCGTCGTAGTTTTGAAGAAAAATGGTTATATTGAGCGAGTTGGCTCAAATAAACGAGGTTATTGGAAAGTAATGTGATATTAAAACGTGTCAAAGGGAATTTTATGCATTCTTCAACATTAAAATTAACGCCTGTCCAAGATGTGAATAGGTCTGTTCGTTCTCTCCAAAAACTTTGTTCCGCTTCAGATGTTCCATATATGTTTTTACGTACGTTTCCGGTTTAATACTTTTGGTAAGCTTGGCACCTTGAGTCATTTCATCACAGACATCATTGAGGGTAACGGTAAGCTGTTGCATCTTCTTGCGGTCATGCGAATCTGTTTGATATGAAGATTTGACTTCCGGTAATATATCCGAAAGTTCGTGGGCAAATTTACTAAGTTTGTCCTTGTCATAATCGGAATAAAGAGAGTCAATGCTGTCGAGGAGCTTTTCGTTATCATAATCCTTTGAAAGTGCATCGGTGTTGAGATTTTCTATTCCATCCTTTGCAACTGTGACCAGATGATTATTGATTATAGAAGCTTCTGCACCTTCCCCGTTAAAATATCCGTCAATCTGTCTTAATAGTTTCCGGAAAGAAGAGTTTTCTAAAAGGTGAGAAATCATCTTTCCGTATATTTCATTACTTTCAAGTACATAGCGCCCGCCTTCGGAAAGATTGAGTGCATCTATATCTTTGTATTCCGGGCCGGGAATAGCGGTTCTGTC
>JAGHVF010000010.1 GCA_018064425.1 Candidatus Colinaster equi | reverse complement strand
TCTGCTATTGAAGCAATCTCCGCTGCCTTCCACGCATCCTCGACGGTAAGCTGAGGTGCCGATATTACAATGTTGGAATAAATATCTCCCATGAAAAGTTTCCCATCCTGTAATACAACACCTATCTTCTTCCGAAGAGACGCAGTATCTAACTTCATAATATCCTTTTTGTCATAAGTAATCAAACCTTTTTGTGGTGTTTCAAACCCAAGAAGCAGACGCATCAAAGTACTCTTTCTCGGCTTGGCGTCACTCTCAGCATATTGACCGTACTTATCATTCCAATCAGCAAGTTTTCTTTCATATGAATCCTTAACCTTTTTAGTGGCACGATACACCTGCATAAAAGCGTCTACGTTTGTATAACCGTATCTTTTCACTATATGCTCCTCGCATGCATGAGCATTTTTGTTTTCCGCCTTTAACTTCTTGATTATGCGCCTGAAAAGATTAAGAAGAAATATTTGCTTTCTTACGAGAAAGAAAGAGCAAAAGAAATACTTGGTATTCCACAAATGATGCCGGGATTCAATCCTAAGACCTCCGACCTGGAAGAAGTATACGAATGGCATCTCAAACAAGAAGAAGCCATTATGAAATACAACCTCTCTCATCCGGATGATTTTAGAATCAAAAACGAAGCTGATTTTGATGAATAAAACGTAAAAAAACAAGAAATAAAACTTTTTGTACTCATTTTGTACTCAAAAAGGGCATAAAAAAACCGAGAACCCAGTAAATTAAGGGTTCTCGGTTTACTTTTTCTATTCCCACTCGATTGTAGCAACGGGCTTTTCACTGATATCCCAAAGGACTCTGTTTACACCGGGGATCTTAACGATCTGATCACGCATTGTGCAAAGTGTTGCGAACGGAATCTCAGGAACAGTAACCTTAACAGCATCTGTTGTGTTGACTGCACGGATTACAACTGCCCATCCCATATAACGCTCACCTTCGCCGTTCACATACTTGATACCTGTTGACTGAATATCAGGTATAGCACAGAAATACTGCCATGGTGTCTCAGGAAGTTTCTCAATTTCCGCTCTAACAATTGCATCAGCCTCACGAAGTGCCTCAAGACGATCTCTCGTGATTGCGCCTACGCAACGTACTCCAAGTCCCGGACCCGGGAATGGCTGACGATATACCATATTATCAGGAAGTCCAAGTACCTTACCTACCACTCGTACTTCATCCTTATATAAGAACTTAACAGGCTCAACGAGTTCAAACTGAAGTCCTTCCGGAAGTCCTCCGACATTATGATGAGCCTTTACGCCCTTTGATTCCGTAATATCGGGATAAATCGTACCCTGTGCGAGGAATTCAATTCCTTCTTGTTTTGCTGCTTCTTCAGCAAAAACATTGATAAATTCCGCACCTATTATCTTACGCTTTGTCTCAGGATCATCTACTCCTGCCAATTTATCTAAGAATCTGTCTACCGCATCAACATAGATAAGGTTTGCATCCATCTGATTACGGAATACCTCAACAACCTGCTCAGGCTCGCCCTTTCTAAGTAAACCATGATTAACATGTACACATACAAGCTGTTTTCCGATTGCTTTAATAAGAAGAGCAGCAACTACCGATGAATCTACACCACCGGAAAGTGCAAGTAATACTTTCTTATCTCCTACCTGTGCTCTAATCTCTGCAATCTGCTCATCAATAAATTTCTGAGCAAGAGCTTCAGTAGTAATTCTTTCCATTGATTCAGGTCTTACGTCTGACATAACTTCCTCCTCGTTACATGCTCAAGCATGCACTGAATATACAAATTTAACAAAGGGATTATACCACAAATTCACTCGCTTTCAAGTATATTTTCCTCTGTTTTGTTACCTTTTTTTAAAGATTCGAGCATTCCGGCCTTCTTAACATGTGTTCCTATTATCTCACTTACGTCACTGACCGCAACAAATGCCGACGAATCTATTCCTGCAATTATACTACGCAATTCGCGAACTTCGAACCTCGTAAGTACACAATACAGCACCACTTTTTTTCCGCTTACAAGTCCTTCACCTTCCATAATGGTGACGGTTCTGCCCAACTTCTGATATATCTGTTCGGCAACATCCTGAGCATCATCGGTTATAATCATGGCAGCCTTAGCCTGCTCTAATCCCGATTCAACAAAATCAAGCACCTTTGATGTGATAAAATATGTAAGCAAACTGTACATTGCTCTGTCGAATCCAAATAAAATTCCCGCAATAAAATATATTGCGATATTCACAAACAACACAAGCCTTCCAACAGGCAACTTAAATTTCTTATTTATGATAATGGCCACAGCTTCTGTACCATCTAAACATCCGCCAAATCTAATAACCAAACCGACGCCCATTCCTAAAATGACGCCACCGAAACACACGGCCAACAGATAGTCGTCAGTCACATTCTGATACTGTTCAAACACTTTTAGGAAAGCTGCAAACACAAGCATTGAATAACCTGATTTTGCAATAAAAATCTTACCAAGCTTAGTTGAACCGATAATCAAAAACGGAATATTAATAATAATAGTCAACAAAGACAACGAGAATCCGGTCAGATTGTTAATCATAATGCTGACACCGACTACTCCACCGTCAAGAATTGTACACGGCACCAGAAATTCCTCAATGGCAAATGCCGCTATCATTGCGCCAAGTGTAATCAATGCAAATTCATATACAATACTAAAAATATCGCTTCCGCTCTTCTTCATAAATATTGCACCTTAATATCATCCAACAATTCTTCTTACTGCCAATATTTCTTTATATGTCGCCGTACCATACTTAATTCCGGTTGATGGCGTAGACGCATGCACAATTCTGCCTCCGCCAATGTATAATGCAACATGACCGGCATAGCATATTATATCGCCCGGCTGTGCTTCCGAATAACTAACACCTCGTCCGGCACTTCTCTGAGACGTTGATGTTCTCGGAATCGAATAACCAAACGATTTGAATACCGCATAGGTAAAGCCCGAGCAATCACATCCGTTGGTAAGAGATGTTCCACCCGGCACATAGGGATTACCGACATACTTACATGCAAAAGAAGCTACATCTTTACCGGATCCGCTACCCGATGAGCTGCTGATTATTTCAGACGAATCAACTACAGTCTTACCGCCTTTTGTACTGCTCTTTGATGCTTCTTTGGCTAATTTTTTGGCTTCTTCCGCCTCCAAACGCTTTATCTCATTGTTCTGCTGTTTAATCTGTGCTTTATAAGCTGCCGCATCCTGTTTTGCTTTTGCAATCTGATTCTCAAAATCTTTTGCTTCTGCCTTCTTCTGAGACATAAGTGTATCAAGTTCAGCTTTTTCCTGCTCTAATTCGTATTTGTCGGTCTCAAGCTCTTCCTCCTCTTCCACCAATGCAGCCTTTGCCTCTTCTACCGCCACTTTGGCTTCCTGATACTTGATGAGCATTTGACGATCATATTCATAAAGCTTTTCAACATATTCGGTCTTATTTACCAAATCCGAAAGATTCTTTGCTTCAACCAGCAATTCCACATAAGAAGCATCACCCTTTTCATACATGAACTTAATACGCTTCTTCATTGCTTCATATTGAGCTTCTTCCGTAGCTTTAGCCTCTTCATATTCAGCCTGTTTAACAGCAATTTTCTCTTTTGTCTCTTCTATCTCATCCTCCAGGATACTGACAGATGCAATAACCTCCACCAACTGACTGTCAATCTCGCTTATCTCATCCTCTACTTCATCCTTTTTTCCGGATAAAGAACTCACTTTGCTGTTTGCAGCGTCCAATTGTTTCTGAGTCTCCTGTTTCTGTTTCTTCAACTCGGAAATGGACTTGGCATACGTATTCATCGGAACTGCCAAAACCAATATTAAGCTCAAAGCACATGCGATAATCTTTTTCAAGACAGTCCCTCTCATCAATCAAAAATTATAACTCACAGTTATTAACAGTTCTTGGGAACGGAATTACGTCACGAATATTACCCATACCTGTAAGGTACATAATACATCTCTCAAAACCAAGACCGAAACCGGCATGTCTTGCCGAACCATATTTACGAAGATCCAGATAGAACTGATAATCTTCCTTATTGAGTCCGAGTTCTTCCATACGTTTCTCCAAAAGCTCGAGATTATCCTCTCTCTGTGAACCACCAATAATCTCACCGATTCCCGGTACAAGGCAGTCACAAGCCGCTACTGTCTTTCCGTCTTCATTAAGCTTCATATAGAAAGCCTTAATCTCCTTTGGATAATCCGTAACAAATACAGGACGCTTAAACTCCTGCTCTGTCAGGAATCTCTCATGCTCTGTCTGAAGATCGCATCCCCAGAATACTTTATAATCAAATTCATCATTATGCTTCTCGAGTATCTTGATTGCCTCTGTATATGTTACTCGACCGAATTCGGAATTCACAACATGCTCAAGTCTCTCAATAAGACCTTTATCAACAAAATTGTTGAAGAACTGCATTTCTTCAGGACAATTATCCAATACATAGCGAATAACATATTTAAGCATGCTCTCTGCCAAAATCATATCATCCTTCAAATCAGCAAAGCATATCTCAGGCTCAATCATCCAGAACTCTGCAGCATGACGAGTTGTATTGGAATTCTCTGCACGGAATGTAGGTCCGAATGTATATACATTCTTAAATGCAAAAGCATATGTCTCAACATTAAGCTGACCGCTAACCGTAAGATTGGTAGGTTTTCCGTAGAAATCCTGTGAATAGTCAACCTTACCGTCTTCTCCCATCGGAATACTATTCAGATCAAGCGTTGTTACCTGGAACATTTCACCGGCACCTTCACAATCACTGCCTGTAATAAGCGGAGTGTGAACATATACAAAGTTTCTCTCCTGGAAGAACTTATGAATAGCATAAGCAGCAACGGAACGAACTCTGAAAACCGCCTCAAATGTATTTGTTCTCGCACGAAGATGTGTGATAGTTCTGAGGTATTCAAAAGTATGTCTCTTTTTCTGCAAAGGATAATCTGCTGTAGATTCGCCCTCAATAATCACTTCTGTTGCCTGCATCTCAAACGGCTGCTTTGCATTGGGAGTAGCAACAATTGTACCTGTTGCAATTACCGCTGCGCCTACATTGAGCTTTGAAATCTTGTCGAAGTTATCAAGACTATCGGCATATACAACCTGCAATGCCTCAAAAAAAGTTCCATCATTTACAACCAAAAAACCAAATGACTTTGAGTCTCTGTTACCTCTCAACCATCCGCCGATTGTAACTTGTTTATCAATGTATTTTTCCTTGTCTCTGAATAAATCTCTAATGTTTGTTAATTCCATCTTTTTTCCCTCATTCTATTATTCTTCCGCAGATTCGCTTGCCTGCGGAGTTGTTTCCTCTTCCTGTATTGTCTGAACATCGGCCGAGTCTGTTATCGTAGCAGATTCAAGAACGTAATCCACAACCTTTACTTCCAGCAAATAATTTCTGTAATCATCTTCGGAAATAGAAGCCTTGAATGCATCAACGCTATCGTATCCCATTGCAGTTGCATCCTTTGACAACTGTTCATTGAACTCTTCATCTGTTACCGAAATCTTCTCAATACGTGCAATTGCTTCACATACAAGTGCATCCTTAATCATAAGCTTAGCCTGATCTTCAAGCTGCGTATTGTACTCTTCCATAGAAATTCCGTAATATCCCGTAACATATGACTCAAGGTCTACACCATATCCGGAAGCTTTCTTTGTATCAGCCTGTTTGATTTTATCAAGATAATAATCAAACAATGTCTGTGGATACTCATCAGAAAATGTACATTTGTCAATAATAACCGACATTGCATTATCCTGAAGTGTTGACTTATATACCGAATCCGCATTTGCTTTCAGACTGTCTTCCACATAAGTCTCAAACGCATCAACCGTCGTTACCCCATCAATTGCAAGTCCTGTAACAAACTCATCAGTAAGTTCAGGAGTCTTATTAACGCTTATGTAATTGACTGTTACATCAAATACGACAGCCGCTCCTGCAAGTTCTTCATTACCATAGTTCTCCGGGAAAGTAAGATTAAGCGAACGTGTCTCACCAACCTTTGCTCCTACCAATCCTTCTTCAAATCCCGGAATAAATGTTCCCGAACCGATTGCCAAATCATATCCCTGCGCCGTACCACCGTCAAATGCCACATCGTCCTTTTTGCCAACATAATCAATATTGGCAATATCACCATTCTCCACAGTATCTTTATCCGACTTCTCAGATGTTGTCTGCGAACTAAGCAAATACTGAATATACGAATTTACGGTATTCTCATTTATCTCTTCCTTAGGTGTTGTTGTTACTTCAATGCCCTTGTAGTCGCCAAGCGAAGTTACATACTTATCAACATCGATTTTGCTAAGGCTCATACTATTATTATCATACTTACTTCCACATCCTGCAATTGATGCAAGCATCATCACAGCAATAACGGATGCGCATAATTTCTTCTTCATAATCTGCTCCATTCAATTTGTTTTTGTAGGTGCTTGTACTTATTATTTATACCGCACACTCCAACATGTGATTTTATCATATTTGCGGTATATCTTAAAGAGATTTATTCAATATTCTTTCGTTTTTCATACATATATTGAAAAAAAGGCAATTTCACGCTACAATATTGTATACAAAATACAATATACAATATGGAATCAATCTTCGGAGACTAAATATATGGAAATAAAAGCATATGCAAAAATCAATCTGGCATTGGATGTTTTGGGTACACGTCCTAACGGTTACCACGATGTCAGAATGATTATGCAATCAGTCAATATATATGATGAACTCACAATCGACATTAGCAATACACCGGGAACCATCAGCCTGATATGTGATAATGACGAGTTAAATGACATAGAGAATAATCTGATATACAAAGCCGCAAAGCTAATTCTCAACGAATCGAAAAACAATACGGGATTAAGTATAACGCTAAAAAAGAATATTCCTATGGCCGCAGGTATGGCAGGCGGAAGCGCTGATGCTGCCGCTACTTTGGTTGGTATTAACAAGCTCCTCAATATTGGAATGAGCAATATGCAATTACGCGATCTCGCAGTCACACTCGGTGCCGATATTCCGTTTTGTATAGAAGGAGGCACTTACCTTTCCGAAGGTATAGGCGAGATTCTTACCAAATTACCCAATGCACCGGAGTGTTTCCTTTGTATTGCCAAACCGGATATTAACGTATCCACCAAATATGTATATGAACATCTTATATTAGACGATAATACCGTTCATCCCAATGTTGATGCGATGATTGAAAGTATTAATAACCATAATCAAGCGGCTGTTTCCGCAGCTTTGGGTAACATACTTGAGACCGTTACACAGGTAAAATACCCAATTATTTCCAAGATGAAAGAAACAATGATTGCAAACGGCGCCGCCAATGCGTTAATGAGCGGTAGCGGACCGACTGTATTCGGCATTTATGCCAACGAAAAGGATGCTTGCAATGCACTTGAAGCACTTAGGAAACAATACGATTTTAAGCAGGGATTTGTAACTACGCTTTCGAATTTTGGTGTGAGTATCGTTTGACAACACGTGTTATGGAGGTCGTATGGAAAACTATATGCAGACAAATATGGATGCTTTATTACCGCTTAGAGATGTAGTATTTAAGACACTTCGCCAGGCAATTCTCACAGGTGAACTCGCCCCCGGCGAACGACTTATGGAAATACATCTTGCTGAGAAACTGGGAGTATCGAGAACTCCGATTCGTGAAGCCATTCGAAAGCTGGAACTGGAAGGTCTTGTTACCATGGTTCCCCGACGAGGAGCACAAGTCTCCAAAATATCCAAAAAGAGTATGTCGGATGTTTTGGAAGTTCGTCTGGCACTGGATGACCTTGCCGCAGAACTTGCCTGTGAGCGAATAACCGAAGATGAAATAGCGCGCTTATTGGAGGCATGCAATGCCTTTGAATGTGCCGTTTCCACTAAAGATATTCGAAAAATTGCTACCGCAGACGTTGCATTCCATGATATTATCTTTGAATCAACGCGTAATCCCAGACTGTCACAGTTAGTTAACAACCTGGCTGAGCAGATGTATCGCTACCGTTTTGAATATATAAAAGATACGCAGATACATGACAATCTGGTAAAAGAGCACCGCGAAATATATGAAGCAATTAAGGCAAAGGACAAGGCAAGAGCCCGTAATCTGATTCATGTACACATTGAGAATCAGGAGCATGCAATAATTAAGCAAATGCAAATAGAGCAAAAGTAAGGAATACTCATATGAATAAAGATGTTTTGATAAGTATAAAAGGATTGCATTTTCAAAATACTGCCGACGGGGACAACGTAGAAGTCATATCACCCGGACAGTATTATCAGCGAGGTGACATGCGATATCTCGTATATGATGAGCCAATTGAAGGAAGCGATGCAGTCACCAAAAATATGATTAAATTTAATGACTCTATGATGTCTTTAACCAAAAAAGGACCGATTACAACATCTATGTTGTTCGGTCTCGGTGAAAAAAATCTCACAAATTACAATACACCATTCGGTTCACTCGTAATTGGTCTTGACACCAAACATATTTCCTTCGAAGAGCAAAACGACGCTCTTTTGCTTAATGTGAAATATACGCTTGATGTCAATTACGAATTTCTTGCAGATTGTGATATACATATTGAAGCTCGCAACGCCACAAATTAAAGTGGCTTTGCACCTGCTTTTTCCTGAGCTTTCTCAAGCATCTGCTTGAATTTGCTCTTCTTTACCTGTGGCTTAGCGTTCTGCTTGCCGTGAAGTCCCTTTACATCAGTAATATAAATACCGCTAACCGTAGCTTTAACTTCTTTCTTAACCGGAACACTGTCAAAAATGTTGGCATCGCAAACAAGTGTCATCACCTGAGGACCAACTTTTGCCTTGACAATCGGAAGCTTTGATGATCGCATAAGCTTCGGGGTCTGCTCCAAAACTGCCTGTGGAAGTCCCGCATCTTTAAGTCTCATCTTTTTCTTATCAATAATCAGCATTGACACAGACTGCTTATATGCATCCATTTGCTCCTGCTGCTGTTCCTGTCTCTTTTGTGCTCTCTTACCAAGAAAATATAAGACAACTACGGCAATAGTTAATACCGCCAATACAATAAGTGTAATAATCCATCCAGTACTCAATTGTCTACCTCCTAAATTAACTATGTGCAATTATATCAATGAAATGACTTTTTTTCAACGTAGTATTATTTTTTGTCTTCGCTTATCCGATAAATATATCACAAGGATGTTAATGTTTCTACAAAGGAGGACATGATAATGGATGTAAACGGATTTACCAATGTTATTGGTGCTTATCAGCCTTACAATAGCAAGGCTTCAGACAAAGTTGAACAGTCTGATAACACCGAGACAAAGAAAGATGACTCAGTCGTATCTGCCAATTCCGATAATACAAAGGATTCAGGAGTTGTATATGAACCAAGCGGTGAGACTTCCAATACAGAGACGACTAAAAATACAAATAAAACAAATCCTGAACTAATTGCAAAATTACAGGCAGATGCCGAAGAGAGAACAGCTAATCTTAGAAGTATCGTTGAAAAGTTAATCGTCGGACAGGGAAATGCAATAGGAACGGTTGATGATATTTGGAGTTTCTTAAGAACAGGCAATTTTACCGTTGACGCCGAGACAAAAGCCAAAGCAATGGCTGATATCGCCGAAGATGGATATTACGGTGTTAAAGCTACATCAGATCGAATTATCGATTTTGCCAAAGTACTAACGGGCTCCGATCCGAGTAAGATCGAATCCATGAGAAAAGCTTTCCAGGATGGTTTCGATGCAGCAACCAAGACATGGGGAGACAAACTTCCCGATATATGTCAGCAGACATATGATGAAACAATGAGAAAATTTGATGAGTGGCTTGCAGAAAGTACTGCACCTGCTACAGAGTAAACAAAATATAAAAGGCGCTATCGGTATATTTGCTACGATAGCGCCTTTTCAAGTTCTAAAATATCTACTTTACGCAACCGATTATCTCATGGATATCGTCTATTTTATTGCGACGCAGATAATCTTCTATTCCCGTAACCACCTCTTGGGTAAGATACGGATTAACAAAATTCATTGCCCCGCATGCTACGGCAGTAGCGCCTGCCATCATAAATTCAATAGCATCTTCGGCACATGATATTCCACCCATACCAATAATCGGAATCTTAACCTTATTGGCACACTGATAAACCATACGAACCGCAATAGGTTTGATTGCCGGGCCGGACATACCGCCCGTTTTATTTGCCAAAGCAAAAGTTCTTCTGTTTATATCAATTTTCATACCTGTAATTGTATTTATCATCGACAATGCATCACTTCCGGCTGCCTCTGCCGCAATAGCAATCTCTGTTATATCCGTTACGTTCGGGCTAAGCTTCATAATTATAGGCTTCTTGGACACATTCTTAATCTTCTTCGTAATGTCAAATACGGAATCGGCACATTGTCCGAATGCAATTGCTCCTTCTTTGACATTAGGACAGGAAATATTGATTTCCAGCATATCAACTTCTGTTTCAGACAACTTTTCCACAACTTCCAAGTAATCCTCTACCGATTTACCGCATACATTGACTATTATTTTTGTATCAAACTGCTTAAGAAATGGTATATCTCTTTCAATAAACACATCTACTCCGGGATTCTGTAATCCGATAGCGTTAAGCATGCCACCGTATACTTCCGCAACTCGAGGAGTAGGGTTGCCCGGCCACGCCACATTGGCAACACCCTTTGTAACAACAGCGCCAAGGTTGCTCAAATCAACAAATTCACCATATTCCATTCCCGAACCGAATGTTCCTGAAGCCGTCATAACAGGATTCTTAAATTCCACACCTGCAATATTTATTGCTGTATTAGCCATCAGATCATAACCTCCTTTGCCTCAAATACAGGTCCGTCTGTACATATTCTTGCATTATTCACATGCGAATGCTTGTCAATATCTTTTGTTTTACATACACAACCCAAACATGCGCCCACACCGCAAGCCATGCGTTCCTCAAGCGAAATGTATGCATCTATTGCAGCCTCTTCACTGTATGTCTTGATTGCTCTTAACATCGGCATTGGTCCGCATGCATAGATAATCTCAGGTTGTATACCGTTTTCTTTCATAGCATCAATAACATTGCCGTGAGTTCCCACAGAACCATCATCTGTTGCAATAATAACTCTACCATATTGTTCGAGTTCTTCTTTTAAGAAAGTATTGCAATCTCTGTATCCGACAATAATCGTTACGTCCTTGGCAATAGGAGCACTGTCACGACCGGATAAGTCCTTTGCCAACTGTAAAATCGGAGGTACACCAATTCCTCCGGCCATAAGAACGGCATGTTTTCCTTCGGCCTTGTCAAGCGGATAACCGTTACCCAACACTCCAAGCAACATTACACGTCTTCCCGGCTTAAAATGTGATAATTCTCCGGTTCCTTTTCCAACCACCCTATATACCAGTCGTAATTGCGATCTCGACTTATCTATTTCACATATACTTATCGGTCTTGGCAACAATGTTGATTGATTCGCAGGAAAAACTCCCACAAACTGACCTGCTTTTGCATCCATAGCCAGATCTGTTTCAATCCACATACTATAAATGTCCGGTGCAATCTCTTCATTTATTACTACTTGCCCTGCAACTTTCCTTTTCAATTTGCTCATCCTCCTTCTACTGCTCAGAAAGTGTGTTATATAAAATCTTGCCATTACAGATTGTCATAACTACATCACCTGTAATTTTATTATTTTCGAACGGTGAATTTTGCGATTTTGACACGAATTGGTTAACATAAGCTGTCGAATTCGGGTCAAAAACAACAATATCGGCATGTCTGCCAATTGCAAGTTCTCCTGCACAAATTCCATATAATTTTGCAGGATTGTAACTCATCTTGCAAAATAATTGCAAGATTGACATCTTTTCTTGGGAAACAAGTGTGTTATATGATACTTTTAGTGAGGTTTCCAGACCGATTATTCCACTCGGAGCCTCTGTAATATGTTTACCTTTCTCTTCATTCGTGTGCGGAGCATGATCTGTGGCAATAAAATCAATCGTTCCATCACATAAACCATCAATTATTGCTCTCCGATCGGCCTCCGTTCGAAGCGGAGGATTCATTTTTGCAAAGGTACCATGTGTTATTGTATCGTCTTCCGTTAATGAAATATGATGCGGAGTAGCCTCTGCGAAAATGTTTTTCGCATTGTGCTTGACCTTCGCTTCTCTGATAATCTCTACTGCTTCCGCAGTCGAAATATGTTGAATATTAATCTTAGCCCCCGTCTCCATGGCCAATTGTACATCACGCTTCACCATGCTTATCTCAGCCTCTCTGTCACTTCCACCGATGCCAAAATAAGCCGATGCTTTTCCTTTATTTACACCATTATTCTCAATATATTCGGGATTCTCCTCGTGAAAACTCAAAACCGTATCATATTTTGCAGCTTCTACCATAGCCGCTCTGGCAATATTCTCATTCAAAATAGGAATACCGTCGTCTGTAAATCCTGCAGCGCCATGCTTAAGCAATGTATCAAAATCAACCAGCTCCTCACCTTTAAGCGCAGTCGTTACAGCAGCACACGAATGTACATTTATGCCCGTTTCAGCGCCCTTATTAAGCACATACTCAAGTGTTTCTACATTATCAACAACCGGTTTGGTATTTGCCATCAATACAACAGACGTCACTCCGCCTCTTATTGCCGCTTTTGCTCCGGTATATATATCTTCTTTGTGTGTGAATCCGGGATCTCTGAAGTGCACATGTATATCGACAAGTCCCGGTCCTATTATTAGATTGGTGCAGTCATACACCATAGGATTATCATATTCGGATGAATCAATTGATTCTGCTATTTTTATAATTACGCCATCATCTATTGCAACGTCTCTTATACCTTCTGTTCCCGTCCCCGGGTCCACAAATAGTCCGTTCTTCAGTAATATCACGTATTCTCCTCCACTCAATCAGCCAAGCCCTTATTGATATTATACATTTCAACTACTTTATTATAAGCAAGTGTATGCAGCTCTTTGAAATCATCGCGAGTATAATCCTTTGTAACAATCGGTTCGCCAAAGCACACAACTACATGAGTCTTCTTAATGAATGGTTTATGATCTTCAAATATGCAACCGGTATTTATAAATGTTACAGGAATTACACTGCACTTGCTTTTTTCGGATATTTTAAAACTTCCCGCTTTGAACGGTAAGAACTCACCTTCTGTTTTAGAACGTGTTCCTTCAGGGAAAATAATGACGCTGGCCTTAGTCTTAACAATTTCTATAGCCTGCAAAATAATTTGAAGCCCCTGTTTTATATCTTTCCTATCCAAGAACAAACACCCGATATTTCTTTCCCATATATTGAACACCGGAATACGATTCATTTCCTTCTTCGAAATAATAACGGCTGGTTTTTTAATCAGGTGATACAGTAATATGATATCAAAAATACTTCTATGATTTCCTACATACAAAACATTTTCGTTCTGTGCTATATTCTCTTCTCCTACAACCGTAAGCTTTACACCGGACATAGAAGCTATCATTCCAAAAGCCCACGATATAACGGCTGACGAGATATTCTCTTTTGATTCCTTATTGAAAACACCCACTATTTCAAGTATTAACAACAACGGGATGGAACATATCAAGAAAATAGTTACAACCAATATTACAAATATGAATCTAAACATCGTTCTCTCCTTTGTTATATCTTCATTTAATTATTGTATCAACAATGGCGTCGAAATGCATTCCGTGTGAAGCTTTAACCAATACAGAATCTTCTTTCTGCAGTATATTATCCAATTCTTCAAGAGCTTTTTGCATATCTTCAAAATAGTAACTTTCGGACACACGATTCTTAGCTGCTTCATACATTGCATGCGACAACTTACCGACGCATATAATAACATCTGTTTTGTATGCGGCATATTCACCCACTTCTGCGTGCATGCTCACTTCATCTTCACCCAATTCAAACATATCACCAAGGATAGCAACCTTACGTGTATCAGCCGTGGCAAGCAAGTCAAGTGCTGTCTTCATCGATACCGGATTGGCATTATAGCAATCATCAATAACCGTGTATCTGCTTCCCTTGATAATATTACTGCGTCCGCTTGTAGCCTGAACCTTCTGTATTCCATCGATTATTCCTTCTTTGGATACATTCAGTGCCTCGCCTACCGCCATGGCGGTAAGTGCATTAAGTATCATATGTTTTCCGGGAAGCGGAATATTCACTTTATAGGATTCACCGCTTTTCTTGCTATGTAATATTGCCTCATTTCCAAAAAGTCCATGATTTATCACATTATCCGCATAACAATCGTTCCCGCTATTCATTCCGAACTTGGTAACTGTCGCATTCTTTACGGAAGTGATTCTACATAGTTTATCATCATCACCGTTTACCACAACCACCGCATTATCGTCCAAATGTTCAAAACACTCCGTTTTGGCTTTATATACTCCGTCTCTGTCAACAAGAAATTCCAAATGGCACTGACCAATATTGGTAATCACCATTACATCCGGCTTAGCAATTGCACTCATTCTGTCCATCTCACCAAAATGATTGATTCCCATTTCGAGCACGAGCATTTTGTGTTCTTCTGTCGTCTGTAATATCGTAAGCGGCATACCGATCTCATTATTATAATTGCCTTGTGTCTTCCACGTCGGATACTCACTGCTAAGAACACAAGCCACAAATTCCTTTGTGCTTGTTTTGCCCACGCTTCCGGTTATACCTATTACTTTTGCATCGATTTGCTTACGATAGTATGCTGCAATCTTGCTTAATGCTGCAAAAGAATCCTCAACAAGAATGTATGGTCCGGAAGCATTCTCAGGTTCTTTTTCACATACAACGCCAAGTGCGCCCCCATCAAATACACGGCCTATAAAGTCATGTCCGTCAACACGTTCTCCTTTTGTAGCAATGAATACGCCATTTTTCTCCATTTTTCGTGAGTCAATAACTACACATGTCGCGCAAATACTATTTTTTCTCTCTTTATCGCCATTCCAAACCAGCTTACCGTCACACGCTTTAGCAATAGCGTCCAAAGTCATATTCTTCATACTGTTCCTTACTTATCCAATGCTAATTGCACAATCTTAGCGCACAAATCTCCAAATTCAATTCCGTCAGCCTTGGCTTCCTGCGGAATGAGAGATGTTGCTGTCATTCCCGGCAATGTATTGGCCTCTAAACAATACATCTCTCCGTTTGGTTTCATCAAGAAATCCATTCTTGCATAGCCTTCAAGTCTCAATGCTTTGAAAGCTCTCTGCGCATATGTCTGCATCTGCTTTGTTTTGATATCATCAAGCTCTGCAGGACATGTCTCAATCGTTGCACCTGCCTGATATTTATTTTTATAATCGTAGAAACCGGAAATAGGCGCAATTTCAATAATCGGAAGTGCCTTACCCTCAATGACACCTACAGAAAATTCTCTTCCCTTGATGCATTCCTCTACCAGCACTTCATTATCCAATGCAAACGCGCCTTCGATTCCCTTCTTATATTCTTCTTCATTTTCACACATATATACGCCGACACTTGATCCGCCGCTGCATGCCTTTACAACGCACGGATACCCGATCGTATTGTCTGTTTTTGTACCGGCATCCAGTTTGATTCCCTTTGGAACAGGAATCCCGTTATATGCCATAATCTCTTTTGCAATCTGCTTATTCATACATATTGCAGAGCTTGTGCATCCCGTACCGGTATATTTGATATTCATCAGATCAAAACAGGCCTGAATCTTACCGTTCTCACCGTTTTCTCCATGAAGAGCCATGAAAACAACATCAGCTTCCATACAAATCTTAAGTACATTGGGGCCGAAGAATCCTTTACAGCTTGGATCTCTCATTTTCTTAACCGCCTCTATATCAGGATTATTCTCTGCAATTTTGTTAATTTTCGCAGCCCAATCAATATCTTTTGTAAATATCCCCTCGGTGTCCGTATTCAATCCCAAATACACGTCAAGAATAATAACATCATGTCCCTTTTTCTTTAACGCCTCATAAACGTTCGCTCCCGTAACTAAGGATACATCTCTTTCTGTACTTATTCCGCCTGCTAAAACAACGATTTTCATAATACCATCTTCTCCTATTCCACCATACCGCTTGCCAAAACAAACAGCATCTTACTTTGTATATCGCTCTCTTCAAAATCATGTGCAAAATAATCCGCTCTGTCAGGGTTATTTCCGCCAAGATAATGAATATAATTGTTCTCTATACTTCCATACTCATTGCCGGACAACACATAGCTGACAAGCCCGAGTTCTATCATATTATTCAATATATCCGCCTTTTCAAGCGTCTCTATATCATTCTGCACATAATATGATTCCTTGCCCGACTTGGAAGATATCTCACCTACTCTGTCCACATATTTATCCCAAATCGCCTGGCATCTGTCATAATCAATCTTATAATTTGTCTTCAGATATGCAACATCCGCCACCAAGGTATAATCCGGTTCGCTTTCTTTTTCAATACTACCAATGGTATCGTACTCTGCTATGGCATTTCGGTACTTGTAACCGCCTGTAGCTCTGTATAATTCCGCAGAAGCATAATACCACGCATCCGGGTCTACATTGTCACGATATCTCTCTATATACACATAAGCCCTGTTTGCAGCCGAAATGTACTGCGGCACATTGATATTACCTGTATTGTTATCAGCGCAGAACTGTGCAATCACACCGGCTGTGAGTGCCGTTGTCGTAAGTGACAAATATGTACTCGCATCAAATGCGGTACCTTTCTGCTTACTATCATTTATTAACTTATTTAAATTATCCTCTGACATATATTCGCCGTATACTCCGCCGGTTTTTTTATCCTGCTGCGTCAAAAGATAGTTAATTTGTTTCTGAATATAATCGTAATCAATCTTACCCGTTCCATATATCTCTTCTGTCAACATCATCATTGTCATTGGATATATGCAATCTGCATTCTCAACGTATGAATATGTTTTCAATTTGCTGTTTGAGGCATCAAACAGCTTACGATATACGTTCTTGTCCACAATAAAAGAATCGGAATATCCGACATCGGGTTGATATATTCTATACGCTCCCGCATCTGCCAGCATGGAAAAATCGCCCATATACAAAGCCCCGGCATCTCCCGTAGCCTCTTTAACCATCACAAGATTACCTGAGTATATCGGTTCATCCGAGTCGGCATCAAGAATGGAATACTCTTTGTGTAAATTGTCAACCTGCGGATTTTGTATATAAAATACCTTTTTGGAAGTCGGAAGATATCCCTGATTATCAATGCAAATATGAGAAGTCTGAGGTGTTCTGTCATATGAGCAATCCGAAGAAATATTCAAAGTACTAATCTCATCGCCAAGGGCCTGATTATCGACGTTCTCGCCACCAAACAGACTGCATCCTGTCAAAACACAAGATATCATTATACAACATAATGCTTTAGTCACCCTCATGTAGTGTCTCTCCTTCACACAACTAACAACATTATACTCGTTTAATGCCGTCAATAAAAGTATAAAGGCACCAAATTGTTATCCTTTTCCTATTGATATTTTGATTATTCTGACCGATATACTTATTAGCTTAATTAATAAGTGCCCACATGCAATCGAAAGGAGCACAATATTGAAAATCAATTCCTATGAAGTAGGAATGGATTCCGCCAGAACTTATAGTTCCACGTCAACACGGAAGTTATCATTTGCTGTAAAAAAGCAATCATTTGAAGGCGCATTAGGTGATATGAATAACGCCTTCAGTAATTCACAAGACAATCTTATCAATTCAAACGACGAGACAATGCAAGACACTGAGACTACGTCCGGTTCTGAGTATAATGCCGCTAAGAATGCGTTTGATGCCATGCGCGTAACGTCCATACCGGATGCTATTGCAGGTACACCACGTGAAATAGCGCATACCATCGATGAATTTAGGCAACAGCTTATCAAATACCTATGGCAAATTCTTTTTGGCAAAGAACGTGCCGACAAAATATTTGGTTCTCATGATATTACAAACTCAGACCCAAATACAGAACAGACCCCAACCGATTATCTGTCTTTTTCAACAATAACCATCTACGGATTGGAACAGGTTCACTATGAAGAAAGCGAGACAATGAATTTTTCTTCCGTCGGTAATATATCAACCGAAGACGGACGCAATATCAATTTCTCATTAGGTGTGCAGATGAGCAGATCGTTCAGCGCATACTATTCTTCTACAATGCAAACCGCATTAAGTATGTGTGACCCGCTTGTTATTAATTATGCAGGCGATGTTGCAGACTTAACGGACGAAAAGATATTCTTTGATTTGGATCAGGATGGAGAAAAGGAGTCTATCAGTAATCTGGCAGACGGGAATGGTTTCCTGGCATTAGATAACAACCGTAATGGAATTATCGACGACGGTTCGGAGTTGTTCGGTGCAAAAAGCGGTGATGGTTTTGCCGACCTGGCAAAATACGATGCTGACGGAAACGGCTGGATTGATGAAAACGACGAAGTCTTCGAAGACCTAAAAATCATGGTGCAATCATCAGACGGTTCTCAATCCCTATACAGCCTTAAAGAAAAGAATGTCGGAGCCATATATCTTGGTAATGCCGATGCAGATTTTACGCTCAAATCCGGGCAAACCGGGCAGACAAACGGCGCAATTCGAAAAATGGGATTTTTCCTATACGAAGACGGAACAGGCGCAGGCCTTGTGTCGCATCTCGATATAGCCAATTAATTCGTGATGTAATTTTATGAGGTGTATATAATAAAAGCCGAATGATTTCTCATTCGGCTTTTAATCTTACCTTTGCAAATCGTATAGCCACCTATACTCTGTTGTAATTTATCAAGCAACCTGCAAGAATAATCTGTCTTTCTTCATCAGTCATATCACCGACAGTAAGCTCAAATTCATTCAATGCTCCGTCCTTAACAGCATATGCCTTAATCACATCAGTCTTATTGGCAATTGCATCCTTGATTCCCGGAACAAACAAATAATCAAGATTCTTAAACGGAAGCTCTCCGTCTTTTATTATGAACGGAAGCATGCCCCAGTTAATAAGGTTACTACGATATCTCTTTGTTGCATATTCATTAGCGATATTGGCCCATCCTCCAAGCACCTTCTGGCATGATGCAGCCTGTTCTCTGGCTGAACCGTCACCCGGTTTTACAGCGAATATTGTTGAACCGTATCCTATGCCATCCTTAACCGCATTTGGGAACTGCTTTTCAACATCAGCAATGACATTCTTAAGCTCAGGAAGTGCGGCACATACGTCCTTACCTTCCATATGGGCTTCCTGTGCAGCTCTTACAGTCTTCGCGCGTCCAACATACTCAGGATCCTTTCTGGACAATGCAAATTCGGCAAGTCCAAGCGGATTGGATCTAAAGCTGCTAGTCTCTCCGGACGGAATAAGTTCATCTGTTGTTGTTACAGGATCATGAATCTCCGATACAACCTTAAGCAAAAGATTGTTTGGAAGCTCACACATCTTTGGCCAGTCCTTTATATTCGGTCCGAACTTAATCTCCACGCTCGGATCTGCAACACCTTTCGAATCAAATACACGATTCTTATATATATTCTGATCGAAGAAATACTTATACTCACCAAATGAACCGTCAAAATCAGTTGCAGGTGTAAGATATCCCTTATTTGCAGCTGTTGCAGCAATAGATCTTGCATCCATAAGTGCAACCGAAGCAACCTGACCATTCTGAACCTTCGAACCTTCTCTGTTAGGGAAATTACGTGTACTGTGTCTTATCGAGAATGCATTATTAGCCGGTGTGTCTCCTGCTCCGAAACATGGTCCGCAGAAAGCAGTCTTAAGTATTGCACCGGTCTCAAGCAATGTAGCCGCAAGTCCATTCTTCATAAGTTCCATATATATAGGAGTAGATGCAGGGTATACATTCAATGTGAACTCATCGGCACCAATATATTTGCCCTTCAAAATATCGGCTGCAGCGCAAATGTTCTCAAATCCGCCACCTGCACAACCTGCGATAACACCTTGATCTACATATAATTTACCATTCTTAATCTTACTCTGAAGGCTATAATCAATAGCATCGCCGAAGCTTACCTTTGCACGCTCCTCCACATCATGTAAGATATCGGAAAGATTAGCATTAACTTCTTCGATTGTATAAGCGTTGCTTGGATGGAACGGCATGGCAATCATTGGTCTGACAGTCGACAAATCAATCTTAATAAGACCGTCATAATATGCTACCTTACCCGGTTTTAACTCTGCATAATCCTCACTTCTGCCATGAATATCATAGAACTCTTTGATATTATCATCTGTCTGCCAAATACTTGATAAACAGGTAGTCTCTGTAGTCATTACATCAACACCGATTCTAAAATCAGCGCTTAGGTTCTTAACACCCGGACCAACAAACTCAAGCACCTTATTCTTAACATAACCGCTGTCAAAAACAGCACCGATAAGTGCAATGGCAACATCCTGCGGTCCAACACCCTTTACAGGTTCACCCTCAAGATAAACAGCAATAACACCCGGTCTGTCAATATCATATGTCTGATTGAGAAGCTGCTTTACAAGTTCCGGACCACCTTCACCCATTGCCATAGTACCAAGAGCACCATAACGCGTATGCGAATCAGAACCAAGAATCATACGACCGCCGCCTGCAAGCATTTCACGTGCAAACTGATGTATAACAGCCTGATGAGGTGGTACATATACACCGCCGTATTTCTTTGCACAGGTAAGTCCAAACATGTGATCATCTTCGTTAATTGTTCCGCCAACAGCACATAATGAATTATGACAGTTGGTAAGAACATAAGGAATTGGGAATTTCTCAAGTCCCGAAGCTCTGGCCGTCTGAATAATACCAACGAATGTAATATCATGACTTGTAAGCTTATCAAACTTAATCTTAAGCTTATCCATATTGCCTGATGTATTATGTGATTCCAAAATACCATAGGCAATAGTATTTTTTGCAGCATCTTCTTTTGAAACAGTCACACCTGATGCACTTTTAACGGCAACAAGTGCCTCAGCGCTGTCTTCGATGATTTGTTCACCATTTAACAGATATGCTCCGCCTTTTGATAACTCAATCATTTCATTTCTCCTCATTTGTTAATTTATAATTTAACATTTGGATGCTTTTACTGCTTTTTCTTAGGTAATTTTACCGTATCCAAATGCCATATTTCATCTACATACTGCTGAATAGTTCTATCAGATGTAAACTTACCGGATGCGGCAACATTAAGAATTGCAGCCTTTGCCCATCTGTTACTGTCAGTATAGAAATTCTCAATTTGCTTCTGAGCATATGCATATGATCTGAAGTCTTTAAGAATGAAATATCTATCTGCTACATCTGTTGACTCTGTATTGAGCAGCGAATTAAATAACGTGCGGAATCTTTCATGATCGTCAGGAGAATATGTACCGTCTACCAACTGATTGAGTACTCTTCTGATATCAGGATCGGCATTATATATCTCCATCGGATTATATGAATGATTATTCTCATACGCGATTACTTCATCCGAACTCAAACCGAAAATAACAGCATTCTCAGCGCCGACCTCTTCAACGATCTCTACATTTGCACCATCCATGGTACCGAGTGTTATCGCACCGTTTAACATGAATTTCATATTACCTGTACCGCTGGCCTCTTTGCTGGCTGTAGATATCTGCTCGGATACATCACTTGCCGCAAAGATTATCTCTGCATTAGATACACGATAATTCTCAATAAATACAACCTTAAGCTTACCGCCAATGCTCTTATCATTATTAATAACATCTGCTACGGAATTGATAAGTTTAATTGTCAGCTTTGCATTCTTATATCCTGCGGCAGCTTTGGCACCAAATATAAATGTTCTCGGATAGAACTGCATACCCGGATTATCCTTAATAAGATTATACAGATACATAACATGTAAAATATTAAGCAACTGTCTCTTATATTCATGCAAACGTTTAACCTGAACATCAAAAATGGAGTTAGGATCTACATCAACGCCATTGTTCTCCTTGATATATTTTGCCAAACGCACTTTATTACGATATTTAATATCCATAAACTCCTTACGTGCATTTGCATCATCTGCTGCACTCTTAAGCTTGGATATCTTTGACAAATCGGTAATCCATCCGTCTCCTATTCTGTCTGTTACCCAATCTGCAAGCAATGGATTAGCATGCAACAGGAATCTTCTCTGTGTAATACCGTTTGTCTTATTATTGAATTTCTCAGGGAACATCTCATAGAAATCTCTCAGTTCCTGATTTTTAAGTATCTCCGTATGAAGTCTGGCAACACCGTTAACCGAATAGCCTGCTACAATTGCCAAATGCGCCATTTTCACCTGACCGTCATACATAATTGCCATCTTACGTATCTTCTCATCCGTAATTCCTGTCTCACGAGGATATTTGCGCTCAATCTCGATGATAAATCTACGATTGATTTCTTCAACAATCTGATATATTCTCGGGAGCATTCTCTGGAAGAGCTCAATCGGCCATTTTTCCAAAGCTTCCGACATAATCGTATGATTGGTATAAGCACATGTCTTGTTAGTTACATCCCACGCTTCATCCCATGACAATCCATATTCATCCATAAGAATACGCATAAGCTCTGCCACTGCTACAGTCGGATGTGTATCATTCAACTGGAATGTAACCTTCTCATGGAAATTGCGAATATCATCATGTGTACGCATATATTTTGCAACAGCTTCCTGCACTGATGCAGAAATAAAGAAATACTGTTGCTTTAATCTAAGCTCTTTTCCGGCATAATGATTATCATTAGGATAAAGTACCTCAACAATGTTTCTTGCAAGGTTTTCCTGCTCAACAGCTTTCTGATAATCACCCTTGTCAAATGAGTCAAGCTGGAAGCACTCAACAGGCTCAGCATCCCATATTCTAAGTGTATTAACTATACCGTTACCATATCCGACAATCGGAATATCAAAAGGAACGGCTCTTACAGCCTGATATCCTTCATGCTTGAATACATCCTTGCCATTCTCATCTTTATATACATTGATATATCCGCCAAACTTAACTTCCTTAGTGTATTCAGGGCGTCTAAGTTCAAAAGGATTACCGTTTTCAAGCCAATTATCCGGCACCTCTACCTGATATCCGTCGCGAATCTGCTGTTTGAACATACCGTATTTGTATCTGATACCACATCCGTATGCACCATAGCCAAGAGTTGCAAGCGAATCTAGGAAACATGCCGCAAGACGACCCAAACCACCATTACCGAGTGCTGCATCCGGCTCTTCATCCTCAATTACGTTTATATCCATTCCCAACTCATCCAGGCACTCTGCAACATCTTTATATGCCTTAAGATTGATAAGATTATTACCCAATGCACGTCCCATAAGGAACTCCATTGACATATAATATACCATCTTGGGATCTTTCTTCTCATACTCCTTCTGAGTACGCATCCAATTATCGACTATTACATCTTTAATTGCATAAGAAGCAGCCTGGAATATCTCCTGTGAGCTTGCATCCTCAATGTTTTTTCTAAACATTGTCTTAACGTTGTATCTAACGCTTCTCTTGAACAGTTCTCTGTCAAACTGTAATGTTTCGTCCGGTTTCTTTGTCATAAAAATTACCCTCCAATTTTCTACGATAATTTCCTTTTTTCTACCCCTGAACTTTCCTATTTTTCGATGCAAATTGTTACATCTGCGCCGTTAATATTCCAATCCTTCTTGAATGCATATTCCTTCTCGAAATCAAACGAATCTGCAAGTACCTTACCGCCGATATTAGCCTCATTATTCTTAACAACAGCAGCCAACTTATCGTTATGCAAAACAGATACCTTAATATGATCCATCACTTCAAATCCGGCATCTTTACGCATTGTCTGAATCTTACTGATAATCTCGTTAACGTTACCTTCTTCGATAAGTTCATCAGAAAGCGTAGTATCAAGTACTACAGTTATCTTGTTATCAGCTTCTGAAGCAAATCCGTCCTTCTGTGCCATTGTGATAAGCAAATCTTCTTTAGTAAGTACTATTTCTTCGCCATTATCTTCAAATTTAAGAGCGCCTGCCTTTTCCAACTCATCCATCGCATTATTGCCATCAAGTCCGGCAAGTGTCTTCTGAATGAATCCAAGATGTTTACCATACTTAGGTCCAACCGTCTTAAGCTGCGGCTTGAATGTATATGTTGTAAAATCTCTTACATCATCTGTAAATACAACGTTTTTAACATTAAGCTCTTCTGCAATAATCTCCTTGTAGAAATCGCTAAGCTCCTCTTCAGTCTTTACAAACATCTGACCGATTGGCTGACGATTCTTTATATTGGCTCCGTTACGGCATGCACGTCCCATAACAACAATATCAACAACCGAATCCATTTTGCTCTCAAGCTCTTTGTCTACCATCTTCTCATCGACAGTAGGGAAATCGCACAAATGAACAGAAATAGGTGCATTCTTATCAAGCGAACATACAAGATTACGATATATATCATCCGCCATAAAAGGAATCATCGGAGCTGCTGCCTTTGCCACAGTTACAAGAGCTGTGTACAAAGTCATATATGCATTAATCTTATCCTGCTCCATGCCCTTTGCCCAGAATCTTTCACGACCGCGGCGAACATACCAGTTACTCATCTCATCTACGAATGCATCAAGTGCTCTGGCAGCTTCCGGTATCTTATAGTTATCAAGGCATGTATCAACCTCTCCAACCATTGTATTCATCTTTGATAACAACCATTTATCCATAACACAGAGCTTGTCATAGTCAAGCGAGTATTTGGTTGCATCAAATTCATCAATATTAGCATAGAGAACAAAGAATGCGTATGTATTCCACAATGTTCCCATGAATTTACGCTGGCCTTCAACTACGGCATCACCATGGAATCTGTTAGGCAGCCATGGTGCGGAATTAATATAGAAATACCATCTAATTGCATCAGCGCCGTACTTATTCAACGCTTCAAACGGATCTACGGCATTTCCTTTACTCTTACTCATCTTCTGTCCGTTCTTATCCTGAACATGTCCAAGAACAATTACGTTTTCATACGGAGCCTTATTGAACAGCAAAGTACTCTCAGCCATAAGCGAATGGAACCAGCCTCTTGTCTGATCTACTGCTTCAGATATGAACTGTGCAGGGAACTGATTCTCAAAAAGGTCCTTATTTTCAAACGGATAATGATGCTGAGCAAACGGCATAGCACCCGAATCAAACCAGCAATCAAGTACTTCAGGCACTCTCTTCATTGTCTTACCGCACTCAGGACAAGCGCCTGTTATCTCATCAATGTACGGTCTATGCAATTCCACAGTCTTTGACTTGTCATTACCGCTAAACTTAGCGAGTTCTTCTCTTGATCCGATACATTCTCTATGACCGCATTCGCACTCCCAGATGTTAAGTGGTGTACCCCAATATCTGTTACGAGAAATAGCCCAATCCTGGATATTCTCAAGCCAATTACCGAATCTTCCCTTACCGATTGATTCCGGTATCCAATTAACTGTATTATTGTTTCTGATAAGATCATCTCTTACCGCTGTTTCCTTGATATACCAGCTCTCTCTTGCATAATAGAGAAGTGGTGTATCACATCTCCAACAATGCGGATAATCATGCTCAAATTTTGGTGCATCAAAGAGCAATTTACGCTCTGACAATTCTTTGATAACTGCCGGATCAGCGCTCTGAGCTCCCTTATCTATCTCAGCCTGTGTAGGCTTACAACGCATGCCACCAAAAGGTGTGACATCCAACATTACACCCTTGTCATCAACCATCTGTACAAGCGGAAGATCATAGTTTCTTCCGACATTGGCATCATCTTCACCGAATGCAGGAGCAATATGTACGATACCTGTACCGTCTGTCATTGTTACGTATGTATCGCATACTACATAAAAGCCCTTTTTCTTCTGCTTATCAGCTTCAGCCTTTGCACATGCATAAAGCGGCTCATACTCTTTTCCTTCAAGGTCTGTACCCTTATATGTCTCAAGCACTTCATAAGAAGGGCCTGTGGCATCCTTATCCAAAAGCTGATTCAAAACCTTATCTGCAAGTGCTTTTGCAATATAGTATGTATATCCGTCTACAGCTTTAACCTTAATATATTCTTCATCAGGGTTAACACAAAGCGCAACGTTAGAAGGTAAAGTCCAAGGTGTTGTTGTCCATGCAAGGATATACGCATCCTCTCCCACTACCTTAAATCTTACAACTGCAGAACGCTCTTTTACTGTCTTGTATCCCTGAGAAACTTCCGCAGAAGACAACGGAGTACCGCAACGAGGGCAATATGGTACAATCTTGAATCCCTTGTACAATAAACCTTTATCCCATATCTGCTTTAAAGCCCACCATTCAGACTCGATATAATCATCATGATATGTTACGTACGGATCATCCATATCTGCCCAGAAACCTACAGTACCTGAGAAATCTTCCCACATACCTTTATATTTCCATACGGATTCCTTACATTTATCAATGAAAGGCTCCATACCATACTCTTCAATCTGCTCTTTACCGTTAAGGCCAAGAAGCTTCTCAACCTCAAGCTCTACGGGAAGTCCATGTGTATCCCATCCGGCTTTACGTGGTACCATATATCCTTTCATTGTACGATATCTCGGAATCATATCCTTAATAACACGTGTGAGCACATGACCGATATGCGGCTTTCCGTTGGCTGTAGGCGGTCCGTCATAGAATGTATATGTTGGTCCCTGCTTGCGCTGTTCCATACTCTTACGGAATATATCCTGCTCATTCCAAAATTCCAGAGTCTTTCTTTCTCTGTCAACAAAATTCAGAGTTGTATCAACCGAATTGTACATAGTAAAACATCCTTTCCATATATATAAAAAAACTTTATTTGTGATAAATATATGAGGGCATACCAACCCACAATCTATACTATATTAGCACAAGCACCGTAAAATGTGAACATATTAAGGTAAAATAAAAAGAGGACCCGCTATAATACGAGTCCTCAAGGCAATCAACTTAAGGATTACTTAACTGCCTGTGTTCTTATAATGAATTTTACGCTACCTGCCTTATTCTCCGGCAGTTTTGTGAATGTATGATAGCTCTTGGCAGCATCCATTGTAGCATTCAATCTGTCAAGCGCATTCTTTCCGTCACCTTCAAGCGCATCGGTAAGTTTGCTTATACCTTCTTTATCAAACTTTATCATTCCGTCATTAAGGTCATTGGCACCGTCCAACAGTTTAGCTACACCATCCGACAATTGAACACTTCCGTCGCTTAGTTTGTCAGCTCCGTTTCGCAAAGCATCCGAATTGGAATTAAGCTGTGCCGCTCCGGCATTAAGTTTTTCCGCTCCGTCATTAACCTGCTTTGCACCGTCCGCCACTTCACTTGCACCATTTGCCAATTGTTCGGTTCCTTGCTTTAATTCAGTAAACTTGCCCGAATACGAATCAAGCGTACTGTTTACTTCACCTGCTACTGCTTCTGCACCGGCAACTGCTCCTGATGCTGCCGATTGCGTCAATCCATCCTTGCATCCGTTATACAAATTGGTTGCTACCTCCTGAGAGCCCAATGTAGCTCCCACTTCCTGCAAAGTTGATGCGGCGATCGCTTTTACCATATTTGTTGCCTGGTCTTGCGGAATTCCCTGTGCCATGAGTGCTCCTACAATGCTTGATACAATTGTGGAATTATCGCCCGAAAGCGCATTACCGACAATAGTTGCGGCATTACTTGTAAGCACATCAGATGTCTGATTTCCTATTGTTGTAGCCATTTCCTGAGCCCCTTTTGCAATATCACCATTGGCATCCGCAGCAACCGCATCTCTAATCTGCTGTTTCTGCTCATCCGTAAGCTCAACTTTTGGCAATGTAATATCCTGCACACGGCTGTTTAACTCTGACGCACCGTCAGATAACTTTGCTGCACCGTCGCTTAACTTTCCTGTTCCATCCAAAAGAGTAACTATTCCGTCCGAAAGTGTCATAACACCGTCTGTGTATTTACCCACTCCATCACTCAATTCGGCGACTCCATCCTTAAATTCGCCTGTTTTATCATTTAATGTTTTAACGCCATCTGCCAAGGTACCTGTACCGTCTTCAAGCTGTCCTGTCGCATCTGAGAGTTCATCCATGCTGTCCTCTAACTCGCTTAAATCAATTGAATCGGTCAGGTGAATATCGGATAATGCATCACTCAACACAACGCTAAGTGTCATATCAAGTGCAAAATCATTTGTTACTGCCTCTACCTCCACATACTCCGGAATATCGATATTCTTCTCATCAAGCAAATCAGCATCAACGTTGAGGCTTTCTGTCAATCCCGGAAAAGCAAGTCCCATAACAATGTTATTGTTACCTTCTCCCATCACTTTTCCGTTTGTAACCGTAACATTCGTAAATCTGTCACATGGTAAAACCACAGCACTCATTACGGTAAAAGGAACATAAACATCAACATCTTTACCCGATATATTTGCAGTACGAACCTCATGATTATCATAATCAAAACGAATCTTTACATTACCGCTTTTTCCAACCATATCCTCGGCTTTCATTTCCTCGCCGTCGAGATAATACTTTACCTGCACATCAACAGGGAGCTCTTTATCTGTCTTACCTTGATAGTAAATATCTGCGCCTTTGGCTTCCCATGTAATATCTTCTCCGTTTGCCTTGTACTCTTCATCACCCTTTACATTTTGAATATCGGTAAGGTCTGAAGCGTCGACAATTGTATCGGCACCGTCCTTGTTTTTTAACCAATCACTTACAATAACATCCGAAACAGCACCATTTGCATCTGCAACAACAAATACGCTCTCTTCTTTATCCACATCGTCGCTTGATTGTCCAACCTGTGTAGCAATTATATCCTGAAGCGCTTTAACCCCTTCATCGTCCTGTACATCTTCTTTTGCATTTACCGTATCATTATTCTCAATAACATTTTTATCGGATGATGCTGCATATACACCCACGCCTGTACACGCAAGCACTACCACCATTATCCCTGCTACTGTTTTTATAATCGCAAACTTATGATTCATCAATTTCTCTTTCCACATTGTATTATCCTCACTTCTACATCTGCTCTACTGCTTTGAAACCTTTACTTGTCTTACATATCAAACCGTCAAATAACATAAACATGCTCGGCAACACCAGCAAAACTACTGCCATACTGATAAGTGCGCCTCTTGCCATCAATGTACACAGTGAACTTATCATATCTATATTTGAATAAAGTCCTACTCCGAAAGTCGCCGCAAAGAAACTGCATGCCGATACAAGCACCGATGAAATACTTGTGGAATGTGCAATTTCAACCGCTTCCTTCTTGCCGAGTCCCAAAGCCCTTTCCGTTTTATATCTATTGGTCATCAATATTGCATAATCAACCGTAGCACCCAACTGAATTGTTCCAATTACAATGGATGCGATAAAGGGCAACGTAGTATGCGTATAATATGGAATACCCATATTGATAAAGATAGCAAACTCAATAACCGTAACGAGAATAACCGGTAAAGATATTGATTTGAACACACATATGATAATAATAAAAATGGCGCCGATAGAAACAGCACTTACCACCTTAAAATCAATTGCCGTAATATTAATCAAATCTTTAGTACACGGAGCCTCTCCGATTAGCATTCCTTTTGTATCATATTTGTCCATTATCACATTGATTGCATCCACCTGATTGTTTACTTCGTCAGACGCTACGGGATACTCGGACATCACCATCACCAACTGGTATTCATCATTAACAAGATCGGATTTTAAATCCTCCGGTATAAAGCTCTTGGGAATCAAGGGTCCCAGGAATGTGCTCAATCCCAATGTGCTCTTAACTCCCGGCACTTCTTTAATCTCACCAAGCATTCTGCTCATATCCTTATCGTTTAGCTTAGCATCAGCAAGAATAATATGAGTCGCATTCATCTTAAAATGCTCATTCAACTTATCATTTGCCTGAATACAATCAAGCTCTTTCGGTAAAGTCTGATCAAGATTGTAATAAACATCTGTATTAACATATCCCCATATAGCAGGTATCCATATTATTACAAAAAGACACGCAATCCCCTTATAATGTTTTGTAACAAACCCCGATAGCCTGCTCATATCAGGAATAAGACATCTATGGCTTGTTTTTTCAATTGCCTTGTCAAATATCAATATCATTGAAGGTAGAACCGTCACGCAGCAAATTACGCCAAATACAACACCCTTTGCCATAACTATGCCCAAATCCAATCCCAGGGTAAAACTCATAAACATTAATGCCACAAAGCCCGCAATTGTCGTTATCGAACTGCCTACCACACTGCTTATCGTAGCTGCAATAGCTTCTGCCATTGCTTCTTTTTTATCCGAACATATATCCTGCTTTTCCTTGTAGCTATGCCATAGGAATATCGAATAATCCATCGTTACACCCAATTGAAGTACTGCTGCCAACGCCTTGGTGATATACGATATCTGTCCCATAAAAATATTGCTTCCAAGGTTGTATATAATCGCCATTCCTATACTTAACAAAAAAAACAACGGAATCAAAAAGGAATCCATCGACAGCGCAAGTACCACCACCGATAAAGCCACTGCCAGGCAAACATATATCGGAGTCTCTTTATTTGAAAGATTCTTCGTATCCGTTACCACCGCACTCATTCCGCTGACAAACACCTGACCGGCCGTCACTTTTCTGATATTCTCTATTGCATCCATTGTCTCGTCCGACGACATCGTTGTATCAAAAATTACCGCTAACAAAGTCGCATCGCCATCAATAAACACAGCCTGCAAATCTTCCGGTAATATCTCCACCGGAACAGAAAGGTCCATCGCCGAATCATACCAAAGCACCCTTTTTACATGGTCCACTTTCTCAATCTTTTGCTTAAGTTTGGCAACATCCTTGAATTCCATTCCTTCAACTACGCACATTGAAAATGCTCCTGTGCCAAAATCATCCGCCAGAATGTTTTGACCTACCATTGTCTCAATATCTTTGGGCAAATATGACAAAACATCATAGTTTATTCTGGTCTTTACATAGCCTATCGCCGCCGGAATAAGCAATATCACTGCCAACAAAAGAATTACATATCTTCCCTTTACGATTCCCTTTCCAAATGATTTCATCAATTCACTTCCTTCTGAATATTCTTTGTATTCTACCGTTCTTTCGATTCACAGTATAAAAAAGAGAACTGCATATTTGAATATGCAATTCCCTGTATTTGTCTATTCGTATTAAACTGTCGAGCTATATGTGTTTATGGTTTTTATACATTTTGTCGTTTTTGTCTATTTCGCAACGCCATTCCAAGCATTTTGTCGGTCTGATTACTCTCGTACTTCCTCACAAGTTATAATTGCAGCAACAATATTATCACCTGTTATTGCTGTCCCACCGTACTCGGATCTACTCCCAGCTCTCTAAGCGCATCAAGCAAACTTCTGTCTTCTATATATACATACACTTGTGCCATCTCCTCGGGCGGCACCACCATATCCGCAGCTATCCACATCAAAAATATGTATGTCATCCCATGTGCATAATATCCTGCGATTCTCTCCGGCGTAATCCATGGATTACGTGCATTCGGAGCATGCGGATTCTTGAAAAAGAATTTCATGAACAACTCTGCAATACATCTTTCCACGATCGATTCAAATGAATTCTGACCTGTCAATTTTGCAGCATTTTTGTAGAAATCCTTATCTTGAAGAATATTTCGACCGGCAACGATAATTGCCTCTTTGAGCATACCGTTTTCAACCATTACATCCACTCTGCCGAGCAAGCGATAGAAAATAATCCACTCAAGCAGTTCATATTTATCCTGAAAATGATTATAAAAGGTTGAGCGAATCACTCCCGCATCATCTGTTATATCTTTAATTGTTATTTTGTCTATCGTCTTACGGGAAGCTAACGACATAAAACTGTCAGCAAGCTTTTCTTCCATACTCTTCTTACTCATAACAACCTCTGCATTATATCTCAAATGTATTTATCTGCGGCATCTCACCAAGCAAATTTACTATCTGTTCTCTCGAATATTTTGGCGAAATATTTACCATAAGGTGTAATACGCATCTGTTTTCGCCCTTGAAATCACATTTGCTTCTGGTAACTTCAACCTTCTTTTCAGCTAACTCCTGCAATAATCCGTTAATAGCGTCCGGATTCTTATCACATTCCGCAACAATCGTACCTCTCCAGCTTACACCTGCCATTTTGATATTCCGATGGAACAATATTTGCACAGCCAAAATAAACAATGTAGCTGCACAGCCTAAAATGTACATCTGGGAACCAATTGCCATGCCGACACCAACAGTAGCCCATACACCCGCAGCCGTAGTTACACCACTTACAAATCCCTGTTTACCGGTCAGAATAAGTCCTCCTCCGAGAATACCCATTCCTGTAATGATACCTGCTGCCACTCTGGATGCATCTATTGATATTCCGTTAATCGTAATTACATCCATAAAGCCGTATTTTGATATTATCATCATAAGGCATGAGGCCAATGACACCATAATATGAGTTCTGATTCCGGCCATTTTTGTTCTGGACTGTCTCTCAAATCCAATGAGCAATCCGCAACCTGCTGCCAATAATAATTGAGAAATGTATAGCAACTCCTGATTCCAATCAATACCCATTTTTATACCCCCATGTGTTAATCACACCAACAACTCTATCATATCATTTAACAGGCTGCGTGTACAAGTAATGAGCATCTCCTCATCCTTACTTACAACATCCGTCATATAGTATTTGTATGTAAAATACGGTACCCCTTTTGGTACAAACTTTAGATTCTTACCCTGTTTTATCATCAAATCAGGGATTTTCTCTACTTTTATTGCCGCATCCGGTCGCATAGTGAGCTTTATCCGGCCATGACTTCCCTTTACGTCGGTAACAAACACTTTATGCGCCATAACCTTAAGTAACGTAATCGTCAGCAGATTGTGAACGCAATTAGGCACTTTACCAAATCTGTCTCTAAGCTCGGCTTCCATATCGGTGGCTTCCTCATTGCTCTCTATAGATGCTATCCTCTTATAAATATCCAATTTTTGAACTTCGTTCACAATATAGTCTGCCGGAATATATGCATCTACATCCAAGTCAATCTGCGTATTGAAGTCTTCGGCATCACTTTGCTTTCCCTTCAATTTGTTGACCGCATCATTTAACATCTTGCAATACAAGTCATATCCTACCGCTTCCATATGGCCATGCTGTTTAAATCCCAACAGATTGCCCGCTCCTCTAATCTCCAAATCTCGCATAGCAATCCTGAATCCCGAGCCAAGGTCGGTAAACTCTCTGATAGCTTCAAGTCTCTTCTCAGCCTCTTCCTTCAGCATACGATCACGCTTGTACATCAAAAAAGCGTACGCCGTTTTGTTGGTACGTCCGACACGTCCTCTCAATTGATATAACTGGGACAATCCCAATCTATCGGAGTCATGAATAATTATTGTATTGACATTGGATATATCAAGGCCTGTCTCTATTATTGTTGTAGAGACAAGCACATCTATATCTCCGTCCACAAAATCATACATAATATTCTCAAGTTCTGTTTCTTTCATTTGTCCATGTGCAAAAGAAACATTCACTTCCGGTACAAGTGCCTGTATCGATGCAGCCACATCAGCAATATTATTTACTCGATTATATACATAGTATACCTGTCCGCCACGTGATTTCTCACGTATTATGGCTTCCCTAACCATCTGCTCGTTATATTCACATACAAAAGTCTGAATAGGAAGCCTTTCTCCCGGTGCTTCTTCCAGCACACTCATATCACGTATTCCGACAAGCGACATATGTAATGTTCGCGGAATTGGAGTGGCCGAAAGCGCCAAAACATCCACATTTTCCTTTAATTTCTTTATTTTCTCTTTATGTGTAACGCCAAATCGCTGCTCTTCATCCACAACAAGCAGGCCCAAGTCACGGAACACTACATCCGCAGACAGAAGTCTATGTGTTCCTATCACTATATCAACCGCTCCTTCTTTCAGACCTTTCAAAATCTCCTTGATTTTGGCGGTACTTTGAAATCTCGACATCACTTCTACACGCACCGGAAAATCCTTCATTCGCTGCGTAAATGTATTATAATGCTGACTCGCCAAAATAGTGGTTGGTACAAGCAGAGCCACCTGTTTGCCATCAGATACAGCTTTAAATGCCGCTCTTATGGCAATCTCCGTCTTACCGTATCCGACATCTCCGCATATTAATCTGTCCATAACGCGATCGCTCTCCATATCACGTTTGGTATCTGCTATCGCCTGCAACTGGTCATCTGTCTCTTCATATGGAAACATCTCTTCAAATTCGCTCTGCCATACCGTATCTTTGCTGTATTCAAACCCCTTTGCCGACGATCTGGCAGCATACAGGTCAACCAATTCTTTGGCTATCTCATCCACCGATGATTTGACCTTTGCCTTGGTATTGGTCCACTCCTTTGTTCCAAGCTTGCTTAATTTAGGCTTTTTTGCAGCATCGACACTTGCATATTTCTGTATTACATCGAATCCTGTAGCCAAAATGTACAGAATACCGCCATCACGGTATTCAATTTTCATATAGTCTTTTGTAACCTTTTCGACCTCTACCTTTTCAATTCCTTTATATATTCCGAGACCATGTGTCTCATGCACAACATAATCTCCCACTTTGAGTTCGCCGAAATCACGAATTTTGCGGCCTTCAAATACTTTTCTTTTCTTTTTCTTACGCTCGTCGCGCCCAAAAATATCTGATTCCGATATATATACAATCTTTAAAAGCGGATATTCGAATCCCTTCAACATATTGCCATATATACACAATATCTCCCCGCTTATCGGCTCTCGCATTACGTCGTCGGTATATATTGCAGGTAAATCATTATCACTTATGTCTTTTGCCAATCTGCGTGCTCTTGTTCTGGACGGGCAAATCAACACAACTCTGTAACCATTTTTCTTATACTTCTCCAAATCACTAAGTAACAATTCAAAATGATTTTTATATGTTGAAATCGATTTTGCCTCTATTGATGTCTTATAGTCAGCCTTAATGAACGTTCCACGCTCTTCAAGAGTCGACAGCATAAGTATAGGTATACCTTTACATTTGGAAAGCATTTCCGACAGGGAGCCCAACATTTTCAACTGTCCCGGCAGTATGTATCCCTTGCTTAATCGAGTTTTCATGCTTTCTTCAAATTCATATTCTATTGCAGCTATATGCTCCTTAACACGTCCCGGTTCATCGATTATAAGTACCGAATTATCCAAAGGGGCATATTGCAGTAAATAATCAAGCTTATCGTAGAAATAATTAATATATCCGTCCAAATTGGTCATTCTACCGATTATTTCCAAATCCTCTTTTAATGTCTTAAATGTAACATCAATTCTATGGGATTCCTCTGTCAGAAATTCTTCTCTGAATTTCTTGGAAAGCTCTTTTGCATCTTTCTCAACTTTATGTAAACCATTTTTTAATTCATCTTCTGTAAGAATAATCTCAGATGCAGGAAAAATGCTGATTCTTTGCAGTTCTTCAACCGAACGCTGGCTGTCTACATCAAAAGATCTGATGGTCTCAATCTCATCTCCCCACAATTCTATTCGTATAGGATTGTCTTCCGTCAAATCAAAGATATCAATAATATCTCCACGTATTGCGAACTGCCCGGGTTCTTCAACCTGATGTGTTCTCTCATAACCGATATTAACCAGGCTTGTTGCTAACTTCTTTACATCAGTTTCCGCACCCTTAAGCAATTTAATAGTATTTGACACATATGTCTCAAGCGGAACAACGGGTGTAAGAAGTGCATCAAAAGTTGTAACAAGAACTACCGGCATCTTTTCAGCCAATTTCTTTATTGCCCTGATTCTCTCTGTTACAAGCTTGTTATTATGTATATCTGCTTGATAAAAAATCAGATCCTTTGCAGGATATACACAGACATTACCTGTATATAGGCGCAAATCTTCAACAATCTTGTTTACTCTTTCTTCAGAATAAGTAGCGATGATTCTGAATCTGGAACCATCGCTCAACGCTTCTGCCATATGTACTTTTTGAGATTCGATACATCCAAAAACAGCCACCGACTGTTTCTTTTTAAGCAGATTCTCTCTTGTTCTTGAATAATCTGCCCATTCTGTTAAAGAGTTTAAAATCGCATTCATAATATCTAATTATATTTATTCATCGCAGTTGCTGTGTCATCTGTCACCATATACGTTGCGGCATCTGCCACTTTATCAAATACTTCCTTCAATGTAGCCGTATCTTCCGCATTGAAATGCCCAAGCACATGTTTCACCAAATCTGTCCCCTCAGGCTTAGCTCCGACCCCTACTCTTATGCGCTTAAAATCCTGTGTTCCCGTATGAGCAATAATATTCTTTATACCATTATGACCACCGGCGCTTCCGCGTTCTCTTATTCGCATTTTTCCTACATCAAGGTCAATGTCATCATATATTACTATCAAATCATCCGCTGCTGAAAGCTTGAAATAATCTAATACCTCACGCACGCTCTCGCCACTGTTGTTCATAAACGTCAGAGGTTTACATAATATTACCTTTTGACCTGCAATAAATCCTTTCCCGATGATTGCCTTAAATTTATGCTCAATAATATTGATATTATTAGCCTCAGCAATTCTATCAATACACATAAATCCCATATTATGTTTTGTTTTATCATATTCTGTTCCCGGATTACCAAGTCCCACTATAACTTTCATTACATCTCTCCATTTGCACAATATCTATGATTGATTCATAGATTGTAGTATACACGTTATTTTCTACATACACAAACTGTATTTAGCGGATAAAAAAACTGCGAGGTATCAAACCTCGCAGCCCCTATTATTCTTCCGGTTCTTCCTTTGCCTTCTCATATGCATCAAGAATTGTCTTTTGGATCAACTCTCTTGTAGAAGAATTAATCGGATGAGCGATATCTCTGTACTCACCATCCGTTGCCTTCTTACTAGGCATAGCAATGAACAATCCCTTCTCCCCTTCTATCACCTTGATGTCATGTACTACGAATTCATCATCAAATGTAATCGACACAACTGCTCGCATCTTTCCGTCTTTTGCTAATTTTCTTACTCTAACATCCGTAATTTTCATAGATTGCTCTCCTTACCTTAAACTACATCACATATCTGTCGTTGCTCTCCAATACAATTTTTATGCCATTCTCACCTTTGTGATAAGAATTAGCTCTAACTGTACCATGACTTTCCACAATACAATTTTCAATATATGAATTGTCACCTATATACACATCATTAAGAATAATTGAATTCTTAATTGTACAGTTATTTCCAATGAAAGTCTTACGGAACACTACTGAATTCTCAACATTACCATTTACAATAGTTCCGCTGCTGACCAAGCTGTTCGATACGCTCGCACCAACATTGAACTTAGCCGGCGGCAAATCATCTACCTTCGAGTAAATATCCGGATATTGTTTAAAGAAATAATCCCTTGTCTCAGGTTTGAGGAAATCCATATTAGTATCAAAGTAATCTTCAACACTTGCAATGTTCTTCCAATATGTGGAAATCTTATATCCGTATATCCTCTTCTGATCTTTATATCTTATTAAAACATCTCGTACAAAATCATATCGATCTTCTTCAGCACATCTCTCAATCATTTCGATAAGAAGTCTTCTTCTGATGACATATATTCCGCACGAAATTGTGTTGGATTTGGCTACAATCGGTTTCTCCTCAAACTCTTCGATACGACACTCTTCATTCATCTTCACTGTACCGAATCGCTCAACCTTCTCCAACGCCGACATATCTTTGCATACAACCGTAATATCTGCTTTTTTCTCGATGTGATACTCTAACACCTTATTGTAATCGAGCTTATATACACAATCGGCCGAACCAATCACAACATACGGCTCATGACTTGATTTGAGAAAATCAAGATTCTGATATATTGAATCAGCTGTTCCTCTATACCAAAAGCTGTTGTCTGCCGTTACAGCAGGGGTAAATACAAACAATCCACCTTGTTTACGTCCAAAATCCCACCATTTTGATGAACTCAAATGCGAATTAAGACTTCCTGCATTGTACTGTGTAAATACTGCCACCTTCTGAATATGCGAATTGGACATATTACTTAATGCAAAATCAATAGCTCTGTAGCTACCGGCAATCGGCATAGCTCCAATTGCTCTCTTTTGTGACAGTTCCTTCATTCTGTGATTCTTACCACCGGCAAGAATAATACCTATTGCTCTCATTTCTCTTCACCTGCCTTATTCAAAGTCTTACCACTTTCAAGTACATTATCATTGTAATCTTCCTTTGTTGTGGCTCCGAATATGCAGACATTCTTGCCTACAGTCACACCGTCCGGAATAACGCTCTTTTCGCCGATACATACAAGCCCATGGTTGTAAATATGAGGATCCGTCTCATTATCCTTCTCTTCACCCATACCAAACTTGCTGTCGTCTCCGATAGTTACACCCTCGGCAACAATTGTCTTGTTCAACTCACAATTCTTACCGATAACGGTATTATTCATTATTATTGAATCCCTGATGACAGTGCCTTCACCGATAGTAACATCGCAGCCTATTACCGAGTTATATACCTTGCCGTATATATCGGTACCTTCACCTACGATACTCTTCTCAATCACACTGCCTGCAGCATAATACTGCGGCGGCAGGGCTTCGCTTCTTGTATAAATCTTCCAGTATTCTTCATAAAGGTTGAATTCCGGTACAATATCAATAAGTTCCATATTGGCCTGCCAATATGAATTGAGTGTTCCAACATCCTTCCAATATCCATTAAACTCGTAAGCATACATCGGTGCACCCTTATCATGGCAATACGGAATAACATGTTTACCAAAATCAAGATGCGGCTCATTTGCATTTGCTATCAATGCATCCTTAAGCGTCTTCCAATTGAAAATGTATATACCCATTGATGCAAGATTACTTCTGGGATTCTCCGGTTTTTCTTCAAAATCGGTAATCTGTCTGTTGTCATCTGTAATCATTATTCCGAAACGCTTAGCTTCCTCAATCGGAACAGGCATAACAGCTATTGTACACTCTGCCTTGTTCTGCTTGTGAAAATCGAGCATTACTTCATAATCCATTTTGTAAATATGATCGCCTGATAAGATAAGCACATATTCCGGATTAAAGCTCTCCATATAGTCGATATTTTGGTATATCGCATTCGCCGTACCTGTGTACCAGTCTGTATTCTCCATCTTCTCATACGGAGGTAATACGGTTACACCACCGATATTTCTATCCAAATCCCACGGAATACCAATACCGATATGTGTATTCAATCGAAGTGGCTGATACTGTGTCAGCACACCTACTGTATCAACTCCCGAATTAATACAGTTGCTCAACGGAAAGTCTATAATTCGATACTTTCCACCGAATGATACTGCCGGTTTTGCTACTTTTGATGTCAATACACCCAATCTGCTGCCCTGTCCTCCGGCAAGTAGCATAGCAATCATTTCCTTTTTGACCATTTCATCACCCCTGAACCATATGCAATCCTGTCAAAGTTTGCATTTAAATTGTATTAAAATTATACCATAATCGCCTTATAATGTGAATATTTTTTACAATTTTCGAACGTTTTCTGTGCAATTTTTGTGTAAATTGACAAAGTGTTGTTTTTTCATTTCTTTTGTTCTATCATTACCTATAGTTATTGTAAAATTGTTTTCAAATGACTTTGAAATCAAGACAAGGTAGGAGATTATTGCTATGTATCAATTGGATTTTGCCAAGCCGATTCATGTATATTTCTGTGGAATAGGCGGAATCAGCATGAGCGGACTTGCTGAAATACTTCTTAGTCGCGGCTTTAAGATATCCGGCTCGGATATGAGAGAATCGGCTATTACCGAATCATTAAGAGAAAAGGGAATAGATATCTACATTGGACAACGTTCTTCCAATATCACCGATGATATCGATTTATTTGTTTATACTGCCGCAATCAGTAAAGATAATCCGGAATGGATCGCCAAAACCAATCAGAATATTCCATCACTCTCAAGAGCCGAATTGCTTGGAGAGATTATGAAGAACTATGAATTGCCGATTGCTATAAGCGGAACACACGGCAAGACAACAACAACCGGTATGATATCCGAAATACTTATGGCAAAGGACGCAGATCCTACAATATCTATCGGTGGCATACTAAACAGTATCAACGCCAATATCAGGGTTGGACATTCAAGATATTTCGTAACGGAAGCTTGCGAATATACCAACAGTTTCTTAAGCTTTTTCCCTAAAATAGCGCTTATACTTAATATAGAAGAAGATCACCTTGACTTCTTCAAGGATATTGACGATATACGCAATTCCTTTTCGGAATTTGCCGGCCTCCTTCCGATGGACGGAGACTTGATAATAAACGGAGCTATTGAACATTTGGATAAAGTCACTTCTACCGTAACATGTCCTGTTCACACATTCGGTCTGAGTGATGAATTTGAATACTATGCAACGGACATTACATATGATGAGCACAGCCTTCCGTCATACACCCTGCATTCACCTGCAGGTACTGTTCAAATAAAGCTTGGTGTACCCGGTATACACAATGTGCTCAATTCATTGGCTGCTATTTGTTGCGCAGACATTTGCGGTATAGACAGAAAAGTCACTATAGCCACAATCAAAGAATACACCGGAACAGAACGTCGTTTTGAATACAAAGGTAAAATCGGCGACGTAACAATAATTGACGATTATGCACATCATCCGACAGAGATATCGGCAACATTAGCTGCGGCTGCCAACTATCCGCATAAAAAATTGTGGGTTGCTTTCCAGCCTCATACCTACACGCGAACCAAAGCATTTCTTACTGAGTTCGCCAATGCCCTCTCTGCTGCCGATGAAATAATTCTTGCAGACATATATGCTGCAAGAGAGAAAAACACAATCGGTATATCTTCAAAAGATTTGCAGTCAGAGATTAAAAAGCTGGGAAAAAAGTGCCAATATTTCCCCACTTTCGACGAAATTGAAAATTTTATTTTAGAAAATTGTTCCCCAGGTGATTTGTTGATAACTATGGGAGCCGGAGATATCGTAAAAGTCGGCGAAAACTTACTTGGAATATAATTATCCACTTTATCCACAATTTTCAGTGTCATTATGTATACTGAATATTGTGGATATTTTATTTTTATAAATCAGTCGATTTTATGACTGTTTCCACTATTTTTTTTATGAATATCCACACTGTCCACATTATCCACAAAGCCCGCAAAGTGCCTATTTTACGGGCTTTACGGACTTTTGTTCTATTCCTTTTTTCTAATTGCTATGATATAATTCACATGCTTTAAAAAATAAATGGGGATTAGGTGAGTTACATGTGTGATTTAGCTCTTTACAGAGATAATGAGTGTGGGAGTACTGCGCTTTCCAACATATTTATAGATGAATATTTGGCCGAGGCCAATGATGCGCAGATTAAAGTATATCTTTATCTTATTAGGATGACCAATGCCAATCGTCCAACCAACATTAGCGATATTGCCGACAGATTTAATCATACCGAGAAGGATGTCTGTCGTTCATTACGTTATTGGGAACGCAAGGGATTGTTATCTTTGGATTATGATGAGAATGGTGGCATTGTGGGCATTAGACTCTTTGATCCATCCAACGTTAACAGAAAAGTGTCCCACGTCAGAAATAACAGTTTTACACCTGTAATGAATGTTATTCCCGAGATTCATTCGGTAGCGCAGGTATCTATACCTACTCCGGTTAGTGTTCCTGCTACCACATTTACCAAGCCTTCATACAGCTTGAATGAACTCAAGGCATTTAAAGAACGTGAAGATTCGGCTTCACTTATATTTATTGCAGAACAGTATCTTAAAAAGACATTGGCAGCAAACGACATCAGATCTATAATGTTCTATTCTGATGAATTGCATTTTAGCGTTGAACTGATTGATTTCCTTATTCAATTTTGTGTTGAACGCAACAAATCAAGTTTCGCATATATGGATAAAGTTGCTATAGATTGGGCTGAAAATGATATTTCAACAGTTAAACAGGCAAAAGCATATTGCTCTCGCTTTGATAACTCTTATTCAGGCAATAAGTCAGCAAGAAATGCAGCTAAAGCGTCTGCAAAAGCAACAACGAATACTATGTTCCATCAGTTCGAGCAAAAGGAATATGATTTTGACAAATTAGAGCAACAATTGCTTCGAAGACAGTAACAGGGGGAATATATCGTGTCACTTAGCACTTCAAATTACAACGAAATCATGCGTATGTACGATGACAGACGAAGAAATAACGCGATATTGCTCGATGAGCGCATTGCATATGTCAATGAGCATATCGATGGCTATAAAGAATTATCGGAAGCAATATCATCACTCACTGTCGAGCATACTGCTCGTGCAATTGCCGGTGATAAGGCTGCTTTAGCCGAACTGAGTGAGCTCATCGCAGACTTGCGTAATCAGAAGGCAGCTTTGCTCAAATCAGCATCTATACCGGAAGATTATCTTTCACCGATATATACATGTCCGGACTGTAAAGATACCGGATATATTAACGGTGCAAAATGTCATTGTTTAAAGCAACAATTGATATCTCAATTGTATGAACAGTCAAATATAAAGGATAGCTTGGAAAATGCTGATTTTTCAATGCTCTCCGAAGAATTCTATTCAGGTGATGACCTGATTCACTTCCGCGACAGCCTGCAAATTTCAAGAGATTTTGTTAAAAATTTTGATTCAGACTACCAGAATTTGCTTTTTTATGGTACAGTAGGTACCGGCAAGTCATTAATTTCGTCATGTATTGCCAAAGAAATCCTGGCCACCGGGCACTCTGCAATCTATTTCAGTGCAAGTTCCCTATTCGATTCATTAGCCAGAGATTCATTTGACAATAAGAACCATGACAAGATCTTTTCAAAAGATATATATGAATGTGATTTGCTGATAATTGACGACTTAGGTACAGAAATGACGAATACGTTTACTGTATCCGCTCTGTTCGCACTGCTGAATGAACGTGCATTGCGTCGTAAGTCGGTTGTAATTTCAACCAATTTATCGCTGGAGGACCTCAAAGAGAGATATTCTGACAGAATTTTCTCCCGCATAACAGGCGGTTTTACATTTTGCAGATTGTCCGGTCCCGATATTAGGTTAGCGCACAAATTTAAATAATTTTATATTCATAGAAAGAGAGGTCTTTTTTCATGGTTAAGCGTGAAGAAAAGCGAAATCTTGAATCGATTCCTGTCGGTTCGCTGGGCATTATTCCACTGAACAGTTGCAAGACACTTGGTGAGAAAGTGAATTCATATTTGGTTGAGTGGAGAACTGAAAGGGAAAATGAACACAAAACAAGCCTTGCATTTGCAGGGTATCAGCGTGATTCATACATTCTCAACACAAAAGTTCCAAGATTTGGTTCCGGCGAAGGAAAAGGTGAGATTCTTGAATCAGTACGAGGCACAGATCTCTACATTATGGTTGATGTCTGCAACTACTCACTCACATACTCAATGGGTGGTTATGTTAACCATATGTCTCCGGATGATCACTACCAGGATTTGAAACGTATTATCGCCGCAGTAGGAGGTAAGGCTCGTAGAATCACGGTGATTATGCCATTCCTGTACGAAAGCAGACAGCATAAGAGAACCGCAAGAGAATCCCTTGATTGTGCTTTGGCTTTACAGGAACTTATCAAAATGGGCGTTGATAATATTATTACTTTTGACGCACATGATCCAAGAGTACAGAATGCTATTCCGCTTCATGGATTTGAGACTATTCAACCTGCATATCAGTTTATTAAAGGCCTTCTTACCAATGTAAAAGACTTATCTCTCGATTCGGAACATATGATGGTTGTCAGCCCCGATGAAGGCGGTATGAGTCGAGCAATCTACATTGCCAACGTTCTTGGCTTAGATATGGGTATGTTCTACAAACGTCGTGATTATACTAAGGTTGTTAATGGACGTAATCCTATCATTGCACATGAATTCTTAGGCTCCAGTGTTGAGGGCAAAGATATTATCATTATCGATGATATGATTTCATCAGGCGAGAGTATGCTTGAGGTTGCTACCGAATTGAAGAATCGCAAAGCCAATCGAATCTTCGTATTCTCTACTTTTGGCCTGTTCACAAGCGGTCTCGATAAGTTTGATGAATATTATAACAAGGGCATCATAACAAAGGTATTAACAACAAATCTTATATACCAGCCGGATGAACTGCTTGAACGTGAATGGTATATCAGCTGTGATTTGAGCAAATATATTGCATACATTATTGATACACTTAATCACGATTCATCAATAAGCGACTTGCTCATTCCAAATGAACGTATACAATCAATTGTAAGCCGCTATCGCAACGGCGAACTGTAGTATTTTACAAAAAGCAAAGAGCTAAGACCACACAAGTGCTTTTCCACTTGAATTTGTCTTAGCTCTTTTTCTATTTTGATATTGATTATCAATTAAGATTCATGAATATGTGCATATGTCATAAATCTGTTAAAGTTCTCTTCAAACATCTGTCTAGCGTCATTCATACCCATCTTGTATATGGTTCCGCTGTTTGGATCCATTAAAACAATATTTTGCTCATTAAATCCGATAATTAATACAGCTGAGCCATCATTAAGCACACTCAACACCGGTATGTCTTGGTTGACATAATACAGCATCATATCCATCTTACATCCGGTAAGATTAAGTACATATATACTATTCAGATTATTTTTCAAAACATCATATGCCGTATCACCTCGACTAAGCATTGTCTCTGTATTTCGTGATATTCCAAGTTGCTTTAACATCGTATCCAGACATATAGCCAATGAATTCTTTGTATCAGTCGTTGATTCCTCAGTAATGGACATAATCTGATTTCTGGGTACAGTCTCACCTCTTGAATAAATTTCATTTCCCAGGGTATCTACAACTGTTCCTCTAATATCATATGCACACAATGCCGCCTTTGCCGGATTATCAAATACTGCAGTTATCTCTCCATTTCCATATACAAAGAATCGATTCTTTGTCTCTTTTACCTTGATTGGAACACTTCTTCCGCCTTCATACAGCACTTCCTTTGGCGTCAGAGTTTTCAATCCTTTCACGTCAACTTCCTTCTTTAATGCAATCTGCTCTATTTTTTCAAAAATATCTATTGAAACATCCGCAATTGCATTGGTTCCTTCCTCAACATCCGCATTACTGGTGATATTATCATCACTAATTTCAGAATATGTACCGGTATCGGGATTAAGCATCACTCTCTTTAATGTAATCTGATTATCTGCAATCTCACCCTCAGTGACATATATATTTTCTTCCTCATACTCTTTCAGAATATTACCTTGCTCCGACTGAATCACCACCTTATTCATCGGAAATGTAACATCACCCAAGATATTCTCAGTCATGTCATTTTCATCACATACTCCATATATCAAATCCTCTGCCATAAAACCTATTGGTCTGATATACTCAGATGAATTCTTACCTGTCATAGTGATATTCTCACTTGCCAAATCCATTACGGTCAAATCCGTTGTAACACTGTTCTCCGATTCGCCCATATCTTGCCACATAATCGTTCTACCGCTTGCTGACACGCAAAACGAATCTTCGTCAATACTGTCTGCTACTATTTCATAATCAAGAGAGGCAACAGATATCTTATAGATTGCTCCGTCAATGAACACCAACAGATTTCCACGTTTATTCAGATAACTTAGTTTTTCAATATCGCATTTCAATATCTTTGGCGATTTAGTATATGGAATAAACACCTGCTCCTCAATTGTATTAACAGGATTGCTGTAATAGCACAATTCCACTCCTACTTCACCTTCGTGAATGCCTCTGTTCATATATCCGTATACCAAAAATGCAATATTACCGTTCTCTTCAACATCAAGAATTTTTACATTACACTGGTCATAGCGGTGTCTCTTATCATCAAACGGCTCATCATAAAATGCAAAAAGACGAGCTACTTTGTTTTCCTCTACATTATAGCTATACAAACGACCATCATTAACAAAAGCTACTATTTCCCCGCCTTCGCTCTCTTTCATTTGAACATCATCTTTCTGAATGCCAAGAATAATCTTATCATTTACAAATGATTTCTTATTCATAAGAAAAATTCTGTCCATACTTCTATCATAGGATAAAAGATAAAAACGCTGCTGAGTTTTACGAATTCTAAAATATTCAACTATATTGTAATAGCTTTTCTCGTTTCCGTTTACGGCAGACACCATGTATTTAAGCTCAATTGACGCCATGGTATCACCAATCTCTTTGATGGTAACTTCCGGTTCGGATTCTCTCTTTGGTGCCAAATCGCCCCATGTTAATTGCTTTACACTACTATGGATTGTTACTCTTCCAAATGATTCATTATTTCCCTCGGAATTCGGTTCCATATAGGTTGAGAGTTCTTTCATTGCACCTACATCAAATGTCTTGTCACTGAAATCGGTTACAAATTCTACTTTCTCTTTTAGTGCAACATTCGCATTTTGTGCGATTCTGGTGTAATAGTACACATCTCTTCCATCTGATAATTTAAGTATTATTATCAGATTGTACTCTGTTTCAGGCTCAATCAAATCCTTTAATGCAATATTACAGCTTATATATTCCTTGTAATCGCCATAATCAACTACGTCCGTGTTTTCAATCAATCTGTTTCCGTCCGCATTCCTGACTTCATATGAAATTTTTGATACAACTGCATTATATTTTTCTATTTCCAGAGACACTTTTCTATCATCAAATATCGGAGTAATACTATCCCTTATCGTATTAACCTCCATCTTATCGCTATATCCATGCATCTCATTTATTTTCAAATTATCATATACAACATGTATGGTCGGTAATGTTGCCTCAGACATGTCAACAGTCATATCAGTTGTTCCCTGATTAAATATCAAAGAAAAAGAGATTAATGCACCGACAAAAACTACAATATATACCGCCCATCGAATAATTATCTTCTTCATTTTCCCAATCCGTTATTCTGTAAAAGACCATGCGCATATCGCGCATGGTCTCAACATTACACTCTTAAGCTTTGATTACATTGATTCTTGCCATAGCACGCATCAATGCCGTCTCAGCTCTTGCTATATCAGTCTTAGGATCCTTCTCGCGAATAAGTCGCTCTGCTCTCTCCTTGGCTGCCATAGCTCTCTGTTCATCAATTTCATTCGGCCACTCAATAACCTCCGCCAAAAATGTGACGCTATCACCAAGTATCTCAACAAATCCCGAATGAATTGCTGCCTTCTTTACTCCATCATCCTCTGTAATAGTCAGCACACCCGGCTTAACTATTACGGTAAGTGGAATATGATTCTTATATACACCAATCTCACCCTCGGTCGTATTAAATTCAACCATTGTAGCCTCACCCTCATAGAAGGTTCTATCCGGTGTAATAATCTTAACCGCAAATTTCTTATTATCTTCTGCCATGTTACTCTCCATTTCGGATACTACTTCACACGAGCAATTACATCATCAATTCCGCCGGCATTAAGGAAATAACTTTCAGGAATATCATCATGCTTACCTTCAATAATCTCCTTAAATCCTCTGATTGTTTCCTGAACAGGAACATATTTACCTTCAAGGCCTGTAAACTGACCGGCAACGAAGAATGGCTGTGACAGGAATCTCTGAATCTTACGTGCTCTTGATACAACAAGCTTATCCTCTTCACCAAGTTCATCCATACCAAGAATAGCGATAATATCCTGCAATTCCTTATACTTCTGCAATATCTCCTGAACGCCTCTGGCAACTTGATAATGTTCCTCACCAACAATTCTTGGATCAAGAATTCTTGATGTAGACTCAAGAGGGTCTACTGCAGGATAAATACCCAACTCAACAATTGAACGGCTAAGTACAGTTGTCGCATCCAAATGTGCAAATGTAGTAGCCGGAGCAGGGTCTGTAAGGTCATCGGCAGGAACGTATACAGCCTGTACAGATGTAATTGAACCGTTCTTTGTAGAAGTAATTCTCTCCTGCAAAGCGCCCATTTCTGTCTGCAAAGTAGGCTGATAACCAACCGCTGAAGGAACTCGTCCGAGCAAAGCTGAAACTTCTGAACCGGCCTGAGTAAAACGGAAGATGTTATCAATGAATAACAATACATCCTTACCGGCCTTATCACGGAAGTACTCAGCCATTGTAAGTCCTGTAAGACCTACTCTCATTCTGGCTCCCGGTGGCTCATTCATCTGTCCAAATACCATTGTTGTCTTATCAATAACGCCTGATTCTTTCATTTCATAATACAGGTCGTTACCTTCTCTTGTTCTCTCTCCAACACCTGTGAATACAGAATATCCACCGTGCTCTGTTGCTATGTTACGAATCAGCTCCTGAATAAGTACTGTCTTACCTACACCGGCGCCTCCGAACAAACCAATTTTTCCACCCTTCTGATACGGGCACAACAAATCAACTACTTTAATACCGGTCTCAAGAATCTCAGCCTCTGTAGCCTGCTCAACAAACTCAGGTGCGGGTCTGTGAATAGGCAAAGATGTTGTAACCTCAGGTGCCGGCTTGTTATCTATAGGCTCACCGAGTACATTGAACATTCTACCCAATGTATTTTCGCCTACCGGAACAGTAATAGGAGCGCCTGTTGCATTGGCATCCATACCTCTTACAAGTCCGTCTGTCGGTCCCATGGCAATACATCTGACTGTATCATCACCCAAATGCTGTGATACTTCCACAACCAGTACGCTTCCATCATTACGTGTAATCTTGATAGCCTCATTAATCTCGGGAAGATTTCCCTGTTCAAACTTGATATCAAGAACGGCTCCGATGATCTGCGTAATTTTTCCGATCGTCTTTTCTGCCATCGTTATTTCCTTTCTACACTATTATTTGTCCTACTTGGACTACCACTAATTCTGTGCCTGTGATCCGGCAATAATCTCTGTAAGTTCCTGCGTAATAGAACCCTGACGAGCTCTGTTATACTGCAATGTCAACTTCTCAATCATTTCTTCCGCATTCGTAGTTGCATTATCCATAGCCTGCATACGAGCTCCGTTTTCACTGGCAACCGACTCAATCATCGCACCATATATTATGCTCGTTACATACTTTGGAATAATCATATCCAATGCTTCATCTTCTGCCGGTTCAAAGTTCATCGGTACATTACCTGCATTGGTTTCGACTACATCCGTCTCCTCACCTTTTTCAACAGGCAACAGTTTCATAAGTACCGGTTCATGAACAACAGTATTCTTGAATCTGGTATATGCAAGATATATCTCGCCTATCTCACCATTACGATATGCATTAAGCAAAACGCTACTGAGTCTCATCGCATCAATATACTCCGGCGCATCTATCATCGTCGAATAATCTTCAGCCAACTCATAGCCATATCTATGCATTGCTTCGCGTCCTTTATGACCCAAGGTATACAATATCAAATCTTCCTTTGGTAAATTTCCTCTTGTAATCAGCTTTACAACATTTGAATTGTAGCCTCCTGCAAGACCTCTGTTACCTGTAATCATAATAACAGCCTTTTTCTTACACTCGGAAGTATTGACATAAGGGTGATCGATATTGCCGGCTTTAGCCAACATTGACTGTACAGTTTTGTACATATAATCAAAATACCCTTTACTGTTCTGTGCCGCCTGCTTACTACGCTGTAATTTTACCGTAGAAACCAATTTCATGGCCTTAGTGATCTGTCCTGTACTTTGAATACTACTTTTACGTCTTTTGATGTCTCTCATAGACGCCATAGTTTATCACCTTCCAATCTGTCACTTAAGCCTTGAACTGCTCCTTGAACTCAACTATAGCTTTCTTCAGAAGCTCATCCGTCTCATCCGAAATCTGCTTCTCACTTGCGATAGAATTAGGAATCTCAGGATACTTTGTATCCAAAAATTCAAACAGTTCTGTTTCAAATCTTGTAATTGCACTTACAGGTATATCCAAAAGATACTTATTTGTAGCAGCATAAATAATAATTACCTGATACTGTACCGGCATTGGCTTATACTGTGGCTGTTTAAGAATCTCTTTGATTCTTTCACCTTGTGCAAGCTTTTCCTTTGTATCATCATCAAGTTCCGAACCAAACTGTGCAAATGCTGCCAACTCTCTATACTGAGCAAGCTCTACTCGAATAGGCGCTGAAATCTTCTTCATAGCCTTTATCTGTGCCGCACCACCTACTCGTGATACGGAAAGTCCGGCATTAACAGCAGGTCTGAAACCTGAATTAAACATCTCTGTCTCAAGATAAATCTGTCCGTCTGTAATTGAAATAACATTGGTAGGAATGTATGCAGATACATCACCTGCCTGTGTCTCAATAATCGGAAGTGCTGTAAGTGAACCTCCGCCGTATTCATCAGACATTCTGGCTGCTCTCTCAAGCAGTCTGCTGTGAAGATAGAATACATCACCCGGATAAGCCTCACGTCCCGGTGGTCTCTTAAGGAGCAAAGAGAGTGTACGATATGCCGTAGCATGTTTGCTCAAGTCATCATATATAACAAGAACATCCTCTCCGTTCTCCATCCATTCCTCACCAATAGCACATCCTGCATATGGTGCAATATACTGAAGTGGTGCAAGCTCACTGGCTGTTGAAGCAACAACGGTTGTATATGCCATAGCACCATACTCTTCAAGAGTCTTTACTATACCTGCAACTGTAGAAGCCTTCTGGCCTATTGCAACGTATATACATTTTACGTTCTGACCCTTCTGATTAATGATTGTATCAATAGCAATTGCTGTTTTACCGGTCTGTCTGTCACCGATAATAAGCTCTCTTTGGCCTCTTCCGATTGGGACCATTGAGTCAATAGCCTTAATACCTGTCTGTAAAGGTGTATCAACTGACTTTCTTGTTATAACACCTGAAGCAACTCTTTCAATCTGACGATATTTCTCAGTCTGGATCGGTCCCTTACCATCTATTGGCTGACCAAGTGCATTTACTACACGACCAAGCATTGCATCACCTACAGGTACCTCAACAACTCGTCCTGTAGTCTTTACAATATCACCTTCGTTGATATTCTTACCGTTACCTAAAAGAACAACACCGACGTTGTCTTCCTCAAGGTTAAGTACCATACCGAATATCTCACCCGGGAATTCAAGCAACTCACCCTGCATAGCCTTTTCGAGACCATGTACACGAGCGATACCATCCGCAACCTGAATTACAGTACCTACATCCGATACTTCCAATTCATTGGCGTAACGCTTGATCTGATCCTTGATGACTGAACTTATTTCTTCTGGTCTTAAATTCATGGATCCATTCCTTTCTAAATTTTTGCAGTCTTATACGCGAACTTTCAAAAGTTCCTGCTGCATTTTCATAATCTTTGTATGAACACTACTGTCAACAACTCGATCTCCTATGCGTATCTGCATACCTCCGATAAGTTCGGGAGCTACAGAATAATGCATCTCCATCTCTTTGAATTCAGTAGTCTCTAACAGCTTATTAACTACTTTTGACTTCTGGTTATCAGTCAATTCACTTGGAGTAGTTACATAAGCCACTCCGATGCCCTTCAACTTCTTCACCTCGTCTGAGAAGTATTGAAGTATCTTATCAATCTCGGCAAATCTGCCTTTGGCAACAATTATCTTGATAAAACCTGTAAGTTCATCACTTATTCTGGTCTTAAAAACATTCTCAACAAATTCCAGCTTATCTTCAATTGCGATTCGCGGATTGTTAATTACTTTGCCAAAATCAGGATTGTCATTCAGCACATTCAAGATACCATCTATCTCCTCGGAAAAGATATCAATCTTCTCTTCCTCAATAGCTAATTCCAACAGGGCATCACCATATGTCTTGCTGACTAACTTAGCCATGTGCTATCACCTATTTCCTTTAAAGTGTCTTCAACAAGGTGATCTTGGACATCTGTATCCATCTTCTCACCGATTACTCTTTCTGCCAGAGCTGATGCAACATTAATCATTTCCTTCTTAACATCATCGGCAACTTTTTGTTTCTCAAGCTCTGCTTCTGTATTCGCTCTTGCAATAATTCCGCTTGCTTCTTCTTTAGCCTTTGCAACAATTGAATTCTCATTTGCTACTGCTTTCTTTCTTGCTTCGCTAAGAATTGCTTCGGCTTCCTTATCAATGCTTGCAAGCTTCTTTTCGTATTCTGCTTTGAGAGCTTCAGCCTCTGCCTTATTAGCACTTGCTTCTTCTATCTCACCCTTAATCCTGTCTTGTCTCTTCTTGAGAAACTCTCTTACCGGATTAAAGAAGAAGTATGAAGCAAAGAAGAACAATGTAATTACCGCAATAAGTGTAAGCAACGCATCATGCAATAACTGAAAGTCCAGATCAAACAATCTTGGCTCCATTATATGTAAGCCTCCTTTCTTAATATTCTACTGATTTTGAAAAGGCTTACTTTGCTAATGGCTGTACAAAGATAAGAATCATACCTACAAGCAAACCATAAAGACCTGTTGTCTCGGCAACGGCCTGTCCAAGAAGCATAGTAGATGTAATATCACCCTTTGCACCCGGATTACGTCCAACTGCTGATGCTGCATGTCCTGCTGCAATACCCTGGCCTACACCTGGTCCGATACCTGCGATAAGAGCAAGACCTGCGCCGATTGCTGAACATCCTTTAATAAACTCTGTGTTGAATTCCATAATTTGATTCCTCCTAATAATAAATCTGTAGCTAATGTCGTACTATCCTTCAGTATTCATTGCATCCGCAATGTATGTCATCGTTAACATACAGAATACATACGTCTGAATTGCTCCCGAGAACAAATCAAAATAGACATGTAATGCGGCCGGCCAAAAGAATGCTATCTTACTTAGCAAGCCATATATCAATGCCATAATTGCCGTTCCGGACAAAATATTGGCAAACAGACGCAACGACAAAGAAATTGGAACCGCACAATCACCTATAATATTAATCGGTAACCAGAACGGCCATGGGTCCATCAACCCCTTCAAGAAGCCTGAAACCTTCTGATATCTGATTTTGTTCACAAAAATCAGAGTGAACGTGGCCAAACCAAGCGGTAACGTAGTACCATAATCTGCTGTTGGCGGCCTCAGTCCAAGTAACCCCGAAATATTACTGAACAAAATAAATATGAAGATTGTACCAATGTAATTGCGGAAATTCTTACCGTATTTACCCATTGTCGAATTAACAATTCCGTCAAGGAACTCAACAATAAGCTCCACAATGTTTTGGAAGCCACTTGGAATTTCGTCTGCATGTTTAAATATTCTTCCGCCTACGAAGAAGAAAATCATCAACGTAATCAGAACAATAAGCAAACACACATGACTTGTTGTTATCCACACTTCATGTCCAAAGAAGTTATACGAAAAGACTCCATGTATCATAAAGTCAACTTCTTTCTGCGCGGATAACATGATTGCAGTATCCATACATTCACCTCCTTATTTATTTTTAAAAAAATTGCCTGTATATTGTGCGAGATATGCTCCAATCTTAAGTCCAAGCATTCCCGCAAATGTTGCAAGCGGATATGCAAAATCCGTCAAGCACACACATATCAAAATTATTATTGTAACAGCATATCTTATTATGCTGCCTCTAAGTGATGCCACGTTTGCCCCTTTTTCATCATCGGCATGTATTGTCAAATTGCGATCAATCGACCACCACATATGCCACGCGCCAAACATCGCATCCGCAATTCCAATCCACAGACCGATTGAATATTTGGAAATATCGGGCACAAACCACATCACAATAATCTGTGCTACTATTCCGTATGCAAGAATGCTGATAAGCAAATCTCTTAATGTCTCATTCAGTCCGACCCAAAACTTGTTCACTTTTGTTTATCTTCCTTTTCCTCATACGACTTTTTCGCCAGAATATAAATATTGCGAGCTCCCGCTACGGCTCCTACAAAGAAAAGAATAATAAACCAATATGATGTCTGAAATTTTTTATCAATGTACAATCCGATAAAAGAGCATAAAAAAATAGGAACAAGCATGTTGATTGCAAACTGGGAAATATATGTAAGATTTCTTGCAATATTCTTGTTATTTTTCACACGCCGTTCCTTTCATCTTCAATTGTCTAATATTATACAAGAAATCCCACATAGTGTAAAGAAATTCTACCTATTAACTATTGCTACATTGCAGGAAAAAATTGCTATCGTATTAACAATATTTTGCACTAGACCATTGCAATTTTATTCATTGACTAGATATGCTCATACGAGTAATATAGTTAAAAAGACAGATTATTATCATTTCTGTCGGAAAGTATCATTTTGGAGGGCAAGATATGTATCCTGAACTATTCAGAAAAAGATTGATTCCAAATGAATGCGTGTCACTCAAAGATGATGAAATCCTGTATATGGATGACACAATTATGGTCACTAGGTGGACAACTCTTAAGCCACGTAACGATTTTCATCACGGTTATTCCTGCTATTTCTTCAAAGATGGTATTAAAGTAAGTCGGTTCCTCAAAGAAGACGGTTCTCTCTATTATTGGTATTGTGATATCGTCACATACTCACGCAACGAAGAACGCGGCACACTTACCATTATTGATTTATTAGCCGATGTAACGGTTGATGCAAACGGGCGCATGAATGTTTTAGACATTGATGAATTATGTGAGGCAAAAGAGAAAAACATGATTAATGAGACTCAGTTTTTCCAATCGGTAAAACAACTGGGTGATTTAATTACCACAATTCAACGTGGAGATTTCAACAAATACACTGACATATTAATGAAATATGCCGACCAATAAAAAAAGGACCAATGGTCAATGTCATTAAGTTAATGTGGCATAAAAAGTACAACACCGGGCGATTATGATTTAACTACATAATTGCTCGGTATTTTTTGTTTGTTTAAATAGAATCT
>JAGHVF010000075.1 GCA_018064425.1 Candidatus Colinaster equi | reverse complement strand
TATTAACGCGTGATTCACCATTTAACCCGGAGGGCACAATATGCACTTTGAGCTGGCGTAATTCACTCCTACAAAATAAAGCAGCATATTAAGAGGCATTTTTCACTGCCTCTTAATTTATCTTATTGTCTTGGGCGGATGCATTTTGCATCTGCCTATTTTATTGCTTTTCTTTTGAGGGGATCATAGCTCTCCTTTCGTTGAAATTAATCAGTCAAACGAAAGGAGAATATATGAAATACGACAAGAAAATAGAGCAGCTAATTGCTGCCCCTGCTTCAACATGGTCTGATGACGATGTAACCGCTATCGCTCTTGCTATAAAAAGCCATCCGGATGACGATAATCTAAAAAATGCATTTCTGAATCTTAACCCAAGATCAGAACAATACTGTAACCGTGCATTCTATATATCACTCACATCGCTGTATTTCTGGATAGTCTGCCAATACAATGCAATATACACACTTGATGAGTTTATAGAAGCTGTATCGTATCACATATGGAATAAGTCATTTGCAGACTGGCGTCCCGGGGATTCACTTATGGGCTACATAAAGTATTCTTCACTCCCACATGGTCCAATCGGCCGCGACATCCGAATAAACTATTATTTACTTGATGCGGTACATATGGATGATCCGGCAAACTCCTCTATGCTATCTACACTCGCAGATGAAAAATCTCCTTCTCCGGAATCCCACATCTTATCCGAAAAGAGCGATTTGATAGAAGCCATCAAAAAAATCGCAAATCTCTCGGATATGGAAATTACTCTTCTAATAGATCTTCAAGGCACTCGACTCTCCCCATTATATATTGCTGGATTTAATGCTCAATTCGGAACTAACTATACCCTTTCTGAATTACGTGATATCCGCGAGAAAGCTCGTCACAGAGTCAAATACCATACAGAAGAGTTTCAAAGAATTCTGAAGAAATATCATTTAATCTAGTATTAGCACGGGGAGGCGGATATCCGCCTCCCCGAATCATTATTTATAGCCCATCTTTTCCGTAAGATCTCCATAGCTCTTGTCATATTGTTCCTGTGAAATAGCACCTCTCTCCAAGAATAGTTTTAACATCTCGACCTGTCGCTCGTACAAGTCTCGCCTCCTTTGTTCCGGTGTTCTTATAAGTTCCTCGTCCATAGTGCTATTATCCATACTAAATCTGCTACTCCCAATTTTTCCAAACATCAGGCTGATAACCAACAGTTGCCTGCTTCCCGTTCCTTACAATCGGTGTCTTAAGCACCTGCTGATTCTCCAGTAACTTATCAATCTTATCTTCTGGTGAAATATACTTGATTAGTGCAATTGCATCCTGATCTTTTGCGTCAGGATTAATCACTACATCAAGACCTCCGACTGCAGAAAGAACATTATTAAGTTCTCCCTTGCTCATTCCCTTTTCTTTAAGATCAATGAGCTGGTATTTGATGTTGCGCTCTTTGAAGTATCTTTCCGCTTTCTTTGTATCAAAGCATTTCTTTGTGCCGAATACCTGAATATTCATTCTGCTCTCCCATACTTATATAATAATCACCGGCTGTCGTGTGTTCCCAGGGATATTCAAAATGGTTGCACTGGACACCGACAACACACTTTTCAGCATGCACCTCCCGGACCGGCGATTATATCATGTTATTCTAATTCGTCTAAAAACAGCTCGAAGAAATCATCCTGATACGCAAGCATCGGAGAATTCTCACCTCCGCCGTTAGTGCTTCTCTTCATAGCCGCATGGAATGATTCTCCGATATCGATAATATCCATCTCATATATTTCAAAGCCTTCAGATCTTGCTATATTACAAAACTCAAATACCGGCTCTTCTGCATCTTTACAGGCAAGCAGTTTCTTCCGAAATCCGGCATCATTCATTGCCTTGCTTTTAATTTTCTCAAGTGTGTCTTCTATGCTC
>JAGHVF010000043.1 GCA_018064425.1 Candidatus Colinaster equi | reverse complement strand
GAGTATTAATATCATTCTTTTTTACTTGACATATCATACATGTGTGATAATATGAACATATGAACAAATATTCATATGAAAGGAGCAAAGAATGATTCCCGAAGATGAAACATTGGTTAGATTGGCTGAATTCTATAAGGTATTCGGTGATTCTACCAGAATAAAGATGTTGTGTTTGCTTAGGCGCGGAGAATTATGTGTGCAGGAATTGTCGGATATGGTGGGATTGCAACAGTCTGCGATATCGCATCAATTGCGCATACTTAAACAGATGGCGTTAGTGGTGAACCGCAGAGAAGGTAAGACGGTCTATTATTCCCTGGCGGATGATCATATAGCCGGGATAATTGACATGGGATTGGAACATATTAATGAGTAACAGAAAGGATAAAGAAGATGAAGAAGATATATATTTTGGAAGATTTGGATTGTGCACATTGTGCAGCAAAGATTGAGGAAGCAGTAGGTAAGCTTGACGGAGTGCAAAGCAGCAAGTGCACATTCTTAACACAGAAGTTAAATATTGAGATTGATGATACAGCCGATATTAATGCAATTACCAAATCAATAAAGGATATTGTAGCAAAACTTGAGCCTGATGTAACAGTTGTGGCCAAGTAGAAGAAACAGGTAGAGAAATGAGCAAGAAGTTAAGGAAAAAATTGTGGCGAATAGTAATCTGTCTTATTGCTTATATTGCGGTGTTATCGGCAAATAAAATCTGCGAGATAAAGGAAGTTGTATTTTTTGAACCGGCGACTGACAAGTGGTTGTGGGCAATTCCTTTTTTGGCGGTATTCATTGCAATATCTTTTGATATTATCAAAAATGCGGTGCGAAGTATTGTCAAAGGACTTATTCTTGATGAGAACTTTTTGATGGTTATTGCAAGTATTGGTGCATTTCTTATCGGAAGCTACTCTGAAGGTGTAGCAGTAATGCTTTTTTACCAGGTAGGTGAATGGTTTCAGTCATATGCTGTCGGAAAAAGCCGCAAATCCATTAAGGAGCTTATGGATATCAGACCGGATTATGCCAATGTTTACAGAGATGGTGTATCACAGACAGTCGATCCTGATGAAGTAAGCATAGGCGAGACGATTATTGTTAATCCGGGTGAGAAGATACCACTTGACGGAGTTGTAATAGATGGTAGCAGTAATATAGATACAAGTTCGCTTACCGGTGAAAGTCTGCCGCGTTTTGCGCAGGAAGATGATGAAGTTATTTCCGGCTGTGTCAATTTGTCCGGAGTAATCAAGGTGAGTGTTACAAAGGAGTTTCAGGAATCTACGGTTAATAAGATTCTTGAATTGATGGAAAATGCGACCGAGAAGAAGGCAGCCAGCGAGAATTTTATTCATCGTTTTGCATTAAGATATACACCTATTGTGTGTTTGCTTGCACTTGCACTGGCAGTGCTTGGACCGATTATTACCAAGCAATCATTTATTCCGTGGTTGTATAGAGCGTTGGAATTCTTGGTAATATCATGCCCGTGTGCTTTGGTTATCAGCGTACCGCTTGGCTTTTTCGGAGGAATCGGCGGCGCAGGCAGAGTAGGAATATTGGTAAAAGGAAGCAGTTATATTGAATTGCTTGGCGAAGCCGATATTGTTGCAATGGACAAGACGGGCACATTGACAAGCGGAGTGTTTTGCATTGAGAAGGTGACGGTTAATCCCGCATGGTCAAACGGTACAGACGAAGATGCACGTAAGAAATTGTTACAAATTGCAGCTGCCGTAGAAAAACACAGTACTCATCCGATTGCACAATCAATTGTGGCTTCCTGTGATGATATGATTGGGGATGAGAGAATATCCGATATTAATGAGACGGCAGGTAAAGGTGTCAGTGCCGTTATTGATGATATAAGATATTACGTAGGCAATAAGAAAATGCTTGATGATATGCATATTGATGCATCTGAGGCAAGCAATACTGCTGTATATGTTTCAACAGAAGGTGAGATATGCGGCATTATAGAATTACGTGATGAAGAAAAAAGCGATGCGGCAGAGTGCGTAAGAGGACTGAAAAAAGCAGGTGTCAGTCGTGTTGTAATGTTAACCGGAGATGCGGTAGAAACAGCAAAGGATATCGCGACAAGACTTGGAATAGATGAGTATTATGCCAAATTGCTTCCGACAGATAAGGTTTCTATTGTAGAACAGCTGTTATCTAATCTTAAAAAGGGTAAGAAACTGGTTTTTGTCGGCGACGGTATTAATGATGCACCTGTTCTGGCACGTGCCGATGTCGGCATAGCTATGGGAGGCTTGGGTTCTGATGCGGCGATAGAAGCTGCTGATGTAGTGCTTATGACAGATGAGCCGTCAAAGCTTGTGACAGCTATGCGTATTTCAAAAAGGACATTGCGTATTGTACGAGAGAATATTGTTTTTGCAATTGGGGTGAAAATTCTTATTCTTATATTGGCCGCTTGCGGAGTAGCATCAATGTGGGCAGCGGTATTTGCAGATGTAGGGGTGGCATTCATTGCTATACTTAATGCACTTAGGGCAATGAAGGTCAAACAGTAAAAAAGCGAGGGATGGTTATGAAGTATATTTTGAGTATTGATCAGGGAACAACGAGCAGCAGAGCAATTGTTTTTGACGCCGATTGTAATATTGTGAGTATGGCACAAAAGGAATTTTCTCAGTTTTTTCCGCAACCCGGACATGTAGAGCATGATGCAGAAGAAATATGGGAATCTGTTAAGTTCGTGTGCAATGAGGCAATTGTTAAATCTACAATTAATTATTCGGATATTGCCGGAATAGGCATAACAAATCAAAGGGAGACTGCTGTCGTATGGGACAGGAATACGGGAAAACCAATATATCATGCGATTTGTTGGCAGTCGAGACAAACGTCCGATATATGTGACGAGTTGAAAGAGCGTGGTCTGGAAGAGAAGATAAAAAGTAAAACCGGACTGCTGATAGATCCGTATTTCAGTGCATCAAAGATTAAATGGATATTGGATAATGTCAATGGGGCAAAGGAATTGGCGGATGCAGGACAGTTGATGTTCGGTACCATTGATTCGTGGCTGGTATATCGTCTTACCGGGGGCAGAGAACATGTGACGGATTATTCCAATGCGGCAAGAACTCTGCTTTATAACATATATGAACTTCGCTGGGATGATGAACTGCTTCAAATGTTTGATGTACCGCAAAGCATGTTGCCGAAGGTTTGTCCAAGCTCATATATATACGGCAATACAGATGCAGATGCATTCCTTGGATTAAATGTTCCAATTGCCGGAATAGCCGGAGACCAGCAGGCTGCGTTGTTTGGTCAGACCTGTTTTGAAAAAGGAATGGCGAAGAATACGTACGGAACAGGTTGCTTTTTATTAATGAATACGGGAAAAACACCGGTTGTATCCAATAATGGTTTGATTACTACAATTGCATGGGGAATTGACGGGGAAGTCGAATATGCCCTTGAAGGCAGCGTGTTTGTGGCAGGTTCCGCCATTCAATGGTTGCGTGATGGATTGAAGATAATTGAGACAGCACCGGAAAGTGAATGCATCGCAAAAGAATGTGATGACACTCAGGGAGTATATGTAGTACCGGCGTTTGTCGGACTTGGCGCTCCGTATTGGGACGATAAGGCAAGAGGAGCTGTGTTTGGACTTACAAGGGGCACGGGACGTGAACATATTGTGCGTGCTACACTTGAGGCATTGGCATATCAGTCGGCGGAGCTTATTGAAGCAATGGAGACAGACAGCGGTATTGATTTGTCAGAGTTGAAGGTAGACGGTGGTGCGGTCAAGAACAATTTACTTATGCAGTTTCAGGCGGATATATTGGGTAAAAGTGTGATTCGACCGGTTATTAATGAGACAACTGCACTCGGTGCGGCATATCTTGCGGGTTTGGCTGTTCATGTATTTGAATCCAAGGAAGCAATTAACAATGTAAACAAAGTTGACAGGCGCTTCGAAGCTACATGTGATGAAATGTGGCGAGGCCAAAAGTATGCAGGATGGAAGAGGGCGGTAAAGGCAACGCAGGCATTTGAAGAGTAAGAGTAAAGCTTGGATTTGTAAAGCTCTCTTCGAAATATTATTGTAATATTGCAATCTTTTGTCTGAAAATGTAGAATACTATTTGGGTAAAACACAAATTGTGTGTATAAGGTAGGACAAAAATGTATATTTTTAATTTGATTTCGTTACTTGGCGGTCTCGCCATGTTTTTATATGGTATGAGACTTATGGGCGACAGCCTTAAAGAAGGCTCGTCAGGAACATTGAAGGTTGTAATGGAGAAGGTAACAAACAATCCTATTAAGGCTTTCTTTTTGGGACTTGCGGTTACTGCCATTATTCAGTCATCAACGGCGACCATCGTTATTACATCGGGACTTGTTGCGGCAGGCATTATCTCACTTGATCAGTCTATCGGTATTATTGTGGGTGCAAATGTCGGTACTACCGTAACAGGCCAGATTATCAGATTGCTTGATATCAAAGCAGATTCGGGAGCCAGCAATATATTGAGGATATTTCAACCCTCAACGTTAGCTCCGATAGCATTGATTGTCGGTATTATTCTGATTATGGGCTTTAAATTCAAGAAATCCGACAATATAGGCAATATTGCTATCGGCTTTGGTATTCTGTTTTCGGGACTTCTAAACATGACCGAAGCTGTAAGCTCTTTCTCGGAAAGCGGAATTATCGATACTTTGTTTGCACATCTTGGCAATAATCCTTTGCTGGGATATCTGACCGGTGCGGGTGTTGCATTTGTACTTCAGAGTTCTTCGGCGACCATTGGAATACTTCAGGCATTTTCTTTGGGAGGTCAGATACCTTTCAAAGCTATTTATATTGTACTTACGGGTATATATCTTGGCGATTGTGTTACTACGGCAATTGTTTGCTCTATCGGTGCAAAAGCAGATGCCAAACGAGTCGGTATTGTCAATATTATGTTCAATTTGAGCGAGACAGTGATTGTGCTTATTGCAGTTAATGTACTTAAAGCAATGGGCGTGTTGGATTCGCTGTGGAATATGTCTATGACATCCGGTACTATTGCCAATACAAATACGATATTCAATTTGGGATGTGCGATTTTGTTACTTCCGCTTGTTGGATTTTTTGGCAAGTTCAGTCGACGAATGGTTAAAGATGAAGAGGCGGGCTCCGGTAAATATGCAGACATTGTCGAAGCATTAAATCCTATATTTTTTCCAACTCCGGCGTTGGCATTCAGGGGTTGCTATAATGCACTCAGAGCAATGCTTGATGCTGCCATTGTAAATATTAATAAAGCTCTTGATGTAGTAGAGTGCTACGATGAAGAGATTGTCAGGCAGATAGCGGAAGAAGAGGAAAATATTGATATGCTGGCAGACAGAGTTGATAATTATCTGGTACAGTTGTCGCCGCATATCAGTGAGGATTTGCATATCAGGATTTTTGATCAGTATCACAAGATGGTTACGGAATTTGAACATTTGGGTGACTATGCGGATAATATCGCAAAAACAATGACGGCGATGCATGAAGAAAATGTGGAATTCAGTGAGAATGCTCTTGAGGAAATCAAGGTAGTAAGAGATCTTCAGGATACAATACTTGATTATACAAAGTTAACTTTTGTTAAGCGTGATGTGGATGCGGCAAGACATATCGAACCGCTTGAAGAAGTTATGGATGATATGATTAATACTTTGCATGACAATCACCTTAAGAGACTGAGAGACGGTAAATGTACTATTCGAGGAGGAATCAGCTTCCTTGACATACTTACCAATCTTGAGAGAATGTCAGACAGCTGTTCCAATGTCGGTGTAGCAACGATTGCACGTGTTAATCCTACGACAGCCAATCTTGCACACAATTATATAACTTCGCTTCATCAGGGAAATGATGAGGAGTTCAATGAAGCTTACGGTAAGGCACACGTTGCGTATTTCAAGATGCTGGAACAGATTAAGGAAGACGAGTGCTCTAAGGATAAGACCAAGAAGGAAAAAGCTGATAAGAAAGCTAAGGGCGACAAGAAGTCGGTAGAAAAGAGCAAGGATAAGAGCAAAAACAAGGATAAATCAAAAAAGAAAAAAGAGTAGCATTCTTTTGATTTATATTATCTAAAGAGTGCATTATGAAAGAGAGATGCTGGAATGGGAATGGATATCGGTGCAATTATGAAAATAAAAGGAGCATGGGAGAGATTTGCGGCAAATCATCCTAAGTTCCCAATGTTTATATCTGCTGTTAGCAAAAAAGGAATAAAAGAAGGTACAATTATTGAGATAGGAATAACCGATCCGGACGGAACGGTTATGAATACCAATATCAAGATATCGGCTTCGGATCTTGAACTTGTTGATTTACTCAAATCAATAAAGTGATTCGGTGTGATGAATATTAAAAATATATAAAGATTATTAAGCATTAGCACTCGGCGTTGACGAGTGCTAATTTTGCGTTATAATAATATCAGATTTTAGATTGGAGGTGTCGTATATGCAAATGACTAAGTACACACAATCGGCAACCGAAGCAATCAATAGAATAGAAAAGATTGCGTTGGAATACGGCAATCAGGAATATGATGAAGAGCACCTTTTGTATTCGTTGATTACTATTGATGATAGCTTGATTGCCAAATTAATTGAGAGAATGGATATTAACTTACGTGAATTTACCCGAAGAGTGGAGCAGGGAATCGGTAAGAAGGTTAAAGTCAGTGGCGGAAAACCATATATGAGTGAGTCTCTTAATAAGGTACTCATTACTGCGGAAGATGAGGCTAAGAGACTTGGGGATGAATATGTGACTGTGGAAAGTATATTCATTACAATGATCAAGGCCCCAAATAAAGAAGTTAAATCTATATTTAATGAATATGGAATTACTGTTGATCGTTTTCTGGTTCCGTTACAGGAAATACGAGGTAACAGAACGGTGACGACGGACAATCCTGAAGCTACATATGATACTCTCGAAAAATACGGTGAGGAGCTGGTAGAAAAGGCTCGTAAGATGAAGCTTGATCCGGTAATAGGTCGAGATGAGGAGATACGTAATATTATTCGTATTTTGTCAAGGAAGCAGAAAAACAATCCTGTTCTAATCGGTGAACCGGGTGTCGGAAAGACGGCGGTGGCAGAAGGACTGGCCAGACGAATAGCCGTAGAGGATGTTCCGCAGAATCTTAAGAACAAGAAGATATTTGCACTTGATATGGGAGCATTGGTGGCCGGAGCAAAATACAGAGGCGAGTTCGAAGAAAGACTTAAGGCTGTACTTGATGATGTGAAAAACAGCGATGGCGAGATAATTCTGTTTATTGATGAATTGCATACCATTGTCGGAGCGGGTAAAACAGATGGTGCGCTGGATGCCGGCAATATGTTAAAACCGCTGCTTGCCAGAGGCGAGTTGCATTGTATAGGTGCCACTACTTTGGATGAATACAGAATGTATATTGAAAAAGACCCGGCACTCGAAAGACGTTTTCAGCCCGTTATGGTTGATGAGCCGACTGTTGAGGATACTATCTCAATATTGCGCGGACTTAAGGAACGTTATGAGAATTTTCATCATGTTAAGATTATGGACGGTGCATTAGTCAGTGCAGCGACTCTGTCGGACAGATACATTTCGGATCGTTTTCTCCCGGATAAGGCAATTGACCTGGTGGATGAAGCTTGTGCCCTCATAAAGACCGAAATGGATTCTGAGCCGGCCGATATGGATGAGATGCGCAGAAAACTGACACAGTTGCAGATGGAAGAGGCCGCACTTAAGAAAGAAGATGACAATTTGTCCAAGGATCGTTTACAACAGATTCAGGATGAAATTGCGGAACTAAAGAGTGAATATGATGTAAAAAGTGCCGAGCTTGGTAATGAAAAAGCGCTTGTTAACAAGTTGTCAGAATTGAGACAGCAAAGAGAAAACATCAAAAATGAAATAGAGCTTGCAAAACGTGAAGGTAATTACGAGAAAGCAGGCGAACTTGAATATGGCAGACTGCCGGAAATTATCAAGGAACTCGAGTCTGAAGAAGGTAATATTAGAGAACGCAATATGACTTTGGTACACGAGGCCGTGACGGATGAGGAGATTTCCAAAATTGTGTCAAGATGGACCGGTATTCCGGTTAGCAAGCTTAATGAGTCCGAGCGTAACAAGACTCTTCATCTGGACGAAGAGTTGCATAAGAGAGTCGTAGGACAGGATGAAGGCGTTACCAAAGTAACAGAAGCAATCATCAGATCAAAGGCAGGTATTAAGGATCCGAGCAAACCGATTGGTTCGTTCTTATTCTTGGGTCCTACCGGTGTAGGTAAAACCGAGCTTGCCAAGACATTGGCAGAGGCTTTGTTTGACGATGAGAATAATATGATACGTATTGATATGTCGGAATATATGGAGAAATATTCCGTATCAAGACTAATCGGTGCACCTCCCGGATATGTAGGATACGAAGAAGGCGGTCAACTTACGGAAGCTGTCAGAAGAAAACCGTATAGCGTAGTATTGTTTGATGAAGTGGAAAAAGCGCATCCGGATGTGTTTAATGTTCTGTTGCAGGTATTGGATGACGGAAGAATAACAGACAGTCAGGGCAGAACGGTTGATTTCAAAAATACAATTTTGATTATGACTTCCAATATTGGAGCCGCATATCTTCTTGACGGAATAGACGCTGACGGAAATATTATGAAAGATGCCTATGATAATGTTATGAATGAGCTTAGAGCTTCGTTCAGACCGGAATTTCTTAACAGACTGGACGAGACAATTATGTTCAAACCGTTATCAAAGGATAATATCGGCGGTATTGTAGGACTGATACTTGCTGATTTGAATAAGCGTATGGCTGACAGGGAATTGAAGATTGAACTGACAGACGAAGCAATGACATATATCATTGACAATGCATACGATCCTGTATACGGCGCAAGACCTATAAAGCGTTATATGCAGAAATATGTAGAGACATTGGCAGCAAAGCTTATACTTGCAGACGGTGTGAGTATGGGAGATGTCATAGAAATATATGTTAAAGATGGTGAACTTGCCGCTTGCAAGAAACTTGTCAGTTGATGTTTCGAGTGTTACCATTATTTAATGTAACCGCTATATGTAAAATGCAGGAAAGGAAAAGTTGGTTCAATATCCTCAGGGAATATTGAATTATACGAGTACAAAGATGATACCGAGTGATCCGATAATGTTGCTTAGCTATGTTAATCTCAAATTGCGCGATGAATTCGACAGTCTTGAAGCTATGTGCGATGCACTTGATGTTGATAAGCAGGAAATTGTTAATAAGTTAAAAAGCGTGGGATATGTATATAATGCCGCGCAGAATCAATTCAAATAGTTTCGGGGTAAATATGTTATGGATTTGTTTGAATATATGAGAAATGCAAACAGCGAAAAGGAATCACCGCTTGCTGCCAGAATGAGACCTCGTACGCTTGATGAAATTGTGGGTCAACAGCATATCGTAGGTAAAGATAAATTGCTGTATCGTGCCATAAAAGCGGACAAGCTCAGTTCACTTATTCTTTACGGACCGCCGGGAACCGGTAAAACAACACTTGCAAAAGTGATAGCCGGGGCTACAAGCAGTGAGTTTATGCAAATCAATGCAACTGTTGCCGGTAAAAAGGAGATGGAAGCGGTTACTGATAAGGCCAAGGAATTGGCCGGTATGTACGGTAAACGAACAATACTTTTTATCGATGAGATACATAGATTCAATAAAGGACAGCAGGATTATCTGTTGCCGTTTGTGGAAGACGGAACCATTATTCTTATAGGTGCAACAACGGAAAATCCGTATTTTGAGGTAAACGGCGCTTTGATTTCGCGTTCAATGATATTTGAATTACGGCCGTTATCTATTGATGATATCAAGGAATTGATATCGCGTGCATTGAAAGATACAGACAGAGGGCTCGGTGCATATGAAGCTGATATAACGGATGAGGCACTGGAAGGACTTGCGGATATAAGCGGAGGCGATGCCCGACATGCATTAAATGCTATCGAATTGGCGGTAATGACTACAGATAAGTCGTCGGACGGCAAGATACATATTACGCTACCGATTATTGAAGAGTGCATACAGAAAAGAGTTGTAAGATTTGATAAGACGGGTGACAATCATTATGATACAATATCCGCATTTATTAAAAGTATGCGCGGATCGGATCCGGATGCAGCATTGTATTATTTGGCAAAGATGTTGTATGCAGGTGAAGATGTCAAATTCATAGCTCGTCGTATAATGATTTGTGCATCGGAAGATGTTGGAAACGCAGATCCTCAGGCACTTGTTGTGGCAGTAGCGGCAGCACAGGCTGTTGAGCGTATAGGTATGCCGGAATCCAATCTTATTTTGGCACAGGCGGTAACCTATGTTGCGACGGCACCCAAATCCAATGCAGCATGCGGAATATTTGATGCGCTTGATACAGTAAAGGCTACGGGTTCGTTGCCGATTCCGACACATTTGCAGGATGCACATTATAAAGGAGCGGCAAAATTGGGACACGGAGTTGGATATAAATATGCACATGATTACCCTAATGATTATGTTAAACAGCAGTATTTGCCGTATGAACTTGACGGCAAAGAATTCTACAAGCCAAAGGGTAACGGTTATGAGGCCAAGATAAAAGAACATATGGCAAGAATAAAAAAAGAAGCGAAAGACGCGGATATGTAGACATAGAATATAGGTGTGTTAAGTGAAATAAGCCTTGCGGTTGAGCGAGGCTTATTATATTATTATAGATGTTTTGGTGTAAAATATACGTTTGTAGGAGGAATATTATGGTTACAGCTAAGTTGGCTATGGAGCTTCATGAACAGTGGCAGGGTAAAATTGAAACAGTGGCTAAGTCGAAGGTGAAATCAAGGGAAGACCTTGCACTTGCATATACACCGGGTGTTGCGGAGCCGTGTAAAGTAATTGCCAAGGATAAGGAACTCGCATACAAATATACAATGAAAGCCAATACAATTGCAGTTGTATCTGATGGTAGTGCAGTACTCGGACTTGGAAATATAGGCCCTGAAGCAGCTATGCCTGTTATGGAAGGTAAAGCAGTACTCTTTAAGGAATTCGGTGGTGTGAATGCAGTTCCGATTTGTCTTGATACACAGGATACAGAAGAGATTATTAAGACTGTACAGTTTTTGGCACCGACTTTTGGCGGTATCAACCTTGAAGATATTTCTGCTCCAAGATGTTTTGAGATAGAGCAGCGTTTGAAGGAGACATTGGATATTCCTGTTTTCCATGATGACCAGCACGGTACAGCGATTGTAGTGTTGGCTGCCACCATTAACGCGCTTAAGATTGTTAAAAAGGAAAAGGCAGATTGCAAGATTGTTGTTAACGGTGCGGGAAGTGCAGGCGTTGCAATAACAAAGTTGCTTTTAAACTACGGGTTCAAGAATGTTGTTATGGTAGACAGAACAGGTGCCATAGCTTCTGACAGAACTGATTTGAATTGGTCTAAGAAAGAGATGCTTGAGCTTACCAATCCGAATGATGAGAAAGGAAGTCTTGCGGATGTAATGAAGAATGCGGATATTTTTGTCGGTGTATCGGCTCCCAATACGCTTACTGCCGATATGGTTAAGACAATGAATACCGACCCGATTATTTTTGCAATGAGTAATCCTGTACCTGAAATTATGCCGGATGTAGCAAAGGCGGCAGGTGCACGTATAGTAGGAACAGGTCGTTCGGATTTTCCTAATCAGATTAACAACGTAGTTGCTTTTCCGGGAATATTCAAAGGTGCACTTGAAGGCAGAGCAAAGCAGATAACAGAAGAGATGAAACTGGCAGCAGCTGAGGCTATTGCAAGCCTTGTATCGGATGATGAGCTCTGCGAGGATATGATTATGCCGGAAGCCTTTGATCCACGTGTGGCTGATAAGGTGGCAGCAGCGGTTAAAGCATTAATTAAGTAAGTAACCGATTAATAATTCATTTCACTAAAATAAAAATACAATAATCTTGAAAAAGGGTATTCCCTTTTCCAAGATTATATGTATAATGTAGTTAAACATTTTTAGCGTTTCGTAGCGTATCATAACGTATCGTGTCGATACATTTTCCAAAATTGTATGTATTAATTTTTATTTTTAAGAACTTTTGAGGTGTAAAACAGTATGACAAAAGAACAGTATGAAACTTTGGCAATTTCGGATCTTAAGGAAATTGCAAAATCAAGAGGTATTAAAGGTATCTCAAGAATGGCAAAGGCAGATGTAATTAATGCAATGCTTATGCTTGATTCACAGAATGTGACTATGGAGAAGGTTGCGGCTAAAGCAGCTGCACAGAAAGCGCCTGAAAAGGTAATCGGTGAAGAGCAGGCAGAGGCGGAAGAGGATAAGAGTGTTTCTGCAGAAACTGCAACAGAGAATACGGTTGCTACAGAACGTAATGAGACTATGAAGAACTTAGACAGCGGCGTGACTGTTGAAGGAATACTTGAGATTATTTCGGATGGCTTCGGATTTATTCGTTCGGCCAATTATCTGCCGGGTGAATCGGATGTTTATGTTGCTCCGAGTCAGATAAGAAAATTTGGCTTAAAAACAGGTGATATTTTATGCGGTAACACAAAGATAAAGTCATCCAGCGAGAAATATTCGGCTTTGCTATATGTAAAGACAATTAACGGATATCCGACACAAGAAGCGGTAAAGAGAGCCAACTTTGAAGACATGACACCGATTTTTCCGGATAAGAAGCTTAAGCTTGAAGCACCCGGAGCATCGGTTGCAATGCGAATTATGGATATTATGAGTCCTGTCGGTAAGGGACAGAGAGGTATGATTGTATCTCCGCCGAAAGCAGGTAAGACAACATTGCTTAAGGAAGTTGCAAAATCGGTTAAGTATAATAATCCGGAGATACATTTGATAGTTCTTTTAATTGATGAGCGTCCCGAAGAAGTAACAGATATCAGAGAAGCAATAGAAGGACCTAATGCAGAGGTTATCTATTCAACCTTTGATGAGCTTCCGGAGCATCATAAGAGAGTTACCGAAATGGTTATGGAGAGGGCTAAAAGATTGGTTGAGCATGGCGAAGATGTAATGATTCTTACAGACAGCATTACAAGACTTACACGTGCATATAACCTTACAGTACCGCCGTCAGGTCGTACATTATCAGGTGGTCTTGATCCTGCAGCTTTACATATGCCTAAGAAATTCTTCGGCGCCGCACGTAATATGCGTGAGGGAGGAAGCCTTACAATACTTGCAACGGCACTTGTCGATACGGGCAGTAAGATGGATGATGTTGTATACGAGGAATTCAAGGGAACCGGTAATATGGAAATGGTTCTTGACAGAAAACTTTCAGAGAAGAGAGTATTCCCGGCAATTGATATTCTTAAATCGGGAACAAGACGTGATGACCTCTTACTTACAAAAGAAGAGCAGGAAGCGGTGGCAAGTGTTCGTAGAGCATTTAGCGGCTTAAAGGCTGAAGAAGCAGCCGATAAGGTAATCGATTTGTTTGCAAGAACCAAGAATAACAGAGAATTCTGTCAGATGATTACCAAGATGAAGATGATATAAAAAAGTGCTTGCACATAATCCTTGGCTGTGATACACTATAAAAGCTGTCTGTGAGGACAGTAGCGGATGAGAACAATAAACTTTAAGATTATCATAGAGAGGTGAGAACATGAGAGAAGGAATACATCCTGAGTATTATCAGGCAACAGTTACATGCAACTGCGGTAACAAATTTGTGACAGGATCTACCAAACCTGAGATTCACGTAGAAGTATGTTCTAAGTGCCATTCATTCTACACCGGTCAGCAGAAGTCAGCTAGAACCGATGGACGTATTGATAAGTTCAACAAGAAGTATGGCGTTACAAGCAAGTAAGACGTACACTAGTAAGGTTGAGGTCGACGCGATCTCAACCTTTTTCTTTTAATACTTTGTCATGGAGGAATGTTAAAGTGGCTAAGAAGAGAAAAATCTGCATGTCAGGTATAGGCGGACAGGCCGTACTTGAAGGCGTTATGATGAAAAATAAGGATGCCTATGCCGTAGCCGTGCGTAAACCGGATGGTGAGATTGATGTGGAGGTAGAAGTGTTCCATGGTGTGGCTGCCGGTTCAAAACTCAGTAAGGTTCCATTCTTAAGAGGTGTGTTTGCTTTCATTGATTCGTTAAGTTTGGGACTTAGATCGCTTAATCATTCGGCGAGCTTTTATGAGGATGATACTGCTACAGAGACTAAGGCTGATAAGGCAATGGGTAAGATATTCGGCGAAAAAGCAGAGAAAGTGGAGACCGGATTGGTTGTTGCGCTGTCTTTTGTTATTGCTCTTGCGCTCTTTATGCTGTTACCGTATTTTCTGTCGACACTTCTTTCGAAGGTCATACAGAATACTTCATTAATTATTATATTTGAAGGCATAATCAGACTTATTATTTTCCTGCTGTACATTGTTGCAATTACGGCAATGAATGATATAAAACGTCTGTATATGTATCATGGTGCCGAGCATAAGTGTATTAATTGTATTGAACACGGACACCCGCTTACTGTACGTAATGTTAAGCGAGCTTCGCGTTTTCATAAAAGATGCGGTACCAGCTTTTTGCTTTTTGTTATGATAGTCAGCATTATTGTGTTCTTGTTTATTACGGTTGACAATCAAGTACTTAAGGTGGTACTTAGAATTGCTTTGTTACCTGTTATTGCGGGAATATCATATGAGATAATTCATCTTGCAGGTAAAAGTGACAACATTTTTATAAGAATTATTTCGGCTCCGGGTACAGGTTTGCAGAAACTTACTACAAAAGAGCCCGATGATGATATGATTGAGGTGGCAATAAAGTCGGTTGAGGCTGTGTTTGACTGGAGAGCTTTCCTTGAAGAGAAGTTCGATTATGTTGTAAAAACAGACGATGGTAAGGAAGAAGAATGACATCTAAAGAACTGTTACGATGGGGAATAGATGAACTTAACAGTGCAGGCATAGATGAAGCTGAGTCCGATGCCCGAATCCTTTTGGAGCATTTTGCGAATATAGACAGACAGAAGCTTATATTAGATGGTGACTGTGAAGTAGCTGATGATAAGGAACATGCTTTTTTAGAAGCAATAGCAAAAAGATTAAAGCATATTCCCGTTCAATATATTACAGGCGTTCAGAATTTTATGGGAATTGAATTTGCCGTAAATGAAGATACGCTGATACCGCGTTTTGATACCGAAGTACTTGTTGAAGAAGTATTAAAGGTGATAAAGGACGGCGACAGAATAATGGATATGTGTACGGGCAGTGGCTGTATTTTGCTCAGTATACTGAAATATTCCAATGAATGTGACGGAACAGGTGTTGATATAAGCGAAGGCGCATTGCGCGTTGCGACGGCAAATGCAGCCAATTTGAACATAGATGCAAAGTTTGTCAAAAGTAATCTGTTTGAAAGTGTCAAAAAGGAAGAATATGATATTATTGTGTCCAATCCGCCGTATATAAAAAGCGATGTTATTGCATCACTTATGCCGGAGGTTCGTGAACATGAGCCGATGCTTGCATTGGATGGGGATGCGGATGGACTTTCCTTTTACAGAAAAATAGTAGATAAAGCGCATGAATACCTGCGTGACGGGGGCATGTTGCTGTTTGAGATAGGATATGATGAAGGTGATGATGTATCGCAGATGATGAAGACTGAGGGATATGCTGATGTGCGGGTGATTAAAGACCTGGCAGGCCTTGACAGAGTAGTAAGCGGTACTTACCTTTTAAAGAGGTAGATTGGAGAGAGTATGTTCGATAAACTTGACGATTTGTTGAGAAGATTTGAAGAAATAATGAATGAGCTCAGCGAGCCCGGCGTTGCAAACGATCAAAAGAGATTTACAGCTCTTATGAAGGAACAGGCCGAGCTTAATCCGATTGTTGAAGCTTATAAAGAATATAAGCAATGCAAGCAGGATGAAGAAGACAGTGTGGCTATGCTTGAGAGCGAGAGCGACGATGATATGCGTGAGATGCTGAAAGAAGAGCTGAATGCCGCAAAGAAGCGAATCGAAGAATTGGAGACAGAACTGAAGATTTTGCTTTTACCCAAGGACCCTAATGATGACAAGAATGTTATCGTAGAGATAAGAGCCGGAGCGGGTGGTGATGAGGCAGCACTTTTTGCCGCAGAGATATATCGTATGTATATCCATTATGCCGAAGGTCGCAGATGGAGAGTCGAGACTATGGAAATGGAAGAAATAGGCATCGGCGGTATGAAGAGTGTTACCTTCATGATAACCGGTGCGGGTGCATATTCCGTGATGAAATACGAATCGGGAGTGCATCGTGTACAGCGTGTACCTGAGACAGAATCAGGTGGACGTATTCATACTTCCACAATATCGGTAGCTGTATTACCTGAGGCTGAGGAAGTAGATGTTGTTATTGATGAAAAAGATATAAGAATAGATGTTATGAGAGCGTCAGGTTGTGGCGGACAGTGCGTTAATACAACGGATTCGGCCGTAAGACTTACACATTATCCGACAGGTATTGTTATCTATTCTCAGACAGAGAAGGATCAGCATCAGAATAAGGCCAAGGCTTTTGCATTGCTCAGAGCCAAATTGTATGATTTGGAACAGCAGAAGGCTCATGATGCCGAGGCGGAAGCGAGAAGAAGCCAGGTTGGTACGGGTGACAGATCCGAGAAAATACGTACATATAACTTCCCACAGGGAAGAGTGACAGACCATAGAATTAATCTTACTTTGTACAAACTTGATAAGATTATGAACGGTGATATTCAAGAGATTCTTGATGCATGTATTGCTGCAGATCAGGCAGCAAAATTGTTAAAGATGCAGAATGCGTAGAGTAGAGGGATAAAAATGGTAAAGGTATTTATTGATGGTGGTGAAGGAACAACAGGACTTCGTATACTGGAAAGATTTGAAGTACGTAATGATGTTGAATTGTTGAAAATTAATCCTGAGCTTAGAAAAGATTTGAATGAACGTGCAAAGATGATAAATATGTCGGATATTACATTTCTTTGCTTGCCGGATGTTGCCGCAATCGAAGCAGTAAGCCTTATTGATAAAGATAATGACCATACTGTTATTATTGATGCGTCTACGGCACACAGAACACTTCCCGATTGGGCATACGGTCTTCCGGAACTTGGAAGTGATTTTAGGGATAAAATCAGAAACAGTAATAGAATTGCCGTTCCGGGCTGTTATGCGTCAGGTTTTCAGATGTGTGCATATCCAATGCTTAAGATGGGCGTAATCACACCTGATTATCCGCTTTTTGCAACAGCTTTGTCCGGATATAGCGGAGCAGGCAAGAAGGCTATAGCCTTATATGAGTCAGAGGATAAAACCAATGATTTGTATGCACCCAGAGAGTATGCACTTTCACAGAACCATAAGCATCTTAAAGAGATGAAGGCAATCTGCGGACTTGAAGAGATGCCGCTTTTTACACCTGTTGTAGATGACTACTATAGCGGAATGATTGTTTCACTGCCGCTTTATGTAAGCAGAATGAATAAAAAAGTAACACCTGCTATGTTAAGAGATATGTTTGCTGAGTATTATGAAGGTGAGCAATTCATTAAGGTTATGCCGTTTGGCGCGGAAGCAGAGGATAATAATTTCTTTGCCGCAAATGCATATTCCGGACGTGATGATGTACAGATTTATGTTACGGGTAATGATGAGCGAATCCTTGTATCCGCAAGATTCGATAACCTGGGCAAGGGTGCGTCGGGCGCGGCTATTCAGTGTATGAATATCAAACTTGGCGTAGATGAGGCTACAGGATTGAATCTATAGTCACGTTAGCAGATTAATTGGGCAATACCTATGCGGTATTGCCTTTTTTATTGCAAAAATAGCATTCAAAGAGAGAAAATCCAAATACACTTCTTTACTTTTAAGCGTTAAAGTGATAGAATATGCAATGGTTGCTTTACCGGTAACACATTGGGCATGGGAGGATATAGATATGCCAATTACGGAAATTTTGGAAGAGAATTGTAAAAAATACGGCAATGACATTTGCCTTGTGGAGATTAATCCGGAGATACAGGAAGTAAGACGCGTGACATGGAAGGAATATGAGCTTACAGAGCCGGCGCCTACATCACATTACAGAAGAGAAATAACATGGAACGTATTTAACGAGAAAGCTAACAGATTTGCCAATTTGTTGCTTAACAAGGGCGTTAAAAAAGGCGATAAAGTAGCTATTTTGCTTATGAACTGTCTCGAATGGCTTCCGATATATTTTGGAATTCTTAAAATAGGAGCACTTGCTGTTCCGCTCAATTTCAGATATGCATCAGATGAGATTGAATATTGTCTCAATTTGGCAGAGGTTGATGTTTTGGTATTCGGCCCTGCATTTATCGGACGTATTGAGGAGATTGCTCCGTCTATCAGCAAGAACAGATTGCTCTTCTATGTGGGTGATAATTGTCCTTCTTTTGCAGAAAGTTACGATGAGCTTGCAGCTAACAGCTCAAGTCAGTCTCCGGATGTTAAGCTTACGGATGCGGATGATGCTGCTATCTATTTTTCTTCGGGTACAACAGGTTTTCCTAAGGCAATCCTTCACAATCATGAGAGCCTTATGCATTCCTGCAAGGTTGAGCAGAATCATCACGGACAGGCTAAGGAAGACGTGTTCTTGTGTATTCCGCCGTTATATCATACAGGTGCAAAGATGCACTGGTTCGGTAGCTTTTTAACAGGTGGAAAGGCTGTACTTCTTAAGGGAACAAAACCTAAGACAATTATTGAAGCAGCATGCGCGGAGAAGTGTTCTATTGTATGGCTGCTTGTTCCGTGGGCACAGGATATTTTGGATGCGATTGACAGAGGCGATATCAATCTTAAAGATTACGATTTAAGTAACTGGAGACTTATGCATATAGGTGCTCAGCCGGTTCCGCCGAGTTTGATTGCCAGATGGAAAGAGAAATTCCCAAATCATCAATATGATACGAATTACGGTCTCAGTGAATCTATCGGTCCCGGCGCTGTACATTTGGGAGTAGAGAATATTCACAAAGTAGGTGCAATCGGTAAGGCCGGATACGGATGGCAGACAAAGATTGTGGATGAGAACGGTGAGACAATAAACCGTGGCGAAGTCGGAGAATTGTGCCTTAAAGGTCCCGGCGTGATGACCTGCTACTATAACGATCAGAAAGCCACAGATGAAGTGTTAAAGGATGGCTGGCTTTTCACAGGCGATATGGCTATGGAAGATGAAGACGGATTTATTTTCCTGGTTGATCGTAAGAAGGATGTCGTTATATCGGGCGGTGAAAATATTTATCCTGTTCAGATAGAGAACTTCTTACGAGCTTATCCAAAGATTAAGGACGTTGCTGTAATCGGTGTACCCGACAGTAGACTCGGAGAAGCTACAATGGCTATTATTGAGATTAAAGACGGCATGGAGTGCACGGAAGATGAGATAAATGAGTTTGCACTCAAACTTCCGAGATATAAGAGACCTCATCATATTGTATTTGAAGATATACCTCGTAACCCTACGGGAAAAATCGAGAAGCCGAAGCTTAGAGAGAAGTATTGCGGTGAAAGTGTTGTCGCAAAACAAAACAGAGGATAAACGCATTCATTTTTTGAATAATAAACATGTAAAAATTGCTAAAATTGTGACGTGTTGGTGTAGAAGCCGACACGTCATTGTGCTATAATGAGTGAAAATCGGTAAAAGGCGGTACTCGTATGTGCCGTGGGGGTATATTTATGAAGAAAATAACAATTGGCGTAGTAATAGGCAATGCCAATTCACCGCACACTCGTTCAATAATGGATGGTGTCGTCAAATCAGCTAAGGAGATGGATGTCAATGTCATCTTTTTTCTTGGTGTTCACATGGCCTACAATTATCAGGCATATTTCGGTGACAGAATGGATTATAACTACGATTATCAGTACAATGTCGTGTATGATTATGCGATGCTTAGCGATGTTGATGCTGTTATTATGTCGTATGGTTCATTGTGCATTTTTTTGGAGAATCCCAACAAAGAGCGCTTTGTGAAGCGTTTTGACGGACTTCCGTATGTTATTCTTGAAGATGTTGATGATACAGGTAACGGTTCGTATATTATTTCGGACAATTACAGCGGTATGCGTATGCTGATGGAGCATCTGGTAATAGATCACGGCTATACCAAGCTGGCTTTGTTGTCGGGACCTGCTAATAATACGGATGCATGTGAGAGAAAAGAAGCATTTTGCAATGTTCTTAAAGAGCATGATATTGAGATAAAAGACACAATGATTGAAATAGGTGATTATTCAGCGTGCGTAGAGCCTCAGATTGTCAAGCTGCTTGATAACAATCCGGGACTTCAGGCTCTTGTGTGTGCCAATGACGTTATGGCTGATACGGCATATAAGGTATGCAAGCAAAGGGGACTTAAGGTCGGCCAGGACATAGCTATAACGGGATATGATGATTGGAATATGGCTGAGAATATGACTCCGCCTATTACGACTGTTTTGCAGGATGAAAGAGAGATGGGAAGCTTGTCATTGATTAAAGCGGTGGAGCTTGTACATGGCGGCAAACCTTTTGGAAGCGTACAGTCGGCAAAAATGATTGTAAGAGGTTCATGCGGTTGTGAATACCATCGCAGACAGGTGATGGATATAGCGGAACTTAAAAACAGCAGAGATGTATTGTCATCATTCCAGAATGATACGATGCTTATGCCATATATTTCACGAGATATGATTGTACATATTGCTGATGAGACGGCGTTTTATTATGCACCCATGAAATTGCTTTCCGGTATGAGAGCAAAAAGCTCATATCTGTTTTTGCTTGATAAGCCGGTGTCACATAAGTCGGGTGAAGGCTGGACGCAACCTAAGAAGATGTATCTTGCGTCATATCATGAGGGCAAGCATATTGTATCATTCAAACCTGAAGAGAGACCTGTTATTACAGCAAGCAGCGGTGTTTACGGATTGCATGACAGAGAAGAGCGATATTCAATCAGTACCTTTGCATTGTTCTTAGGTGAGATGCAATATGGCATTCTTATGACCGAGGTTGAACCGGAGGATATGCTTTTGCTTAATCTTGCAAGTATGCAGATAAGCAATGCCATTGATTTCAGAAGAATGTATGTAAAACAGCAGAAGCTTAAGAATAAGCTTGAGAATCTTGTTAAGGAAGTTGAAGAGAAGAACAGAGTTTTAGGTTTTATTTCCGAGTACGATCAGCTTACGGGATGTCTGAACAGAAGAGGATATCTCGAGCAGACGATGAGCTTTATGCATGAACATATCGGCGAAAAGGCTATTCTTTTTGAAAGCGATTTGGATCATCTTAAGGAGATAAATGATTCCTTCGGTCATCCCGAAGGTGATTTTGCCATTAGATCAAGTGCAGATATTTTGCGAAATGCCTTGGGAGACGGCGTTATTATTGCCAGAATGGGCGGAGATGAATTTGTTGCGGTGTATTTGCCTACGGATGAAGAGAACGGTGAGGATATTCGCAATAAGATAAAGGATGTTGCCAATTCGTTTAACGAGACAACAGGCAAACCGTACTATGTTGATTTGTCGGTCGGATATTATGAATTTGTATGTTCGGATGATGTGGAACTTACGGATTTGATGAGACAGGCCGATGTGATATTATATCAGGCAAAAAAATACAGAAAAAAGACAATTAAGAGGATTGATGAATAAGAATGTATCTTGTCGCAAGTTAATATTGTGTTTGTTTAGTATGGCACTGTGTCAGATGCTTATGTGCGGATGCGGCAGCAAAGCGGGAGATAATACACTGGCAGCGGTTGATCAGATTGAAGAATTGGATTATGAGACTGCATTGCAGACACTGGATGCTGCCACGGCAGCAGGTGAGAATCCTGCGCATATAGCAAGAGCCAAAGGAATAGCATTGTACGGATTGACCAGATATGATGAGGCTATTACGGCGTATACCGAAGCTTTGTCTTATAGTGACAATTACGTGGATGATTTTGATTTTGATGTGAATTACTATATGGCGGATGCATATGAGGCAATGGGTGATTTTTCACAGGCTGCGGATATATATTCCGCTATCATAGGATTACGCGGCAAAGATGTATTGTCATATTACAGACGTGGCGTTAATTACTTAAGAACAGGTCAACATGATGATGCACTCAGTGATTTTAACAGAGCACTTGAGCTTAGAAAAGATGATTATGATTTGCGTATTGAGATAGCGGGCAGATTGTCGGATTATGGCTATGAAGAGGAAGGAGTGCAGTTCCTTAGTAGTTTCCTTTCGGATAATGAGAAGAAACTCAGCGCTTTTGATAAAGGCAGAATATACTTCTATATGAAGGATTATGATAATGCGAAGCTTTGCCTGGAAGAAGCCAGAGATGATGACAATCAGAATACTATTTTGTTCTTGGGTAAGACATATGAGATGTTGGGCGATTACAATTATGCAACAAGTACGTACCAGAATTATTTATCCAAGCACCCGGAGGCTGCGGTAATATATAACCAATTGGGCCTTAGCAGATTGCAGTCGGGTGACTATGCAGGTGCGCTGGACGCGTTCAGTACAGCAAAAAACATCGGTAATACCGGTATTGAGCAGACGCTTGCTTACAATGAGATTGTTGCAAACGAATATACAGGTAATTTTAAGCAGGCATCTGTTGATATGGAAACATATCTGAAGAAATATCCGGATGATGAAGCTGCCCAAAGGGAATATGTTTTCTTAAGTAGCAGATAATTATATACAATTGTAAGAAAAAGGTACTATATTTTTGAATTCAATAACACAAGATATTATGTTATGAGCGCAATGCGGACACAATATCTTGTGTTTTTATGTTGACTTATAAAAATGTGAATGTTAAGATATATCTGGTGGGCATGTTGAGCGAGGCAACATACACAATTACAAAAGAAAGCTGGGGAGATTTATGTTTCAGGTTATCAAAAGAGATGGGGTAGAAGCGGATTTTACACTTGCCAAAATCAGTGATGCGATTATTAAGGCATTTCACGCTACAGATGTAAAGTATACCAACGATGTGGTTGATATGCTTGCACTTCGTGTAACGGCTGATTTTCAGGACAAAGTCAAGGATGACAAGATTCAGGTAGAGGATATTCAGGACAGTGTCGAGAAGGTGCTCGAGCAGGCCGGATATACAGAGTCAGCCAAGGCGTTTATTCTGTATCGTAAGCAGAGAGAGAAGCTTCGTACAATGAAGTCTACAATCCTGGATTATAAAGATGTTGTTAATAATTATGTTAAAGTTGAAGATTGGAGAGTTAAAGAGAATTCTACGGTAACATATTCTGTAGGAGGACTTATTCTCAGTAATTCGGGTGCAGTTACAGCTAATTACTGGTTGTCTGAGATATATGATGAAGAGATTGCCAAGGCACATCGTAATGCAGATATTCATATTCATGATTTGTCAATGCTTACAGGTTATTGCGCAGGATGGTCACTTAAGCAGCTTATCAAAGAAGGTTTGGGTGGAATCACAGGTAAGATTACATCGGCACCGGCAGCTCATTTGTCGGTATTATGTAATCAGATGGTTAATTTCCTCGGCATAATGCAGAATGAATGGGCAGGAGCTCAGGCATTCTCATCATTTGATACATACCTTGCGCCTTTTGTAAAAGTAGATAATTTAAGCTATAAAGAAGTAAAGAAATGCATAGAAGCGTTTATATACGGTGTTAACACACCAAGCCGTTGGGGTACACAGGCTCCTTTCTCCAATATTACATTGGATTGGACAGTACCTGCCGATTTGGCAGAGCTTCCGGCTATCGTCGGTGGCGTAGAGCAGAATTTCTGCTATAAGGATTGTAAGAAAGAGATGGATATGGTCAATAAGGCATTTATTGAGACCATGATTGAAGGTGATGCTAACGGTCGTGGATTCCAGTATCCGATTCCTACATATTCAATTACAAGAGATTTTGACTGGTCTGATACAGAGAATAACAGATTGCTCTTTGAGATGACATCAAAGTATGGTACACCATATTTTTCAAATTATATTAATTCTGATATGGAACCTTCAGATGTTCGTTCAATGTGCTGCAGATTGCGTCTTGATCTTCGTGAATTGCGTAAGAAATCAGGCGGATTCTTTGGTTCGGGCGAGAGCACAGGAAGTATCGGTGTTGTTACAATTAATATGCCGAGAATTGCATATTTATCATCAGACAAGGATGATTTCTATAAGAGACTTAACAAGATGATGGATATAGCGGCAAGATCGCTTAAGATAAAGAGAGGCGTTATTACTAAGCTTCTTAATGAAGGATTATATCCATACACCAAGAGATATCTCGGTAGCTTTGATAATCACTTTTCAACTATCGGCCTTATCGGTATGAATGAGGTGGGACTCAATGCCAATTGGTTACGTGCCGATATGACAGATGAGAGAACACAGGAATTTACAAAAGAAGTGCTCAATCATATGCGTAACAGACTTTCGGATTACCAGGAGCAGTATGGTGATTTGTACAATCTCGAAGCAACTCCGGCCGAGAGTACTACATACAGACTTGCAAAACATGATCGTAAGCAGTGGCCGGCGATTAAGACAGCAGGTCATGCCGGTGATACACCGTATTATACTAATTCGTCACATTTGCCGGTTGATTATACGGCTGATATATTTGATGCACTGGATATTCAGGATGAGCTTCAGACATTATATACGTCCGGTACGGTATTCCATGCATTTTTAGGTGAGAAGATGCCTGATTGGAAGGCTGCGGCTGATTTGGTTCGTACAATAGCCGAGAATTACAGATTGCCGTATTTCACATTGTCACCTACATATTCAATATGTAAGGAACATGGATATTTAAGCGGTGAACAGAAGGTTTGTCCTGTATGTGGCGCTGTTACGGAAGTTTACAGCCGTATTACCGGATATTACAGACCTGTACAGAATTGGAACGATGGAAAGTTGCAGGAATACACCAACAGAACCGAGTATGATATTGATAATTCTGTTTTGAAGAGACCTGTTAATACAGTTGTTACATTATCTGATTATGATAAGGAAGTTACAGTTGATGTGGAAGAGCCAAAGGATGTGATGTATCTTTTCACCACCAAGACTTGTCCAAACTGTAAGCTTGCAAAAGAATATATGAAGAATGAACAATATATTCTGATTGACGCAGAAGAGAATATGGAGCTGACAAGCAAATACGGTGTAATGCAGGCACCTACTCTTGTAGTAGTTAACGGTGATGCATATAACAAGTATGTGAATGCAAGCAACATTAAGAAGTTTGCGACAGAAAGAAAAATGATGGTTAAATAGGTATTTTTGTAAGCAGGCAGTTTTGCCTGCTTACATTAAGATAAGGGCTGAGGGTTGTTTTCCTTCAACCCATATATTTTGTTAAAACAAAATTTAATTAAAGAGGATGGAAATTATGATTAACAAATTGGTTGCAGGAATCAAGAAAACAGGTGCGCCAATCGTTGTGGGACTTGATCCGACGATGAAGCTGATACCTAAGCATATTATGGAGAAGGCAATACGTGAGTATGGTCCGAGCCTTGATGCAGCGGGCGCTGCTATATGGGAATACAACAAAGGGCTGATTGATGCAATATGTGAACTTGTACCGGCCGTTAAGCCACAGATAGCAATGTATGAACAGTTCGGTATTCCGGGACTTGTTGCTTTTGACAAGACGGTAAAGTATGCAAAGCAAAAGGGACTTGTTGTTATCGGCGATGTTAAGAGAGGCGATATCGGTTCTACATCTACGGCATATGCAATCGGTCACCTGGGCAGTGTACAGATTGGCGATAAGGTATGCAGAGCATTCGATGAAGATTTTGCGACAGTTAATCCATACTTGGGTTCGGATGGCATTAATCCTTTTATTGATGTATGCAGAGAGGAAAAGAAAGGAATATTTGTACTTGTAAAGACTTCTAATCCGAGCAGTGGCGAATTCCAGGATAAGGAATTTGAAGGTGAGACACTATACAGTATGGTGGCTAAACAAGTGGCTAAGTGGGGCGAGACTCTTATGGGCGATGATTATAGCTACGTAGGAGCTGTTGTAGGAGCTACATATCCGGAAGTAGGAATGGCAATGAGAAAAGTAATGCCTAAGAGTTATATATTGGTACCGGGATATGGTGCACAAGGTGGAAAAGGCAAGGATTTGGTACATTTCTTTAACGAAGACGGACTTGGCGCAATCGTAAATTCATCGCGTGGTATTATAGGTGCATATCAGAATGAGAAGTATGCTTCCTTTGGAGATGAAGGATATGCCGATGCTGCTGTTATGGCAGTTAAAGATATGAAAGAGGATATTGCATCTGCTTTAGGGTAAGAATATTAGAATTGCTGATATTGCCGATATTGATAATTTATTAGATGGTTTTCTGGAAATGTGAGGATATTATGGAAGGATATAAGAAAGAATTTATACAATTTATGATTGATTCGGATGTGCTTAAGTTCGGAGATTTTACATTAAAGAGCGGCCGTAAGTCACCATTTTTTATGAATGCGGGTGCATATGTAACAGGTTCGCAGCTCATGCGTCTTGGTGAGTATTATGCAACAGCCATTCATGAGACATACGGTGATGATTTTGATGTGTTATTCGGACCGGCATATAAAGGAATTCCGCTTAGCGTTGCTACAACAATTGCATATAGCAAGTTGTATGGAAAGGAAATTAGATATTGTTCCAACCGTAAGGAAGAGAAGGACCATGGCGATGCGGGAATCTTACTTGGCAGCAAGATAAAGGATGGAGACCGCGTTGTTGTTATTGAGGACGTAACAACATCAGGTAAGTCTATGGAGGAGACTATTCCGATTGTAAGAGCACAGGGTGATGTTACAATTGTCGGACTTATGGTGTCTCTTAACAGAATGGAGCGTGGCAAGGGTGATAAGTGTGCGCTTGATGAGATAAAAGACCTTTATGGTTTTGATACTCATGCCATTGTATCAATGGATGAAGTGGTTGAGTGCTTGTATAACAAAGAGTGCAATGGCAAAGTTGTTATTGATGATGAAATCAAATCACGAATTGATGCATATTATGCAGAGTATGGAGTCAGATGAATCGTAAATATATTTATACCAACAAGAAACAATCATATAAAGGTATAATGGCTTCAATATTGGGCGTAATCAATATTGTTGCCATATGGTATGCGATATATTCGGCATATCTTGTCGGAGGAAATGCCAATTTACGACAGGCAGCGGCTATGTGCCTTACAGCAGTTCTGTCCCTGGTAGGTATCGTGCTTGGAATAACCGGCAAAAATGAAGTGGACAGATTCTATTTGTTTGCTTATGTCGGAATAGTACTTAATGCACTTGCAATCATTGGAATAAGTGCAATTTTGTATGCGGGAGCTTATGGTTTATGACAGAGGAAAGATTTATTCTGGCAACAGAGAAAATTGATGAAATACTGACAGCCGCAAAACATGATGAAGCGTTCGATGATTATTTTCATGCTGTGGCTCAATATATTAAAGATGTAACGGGGGCGCTTAATGGTATAAAAGGAGCTCTTGATACATCTGACATATCATTTTTGAAAAAATGTAATGACACATTTTATGATGAGTTTTTACCGGCGCATTATGAGAAAAGCTATCTTAATCCGGAATATGCGGTAGAAAAGCTTGGCAAAGAATACGGTGCACTTATGTCGGCGGTATATGCCGAATGTCGTGCCATTACAGCATATGCATATGAAGGCTGTATAGATAAAATACTTATTCGCATTGAGCTGTTTCTTGAAATATACAGTGCTTTTGAAATATCGAAGGAATCAAAAGAAGGCTTACCAAAGTATGGTGAAGTGTTGGGAATATACCGTTCTTTCGCATATGACTATTTGGAAGACAATATGGAAGACTCTGTTACGTCGCGTTTTACGGTATGTGATAATGTGGCTGAGAAGATTGTCAGAGAAGCGAATCTGGATACAGAAGATTATCTGTATATGTATGGTGAATATATATCGGATAATGAATTGCGTTTATGTAAATATATGAATACTTTGGATGAAGAGACAATCGAAAGTATGGCACGAACATATACGCAAGGATATTATATCGGCTTTGAGATGACTGGTAAGGATATTTCTATTAAAGAAGCCGTAGGTGTGGAATATTTTATTGGTTTTGAAAAGGTTGTGCGTAAAAGCATTGAAATGTTTGAAAAAATCGGCTTAAAGGCTGTGATTTTCAGAGCTGAACCGAGCTTTGTATGCGGTAGAAAACTAAATAAAAGAGGTTATTTTTCAACTAATCCGTGCAAACAGTTCGACAGTGATCATGAACATGATTATACATTGTATTATGATAAGAAGTATATTGAGCGAAAGCTTGAAGCATATCATAATGCATTGGAAAGACATAAAGCGGAGTGTGCATATTACGGTGGCCCTGCGGTAATTGAGTGTTTTGGAGAGCAGCCGTTTGCACCTATTACAAAGGCTAGTGTGATCAAAACCAATGATGAAGTGAATAAATTGTCGACCGAATATATGAGCAGAGCCGGAAGGATGTTGAATGAGTACGTGAAGGGCGAAGAGAGAAGCTTTACGATTATTGCTTTTCCGACACCTGCTATAGGAGACAAATTCGAAGAGATATTTGATGAGACAATCAGGATTAACACTCTTGACTATATGAAGTATCGGAATATTCAGCAGACAATTATTGATACTCTTGATAAAGGCGAATGCGTAAGGATCGTCGGCGGCAACGGCAATCTCACAGATATGACGGTGGCATTGTATGAATTGTCAGATCCGCAGAAGGAGACAATATTCGAAAATTGTGTGGCAGATGTGAATATACCGGTCGGGGAAGTATTTACTTCACCAAAGCTGGAAGGTACGTATGGTTTGTTGCATGCTACACATGTATATCTTGAAGGTATGCCGTACGAAAATCTTAAATTAAGATTTGAAGACGGAATGATAAAGGAATACAGCTGTGACAATTATGATAAGGAAGAAGAAAATAACAGATATATAAAAGAACATCTGTTGTTCCAACATGAAACGCTTCCGCTCGGTGAATTTGCAATCGGTACCAATACCACGGCATACGTAACAACACGCAAATATGGGTTGGAGAGCATTATGCCGATATTGATTGCCGAGAAGACGGGACCTCATTTTGCAGTAGGAGATACCTGTTATTCACATGAAGAGGACATAATGACATATAATCCCGATAAAAAAGCTATAGTTGCAAGGGAGAACAGTATATCAAAACTTAGACATACCGATATGCTTAAAGCGTATTTTAATTGTCATACGGATATAACAATTCCTTACGATGAATTGAAGGAAGTGTATGTTGTGACAAAAGAGGGTGAGAATATTGATATTATTTCGGACGGAAGATTTGTACTTCCGGGAACGGAAGAATTGAATGAGCCCTTTGACGAATAGCATTATGTAGGTTATTATATTCGAGTATGACTTTGTAATAGTAATGCAACAGTGATGAGGAGGATGAAAGATGCCACAGGTTGGAATTGTTATGGGTAGTGATTCAGATATGCCGATTATGTCAAAAGCGGCAGATATTCTGGATAAACTTGGAGTAAGCTATGATATGAATATCATATCTGCACACAGAGAGCCACAAGAGTTCTTTGATTATGCAAACAGTGCTGAAGAGCGCGGTTACAAGGTGATTATTGCCGGAGCAGGTATGGCGGCACATCTTCCGGGAATGTGCGCTGCAATCTTTCCGATGCCGGTTATCGGAATTCCAATGGGTGGAGGAGCACTTAACGGAACAGATGCATTGTATTCCATTCTTCAGATGCCTTCGGGTATACCGGTTGCAACAGTAGCAATAAACGGTGGTGCCAACGCAGGATTGTTAGCAGCTAAGATATTGGCAACAAGTGACGCAGAGTTGTTGCAGAAACTTAAGGATTATAAAGAAGGACTTAAGGAACAGGTTGTCAATAAAGATAAGCGTTTACAGGAAGTTGGATATAAGAATTATTAATTGTATATAGATTTTTTACAGAGGAGAAAATTATGGCATTAGATTATAAGTCAGCCGGTGTTGACATTGAAGCAGGATACAAATCAGTAGAGCTTATGAAAGCATCTGTTAAAGAAACGATGCGTAAGGAAGTGTTAGGAGGTCTGGGAGGATTTTCCGGAGCTTTCTCACTTGCTGAGATTAAGAAGATGGATGACCCGGTACTTTTGTCCGGAACAGACGGATGCGGTACTAAAGTTAAGCTTGCTTTTATTATGGATAAGCATGACACAATTGGTATTGATGCGGTAGCAATGTGCGTAAACGATGTTGCATGTGCAGGTGGCGAACCGTTATTTTTCCTGGATTATATTGCATGCGGCAAGAATTATCCCGAAAAAATAGCAGCAATTGTAAAGGGTGTTGCCGAAGGATGTAAGATGAGCGAATGTGCACTTATCGGCGGAGAGACAGCAGAGCATCCGGGACTTATGGAAGAAGATGAGTATGATCTTGCAGGCTTCTCTGTAGGTGTTGTAGATAAGAAAGATCTTATTACGGGTCAGAATATTAAACCGGGCGATATGCTTATCGGTATAGCATCTTCCGGTGTACATAGTAACGGTTTCTCTCTTGTAAGAAAAGTGTTTGAGATGACCAAGGAGAGCTTAGATACATATTATGATGAACTTGGCACAACACTTGGAGAAGCACTTATTGCACCGACAAGAATATATGTTAAAGCAATGAAGGCAATTAAGAATGCCGGTGTAACAGTAAAGGGATGCAGCCATATAACAGGTGGAGGTTTCTTTGAGAATATTCCGCGTATGCTTCCTGATGGTGTAAATGCCAGAGTAAATAAGGGAAGCTATCCGATACCTCCTATCTTTGGATTATTGGCTAAGACAGGCGGCATCGAAGAGAAGATGATGTATAATACATACAATATGGGACTTGGTATGGTACTCGCAATTGAGCCTAAGGATAAAGATGCGGTTATCGCCGCAATTGAATCTGCAGGTGAGAAGGCTTATGTAGTCGGTGAGATTGTATCGGGTACAAAGGAAGTTGAATTAGTATAATACTGATAAAAGGAAACAAGACAATGAATATTGTAGTGTGCGTATCGGGTGGAGGTACCAATCTCCAGGCTATAATTGATGGAATTAGGAACGGAAAAATATCCAATACTAAGATTACAGGTGTTATTTGCAATAATGCCGGTGCATATGCACTCACAAGGGCTAAAGAAGCAGGGATTGATGGTATATGTATAAGTCCTAAGGACTATTCTGACCGTGACGAATTTAATCGCGCGTTTTTAGACAAGATGAAAGAATTAAATCCCGATTTAATAGTTCTTGCCGGCTTCTTGGTTACAATTCCGAGAGAAATGGTTGAAACATTTAGGAATAGAATAATTAACATCCATCCGTCACTTATCCCATCGTTTTGCGGTGTAGGATATTACGGGCTTAAAGTTCATGAAGCTGCACTTGCACGTGGTGTAAAGGTGACAGGTGCAACAGTTCATTTTGTGGATGAAGGAACTGATACCGGACCGATAATAGCGCAGAAGGCTGTTGAAGTATTACCGGGTGATACGCCGAAGATTCTTCAGCAGAGAGTTATGGAACAGGCTGAATGGATAATTTTGCCACAAGCAATTGATATGATTGCTTCAGGACAGATAACTGTAACCGATGGTATTGTGCAGAAATGAGGATAAAATGAAAGTTTTGGTTGTAGGCGGCGGCGGCCGTGAACATGCTATATGTACTGTTATAAAGAAAAGTAAGAGACTTACCAAATTGTATTGTGCTCCGGGTAATGCCGGAATTGCATCAATTGCCGAGTGTGTAGATATTGGGGCAATGGAATTTGATAAGCTTGTTGATTTTGCAAAGAAGGAATCAATTGATTTGTGTGTTGTAGGCATGGATGATCCGCTTGTGGGTGGCTTGGTTGACCGTATGGAAGAGGCAGGCATTAAGACATTCGGACCGAGAGCCAATGCTGCTATTTTGGAAGGAAGCAAAGCTTTTTCTAAGGATTTAATGAAAAAGTATAATATTCCGACAGCCGCTTATGAGAATTTTGATTCTTATGATGAAGCTGTAGAATATATAAAGGCATCAAAGATGCCTATCGTACTAAAGGCTGACGGTTTGGCATTGGGTAAAGGTGTACTTATCTGTAATACATATGAGGAAGCCCTGGCCGGAGCCAAAGAGATAATGTTGGATAAAAAGTTCGGCGCAGCCGGAAGTCGTATGGTTGTGGAAGAATTTATGACAGGTCGCGAGGTATCCGTATTGTCATTTGTTGATGGTAATACCATTAAGATTATGACATCTGCTCAGGATCATAAGAGAGCGGGAGACGGAGATACCGGTTTGAATACAGGCGGAATGGGAACATTTTCTCCGAGTCCGTTTTATACCGAAGAAGTGGATGCATTCTGTAAGAAATATATATATCAGGCAACGGTTGATGCAATGAAAGCAGAGGGACGAGAATTCAAGGGTGTTATATTCTTTGGACTTATGCTTACACAGGACGGCCCTAAGGTGCTTGAGTATAATGCCAGATTTGGTGATCCTGAAGCACAGGTTGTGCTTGTTAGATTAAAAAATGATATAATTGACGTGTTTGAGGCATGCGTAGATGGTACTCTTGATAAGATTGATCTTGAATTTGAGGATAATGCCGCTGTATGTGTTGTACTTGCAAGCGACGGCTATCCTGTAGCTTATGAGAAGGGTAAGCTTATCGGCGGACTTGAACATTTTGAGGGACAGAGCGATTATTTTTGTTTCCATGCAGGTACGAAATTATCATCTGAAGGAATTGTAACAAACGGTGGTAGAGTACTAGGAATAACGGCTAAGGGTTCCAATCTAAAAGAAGCGAGAGCAAATGCATATAAAGCAACCGAATGGGTTACTTTTGATAACAAATATATGAGACATGATATCGGTAAAGCGATAGATGAAGCATAGTTCTATCATAAAGGAGAGACATGATGCGAAAGAGTGTTAATAACATTAAGGCAATAATGATGGCAGTTACTATGTGTGCTGCAACTGTAATGCTTAGCAGTGCAATGTATGTACATGCGGACGGTACTGCAAAGGTTACGGCAGATGGCGCAAAAATACGAAGCAATGCCAGCACATCAGCTGATGTTGTGGCAAGCGTAGGAAAGGGCGAGAAACTTGAGATTTTGTCTCAGACGACATCTGATGATGGCTATACATGGTACAAAATCAGAGTAAACGGTTCGGACAGAGGCTATGTAAGAGCAGACCTTGTTGGCGATGTTGAAGGCTCTATTAGCAAGGAAAGTGCTTCCGATACATCAAACAGCACAGATGCTGCCAAGAAGGAAGATACCTCAAGCAATGAAACCAAAGTTGAGACAGTTGAGACCAATGTTGTTGAATCAAGCGTGCTTACTGCAAAAGTGACAGGTGATGCTGTTACGGTCAGAAAGGGTGCATCTACCAAGACTGATAAAGTGGGTACAGCCGAAGGTGGCATTGAAGTAAGCGTAAGCGGCGAAGCAACCGATAGCGATGGTAAAACTTGGTATCAGGTAAGCTTTGGGGATGTGAACGGATTTATCAGATCGGATTTCCTTGAAGTTTTAACAACAGCTGAAGATGAACAGCCTACCGAAGAAGAAGTTGAGACTTCTGAAGAGCCGGAGGAACCTGTTGTAAGTCAGGATTATGAAGTTAAATTTGAGACAAACAATGAAGGCGTGGATGAGTGGTTCTTATATGATCATATCAGAGGAACCAAGCAGAGTATTAACAATATTTACGCTGTAATGCAGCAGAATCAGGATATGGCAGACAGTGACAGCAGCTCACTTAAGACACTCAAGATAGTTGTTATTGCTATGGCTGTAGTTATTCTGGGTCTTATAATTGGTGTAACTATTCTTCTTTTCAAAGTTAGAGATTCATATGAAGAAATGGACGACTTCGACAGAGATTATGAAGATGACGAAGACGAAGAGGAAGAAGAGGAAGAAGAGTACATTCCGGCAAAGCGTTCGGCAAGAGGTCGACGTGGCGCGTCAAGAAGACGTCGTTATGATGATTATGAAGATGAAGAGGATGACGACGAAGAAGAGGATGATGAGGACGAAGAGGATGAAGAAGAATATGTTCGTCCGGCACGTCGTAAGAAAGAAAGTGCAAAGCAGAGTACAAAGCATGAGGCGTGGCCTACAAGAGGTATGCTTGATGTAGATGATGATATGGAATTTGAATTCCTGGATTTGGAAGATTAAGGTACATTTATTGGTGACAAGCAAGACTCTGCATAGAGTCTTGTTTGCGTTTTATTAGTGCAATTGATGATGTGAGTAGCAGTAAGACGTGAAATGGCAACGTGGAAATTTTTTGATACTTGAATCGGAAATGAGGAAAATATGCAACTTGATTATACGGATAAAGCAAAAACAGCATTGCATCTTGCAAAATTGTGTGCAGGAAGACTTCATCAAAGTTATATCGGAACCGAGCATATTCTTGTGGGATTGCTAAAAGAAGGTACCGGTGTTGCAGCAAAAGTATTGCAGGATAATTCTGCGCTCGAGAGCGATATAATTGAGCTTATTAAGGATTTTGTGGCGCCTGATGTGGGAGTAGTTGTGGAGGAACGCGGCGGTTATTCTCCGAGAGCACTTAAAATACTTGAAGAGGCGAAGAAACAGGCCGTTAAGTATAACAGTGCTAAGGTTGGAACCGAGCATATCCTTTTGGCTATCGTAAAAGAAGGCGAAAATGTTGCTGCAAGATTGTTGAGCACAATGGGTATCAGCTTGCAGAAAATATATATTGATATTCTCGTAGCAATGGGAGAAGACGGAAGTCTGCATACGGATGACTTAAGCAAGAAGAACAGTAAGAAGAAAAATGGCCATAATATGTTGGAACAGTATAGCCGTGATCTTACAAAAATGGCAAAACAAGGTAAGCTTGACCCGGTTGTAGGCCGAGACGATGAGATACGAAGAGTAATCCAGATTCTCAGCAGAAGAACAAAGAACAATCCGTGCCTTGTAGGTGAACCCGGAGTCGGAAAAACAGCTATCGTGGAAGGACTTGCACAGAGAATAGTATCGGGGGATGTGCCGGATACTGTTAAGGGCAAGAGACTTCTTATGTTGGATTTGTCCGGTATGGTAGCAGGCAGTAAATACAGAGGCGAATTTGAGGAACGCATCAAGAAGGTTATGAAAGAAGTAATGGAAGCGGGAAATGTACTTCTTTTCTTAGATGAGTTGCATACACTAATAGGTGCAGGTGGTGCGGAAGGTGCAATTGATGCATCCAATATTCTAAAACCAAGCCTTGCTCGCGGCGAGATTCAATTGATTGGCGCTACGACACTTACGGAATATAGAAAATATATCGAAAAAGACGCCGCATTGGAAAGAAGATTTCAACCTGTTACGGTGGAGGAACCGACACAGGAAGAGGCCATTCGTATATTAAAGGGCGTGGTAGGACAGTATGAAGAACATCATAAAGTTACTATTCTAGGCTCTGCCATAGAAGCTGCGGTAAGACTCTCTGCCAGATATATTAATGACAGAAATTTGCCGGATAAGGCTATTGATTTGATTGATGAAGCGGCTGCAGCGGTACGTTTGTCTATAGATAATACAAGTATCAAACTGGCGGAAATTGATGAGCAGATTAAGGCCATTGATTTGCAGATTGAGCAATCCATGAGACTCGATGCTTTTGCAAAAGCAGGCGAGTTGAAAAGAATGGAAGATGAACTGATTAAAAAGAAGAATTCTCTGCTTAAACGTCAAAAGACTGCCAAATCCAGAAAGCAATATGTGGTTGGCGAAGATGAGATAGCGGCAGTTGTAGCAATGTGGACCAAGATTCCCGTGGCTAAGCTTAATGAAAAGGAAAGCAGCAGATTACTTAAACTCGAGCAGATTTTGCACAAGCGTGTTATTGGCCAGGAGGAGGCAGTTGATGCGGTTGCCAAGGCGATGCGCAGAGGCCGTGTAGGCTTGCAGGATCCCAAAAGACCGATTGGTTCATTCTTGTTCCTAGGACCGACAGGCGTGGGTAAGACTGAGCTGTCCAAGGCATTGGCTGAAGCGATGTTTGGTTCGGAAGATGCCTTAATCAGAGTAGATATGTCTGAGTATATGGAAGGTCATGCTGTATCCAAAATGATTGGTTCACCTCCGGGATATGTCGGTTTTGATGACGGAGGACAACTTTCCGAGAAGGTAAGACGTAATCCTTACAGTGTTGTGCTTTTTGATGAAATAGAAAAAGCGCATCCTGATGTATTCAATATACTTTTGCAGGTTCTTGATGACGGCCATATAACAGACGCAAAGGGCCGTAAAGTAAGTTTTAAGAATACAGTTATCATAATGACATCCAATGCCGGAGCAATGCGCATTGTAGAGCCGAAGAATCTTGGCTTCGAGACGGTCAAAGATGATAATAAAGACTATGAGAAGATGAAAAGCGGTGTAATGGATGAGGTTAAAAAGATGTTCAAACCTGAATTCATTAATCGTATTGATGAGATAATGGTATTCCACCAGTTGAATAAGCAAAATATGAAAGACATTGTTACGATGCTGGCTGCAAATTTGAGTGACAGATGCAGTAAACAGATGGATATCAAACTGACTTTGACACCGGCGGCAAAAACATATATTGTTGACAAATTCTCCAATCTGAAAATGGGTGCAAGACCTCTTAAACGTGCCATCCAGACGGAGATTGAGGATGCATTGGCAATGGAAATACTGGACAAGAAAATTGTACCGGGCGATACTGTTAGCGTGTCGTTTAAGGATGGTAAAGCGGTATTCAAAAAGAAATAGTGAAACATGTATCTTTTTGGTGGCAAATTGTCAAATAATAAGATATACTATTAATGAACTTGTTAAATAACTCGGAGGGACCGAAAATGGCAGTAGAACAGTTGATACGCGTTGAGGCTGATGGCACTTTGAGCTTCGGCAATCATACCCTTTCAGAGAAAGCTAAACTTGAGGATTTCAAGTATAATGGTGATCTGTTGAAGGTGAAGACATATGTTCCGATGACGAAGCTTGAGAAGAACGGTATGTTTGCATATGAATCAGTACCGGGAACAAGCGTACATAATTTTGTTGAGAACGAGTCAGGAGTTACATTCAAGGTTGAAGGAAGTGAGGATGCCCAGGTTACTGTGGGATTGGAAGAAGACGCAGACTATGAAGTGATAGTCGGCGGTACCAATACAGGTAAGATGAAGACAAATATGGGCGGTAAGCTTAGTTTCAACGTTGAACTCGGAAGCGGTCTTGTTGATGTAGTAATCAAGAAGGCATAAGGCTAGCTTAATAGTAGTATGATGATGAGGACTCTATTGTGAGTCCTCATTATATTTTGGAGGAAAAATGGCTAAAGGAAAAACCGGTTTTGTATACTTTTGCAATGAATGCGGATATGAATCATCAAAATGGATGGGACAATGTCCTGCCTGCAAACAATGGAATACATTTGTAGAGGAAAAAGCTGACAGGAAAATTGTCGCAAAAACCGGAACAAAGCAGTATGCACTTGGTGAAAGTGAAGGCAAGCCGGTTACGCTTAGTGAGATATCTTTGGACAATGAGGAACGTATGATAATCGGGATGCCGGAGCTTGATCGTGTTTTAGGTGGTGGAATTGTGCGCGGTTCACTTACGTTAGTGGGCGGTGATCCGGGAATCGGAAAGTCAACATTGTTATTGCAGGTGTGTAAGTACTTGTCGGATGCAGGCTTGGAAGTGCTGTATATTTCAGGAGAGGAAAGCCTTAAGCAGATAAAATTGCGTGCAATGAGAATCGGAGATATGAATGAGCATATCAAATTGTTGTGCGAAACTAATCTTGAATCAATTGTTCAGACGGTTAAACGTAGTAAGCCGGAGGTTGTGATTATTGATTCGATTCAGACTATGTACAGTGAGATTATAGATTCAACACCGGGAAGTGTGTCACAGGTAAGAGAAGCGACAGGCATGTTGATGCGCATGGCTAAAGAGAATAATGTCTCCACATTTATTGTAGGTCATGTGACTAAGGAAGGCACGGTGGCGGGACCACGTGTGTTAGAGCATATGGTAGATACCGTGTTATATTTTGAAGGAGACAGACATGCGTCATATAGAGTATTGCGTGGTGTAAAGAATCGTTTCGGTTCCACCAATGAAATAGGTGTATTCGAGATGAAAAGTGAAGGACTTGTTGAAGTACCGAATCCGTCTGAATATATGTTGGCCGGACGACCGACTTCTGCATCGGGTTCTGTTGTAAGTTGTGCAATGGAAGGTACCAGACCAATTTTACTTGAAATTCAGGCATTGGTCAGCCATAGCAATTTCGGATTTCCAAGACGTCAAAGTACGGGCAGCGACACTGGCAGACTTAATCTCTTGATTGCTGTGCTTGAGAAGAGACTTGGACTCAAGATATCAGATTATGATGCTTATGTAAATATAACGGGAGGTTTGAAAGTCACAGAGCCCGCAGTTGATCTGGGTATTGTGCTCGCATTGATAAGTAGTTTCCGTAATAAAGAGATAGAGGTAAATACGGTCGCTTTTGGTGAAGTCGGACTAAGCGGCGAAGTCAGGGCGGTAAATGCAGCCGACAGTCGAGTTAACGAAGCCAAGAAGCTCGGCTTTAAGAGATGTATATTGCCATATTCCAACTACGAGGCCATAAAAGATATAAAGGGAATAGAACTTATCGGAATAAAGAGCCTGCAGGATGCTATGGATTATGTGTGATTGCACCTGAGAGGCAAGGAATAGAAAGCCGGAATGAAAGAATTGACACAGGCTTGTAACGAGATTTCTACTCCGCTTATATACTTTTAATATAATAAGGAATTGAATGGGAGGGATAGGTATGTAAGAGCATCCTAGCAATTGGGTGCTTTTTTGTGTGAGAAGAGGTTAATGGATTCAAGTGTAATAAGTGCGATTGTTGATGAAGTGATTACGGTAATAGGACTGTGTTGTGGTAATGTAGTTGTGTTGGTGAAATAACGGAAGTAAAAATCTTTGGTAAAAGTTGAAAAAGTGCTTGCCATAGTTATCCTATTCTGATATAATTTTCTTCGTTGGCGACGTGCCAATATGATAGGGGATTGGTCAAATGGTATGATAGGGGTCTCCAAAACCTTTGGTGGGAGTTCGATTCTCTCATCCCCTGCTAAATGAGAAAGCCGTAAAATCGTTGATTTTACGGCTTTTTCGTACTTTAACACATCTAAATGTATTCCCGTTTACTACCTATAAAACTTAATAAATGTTAAAAAAAGTGGTGACAAATCATGAGAAGTGGTGACAGAAGTGGTGACAAAACCATATTTTGTTGAAATGACCCAAACGATGTAGTTAGGCAGTATCCGGAATGGAGAGAAATGAGTACTGTCAAAATAAATGGTAAAAAAGGCAGAGGTTTCGTGTTCAAAATGAGTAAAAAGGACACTGAGAGCTACTTAAATAGATTGGAGGAAAAATAAAATGGATGAAGTATATAATGTTAAGGATATAATGAGAATACTCAAGATTGGTAGAAACAGAGCGTACGAATTGATGCAGTCAAGCGGATTTCCAGCAACCAAACTTGGTCATACGTACTTTGTTACGCCTGAAAAATTCAAGGCTTGGCTCGACAGGTATGCTGGAAAAGAGTTTGAAATATAAATGACATAAGTAATGATTTAGAACTCTACACAATGTGTGGAGTTCTTTTGTATACTTGACATTATGCAAATATTGACTTTTCATTACCAATACCATACACTATTGGTAATGAAAGGCGAAAATGAGAAATGAAAAAAGATGAACTGATTCAAAGACTAATAGATTTAGATTTAGATGCTCAATTAACATTTGTGGATGATACAACATTCAAGTGCTATATAGTGGGTGGCTCGGCATTAGCTATTATGGGATATACCATAAGATCCACTCATGATATTGATATTTTGGAAAGATATCCTAAAGAAATATCATCTCTTTTTAGTAAGCATGATATGAATATGGATGTAGTAGCCTACTTTGATTCTTTTCCATCAGGATATGAAGAAAGAGCATGTCTTATAGATATACCAACTGAAAAGGTTAAATTTTTTACACTATCTTTGGAAGATTTGGTTATAGCGAAACTGTGCACAACCAGGGGTAAACAAGATATTGTTGATATAGATTCAGAAAGTGTAATAAAAGATATTGATTGGGAACGATTGGAATCTTTGGCTAATTTGCTCAGAAACAGTAAAATATCTGGTATGGAGAATTTTGACTACAATTACAAAGAATATAAAAATAAACATAGACTATGAGAAGATTAACATATGAAGGATTTCTAGAAAAATATATATGCGAATTGTCAGGATTAAATACCTGTAGTGTAAGTAAGACTTTAAAAGTACTTCCAGACAATCCAAGAATACTTGAGCCGTTAGCCTTATATGCAGTAATGACAAATGCTTCATACAGTATTATGAGTAAGAATAAAGATTTGATGTCTGAATGCTCAATGATAAAGGAATACGGAGATTCATATAGTGAATTGCCTGGAAATTATCGAAAGTTATATAAATCGTATATATATGCATCAACTAAGAAGTCTAGGGAAGATGATACGAAAAGATTAATGTATAAACAAATCCATATTCTATTAAATAATAGCAGGATTTCTACATATAGAGTCTCCAAGGATCTAGAATTGGATGTTAGTAATTGCAATGCATTTATTAAAAACTGTGATTGTAATCGCTTATCGAAATCTGATGTGGAACGAGTATGGAGATATCTTAAGAGGATTGATAAGGATAAAGATATGGAGTATATTGCTAATAAGTAAATTGTAATAGCAGACATATTATCATAATGTTTATTAAGGTGTTTGCCATTTTTGAGAAGTGGTGACAGAAGTGGTGAAAAAGTGTAACGATTGGCTCAAGATGCCCATAAATAGCGGGCTGCAAGGGATGTTATTTGAGGTCTCCAAAACCTTTGGTGGGAGTTCGATTCTCTCATCCCCTGCTAGAAATTAATAGCAAAGATAAATGCCGTAAAACGCCCGTTTTACGGCATTTTTGCTGTCTTTCAGGTGTGAAAAATCACTCATTTCTAACTCGTTTAATTTCCCGTTTAGTTCGGTTATGAAACACTGACTTTGAAATGATTTTGAGTCAGTGTTTTTTATTTGTTAAAACCAGGTGAATTTTCAATATTCATTCAATTTTCGAATTATATAATGCAGTCAAGATGAATGAGCACGCATAGATGTAAAAAAGAAAGGATTGAATGATTTATGAAAAATAAATTTATAAGAATCTTGCCAATAGCAATTATAGGGGGAGCACTTCTTTCAGGGTGTGCAACTCTAAATGCAATAGAAAGTTTTTCAGCTTTTGATGAATCTTCTTTAGTGGCAAATGGTTTAATGGCAGACAGTACTACGGATGAAAAAAGGAGTGAGGATAATGCTGAAAAAACATATGACGACTATTTCTCGGATAGAGACATTTCTGGGGAAATCGATTCCCATAATGCTGTAGAGATTACATTTGATGAACAAAGTATATCAGCAAACTCGGATGGAGTTACGGTTGAAGGGTCTACTGTAACAATAACAAAAGAAGGGACATATATCATTTCGGGAACGCTTAGTGACGGAAATATTATTGTAAATACTAGTAAAGAAGATAAAGTTCAACTTGTGCTTGATGGTGTATCAATTACATCAAAAACATTTGCTCCAATATATGTAGTTCAGGCAGATAAGGTTTTTGTAACGTTAAAGGAAGGAACAACCAGTACACTTACAAATGGTGGCTCATTTACTCAGATTGATGATAACAATGTTGATGCAGTTATCTATTCCAAAGATGATATTACATTAAATGGAACTGGAAAACTTAACATATCTTCTCCTGCAGGAAAGGGCATTACAGGAAAAGATGAAGTAACTATTACAGATGGAACATACGAGATTATGTCTTCTGATACAGCAATACGAGCAAATGACAGTGTGGCAATAGCTGATGGAACATTTACCATCATAACAGACAATGATGGTATTCATGCTGAGAAGAGTGATGATGACAGTCTCGGTGAAATATATATATCAGGAGGTTCTTTTATTATTAAGGCTAAGGACGATGGTATACATGGAACTACAACATTAGTAATTGATGGAGGAACTTATGATATAACAGCAGCTGAAGGATTGGAATCAACAGTAGTAACAATAAATGATGGAAAAATATCTATAGAAGCTTCTGACGATGGTATTAATGCTGCAAAAAAATCATCACTTTATAGTCCAAAGGTTGAAATAAACGGAGGAAATATCACTATTGTTATGGGAGCCGGGGACACAGATGGGGTTGATGCAAATGGAGATATCATTATTAATGGAGGAACCATAAATGTAACTGGTGGTTCAACTTTTGATTACGACGGCGAAGGAATAATCAATGGTGGAACTGTCATTTCAAATGGAGAAGAAATTACAACTCTGCCAAATCAGATGATGGGTGGCCGTGAAGGCATGAAAATGCAGAAAGATGGTATGGATGGAAAAGAAGGCGATATGAAGAAGCCATTTGATGGAATGGAGGAGCCAAACACTGGTATGAGAGAACATAAGGATGGCATGAGAAGACCAAAAGATGAGATAAACGGACAAGAAGAAGGCAAGGGTCTCGGAAATAACAAGGACATATAAACTGGCGTTATAGTTTGGAAAGGATATTTCATGAAAAAAAAGAAAGCCATTCAGGTTTGTTTTAAGCGCTACGAAAAAAAATATATGCTTTCATATAAGCAATATGAGGATTTTCTAGAGGGTATGAGAGAATATACTAAGCCGGATATATATGGTCAGACAACAAATTGCAACATTTATTACGATACAGATAGTTGGGACCTGATCAGAAAATCAATCGAAAAGCCCGTTTATAAGGAAAAACTCAGAGTAAGAAGTTATGGTGTTCCTAAATCAGATGATGAGATTTTTATAGAACTTAAGAAGAAATATGATGGCATAGTGTATAAAAGAAGAATTACGATGGAAGCCAAAACAGCTGAGAAGTATCTGGCTGGATGTAAACAGTCGTTAGAGTGTTTAATTCAATTATACAGACATCATTAACTTTAGAAACATTTTTAATCTGTACAGTAGTATCAATTATTTTAGGAGTGCTTAGTGCATTATTGTTCAAATACAAAAACCAAACAACTCAAAGCTTTTTAATTACAATCGCGATGCTGCCTGCAATTATTCAGCTTGTTATTATGCTGGTAAATGGAAACATAGGTGCAGGAGTAGCAGTAGCCGGAGCATTCAGCCTAGTAAGATTTCGTTCCGCTCCAGGAACAGCAAAAGAGATAACAGCTATATTTATGACAATGGCACTTGGATTGGCAACCGGTATGGGATATATTGTTATTGCAGTTATTTTCTTTGTAATAATGGCATTATTTCAGCTTGTTTTGTGTGTGGTAGATTTTGGAACAGAAGAATGTGTAAGAGATTTAAGAATTACTATACCTGAGGATTTAGATTACGAAGGGATTTTTGACGATATCTTTGAAAAGTTTACAAAATCGGTGGAATTAGAAAGCGTAAAAACTACCAACCTTGGAACCTTATATGAAATCAGATATACAATAACTCTCAAACATGATTTAGTACCAAAAGCATTTCTTGATGAACTTAGAATAAGAAATGGAAATTTAAATATTGTATGTGGACGAGTAAGGACAAAAGATGCATTATAAATATAAGAATAGTCGAGAAGTTTTGGGAAATAAATAGGAGATATGGGTAGATGAAACTTCTTCTTGTAGAAGATGAAAAAAGAATGGGACAGGCATTGCAAGAGTTATTAAGGCAGGAGAATTATGAGGTGGACTGGTTCGTTGATGGTCAGGATGGAGCTGATGCCTTGGCTAGTGACGAATATGATATTGTCATACTTGATGTCATGCTTCCACATAAAAATGGATTCGAAATTGCCAGGGAAGCCAGACAAAAAGGCGTAAAAACACCAATTTTAATGCTGACAGCCAAAAGTGATGTAGACGATAAGGTTAATGGGCTTGACTGTGGTGCAGATGACTACTTGACAAAGCCTTTTGTGACCAAGGAGCTTCTTGCTAGGCTGAGAGCCCTTTCTAGGAGACAGTACAACGTTGATGAAGGGAAACTACTTTTTGGCGATATTATTCTTGAGACTGGTACAATGAATCTTCGGAATAAAGAAACAGGTGCAGAGGTGCGTCTTTCGGATAAGGAATTCAGAACTATGGAAATCCTAATTGCAAATAAAGGGCATATAATGACCAGAGAGCAGCTTGCACTTAAGATATGGGGTTATGAAAGCGAGGCGGAATATAATAATGTCGAGGTGTACATGACTTTTGTAAGAAAAAAACTTAAATTTTTAGAGTCAAAGACAGAAATTAAAGCTGTACGTGGTGTTGGATATGAGATGAGGTACGAGAATGTTTAAAAAGGCAAAACGAAAAATTGTAATTACAATTCTTGCAATCCTTACTACGGTTTTAACTGGAACTTTAACACTAGTGTTTGTATCAAGCTATTATTCTACTATTGGTCAGAATTATGAAGTGCTCGAAACACATCTGGTGATGTTGGCTGATGAGTCTAATCCTAATAGAAATCAGACAAAAGGGCCGAAAGATCCAGGTCATAAAGAGGGCAGACCAGTGCCATTTGGGCCCAATATGACTGGGGAAAAGAAGATTCAGAGACATTTAAAATTAAATACTTTTTATACTGTTAAGATAGCTGCTGACGGAAGGGCTGAGGTGCTTGAGAATGGTGCAGATGCTCTGTTTTCAAACGAAGAGCTTATTGAATATGCTAGGAAGTTTGCTTCAAAAACCAGAGGTAGAACAAGTGAATTTTTGTATATTGTCGGTGAAAAAGATGGTGATATACTAGTATGTTTTATGGACAATATAGTTTTAACAGATAGCTTTATGCGTGTGTTACTGTACACTTTATTGTTTGGAGCTATTGCGCTTGCCATTATTACATTCATTTCTATAAGAATTGCAGGTCGTATTGTTGCACCTATGGAGGAAAGTTACCTTAAGCAAAAGCAATTTACTGCTGATGCAAGCCATGAATTAAAGACACCTATAGCTGCCATGGCTGCCAATATTGATATTCTTAAGAGAGAGATAGGAGAAAATAAGTGGCTTGATAATATTTCGTATGAAAATGAACGTATGAGGGAATTGGTCACAGAATTACTTGAACTTGCCAGAAATGAAAACAGGACAGTGCAAAAGACTTCTACAGATATATCTTACCTTGTAAATGGTACAGTTGTCTCAATGGAGTCAGCTGCTTTTGAAAAGAATATTTTAATAGAATCCGAAATAGAAGATGAAATCACTGCAAATGTTGACGAAAAGGGGATAAGCCAGCTAGTGACGATCTTGGTAGATAATGCTATTTCGCATACAACATCCGTAAAGGGAGATTTGAATAGAATCTTTGTGAAGTTATATGAAACCAAGGGTAAAATAGTTTTTAGCGTATCAAACCCTGGCGAAGAAATACCTATAAATGAGAGAAATAAACTATTTGAGAGATTTTATAGAGCAGACAGTTCGCATGAATTCTCAGGGCATTATGGATTGGGACTTGCTATTGCAAAATCTATAGCAGATGCAAATGATGCAAAAATTACTGTGGAATGCAAAGATGGATTCGTTGTTTTTAAGGTGTTTTTTGCTTGATGGAGAAAATTTTGAGAATACGGGCTATCGTAAATCTTATTTAAGGCGCAAAGGAATATATGTTATGAAAACAGCAATATATCAAGGAAAAATTGTTAATGGAGATTTTGTATATGAAAGACTTGATTAGGCTTACTGATTATTCGGTTGATGAAATACGAGAAATATTTTCTATAGCCGATGAAATAGATAAATACAAAGGTATTCTTGAAGGAAAAACAGTTGTAATGTTTTTTCCTAATAATAGCATTAGAACAAGAGTGTCTTTTGAAAAAGGAATTCATTTGTTAGGTGGACAAACGATATTGTTTCCGACAGAAACATTAGATAAAAAAGAAGAATTACAAGATGTAATAGGATATCTTAATAATTGGGCTGATTTAGTTATTGTTAGACATAAAAATATAGCAGTCTTAGAAACAATTTCTAAGTATGCAAAAGTTCCGGTAATTAATGCGATGACAGATATTAATCACCCTTGTGAAATATTGACTGATTTATATTCTTTATCAAAAATTCGACCAGATTTCAAGACTGATAGTTTTCTGTTCTGTGGAATGAATGGAAATATTGGTAATGCTTGGAAAGAGGCATCAGATGTCTTTGGATTTAGACTGGAACAGTGTTGTGGAAAAGGCTACGAGATAGAGGGCATAAATACATATGAAGATATTGATGAAGCAGTAGTAGGAAAAGATATTGTTTGTACAGATTCGTTGCCTTCTAATGCACTTGCAGCATTTAATAAGTGTCAAGTAACTAAAGCAATAATGGATAAAGCCAATAAAGGAGCACTATTAAATCCTTGTCCGCCATTTTATCGTGGAGAAGAAGTTTCAGCGGATGTTATTGATTCAGAATACTTTGTTGGATATGAATTCAAAAAGGCTTTATTAGAAGTTCAACAGGCAATTGTTGTATATTGCTTAACACAATAAAATTGTTAATCTAGTGAATTGCTAGATTCTTATTTTATTTTCCCAAGGAGGTCGTATAAATGACATTCGAAATAAATGAGCAAGTATCTGCAGAGCAGCTATCTTCGCTTAGAGAATCTGTAGGTTGGAATAGAATGGAAAAAGAACTTTCTAATCCAAAGATGACATCTTACTATCATATTGCTGCATTTGAAGATAATGAACTGATAGGATATGTAGATTGTATTTCTAATGGGGTTACGGATGCATATATTCAGGATCTTATGGTAAAGCCGGGATATCAGGGAAAGGGTATAGGCTCTGAATTGATGAATAAGATGATTGAATATCTTAAAGAAAGCCATATCTACATGATTTCGGTTATATTTGATGAAAGCTTAAAATCATTTTATGAAAGGTTTGGCTTTTATACGATGCTCAGTGGTCAGCTTGAGACGTATGAGAGTGAGTAAATTCTGATTTTTAGTGCTACAAAAGCAGTAGTAATAATATCAATCTAACGATAGTGTTTTTGACTAGTTTGAAATTTTATTGAACCGCCGTAGGCCGAACGGCACGTACGGTGGTGTGCGAGAGAGATTAAATTCCCACCTGCTCGATAGTACAATGATTGGCTTAATCGAAAATATTCACAGCCTGTGAAAGAATTCGATTACGATGGAACTTGCAATCGGAAGTAGGGTGCAAATGCGATTGAATTCCGATAGATGCAACGATATAATAAAATCGGAATTAAGGTGTAAACTCACTCAAGTTTCGGAGGGATGATATGATAGCAAGGCCGATATATCTAGAAAAGCTTATTGATAAGAAGTGGAATGGAAGGATAAAGATTATCACAGGTATAAGAAGAAGTGGGAAAAGTACACTTCTCTTTGAAATTTATAAAGAATATCTTTTGAATTCGGGAGTATCAGAGTCTGAGATTATTGCCATAGCATTAGATGATGACATAAACGAGATATATAGGGATCCTTCAGAAATATCAAAATATGTGAGGGAAAAGTGTGCAGATAAGGAGAAGAAATACTATGTATTTCTAGATGAAATCCAGTTCGCTATTAGCAAAGAAGAAATCCGTGACAAAGATAAACCGATAAGGTTATATAGTGTACTAAATGGTCTTTTGAAACTCAAAAACATAGATGTATATGTGACTGGTAGTAATTCAAAACTCCTATCAAAAGATGTCATGACGGAGTTTAGAGGAAGAGGCGATGTTATTCACGTTTATCCATTATCGTTCTCAGAATTTTATGTTGCATCTGGATTGGATAAAGTGGATGCATACAATGAGTATGTAATGTATGGAGGAATGCCGTATCTTTTGCAACTTAATTCAGATCAGGACAAGTATGAGTATTTAGAATCTTTGTTTGAAGAGATATATTTCAAGGATATTGAGGAACGCTACACAATTCTATTGCCGGAGGTTTTGAGAAAGCTTACGAGTAGCATATGTTCTTCGATAGGTTCTCTTACCAATGCAAGTAAAATAGCACGAACAGTGTCATCTGCTAAAAGAAAAAGCGTAGATTCTGAGACTATTAGCGCATATTTGGAATATCTCCAGGATAGTTTTTTATTCTCAAAGGCTGAAAGATACGACGTAAAGGGTAAAAGATACTTTGATTATCCATCGAAATATTATTGTACAGACGTTGGTCTTAGAAATGTTCGTTTAGGATTGAGGCAGCAAGAAGAAACTCATATTTTAGAAAACATACTATATAACGAACTTCTATATAGAGGGTATTCAGTCGATGTAGGTGTCGTTGAAGTTGTAGAAAAAAATGAGGAAGGAAAGCGTGAAAAGAAATTATTAGAAGTTGATTTCATAGCTAGAAAAGGGACTGAAAAATACTATATACAGTCAGCTTTAAGTATGGATGATCCAGAAAAACAGGAAGCAGAATTAAAGTCTTTGAGAGCAGTGAAAGATTCATTTAAAAAGATTGTAATTTCCAAAAGTTATGGAAAGAGCTGGGCGGATGAAGAAGGAATATTACGAATCAATATGATCGATTTTCTGCTAGATGCTAATAGCCTTAAAAGATAAGATTATAATCACTTGTGAGATTGTGAGAATAAAAGTATGAGTACGAAAATCCTATTTATCTGTCATGTATAACATAAGTAGCAAAAAAGCAATTAATGGTTTATGTCTTATTTTGAATGGATGAAGTACGATGATTGTGGAGGTGATAAGAAATGATTTTTTCAGAAAAACTACAATTGATTCGTAAAAGCAAAGGATTAACGCAGGAGGAACTTGCAGAAGAATTAGAAGTGTCAAGGCAGGCCGTTGCAAAATGTGAATCTGGACAAGTGTATCCAGATATCAATAATCTTATTCAAATTAGCAATCTGTTTAATGTTACTGTTGATTATTTGGTGAAAGACCAGGCATGCATTGTTTCCTGTGTAGAAAATGTAGAACCAGACATCGCAAAACTCATCGAATTTCGTTTGGAAGCAAATGTAAATACTTATGCAGCATACATGAATGAAACAGAATCGACCAGGCTGGATTCACACGATTTTACATATAGCAATGGTTTATATACATATCATGACACTTATGTTGGTGGAGAGCAGTTTGCTGGTGAGGAAGCAGTTTGGTATGATGGAAAATCTCAGTATGCAATGAACTATGTAGGACGTGCATTGAGTCAAAGATTCAGTGGTGATTTTTTAAAAGAAGCATTACGTATGGCTGATATAAATATGCCATATAGGGGACCGGAGTATTATCAATCAGGACAATATACCTATAGATGTAATGTGGCAGGAGACTTCACGTGGTTCCAAGGCTACGAGGAGATATATTGTGAGAACGAGAAGGTGTATGAGTGCTATTTTCATGGTGGAATAATGAAATAATATTACATACTTAAGATTATAAAATTGAAATTTTCCGATTCTCGATAGACAGAATTATCGGAATGATATCGAGCTAAATATGCAGAAACCAAAGAGTGTTTACCGCTGGGGATAATGAAGGAAATCGTAATATGGATGAATAGCCAGGGGGATTTGTAATATCTCAGTGTAATGAGGTTTAGAATAGTAAAAAGGGCATCGACCGTTATCGGAAGATGCCCTTTGCGTTATTGGTTGGCTGTATGATTCTTCTTTCGTTTGTTTGCTTGATCAAGTATGATCAAGCCTCCGCTACCCAGCATGAGTATTGCTACGAGTGTCGTTGTGCGAATGTGCTCACCGGTTGCAGGTATAGGACTGACAACTTTAAATGTCGTTGAAGCTTTTCCGTCTGTAGAGACAATCGTCAAAGTATGGTTTCCAATACTCAATGTTCGGATGAAATCGCGGTTAAGCGTAACGATTGTTGATCCAGATTTGGCAACATAGTACTTTCTAGGTAATCTCTTACCATCAAATTCTACAAAGCGAAACTTACTGTAATCAGCATTTGAGGCAAAGGTTGCTGAATTCGCTGTCGTATAGATAGCCTGATTTGCACCAGTGATTATTTTGTAATCAACAGGTTCTTTGGGATTCACTTTAATATCAAGACTTGCGGTCTTTGTTTCTCCGTTCTCGACATAGCTGATTACTATGGCGGTATCCGTTACGGAAAGAACTCCTGAAGGTGTGAATGTATAGTCTTTTACGGACTTTCGGCTACCATCGTTATAGATCGCTGTAACAATCAATCCCGTAGCGTCAAAGGTTTCACCTTCGGTATAAGTTAATTTGTCCGGTGCCTCTGAGATGATGATTCCGGAAAGAACCGGTGTCGGTGGAATAGGTTCTGGTGGAACGATTGCTTTGAAGCAAGCCCGGATCTCGACGTTAGCTGTACCGATGGTAAACTGACTATTTGTTACAGTCGCGCCACCGCTAACCACTTTCCAACAATCGAATTCATAACCATCAGCAGGGGTAGCAGTCAGCTTGATAACCGTTCCAGCAATGCCGCTTGTAGTATCAGCAGTGGCAGAACCGTTGCCGTCGTTCGTTACGGTAACAGTATATTTTGGTATGGGAGGAATATAGCCGTTGCCACCTTCTGCTTTCCATGCTTCCAGATCCGTGATCGGAGTAGTTTCGTCTGCATCTTCAAACAAAGCACCACAAGCACACTTGTAATAACTCTCCCAACCAGCTGTTGTTTCGGTTGCCGCTTGACCGTCTACTTTTACAAGATCATGGATATGCGGGATTTCCTCAAATACTGCCGTAACTGCGACCGCATAGGCAGGCATCGTAAAGGTATACTTCGTCTTGTCTTGCGGGTTCTGTATCGGTGTGATGGACGAGCCATCCGGTTCCGCCTTGTCTGGCTGTTTGACAGTCAGGCTCTTGAGACGATAGCCACTGTTCGGCTCGACCGTAACGGTAACGGTTCCGCCTGCAACAGCTAATTCCTTATCAAGGGTGAGATAGCCGTGATTTTTCTCCTTGTTGACTGCCGTCGAGCCATTGATAATGGCGTAGACATTCATAACTTCCAACTCTTTACTGTTGTTGAGTATCATTGCGAAGCTGACAGGACCATCATAGTTGAAAAAATCATTCAGATCTGTACCGCCACTCTTTGATGAATAACCACTCGTCAGAAGGCCGATATCCTGACTATCGGAGGAACTGTTCGCATGGGTGATGTAGATTTCCGAACCCGCGAGCGCGCCGTCAATAATGATTGCGTTGTTGGTCGCCAGGTTGATCGGATAAGCGCTTTCTTTGCATGTATTATCCTTGATGATGACCTTGCCGGAAAGGTGCATCTCACCCCAGTTGGCAATGCCGCCTTCCCATCTCGCTGCTTCGTTGCCAGTGATTTCGATGGTTTTGCCTTCTGCGGCAAGTAGTTTCATCATTGATTTGGACTTGTTGAAAATTCCACCTGCTCCCCGGGAAGAATTGTTGCAGATCTTGCCGGCAGTCATCGTAAAATCACCGTCGTTATAGACACCGCCGCCAAGACGACCGGATTGATTTTCTGTTACACGGTTCGTCTCAATGCTACCGCCGTTCATTTCAAAAATGCCCAAATCGTTTACAAGCACCCCGCCGCCGCTCTGGCTTGCGCTGTTTTCGCTGATGATGCCGTCTTGCATTTTAAAGGTGCTTATGGCGTTAATCAGCACACCACCGCCTGATACAGCACTGTTTTGGGTTATCGTGCCGCCGGACATTGTAAATGTGCCATTGTCATATACACCGCCACCGTTCGTTGCATTGTTGCTACAAATCGTGCCGCCGGTGATATTGATTGAACCGTCGTATGTGTACAGACCGCCGCCGGATTTTGCACTGTTTTTGCTTATGGTTCCACCTTTTACATTAAGGGTGCTGGAGGAAGCACCGTACACGCCGCCGCCACTGGTACTAGCTGAATTATCACTGATCGTGCCACCGCCCATCGTGAATATGCTTCCGTCGAGCACATACACGCCACCTCCGTAGGTCGTCGCTGCGTTGCCGGTAATCGTTCCACCACTCATGATGAAAGTGCCTGCGCAATACACACCGCCACCTGTATTCGCGCTACCACCGGTAACCTTTCCGGTCTTTTCCGTAGAGGTGTCATCCAGCGTCAGCGTTGCGCCACTTCCAATGGTGATTACACTATTATCACCTGTACCTTTGAGAACGTTTCCGTTCAGATTGATCGCAACTGTCTTGCCATCCGGAATGGTAACATCCTCGGTACATGTAGTATATAACTGAATTGTCTGTCCGTTCTCCGCGTTATCAACAGCAACCTGCACGTTCGCGTATGATGTCCCTGTTTCAACGATTCTTACGGGACTTCCACCTGCCGATACAGTCATCGGCATAAGTGTTACGAACAAAATAGCAGTTGATAAAAGCGCTGATACTTTCTTTCTCATAATTTGCTCCCTTGTGCAAATTCCGGAAAAACGGCATGCTGATTCCAGTAGAACTGCATGCCGTTCCGCTTCAAACTGCACGAAGTGCAGCTAGCTAATGGAATTAATCGGATTT